>DATJNX010000025.1:0-172165 GCA_035507615.1 Streptosporangiaceae bacterium
CTCACCGTCACTGCGCCGAGTTGGCTGCTTGCCTTAACGACATGTCGGGAAACGGGCGATTGCGGCACGGTGACAGACGTGCTACCCAGATCCGCAGTCGCCGTGACCGCATAGCTGGTACCCGACGGCAACTGGATCGTAACCGAACCGAGCTGGCTCGATGCGGTGACCAGTTCGGGCGCGACCGAGAACGTTGCGTCGACCGAGCCCTGCTGTGTCGTCAGGGTTGCCCGGTACGCGGTGAGGCCGGTGGCACTGACCTGGCCTAGTCCGGTCGACGCCGTGACCACTCCGGCTACCCGGGTCAGGTAGATATTGCCGAGCTGCGAATCAGCGACAGCGCCTGAGCTCAGCCGGGTCAGCCGGACGCTGCCCAGATCCGTTGCAGCGCGCGCCGGCAGCCTGGCCGGAACCACGAGCTATAGCGCGACCCGGCAGTGCGGTTCCTGCGGACACTGAGCGCGCACGGCCAGGGTTCCCCCGTTGACGGAATAGCTGATCGCCGGAGCTGCGCCGCGGTAGCTCGGTGTCGCCGTGACCGAGGCCGAGGCTGCCGCGCTGCCGATGATCGTGACTGGTCCGTCGCTCGTGCTCACATCGATGCTGGTGAAGCTGCCCGCGGGCACCGTCCAGTGCCGGGTGGCGGTGAGCGGGCTGCCTGCCGGAGGTCCGGCCGGCGCGCCGCTGCCCCGTGAGGACTCGGGCCTGGCAGGCCCGGTGCCCGGCTTCTGGCCAGAGCCAGACAGCCCGCGCACCGCGATCGCGGCCACTGCGACGATGACAACGGCGCAGGCGACGGCAATGGCGGCCGCGGACGGCCGGAGCCACCGAAGGCGCCTGTCCCCGGCTGACTCGGATGACCGTTGCGGCCCTGCTGCCTGGTCAGCTTCGATGAGTGCTAGCAGATCGGCTTCGTGCTGATCGCGACGCGGCAGCTCCCGGCTGGCCGGCCGGGGAGGCAGCAAGCTCGCCAGCTCGTCGATGGGGTTCACTGGTCCTCCCCCTGGTTCCGCACGGAGGCGGGCTTCACTTCACGAAGGTCGCTGGCGAGGCGCTGCCGTGCCCTGTGCAGTCGCGAGTTGACGGTGCCGACCGAGACGCCGAGAGCCAGCGCGGCGGCCTGCTGATCGAGCCGAGTCGCGGTCGAAGATGACTTCGCCGCGCCGGCGCCAGGCTTGCAGGAACACGGCCGCCGTGAGATCTTCCGCGGCTGACCAGTCAGCGGTGCGCCGGTACAGGTAGTTGTAGACGGCCCCCGCATGCCGGTCGAACAGCTGCCCGAACGCCGCGTGCTCCCCGGCCGCCGCGGCCCGCCAGAGTGCGGTGTCGGAGTAGCCGGTGTTCGCAGCCATGGTCACGTCCTGTTGTGTCCGGACCAGCCCCGAAGTTCCCCGTTCCCGGTCAGGAATTGCAGCGTTCCAGCGCTGCTGCCCGCACGCGCGGGCTTAGCCCAGGCTGCGACTGCGGCCGCGGAACTCGGCCACGACCTCGTCGCCACGGCGGACCGTGACGTCGTAGATGCCGCTGCGGCCGTAGCGGGACCGCTCGGCAGCGGTTGCCACCAGGACATCGCCTTCGTGCACCGGTGCGATGAAGCTGATGTCCGCGCCGGATGCGACGGTGGGCTGGCCATCGCTGTTGCACGCGCAGGCGAACGCTGTGTCGGCCAGCATGAAGACGTAACCGCCGTGACCGATCGAGTGCCCGTTGAGCATCTGCAGCGCGACGCGCATCTGCACCACGGCAGTGCCGCGGCCGACATGCAGCAGTTCCATGCCGAGGCCGCGCGATGCCTGGTCGGCCGCGAACAACGCGGCGGCCGGGCCCCGCGGGACCGGTCGGCCTTGCTCTTCGGCAGTCGGCAGTCCGAGCATTTGGCTCCTGTTGGTGGTTAAGGGCTAGCGGCCTTTGTCTGTCCTGACGGTTATGTTAATCCGGCGACGGCATCCGGGGACGCTACTGTGCTGATCATGCTGAGTTACCGTCAGCCAGGCACTGTGCTTACCGAGCACGTATTCACTGTCCCGCTTGACCACGGCAAGCCGGACGGCGACCAGATCGAGATCTTCGCACGGGAAGTTGCCGGAGCCGACAACCCGGCGTCGCCCGGGGCACCGGCCGAGCTGCCGTGGCTGCTGTTCCTGCAGGGCGGTCCCGGCTTCGGCTCGCCGCGGCCGGTCGGCAGGGATACCTGGCTGGACCGGGCTCTGAAAGACTTCCGGGTGCTGCTGCTCGACCAGCGCGGGACCGGGCGTTCCACGCCGGCCACCCGGCAGACCCTGGCCCGGCTCGGCCCCGCCAGAGTTCAGGCAGACTACCTTGCCCATTTCAGGGCTGATTCGATCATCAGGGACGCTGAGCTGATCCGGCCGCAGCTCACCGGCGGCGCGCCGTGGGCTGTGCTCGGCCAGAGCTTCGGCGGCTTCTGCACGGTCAGCTACCTGTCGATGGCGCCAGAGGGTCTTAGCGAAGCTTTCCTCACCGGCGGGCTGCCGGGCCTGGCAGCCACTGCGGACGAGGTGTACCGGCTCACCTACCAGAAGGTCGCGGCCAACTGCCGGGACCATTACGAGCGGTATCCGCAGGACATCGACGCTGCCCGCCGGGTCGCCAGGGCACTGGACCGGGCTGAGCGGAGCGGGGCGCCGGTGCTGCTGCCGGGTGCCGGCCCGCTGACGGTGGAGCGATTCCAGACGCTCGGTCAGCTGCTCGGCTCGAGTACTGGCTCCCACACGCTGCATTACCTGCTGGAAGCCCCGTTCGCCGGCCAGGAACTGAACGATGACTTCCTGCACCGGGCCGCGCAGTTGTTGTCGTACGCGTCAGGGCCGCTCTATGCCACGGTGCACGAGGCGTGTTACGCCCAGCAAACGGCGACGAGGTGGGCGGCGCAGCGGGTGCGGTCTGAGTTCAGCGAGTTCGCGCCCGCCGCCGCGGTCGACGGGGACGAGCCGCTGCTGTTCACCGGCGAGATGGTGTACCCGTGGGTGTTCCGTCTCGACCCGGCGCTGGAGCCGCTGGCCGGGGCCGCCGAACTGCTGGCCGAACGAGACGACTGGCCCGCCTTGTACGACGCCGGGCAGCTGGGCCGGACCGAGGTTCCGGCGGCCGCCGCGGTGTACTTCAACGACATGTACGTACCGCGGGAACTGTCGCTGCAGACGGCGGCCGCGATCCGCGGCCTGCGGCCGTGGGTCACCAGCGAGTACGAGCATGACGGGCTCCGGGTCAGTGACGGCGCTGTGCTGGACAGGTTGATCACGCTCGCCCGCGGCGGCGCCTGACGCCGGTGTGCGGCCGCCGGCGGCGCGTCCGCACCCGGTGGCGGCTACGCTGAGCCGATGCCGACGATTACCCAGACCTGCCTGTGCCTGATCAGGCGCCGGACGCGAGCCGGCCCGGAAGTGCTGCTGGGCATGAAGAAGGCCGGGTTCGGGGCCGGCAAGTGGGTTGGTCTCGGCGGGCACATCGAGGACGGCGAGAAGGCGGCGGCCGCCGCAGTGCGCGAGGTCGAGGAGGAGTCGGGCCTCGTGGTGGCTGCTGACTCGGTTCAGCACATGGCGAGCATCGAGTTCCGGTTCCCGGCGAGGCCGTCATGGGATCAGACCGCGGAAGTCTTCGTCACCTCGGTGTACCAGGGCGAGCCGGCTGAGTCGGAGGAGATCGCACCGAGGTGGTTCGCCGAGGACCAGCTGCCGTTCGCCGCGATGTGGGATGACGCAAAGTACTGGATGCCGCTGGTGCTGGCGGGTGAGCACGTGGACGTGGTGATCACGTTTGCCGCGGACTGCGCGACGGTGGCGCGCACTGAGCCCGATCTGCTGGCCTAGGCGGCCGTCTCGTCGATCCGCAGCCTTCGGTAGTGCTTGTTCCGGGCCAGCAGCAGGGCGCAGGCGAACGCGCTCGCGAGCACGGACGCAACCAGCACGGCCATCTTGGCCACGCCTGCCGCGGCCGAGTACGGGCCGAATGCCAGGTCGCTGATCAGCAGCGAAACTGTGAAACCGATGCCGGACAGGACCGCGACGGCCAAGATGTCCGCCCAGTCCAGCCCCGCGCTCAGGTGCGCCCTGGTGAACCGGGCCGTGAGGTAAGCGGAGCCGAAGACGCCGGCCGGCTTCCCGACGACCAGTCCGGCGAGCACGCCAAGACCGATCGGCCCGGTCACGACCGTTCGGAGCGTATCGCCGGAGACGGTGATCCCGGCTGACAGCAGGGCGAAGGCGGGCACTGCCAGGCCGGCCGAGAGCGGCCGGATGAGGTGCTCGAGGCGCTCGGCCGGCGCCTGCTCGCCGTCGCTGGCTCGTACCGGGATGAGCAGCCCGAGTGCGACGCCAGCTACCGTCGCGTGCACCGCAGCTGCGTGCACGAGCGCCCAGATCACCAGGGCCAGCGGTACGGTGAGCCACCAGAAGGTGAGCCGGATGCGCTGAAGCAGCCAGAACATCACGAGCAGCAGGCCGGCGCAGACCAGCGGGATCACCCTGATGCTGCCGGTGTACGCGACGGCGATCACGATGATCGCTCCGATGTCCTCCACTACCACCAGCGTGAGCAGGAAAGCCCGGAGTGCTGCGGGCAGGAATCGCCCGGTGACCGCGAGGACGGCGAGCGCGAGCGCCAGATCGCTGGCCGACGGGATGGCCCAGCCGGTCACCGTCGGACGGCCGAGATTGATCGCCAGGTAGATGAGGGAGGGCAGCACCATGCCGCCGATCGCGGCCGCGACCGGAACGGCGGCCGCAGTCGCCCGGCGCATCTCTCCGGCGACCAGCTCGCGCTTGAGCTCCAGTCCGGCCACGAAGAAGAAGATCGCGAGCAGGCCGTCGGCAGCCCATGACTCGAGGCTCATGTGCAGCAGCAGGGCGGCCGGGCCGAAAGCGAAGTGCTGCAAGCCGGCGTACCAGTTGTGAGCGCCGGTGTTAGCCAGGACGAGGGCAACGGCGACCGCGCCGAGCAGCAGGCCCCCGCCGATGGTCTCGGCTCGCAACGCGTCCGCTAGCAGGCTCAGCTCACGTGCCGCCGGACGTCGGCATACCTCCGTGGCGCCATTGCCGCCCGGCCGCCGCAACCGCATGCACCTCTCCCCCGCCCCGTTGCCCGCGGCCGTGTTACTGGTATGAGATCAGCATCGGCTGGGGCTCGTGAAGCAGGGTCGCGCGGGGACCGAGCATCGGGGTGTCCTTGACGTAGAAGTCCTTCCAGCCGAAGAAGACGCCGCTGGGCGCGCCAGCCACCACCGCTGCCCAGGTCTGCTGTTTCGTCGACGGAGCACCCTGGCCGTCCATGTTGATCACAACGGCCAGGTCCTGGTGGCGGGTGTCCAGCTGGCGGATGTCGCCGATCATGGTCAGCCGGAATTCGTGCAGCTCCAGCAGTTTCTGGGGCAGGCGGTACTGAGCCGTCAGCCGGGCTAGCCAGGTCACCACGCTGTTCACCTCGGCGATGCCAACGCTGCCGATCTGATGCAGCGGCAGCTGGTGCGGGCCGAGCTTCCACTCCGGGTCCAGGGCAAGCCCGACGTCGGGGAGCCGCAGCAGCGACTGGTAGTGCCTGGCCTGGGCGAGGAAGTTTGCCCGGCCAGGCTGAAGGTCCAGCGTGACGTACATGCCCGCCTTCGTCGCCGCGCGGACCCACGGCCGGAGCGCCGCGACGCTCATCTCGTCGGAGTAGGTTCCGCTCGGGCCCGGCGACCGCTCAGCGACGGTCGCGATGATCTCGAAGGCCGGGATCACCGGAACCTTGCTGAGTGCGGAGTACTGCGCTGCGACTGACCTGGCCCGGCTGATGCTGGCAGCCAGGTCCTGTTCGCCGAGCGCGCCCAGCGCGGGCGTGCCCGGATTGCCGTACAGGGCAACGATCCTGCGCATCGGGAAGAGGACCTGGCCGCCGCCGGGCAGCTGCACCCCGGTCTCCGCGACCGCCAGCCTGGATGTGAGCAGGGGCACCGACCCGAACCGGGCGCCAACTGCGATAACACGCGACGGCCGGGCGGCGGCAAGCTCGGAAATCGCTGCTGGATCGGTCTGCGGGTCGAAGCCAGGCAGGTCGACGACGCGGGCACCAGCCATCTGCGCGGTCGCCGCGGCCGCGGTATCCAGGACGGCGGCGGCCGCCGAGTGGCCGACGTGCACAAGCACGGCTACCCCGCGCTGCGGGACGCCCGCCGCAGCGGATGGCAGCGCCGTTGCGCTGGTCACTAGCTTGACGCGCGGCAGGCCGGCAGTCAGGGCATGCCCGGCGACGCCGACCGTGAGCACCGTCTGAGTGCCGAGCGCCTTGATCGCCGACCGGACAGCGCTGGCCCCGGCTGCGGTGCCTGCGGGCACCGACATGAGCAGCAGCGGCGCGCGGACGCGCCGCGCGATCGCCGACGCCGCGGTCACGTCGCGAGTGCTGGCTGCGTCCGCGACGACCGCTGAGGGTGCCGAAGCCAGCAGCAGCCTGGCCAGGCCCGCGCTGACGGCGGCGGGCGATCCCGACAGCACTGACGCCGCCGAAGCCGGCTGGCGGGTCTGGACGGCCACTCGCGCGGGCGGTGGCGCGGGCGCGCCTGCCCTGGACAGGTCGATGCCACCGATGACCGCGGCAACCAGGAGCACCACCGCCAGAACCACGCCGACAACACGCGACAACCGGACGCGACCCGGCCCGGTGTCGAGCGCGTGACTGCCGTGATACAACGTCGCGATCCAATCGTCGTGGGTCGGACCCTGCCGGACGGTGGCCGGGCGCGTCACAAGGCGACGCACCGCGATGATGCCAAAGGATATGGTGCGACGGGCCGCAGCCGGCGTAATGCGCTGAGTAATTCAGATCGCCCGTGTCGGCGTGGTTGGCGGTACTCGTTCCGTCCCGGTCCTCGCCAGCCGGGCGGCGCTGCCGGGTAGCTAGTTGTGATCAAGCAACCTTTCCACGGTAAGCTGGACCAACGTGGGCGTTATCTCGAGGCGGGACACCGAACTGCGGCCATCTGACGAGCATCCCGACCGGTACAAGTGGATCGCCCTGTCCAATACGACGCTCAGCATCACGATGGCGACTATCGACGGCTCGATCGTGATCATCGCGATGCCAGCGATCTTCCGCGGCATCCACCTCAGCCCGCTCGCGCCGGGAAACATCACCTACGTGCTCTGGATGATCATGGGCTACCTGCTTGTCCAGGCGGTGCTCGTGGTCACGCTGGGCCGGCTCGGTGACATGTTCGGCCGGGTCAAGATCTACAACCTGGGGTTCGTCGTCTTCACGCTGGCCTCGATAGCCCTCTCGCTCGATCCGCTGACCGGCGGGCACGGCGCGCTGTGGCTCATCTTGTGGCGGGTGGTGCAGGCCTTCGGCGGCGCCATGCTGATGGCGAACTCGGCGGCAATCCTGACCGACGCGTTCCCGGCGAAGCAGCGCGGCATGGCGCTCGGCATCAACCAGATCGCCGGCATCTCCGGCACATTCATCGGCCTGCTGCTTGGCGGGCTGCTGGCGGCCTGGGACTGGCGCGCGGTGTTCTGGGTCAACGTGCCCATCGGCGTCTGGGGAACCATCTGGGCATACCGGAGCCTGCGAGAGATCGCCACGACGAAGAAGGCCAGGATCGACTGGGTCGGCAACGTCCTGTTCGCGGTCGGCGCTACCAGCCTGCTCGCCGCGATTACCTACGGCATCCAGCCCTACGGCGGCCACACGACCGGCTGGACCAGCCCGCTGGTCCTCACCGGACTGATCGGCGGGGTGGCTGTGCTGGTCATCTTCGGCATCGCCGAGACCAAGATCGCCGAGCCGATGTTCCAGATGAGCCTGTTCAAGATCCGGGCTTTCGCGGCCGGGAACGCGGCTAGCCTGATGAGCTCGATGGCCCGCGGCGGCCTGCAGTTCATGCTGGTGATCTGGCTGGCTGGCATCTGGCTGCCGCTGCACGGCTACGACTACACGGTCACGCCGCTGTGGGCAGGCATTTACATGCTGCCGCTGACCGGCGGGTTCCTGATTGCCGGGCCGATCTCGGGCTACCTGTCCGACCGCTTCGGCGCCCGCCCGTTCGCTACGGCCGGGCTGCTGGTGGCGGCCTGCGGATTCACCGGGCTGATGCTGCTGCCGATCAATTTTTCGTACCCGGCGTTCGCGTCGATCATTTTCGTCAACGGCCTCGGCTCGGGACTGTTCGCGTCGCCTAATACCTCCTCGATCATGAGCAGTGTCCCGGCTCAGCACCGCGGCGCCGCGTCCGGCATGCGGTCGGTGTTCATGAACTCAGGGATGTCACTGTCGATAGGGTTCTTCTTCTCGCTGATGATCGCCGGACTTGCCGCGACGCTGTCCAGGACCCTGAGCGCCGGCTTGCGGGCACAGGGCGTGCCGGCCGCGGCTGCTGCGCACGTCGCCAGCCTCCCGCCGGTCAGCACGCTGTTCTCGGCCCTGCTCGGCTACAACCCGATCAAGAGCATGCTGGCGCCCACCGGAGCGCTGGCCAGGCTGCCTGCTCATAACGCCGCGATTCTCACCGGCAAGCAGTTCTTCCCGGACCTGATATCCGGCCCGTTCCATCACGGCCTGGTCATCGTGTTCAGCGCCGCTATCGCAATGTCGGTGCTCGGCGCGCTGATCTCGTTCATGCGCGGCAAGCAGTTCTACTACAGCGAGCCGGCGACGGCCGGGGCGGTTCCGCACGCGGCCAGCGACGAGATCTCCCCTGCGTCCGCCCGGCGACCGTCCCCGATCTCGGACTGACGGATTCGCCGGCGATCCGGGTACTATCGAGGCGTGCCGCGATATGAATACCGGTGCCGCGCGTGCGGCGACACCTTCGAGCAGACCCGCCCGATGAGCGAGTCGTCAGCGCCGGCGACGTGCCCGGCCGGGCATGACGACACGGTCAAGCTGCTGTCCACGGTGGCCGTCGGTGGCCGGGCGTCGCAGGGCAGCTCACCTGCCCGCGGCGGTGGCGGTGGCGGCTGCTGCGGCGGGGCGTGCGGCTGCGGCTGACGGTCAGGCCGAGAAGCGCTCGATCTGCCGCATCTTGTTCGTCGCGTCGAGCGCCGCGACCTTGTAAGACTCCGCGAGCGTCGGATAGTTGAACACTGCGTCCACCAGGTAGTCGACGGTACCGCCGCAGCCCATGACGGCCTGTCCGATATGCACCAGTTCGGTAGCGCCGGTCCCGAACACGTGCACGCCGAGGAGCTTGCGATCGGCTGGCGATACCAGCATCTTGAGCACCCCATAGGAGTCCCCGATGATCTGGCCGCGAGCTAGCTCGCGGTACCTGGATACCCCGACCTCGAACGGAATGCAGTCGCGGGTGAGCTGATCCTCGGTCTGCCCGATGAAGCTGATCTCCGGCAAGCTGTAGATCCCGATGGGCTGGAGCTGGCTCACCTGGTGCTGTGCCTCGCCGCAGGCGTGGTGGGCGGCCTGGCGGCCCTGCTCCATGGAGGTCGCGGCGAGGGCCGGGAAGCCGATGACGTCGCCCACCGCATACACCGACGGGACGTTCGTGCGGTAGAACTCGTCGACGGCGATCCGGCCTCGCGCATCCGCCGACAGCCCGGCCGCCGGCAGATCGAGGTCATCGGTCATGCCCTGCCGGCCGGCCGAGTACATGACGGTGTCCGCCGGGATGCGCTTCCCGCTGGCCAGCGCCGCGATCGCGCCGTCCGGATGCCGTTCGACCGCAGACACTGTCTCGCCGAACCGGAAGGTGACCGCCAGGTCGCGCAGGTGGTACTTCAGCGCCTCGACCACCTCGAGATCGCAGAACTCCAGCATCCGGTCGCGCTGCTCGACCACCGTGACCTTGGTGCCCAGGGCGGCGAACATGGAGGCGTACTCGATGCCGATGACTCCGGCGCCTGCCACCACCATCGACCGCGGTACCCGGTCGAGCTGCAGGATGCCGTCCGAATCGATGATCGTCCGCTCGTCGAACTCCACGCTGGCCGGCCGGGCGGGCTTGGTGCCGGTGGCGATGATGACCTTCTCGGCGCTGTACTCGCGGCTGCGGCCGCTGCCGTTCGCCACCTCGACCATCGTCGGGCTGGTGAAGCGCGCAGTGCCGGTCAGGACCGTCACCCGGTTGCGGCTGAGCTGACTGCGCACTACGTCGTTCTCCCGGCTGACGACGTGGCGCGTACGGGCAGTCAGGTCCCCGATGGTGATCTCTTCCTTGACCCGGTAACTCTGGCCGTACATCTCGCGCTGGTCCAGCCCGGTTAGGTAGAGAACGGCTTCGCGCAGGGTCTTGGACGGAATCGTGCCGGTATTCAGGCACACGCCGCCGAGCATGTCTGGCCGTTCGACAATCGCGACCCGGCGGTCCAGCTTGGCCGCGGCGATCGCGGCCTTCTGGCCGCCTGGCCCCGAGCCGATGACGAGAACGTCAAAGTCGTGCACATCGTCAAGTGTGACGAGATGCGGCGACATTCGGAAGTGGCCGCCGTCACCTCGGCTTGACTGCGGCGGGTTGTCGTGCCGATGCTCTAAGTCGAAGGGCAGGTGCACCATGTTCGAGCGGTTCACCGACAGGGCGCGCCGGGCCGTCGTCCTGGCCCAGGAGGAGGCCAGGGAGCTCGGCCACGATCACGTCGGCACCGAGCACATTCTGCTCGGCATGCTGCGGGACGGCACCGGCGTCGCGGCCAGCGCCCTGATCTCGCTGGGGATCACCCGGGAAGCCGCGAGGGACGCGGTGGCGGCGACCGTGAGCCGCAGTGAAGCCATGCAGGAGCGCATCCCGTTCACCGCACGGGCTAAGCGATCGCTCGAGCTCGCGCTGCGCGAGGCGCTGCAACTTGGCTGCGACTACATCGGCACCGAGCACATCCTGCTCGGGCTCATTCATGACGACAAGAGCATGGCTGCGCGCACCCTGAACGTCCTGGGCGCGCAACCCGACGCGGTACGGCAACGGGTGATCGAGATACTGCCGCGGCGTCTGGCGGCCAGGCCAGGGGTCACGGGACGCACGGGAACGCTGGTACGCCCCGGCTCAGATAGCGAGACCGCACGGGTGCTCGAGTCGCTCGCCGTCCGGCTGGCTGCTATCGAGCGGTGGATCGGCATGACCCCCGACCTGGCGGAGATCGACGAGGAGATCGGCGGAGTCCGCGCGGCGAAGGAATCCGCGATCGACGCGCAGGACTTCAAGCGAGCCGAAGAACTGAGCGACGCTGAGACTGACCTGCTAATCGACCGGGACGCGCGGGCCCGGGAGTGGACGGAGCGGCCGCCGCTCGGAGCGGAAGTAGCCGAGCTGCGAGCTGAGGTAGCCCGGCTCCGGGCCGCCCTCGGCGGGCATGGCACGGGAGCGCAAGGCACCGGCGCCGGACCGGGCTAAAGCCAGCTGACCCTGGCACTCGTCAGGTCGTCGCCTTCGGGCGCTGTCCCGAGCTGACCGGCCTTAACCTGATCGAGCATGCTGCTGACCGCGCGCTGGACAGCCGGAGCGGCGCCGCGAAGCTTGTCAGCGTCCGCTGCGAACGTTTCGTCGATCTCGATGCCCGCCTGGTCCAGCAGGCCCTCGAGGTCGGACAGTTTCGTCCCGAGCCAGCCGACCGGGTCGCTCGACAGCTCGCGGTCGAACACCCGCTTGCCGGGCTCCCAGTCGCGCATGTTCGGGTGATGGTGGGCCCGGTTCAGGCTGCCCGGCGTGCCGTCGACGCTCTCCAGCAGGTCTGCCCGCCACAGCGGCTCGGCGACCTGGATCGGACGGGCAGCATAGATCGAGCCGGTGATCTCCCCTGGCTCCAGCATCCGGACCTCGATCCGGACTCCGTGCTCGGCGCCTTCCTGACCCTTGGCTGGTGCCGGGTCAATGAAGTAAATGTCGCCTACCACGACGCCAATCCGGTCGAAACCGAATACCTGCAGCATCCTTGTCCACCCAATCTGAATCCGTGGTCACCTGGCATCATCATCGCCCGGGACCTGCCTGGCCGGCCAGTGCCAGGACCGATGACCCGGCGACGGCAGGGCCTTCCGCCCTGGCGCGGAGCCTACTCATGCGGTGCGCTGAAGTAGGTGGCATAGCGATCGGGGAGGTGGTCTCCATGACGCAGGAGGCAACGATTCTCGGAGCCGAGTCGTTCTTCCGGGGCCTTCCGCCAGACATCATCGAGCGGCTTGCCTCGATGTCACGGCATGTCAGCTTCCCGGCCCGCTACCGGCTCTTCGACGAAGACATGCCCGCGCACAATTTCTGGATCATCGATGCCGGGCAGGTCGCACTCGACGCGCTGGTACCCGGAGTGGGCCGGGTCGTCATCGAGAAGCTTGGCCGGGGCGATGTAGTGGGCCTGAGCTGGCTGCAGGCTCCGTTCCAGTTCCGGTTCGGCGCCATGACGACCCAGCCCATGCAGGCGTTCGAGTTCGACGCGGCTCAAGTTCGTCAGGCGTGCCGGGAGGACCCGGTGCTCGGGCGCGCGGTGTTCGAGCGCTTCCTGGCCGTGGCGGCGCACCGGCTGCAGGTAACACGGGCCCGGCTGCTCACGGCGCTTTCGGCAGTCGCATAATGCTGGTCGTGTCGCGGGCGGCGGCCTGAGCGCACGAGCGGCGGGTGGTAGCTAGCTACCGCGGATCCGGCCGGTCGACGTTCCAGTGCCGGATAACGGAGGCGATCCACGGAACCGGCCCGACCGCCCCGTCCGGCACTGGCTGCCGGCGGCGCAGCATCATACGGCTGATCACCCGCTGACCGCCGTCGTTGTCGCCGTACAACAGGTCGACGGTCAGCGCGTCGCCGTTCTTGACGGCCTCGACGGCCTCCTCGTACTGCGTGTCGCCGGTGTCCCGGAAGGCACCCTGCCAGAAGCCGACGTCGTCAGGCGCGATCATGATGTCCCGGCCCTGGTGCCGGAAGGTAGCCGGGTCGGGCCGTGGCGGATCCACTTGCGTTCCTGCCATGAAGTGCCAGCCGTGCAGGACCGCGATGCCCCGGCCGGCGTTGCGGACCGAGATCGCCAGGTAGACGACGTCATTCTCGAAGGCGGCAGCGCCACGGCCGCCCTCCAGCAGCACAGACCTGCCTTCCTGGAAGAAGATCTTCTGCGACGGGTCGTCGAGCCGGGAGTTAACCAGCAGCGGCCGCATGTTCACCAGCAGGGCCTGCTCGGCAACTCGTGCCGCCCGGTTCGCCGACCGCACCGACGCGAATGTGGCTACCGCTAGTACGAGCGTGCCAGCCCCGGTGGCCAGCGATGACGCCTGAGTCCAGTCCACCGCTGTCACGCTACAGCACCACGGGCCCGGCGATTCCGACGGAATCGGACAGCTAGTCCGACTCGCGCAAGATGGCTAGCATGGTGAACGGAACATTAACGCCAGTTTTCTAATCAGGGTTCATTCTCATCATTCTGGCGGGCATTCAGGTATGAGGTTGACGGCAGGTGGCTGGCGGTATGCGCGAGTTCGTGCTTGATGGCGACGCGCGCCACGGCCCGGACGTGCTGGCCGCCATGGCCGGCGGCGTCACCCTGGATGGCGGCCTGGCCTGGGCGAACGGTGGCCGTAGCCAGGCAAGCCGCCGCAGCTGGCTGGACACTTTCGACTGGCGGCTGTACCGGGCCGGCCTGACACTCGAGCAGGCAGCGTGCCGTGACCGGACCGATCTGATTCTGACTGGCCGCGACGGCGAAACCATGGCCGAGCAGCAGCTCACCCCGGCGACCGCGCCGCGCTGGCCCTGCCTGGTCAGCGAGCTGCCGCCAGGCCCGATCCGCGAGCTCGTGGAGCCGGTGGCCGGCGTCCGTGCGCTGTGTCCGGTCGTCCGCGCGACTAGCAAGGTGACGGAGCTGCGGGCGCTGAATGACGACGCCAAGACGGTGGCCAGGCTGGCCGTCGACCGCATGGCGGTGACGTTCCCGGCACGAGCCGCTCCACCCGTCAGGCTGATGCTGAGCCCGGTACGTGGCTACGCCGGGATCACGGACCGCATCGGCGGGGCCATCTCCGGCGTGCCGGGCATCGTCGCCGCGCGCGGGTCCGCCCTGGAGACGGTGCTGGCCGCGGCCGGCTTGCATGCGGGCGACTTGCCAGGCAAGGCGGCCGCTGTGCCGCTCAGCCCGTCCATTCCCGCTGCTCAGGGGCTGGCCGCGATCCTGACGGCGCTGCTGGACGCTGTCGAGGCGAATGTCCCTGGCACGAGAAGGGATATCGACAGCGAGTTCCTTCACGACCTGCGCATAGCGGTTCGCCGGACCAGGTCGGCGCTCAAGCTCTGCGGCCGGGTCCTTCCCGCCGGGCTGACGCGCGAATACCGGGCTGAGTTCCGCTGGCTGGGCGACCTGACCACGCCGACCAGGGACCTGGACGTTTACCTGCTGGACTTCGGGCGGATGACAGCCGGGCTGATCGCTGCAGCACCGGCAGATCTGACCCCGTTTCATGACTATCTGGTTCGTTCGCGCGCGGCGCAGCATCGCCGGCTGGTAGCGGGCCTTCGGTCGGCACGGTTCGCGCGGTTGACCCTTAGCTGGCGGGCAGCGCTCGAGGAGATCCGCCCGGCACGCAAGCGCCCGACGCTGGCGCAGCTTGCCGCCGACCGGCTCAGCGCGGCACAGCGCAAGGCGCTGCGGGCAGGCCAGCTGATCAGCCCCGGCTCGCCGCCGGAGAGCCTGCACGAACTGCGCAAGCGCTGCAAGGAACTGCGCTACCTGATCGAGATGTTCGGGTCGCTTTACGATCCCGGGCAGCGCTGGCAGGCGGTCAGGGAGCTGAAGGCGCTGCAGGACTGCCTGGGCTCGTTCCAGGACGCCGAGGTGCAGCTGACCGAGATACGGGCATTCGCCAGACAGCTGCTCGCCGACCGGAGCGTTCCCGCCGAGACGCTGCTGGCGATGGGCGAGATCGCGGCCGGCCTGGCCGTGGCGCAGCGCGACGCCAGGCGCGAGTTCGACGGACGGTTCGCGGACTTCGCCAGTGAGGCTAGCCAGGACAGGCTGGCCGAACTGACCCGGATTGCCGGGCCGGCCGGGGGCGCGGGCCGGTGAAGATCTTCGCCACCTACAACATCAAAGGCGGGGTCGGCAAGACGGTCACCGCCGTCAACCTCGGCTACCTCGCCGCGCGGGATGGCCACCGGGTGCTGCTCTGGGACCTGGACCCGCAGGGCGCGGCGAGCTATCTGTTCCGGATCAAACCGCGCGTCAAAGGCGGCGGCAAGGCACTGATCCGGGGCACGAAGTCCGTCGACTCGGCGATCAAGGGTACCGATTTCGACGGACTCGACCTGCTGCCCGCCGACTTCACCTACCGTAACCTGGACTTGCTGCTGGACTCGGCCAAGCAGCCGGCCCGGCGGCTGGCCGCACTGCTGGCGCCGTTGAAGGCCGACTACGACGCGGTCTTCCTGGACTGCCCGCCGAGCATCTCACTGCTGTCCGAGAGCGTCTTGCATGCCGCGGACCTGCTGCTGGTGCCGCTGATCCCGACCACCTTGTCGGTTCGCACGCTCGACCAGCTCACTGAGTTCGTCAGCGGCTTCAACGGGCACCGGCCGGACGTCCTGGCCTTCTTCTCGATGATCGACCGGCGCAAGCGGCTGCATACCCAGATCGCCGCGGATCTGCCCGCGCAGCGCCCGGACTTTGCCGCGACGGCGATACCGGCGTTGTCGCTGATCGAGCAGATGGCCGTCAAGCGAGCGCCGGTCAGTGCGTTCTCGCCGCGCAGCCTGGCCGCCCGGCAGTACAGCCAGCTGTGGCAGGAAGCCCGTGACCGGGCCGGCCTTACGGCATGAGAACGATCTTGCCGAGCACGCCGCCGTGCTCGAGCGTCCGGTAAGCCTCGGCCACATCGGTCAGCGGGTACGTGGCCGCAACCGGCACTTCGAGCTGGTCCGTTGCGACTAGCCCGGCGAGGTCGGCCAGCACAGCCGCGCTGGCCCCGGCTGAATTGCCCTGCGCTTGCACGCCGAGTTCGGTTACCGCCGCGAAGTCGACAATGGTGTCGATGCGCGCGGGCTCGACGCCGAGGTCCAGCGCGACCCGGACATAGTCCATTCCGACTGTGTCGATGAAGGCGTCGACGTGGCCGGCGGCCTGCCGGATCCGGTCGCTTACCCCGTCGCCGTAGCTCACGCCGATCACCCCGTGATGTTCGAGCCAGTCATGGCGGGCCTGGCTAGCGATGCCGATCACGGTGGCTCCGGCGAGCCGGGCCAGCTGGACGGCGATCGAGCCAACCCCGCCGGACGCGCCGGCGACGACGACGGTGTCGCCGGCGGCCAGGCTCACGGCCCGCACGGCCGCGTAGGCAGTAGCGCCCGCGACGAACAGCGCGCCGGCGACCTCCCACGGAACCTCGCCGGGCTTCGGGGTCAGGTTCTCAGCCTCAACCACGACGTACTCGGCGTGGCTGGCCCGGTTGTCGGTATAGCCGATGACATTTTCGCCGGGCGCGAAGCCGACAGCTCCGCGCCCCTGCGCGGCAACTGTTCCGGCCAGGTCGCTGCCCTGCCCGGACGGGAACGTCGCTGGCCACCGCTCGTGCAGCAGCCCGGAGCGGATCTTCGCCTCGCCCGGGTTGATTCCTGCTGCCCTGACCTGGACCAGCACCTGGCCCGGGCCGGGCTCCGGGGTGGGCACTTCGATGACCTTGAGTACGTCGGTCCCGCCGTACTCGTCGAACCGCACCGCTTTCATCCAGGCTCCGATGGTCGAGGGAGAATTGCCAGCCGACAGCGGTCAGTATCTCCACCAATATCAAGATCACGCTGCGGCAGGCTAGGGTCGAGGGGTGCATGTCGTAGGCATGGTGCTGCACCCGGAGCGGGACTCGGCCGAGGCGGTTGCAGCAGTGCTGGACTGGGCCACGCGGCGCGGCATCCAGGTGCTCGGCATCGAGACCGAGATTTCCCGGCTCAACTGCGCCGCTGTCGGCGTGTCGGAGACCGAGCTCGGGAAGCGCTCGGACCTGCTCGTCAGCCTCGGCGGTGACGGCACGATGCTGCGCGCGATGCGGCTGTCCGACGGGCAGCAAGCGCCGGTGCTCGGGGTCAACCTGGGCAAGCTGGGTTTCCTGGCCGAGGTAGACGTACCCGGCCTGCCCGCAGCGCTGTCCGCCGTCGATGCGAAGGAATTCACCATCGAGCCGCGGCTTGCCGTGGACGCGATCCTGCACGATCAGCTGATGACCGCCTTCAACGACATCGCCGTGGTCCGTTTCCCCGGTCACGCGACGGCGAAGCTGTCAGTCCTGGCAGGCGGGCACCCGTTCGTCAGTTACGCAGCCGACGCAATCGTCGTGGCCACCCCGGCGGGCTCCACCGCCTACAGTTTCTCGGCAGGCGGCCCGATCGTCAGCCCCTCGGTAGAGGCGCTGCTGGTCACGCCTGCGTCCCCGCACTCGGCCTACAACCGCGGCCTGGTCCTGTCGATTCGCGACAGCCTGGCCCTGGAAGTGCTGCCAGCCAGCGGGAACCTCGCCATCGAGGTGGACGGCCAGCTCGCCGCGGAGGCCATCCACGGCGACCGGATCGAGCTGCAGCCGCGCCCCGGAGCTGCGTCAGTAGTCCGCTTCGGCCACACGACCTTCTACCAGCGGGCCCGCCGGAAGCTCCGGCTCACCGACTCCGCCGAGATCCTGTCAGCCGACTAGAGACTGCCGGCTGGAGAATGGACGTCATGTCAGACCCGCAGGACTTCAGGCCCCCTGCGGCACGCCGGCTCGGCCGAAGCGACGCGGTCGAGCTGCTGGCTGATCCCGACCGGCCGCGGGCATGGACGCTGCTGGTCGGCAGCACGCCCCAGTCCTATGTCGATCTCGACGACCCCCGTTACCTCGACTTCGAGTACGTGCGCCGGCTCGGCCACCTGCTCGACGTTGTCCGGCCGCCGGGCCAGCCGCTGCGGGTTCTTCACCTCGGCGGCGGCGCGATGAGCCTGGCCCGCTACGTCGCGGCCACCCGGCCCGGATCCAGCCAGCTAGCCGTCGACTCCGACGCCGACGTCATAGATCTCGTCCGGGAACGGCTGCCACTTCGCCAGCCGAGCCGCCGCGGACGCGGCCGGGCCGGGCGGATCAGGATCCGCGCCGGCGACGCGCGGACAGTGCTGGAAGGGCTGCCTTCCGGTTCTTTCGACGTCGTGGTCGCCGACGTCTTCGCCGGTGCGCGCACTCCGGCGCACCTGACGTCCGTCGAGTTCGCCGCTGCTGCCCGCGGTGCGCTGACGCCGGGCGGGATGTTCGCCGTCAACATCGGTGACGGGCCGCCGCTGGCGCATACCAAAGCCCGGACGGCGGCTGTGCTCGCCGTCTTCGGCTGCGCATGCCTCATCGCGGACGCCGCGGTGCTGCGCGGCCGCCGGTTCGGCAACCTCGTGCTCGCAGCCTGCGACCAGCCGATGGCGACCGCGGACCTGGTCAGGCTCGTTGCCGCAGATCCGTTTCCCGGCCGGGTGCTGGACGGTGACGAGCTGGACCGGTTCGTGGCCGGCGCACGGCCGATCACCGACGACCGGGCGGAACTGTCTCCGGTGCCGCCGCCCGAGGTGTTCGCCCAGTCGTAGCCGCGCCCGCGCCCGCGATCGCTAGCCCAGCCCCCGCAGAAAGCTGATCATCTCCGCGCTGACCTCTGCCGGGCGCTCTTGCTGAGTCCAGTGCCCGCAGCCGGGCAGGACTACCGATTTGGTAAGGCCGGGCAGTACCGCGCCGATGTCGTCGGGGCTGATAAAAGTCAGCACCGGATCCTTGGCGCCGGCCAGGAAAAGGGCAGGCACCCCGATCGGCGCGTGCTGCCAGGCGCCGGTCAGTTCCCAGTTGCGGTCCAGGTTGCGGTACCAGTTCAGCGCGCCGGTGAAGCCAGCCACTGCGTACTGCTCGACGTAGGCGTCGATGTCGTGGCGGGTCAGCCAGGCCGGAAGCTCCGCCGGATCGACGGCGGTGTCCAGGAACCCGCCGCCCGCCGGGATCGGGCGCATACCAGGCCCGTCGCCGGAGATGCTGTAGAGGATCTTCCGGAAGCTGGCCGCCGGGTCCGCGCTGAGCTCAGCGTCGGCGACGCCCGGCTGCTGGAAGTACACCATGTAGAAGCTCTCCCCGACCAGGCTGCGAAGCGTCGCGATGGGCGGCGCGCTGCCGCGCGGGCGGTAGGCCACGCTCAGCCCGATGACGCCGCGGATCCGGTCCGGCCGGAAGAGCGCGGTGTGCCAGGCGACCGGGGCGCCCCAGTCGTGCCCGGCGACGACGGCCTGCTCCGCGCCGAGCGCGTCCATGAGCGCGATCACGTCGCCGGTCAGGTGCAAGATCGTGTACTCGGCGATGCCGGCGTCTCCGCCGGGTCCGGGCGGCTGGCCGGTACCGCAATAGCCGCGCTGATCGGGCGCCACGGCGTGATAGCCCGCCGCGGCGAGCGCGGTGAGCTGGTGGCGCCATGAGTACCAGCTTTCCGGGAAGCCGTGCAGCAGCAGCACGAGCGGGCCCTGGCCCGCCTCGGCGATGTGCATGCGCAGCGTGCCGGCCTGCACATAGCGGTGCGTAATCGGATGCTCAGCGACGGCGTCTGTCATGGCCGGAGGATAGCCTCCCAGACCGTTAGCCTGCGATATATCGCTGCCATAACAAGGTCTTTCTGGCCGATTGGGTACGCAAGTGGCCCCGCTTCGGAGCATCCTGTAGGACAGGAAACGGTATGGAACACGAAAAACTTCAGGACCGCATCGCTGCAGGCCCCGAACCTGCTGCCAGCGGAGTGCCATCGCCCAGAGGGGGGCCAGTGAGTCGCAGGCTGCTTCGGCTGGAGATTCCGGTCTTCCCGGAGCGGCTGATGTTCCGGCTGCACGACCCGATCGCCGACCTCGACGCGCCCGGCGGTCCGGTGCCGCCCGTCGACTCGCTTATCAGTACCGGACGCGACCAGCTCATCGTGTCGTGCGCGCAAGAGCACCTGGGCGTGCAGCTCACGATCGAGGAGTGGGACGACGCCCCGCCGCCGTTCAGCGACGGGTACGAGGACGAGGCGAAGTGCGTGCTGTATCTGCGCGGCCAGTTCAGCATCGACACCGGGACGGCGGCCTTCCGGGCCGTCGATGCGCTCCGCCTGTCCGGCGGCGTCGGCGACTACGGAGTGCGGATCTACACCAGGAACAGGGTGGCCGCCCTGCAGCGCTACGCCGAGTTGTTCCAGCAGTTCAGTGACCCGCTGAGCGACGATTTCCAGCAGGCGCGCAAGCGGCTGGAGGGCATGGAGCAGTACTTGCTCCAGCTATGGCGGGAGTCCTGACTCGAAGGCCGTCAGCCAGGGTCAGTAGCGCTAGGAGCCGGACCCGGTCCCTGAGTTGCTCGCGGACTTCGTCGAGCTAGCGGGCGTCGAGCGCGGCGGGGCGGTCCCGTGATGGATGCCGTAGGGGCTGAGCACGAACATCATCACCGTGACCGCGGCGATGAGCGCCAGTGCAAGCAGGCCGACAATGGTCTTGACGCGCTGGGACGCGAATGCTCCTGGCGTTCGCTGCTGTCCGAAGGCATTGAAGCGGGAGGCGAGCTTCGGGTCGTCAACGGCCAGCTGCCGCTCCATCTCGTCTAGCATGCGCTGCTCTTCCATCGACAAGGCCACAGCGCCACCTCCGGCCGGACATCGGTACGCGGCGGGCGACTATCACTAGCCAGCCCCTTCAGACGATTCTTTACCAGGCCTTTGCGGTCGGCAAGAGGAAGTCTGAAGTCGGCTTACGACCGGCTCGACCCGGCAACTGCTGCCTCGCCAGGCTGGTTGCCTCTAACCAGTAATGCCCAGTTCTGAGCTAGTACTCGAAATCATATTTGATCGAGTCGAATAATCGTTCTATTATCACGGTCATGCGCTGGGACCGACTCCGGATTACTGATGACGCCGCTGGCGTTGCGCCTGAGCTTGCGTTGTTCGGCCGGGAGGCGGTCGTCACGCGGACCTTCGACACACCCGGCTTCCGCGGCATCACCTTCCACGAAGTACATGCCCGGAGCCTGATCAGCAAGGTTCCGGAGGCCTCGCGGGTGCCGTTCCGCTGGACGATCAATCCGTACCGTGGCTGCAGCCATGCCTGCGTGTACTGCTTCGCCCGCAACACGCACACCTACCTCGAGCTGGACGCCGGGCACGATTTCGACACCCAGATCGTGGTCAAGGTCAATGCGGTCGAATTGCTGCGCAGGGAGCTAAGGGCAGCGCGCTGGGCCGGCGAGCACATCGCGATGGGCACCAATGTCGACTGCTATCAGCGCGCCGAGGGCCGGTACCGGCTGATGCCCGGCATCATCACCGCGCTGACGGAGGCCGCGAACCCGTTCTCGATCCTGACGAAGGGAACGCTGATACTCCGGGACATCGACCTGCTCGAGCGCGCCGCGGCCGTGACCGAGGTCGGGCTCAACGTGTCGGTCGGCATTGTCGATAAATCTCTTTCCCGGTCCATTGAGCCCGGCACCCCGAGCCCGGACCGGCGCCTGGCTGCATGCGCGGCGCTCACCGAGCGCGGGCTGCGCTGCGGGGTGCTGATGGGACCGGTGATCCCGTTCCTGTCCGACTCCCCCAGTCAGCTTGAGGAAGCGGTACGCAAGATCGCCAGCGCCGGGGCGACGCATGTCAGCCCGATCGTCCTGCATCTGCGACCCGGCGCCAGGGAGTGGTTCATGCGCTGGCTGGGCGCCAGCCATCCCGAGCTGCTGGATGCCTACCGTGACCTGTACGGCGGCCGCGCCTACGCTCCGTCGGGCTATCAGCGGCAGATCAGCGAGCAGGTCGCGGAGCTTGCCCGCAAGCACGGCGTGGGGCGCACGTCGCCAGCCGGGGCACGGCGCGTTCCCGGTATGAATATGACCCGCGGCAGCAAAAGCGCGAGGGGCCGGACGGCACCGGCCGCCGGGCGCGACCCGGCCCCGGAGGCGGTGCAGCTGTCGCTGCTGTGAGCCGGCTGGCTACCGGCCTGGCGCCACCGGCAGGCCGGCAGCCTCCCAGGCACGGAACCCGCCCTGAAGGTCGGTTGCCCGGTGCACGCCAAGGTCAAGCAGGCTGGCGGCGGCCAGGCTCGAGGTGTAGCCCTCCGAGCAGAAGACGATGACCTGCAGGTCGTAGGCCGCGAATGGCAGCCGGGCGGCGGACTCGGGGTCGAAGCGCCACTCGAGCACATTCCGCTCGATGACGGTCGCGCCGGGAATCTGCCCTTCGGCCTCACGCTGGGCTTGCGGCCGGATGTCGACCAGCATTGCGCCCGACCGGACCGCGCGCTGCGCCTGCGCCGGGGTCAGCCTGGTCAGCCGGCTGCGGGCGGCCGCCAGGACCTCGTCGATCGTCAGCGCTCCGGAAGGCCGGCTCACCAGTCGAGCTCCGCGCGATCGGTGCGGACCAGGGCCAGGCCGGCGGCGGTCATCTGATAACGGCGCATCGCCGTCAGCGGCGGCGAGTAAGCGTGCACGCTGACTGCGGGGACGGACGAGGCGTTGCCCGCGTCGTGCAGGTGCTGGGCGCCGAAACGGGTGACCGACCCGGCCCGGGCACGGCGGAACTCGACGTGGCTGCTGCCGGGCCGCGCCAGCGCTTCCTGCAACTCACCCTCCGCTACGGCGAACGCGCCGCGCGCCTCGCCGTGATCGTGGAAGCCAGTGTGCTGACCGGGCAGCCAGCTCAGCAGCCAGATCTCGTAGTCATCGGCAAGCGCGAGCCGACGGAACCAGCGGTGCCCGGCAGTGAAGCGGACGATCGGCCGCCAGGTGTGCTCGGCCGCCGCGACCTGCTGGACTAGCAGGCCGAGCCTGGCCGGGCTGAGCCTAGCAGCGTTGAGCCCTGGCTGGCTGCCGGCGGGCGTGCTCACCGGGCCTGGCGTCGTCGCAATCGTCATCCTATTAATCCCATCGAATCAGTCGGGTTTCGGCAGACTAGCACGCCGGAGGCGGTCTAGTCGGTATGGCTGTCTACTCTTTTCACAGCCGGCGCGCTGGCATCGATACTCGCGAAGACGACTGAGGGAGAGGGTTGCCCGATACCGATTCGGTGCTGGCAAGCACGGCGCCGGCCCGTCAACCGCACCGCGCGTCCGGTCCTGGCACAGCTGACCTGGCGGCGATCGCGGCCGGCGGCGGTCTCGGCAGCGCGGCGCGGTACCTGCTGTCGGCAGCCTTCCCGGCCGGGCACAGCTTTCCGTGGGCCATCTTTGCGGTGAATGTGTCCGGCTGCTTCATCCTCGGGCTGCTGATGGTCTACATGCTCGAGGTCTGGCCGCCCCGGCGGTTCCTGCGCCCGTTCCTGGCGGTCGGACTGCTCGGCGGCTACACCACATTCTCGACCTATGCCGGCGGTGTGATGACGCTGCTCACCAACCATGCCGCAGCACTAGCCGACGCCTACGCACTGAGCAGCATCTTCGCTGCGCTCGTGGCGGTATGGTGCGGAATGAAGGCGGCGCGGGCGGCAGCGAGGATGCCGGCCTGGATCACTGAGCGGCGCGAGCGAGGTGCGGATTGAGGCTGCACAGGTGAGGCTGCAAGGCGCGGCCAGGCGGATCACGATCTTCATCGGCGAGTCCGACCGGTACCGGCACAAGCCGCTGTACGCCGAGATCGTGCACCGGGCGCACCGCCGCGGCCTGGCGGGCGCCAGCGTGTTCCGCGGCATTGAGGGCTTCGGCGCGTCTTCCCGGATTCACACCAGCCGGCTGCTGTCGCTGAGCGAGGATCTGCCGCTCGCCATCATCATCGTCGACACAGCCGAGCGCACCGAGGCGTTCCTGGACGAAGTGGCCGAGCTGGTCACCGGCGGCCTGGTCATAGTTGACGACGTTCACGTGCATACGTACGCCGGCGGCGCGCCGGCAGGCACTCCAGAGGCGGGCAGCGGCGGCGCTGCCGCGGGCGGCATAACGTCGTGATCATCCTGGCGGTCCTGGCTGGCGGCATGGTCGGCGCGCCAGCCCGGTACCTGGCTGACCGGTTCGTCCAGGTGCGGCACGACACGGTGTTCCCGTGGGGGACGTACGCGGTGAACATGTCGGGATCGTTCGTGCTCGGCTTCCTTCTCGGCGCCGAACGCCACCTGGGCCTGCCGCCAGTGCTGTTCGCGTTGCTCGGCACCGGCTTCTGCGGCGGCCTGACGACCTTCTCCACCTTCGGGTATGAGACGCTGCGGCTGCTGGAGGATGGCGCCGTCGCCGAGGCAGGGATCAACGTTATCGGCAGCCTGGCGATCGGAGTGCTGCTGGCGTGGCTCGGGTTCGGAGTGGCAGGTGCGCTGTTACGGATTATCCGGCTTCCCGGGCAGGATGCGGCCCGGTTCTCCCCGGCCGTCCCCTCGGTCAGGGTGACCGTGTGCCGCACGTAAAGTGGATGGCCGTGGAAGCACAGCGCAACTGCCGGGAACGCGCCCATGCCTGACGGCCTGAGCGTCACGACCGTCAGCATCGCCGATCCGGGTGACCTGCTGTCCAGGCTGCCCGGTCCGGCGGCGTCGGCCTGGATCCACCAGGGCGACGGCCTGGTGGGCTGGGGCGAGATTGCGCGGCTGACCATACCGGCGGGAGTCGACCGGTTCGCTACCGGAGAGAAGTGGCTGGCAGAGCTCTTCGACGCCGCCACAGTAAGCGACGAGGTGAACGTGCCCGGCACCGGGCCAGTTGCCTTCGGCAGTTTCACGTTCGATCCTGCCTCAGACGGTTCGGTGCTGATCGTGCCTTCCGTGGTCATCGGCCGCCGGTCGGGAGTGAGCTGGCAGACGACCATCAACGCGGGCGAGGCCGTGCCGCCGGCTCCGGTCACCGCCCGGACCAACCCGGCCGAAGTGCGCTGGAGTGACGGCAGCCTGACCGCGCCGCAATGGGAGCAGGTCGTCGCGGCAGCGGTCGCCCGGATCAAGGCTGGCGAGCTGCGCAAGGTCGTGCTCGCCCGGGACCTGCAGGCGTACGCCTCTGATGCGATCGACATCAGGGTGCTGCTGTCCAGGCTCGCGGTGCGGTCCCCCGGCTGCTACACCTTCGCTTGCGCCGGCCTGGTCGGGGCGACACCGGAACTGCTCATCCGCCGCGAGGGCCGTGAGGTCAGCTCGCTGGTGCTGGCCGGCACAATGGCGCGCGGCGGCAGCAAGGCCGATGACGAAGCGCTGAGCAGCGCGTTGCTCGCCTCGGCGAAGAACGCGGAGGAGCACCGTTACTCGGTGGAATCAGTTCGCGACCTGCTCGCGCCGCTGTGCGCAGAACTGCGGGTGGATCCAGCCCCGTTTCTGCTCCAGATGGCGGATTACCAGCATCTGGCCACCTCGGTATCGGGCCGGCTCGCCAGGGACGCGTCGGCACTCGCGCTGGCGGCATCGCTGCATCCGACCGCGGCGATCTGCGGCACCCCGACCGAGGCAGCCATGGAGCTGATCAGGGAGCTGGAAGGGATGGACCGCGGCCGCTACTCGGGCCCGGTTGGCTGGGTCGACGCCCGCGGTAGCGGCGAGTGGGCCATCGCGCTGCGGTGCGGCGAGGTCGACGGCAACCGGGCCAGGCTGTTCGCCGGCTGCGGCATCGTGGCCGGCTCCCAGCCGGAGTCGGAACTGGCGGAGACAGAGACCAAGTTCCGCCCGATGCGGCGCGCGCTGGAAGGCTAGCCGCCCCGACTCTTACTGCGGGGGCGCCTGAGCGAGCGTGATAACACGGGCGATGGTCTGCCCGGCCGGGGTGACCCAGGTGATCGTGATCTTCTCCCCGCTCGGCAGGTGCGACAGAACGCTGGTCAGGGAGGCGGGCGAGGAAACGTGCTGGCCTGCCGCGCCGGTGATCACGTCGCCCGCGGCCATATCTGCGGCAGCGGCCGGGCTCTGGCAGAGCACGCCGAGGACCAGCGCGCCGGACGTGGCCGGGGCGATGTGCTGCGGGATCCCGGAGTACGCCGCGTTGGCCACGCAGTGTGCCGGTGCCGGGTAGTACCCGCCGAACGGCTGCTGAGTCTCGGATTGCTCGGCTTGCTGCAGCTGCACCTGCGGGCTTGTCTCAGTGTTCTGCCCGCCGCCCGGAGCCGCAGGCACCAGGACGCCGGCGAAGCCTGCTGCGCCGACCTGGATCCCCGGCGCGGGCTTTCCGGCGATGATCTGCCGCGCAATCGACATGGCTTTGTTAATCGGGATGGCGAAGGCGAGTTCCTGCTGGCTGAGCGTGCCGTCACTGCCGGCGGCAGTATCCATGCCGATGACCTTGCCGTCGGTGCTCGCCAGCGGGCCGCCGGAATCACCGCGGACGATCTGCGCATCAGTCTGGAGCATGCCGGTCAGGTGCTCGGCTGACGCGCCGCTGCCGTCGTCGCTGGCCACGATGGCCTGATTAAGACCGGTGATCGCGCCGGTCGCGGTCGTGAGGCTGCCGGTTCCGCCGGCGTTTCCCATCGCCACGACATTGGTGCCGACCCTGAGGCCAGCGGAGTTGCCCAGCGGTACCGGGGTGAGGCCGGACGCGCCTTCCAGCTGGATGACCGCGACGTCCGAACCCTTGTCATAGCCGACCCACCGCGCCGGGTAGGTCTTGTTCGTCCAGACAACCGTCGCGGTCAGACCGTTCGTCGAGTCGATGACATGGTTGTTGGTCAGCACAAGCCCCGAGCGGCTGATGATCATCCCGGTGCCGGCCGCACCTGTGGCGTCGGGACTATCGTCGAGCTTGCTGTTGATCACCACCACGCCGGGCTCGACTGACCGCACGACCTTCCTGACCGTCGCGCTGCTGATTGCCGGCCCGGAACCGGGCGCAGTGCCCGGCCCGGCGCCGGTACCGCCCGCACCGCCGGTGCCGCCGGTACCGAGGCCGGAGCTCGCGCTCGGCGGGCTGCCGCCGGGCGAGCTGAACGCGACCGCCAGGCCACCGAAGGCCGCCGCCAGCGCGGCGACGGCCAGGTAGCTGATGACCCCGGCGAGGCCCCGGCGCCGGCGACGTGGCTGGGCCTGGCCGTAGCCGGGTTGCATGGGGTAGCCGCCCGGATAGTAGCCGGGCTGGCCCATCTCGGGCTGGCTATCGCCCGGCTCCCCGAAACCAGGCAGAATCCAGCCCGGGCGGCCAGGCGCGGCGCTGCCCGGTTCCTCAGGCTCGCCGTGGCTGCCGTGCTCGTCCATTCCCGCGATCTCCTGTTATCCGCACCCTGGCTTCCGGCGCTGCATGACGACGCTGTCGGCCTCAATCTTCATAGTGCGCTGGGCATTCTCCATTAACCAGCCGGGGCCTGGAGATTCGCTGGGTGAGTCCTGCGGATCGGCTGCGGCCGGCGGGCTGACCGGCTACTGGCGGCGCTAACTCGCCGGCACAATCTTGCGCATCACGCAGTGGTTCTTTCCCTTGGCCCGCTCGTAGCTGAAGCCGGCCTTCTCGAAGAGGCTGCGCGTGCCGTTGTACAGAAAGGATGCCGATACCTTCTGACCGCTGGTGTCCTGCGGGTACGCTTCCACGACTCCCCCGCCGGCCTCCGCGATGAGCTGCAGGGCACCCTGAAGCGCGAGCTCTGCCAGTCCCTGACGCCGGTAGTTCCTGGCAACGAAGAAGCAGGTGAGGCGGAAGTCGGGCAACCTGTCGAGCTCGGCCTCGTACTCCTTGCGGTGGTAAATATTCGGCAGTTCCTGCGGGCTTCCGTACTCGCACCAGGCCACCGCGGCATCGCCGTCGAAGACCAGCGCAGCGTGTGCGCGGCCGCTGCTGACTAGCTGTTGCTTGAGCGTGCGGTTCGTCTCCGCGGTTCGCTCCGGCCCTCCTCTCTCAGCAGGAGAGGCGTGGAACCAGGTGCACCAGCAGCCGTTCCAGACGCCGTTGTGCCGCCCGGCGAGTTGCGCGAAAGCGTCCCAGGTGCCGGGACCCAGTGGCTTGACTGTGTACTGGCTTACGGTCGTGTCAGCTGCGCTCATGGCTGCAGGGTAGAACGATTCGCGGACGCAAGGGATCCGGGATTGCAGGGTTACCGGCCTGGCAGGCGAGAATGAGCACATCGAGGCGAACTGATCCGGATCGCGCGTCATGGAGGCTGCCAGCATGAGCTATAAGGTCACCAACCCTGCCAGCGGGAAGGTCGAGAGCGAGTATCCGACAGCCAGCGATGCCGAGATCAGCGACCTGCTGGCCAGGGCAGCGAGCGGCTACGCGTCCTGGAAGCTCACGGACATGGCCCGCCGGTCCGAGATAGTGGCCCGCGTCAGTCAGCTGCATGCGGAGCGGGCCGCCGAGCTTGGCGCGATTATCACCAGGGAGATGGGCAAGCCGACCCGGCAGGCCAAGGGCGAGGTGCTGTTCACCGCGTCGATCTACAAGTACTACGCGGATAATGCGGCTGAGCTGCTCAGGGACCAGCCGCTGCAGTCCAGCACGCCGGGCACTGCGGTAGTGCGCAAGTCCTCGATCGGGCCGATCCTGGGCATCATGCCGTGGAACTACCCCTACTACCAGGTCGCCAGGTTCGCGGCGCCGAACCTGATGATCGGCAACACCGTGGTGCTCAAGCACGCGCCGCAATGTCCGGAGTCGGCGCTGGCGATGGAGCAGATCTTCCGCGAGGCCGGCCTTCCGGACGACGCCTACATCAACGTCTTCGCCAGCAATGAGCAGGTCGCCACGATGGTGGCCGACCCGCGGATCGCCGGGGTGTCGGTCACCGGCAGCGAGCGCGCGGGCGCAGCGGTGGCCGCCGCGGCCGGGCAGAACCTCAAGAAGGTCGTACTGGAGCTCGGCGGCTCGGACCCGTTCATCGTGCTCGACGCGCCGGACCTCACCGCCGTGGCGAAGGCCGCGGTCGGCGCCCGGATGTCTAACGCGGGCCAGGCGTGCAACGCAGCCAAGCGGATGATCGTGGCGGACTCGGTGTACGACGATTTCATGGCGGCGTTCGTGGGGATGATGGCTGCCCAGGTCACCGGCGACCCGACTGACCCCGGCATCACCTACGGGCCGCTGTCCTCCGAGCAAGCTGCGGTCAATCTGATGAGCCAGATCGACGACGCGGTGGGCAAGGGTGCGACTGTCCACACCGGCGGGCACCGTGTCGACCGGCCGGGCGCATTCGTGGAGGCGACGGTGCTGTCGGGAGTTACCCCGGAGATGCGGGCGTTCAGCGAGGAGCTGTTCGGCCCTGCCGCCGTCGTGTACCGGGTCAAGGATGCCGACGAGGCCGTTGCGCTCGCCAACACCAGCTCGTTCGGGCTCGGCGGCTCGGTCTGGACACAGGACGAGGAGCTCGCCGCTCAGGTCGCCGACAAGCTGGAGGTCGGGATGGTCTGGATCAACCGGACCGAGGGCGGCGGCGCCGAGCTGCCGTTCGGCGGGACCAAGCGCTCCGGCGTGGGCCGCGAACTCGGGCCGCTCGGCATCGACGAGTTCGTGAACAAGAAGCTCATTCACACCAAGCCCGCGGACGCCTAGGCAGTAACCAGGTGCGGAAGACAGCGGTCGGCTACCCTGCCGGGCTGGCTACCTCGGGCCCGGACTGGGTAGTTGATCAAGACCAGGCAGCAGTCCGGCGACCGTGGCGGCTGAGGCTGTCTCTCCCCTCGTTCGCGGTGGCCGCGGTGACTGCGGTCGTCGTCTGGGCCGGGGTCGCCGAATTGCTGCAGGGCGGTCGCCTCGAATCCGTGCTGACCGCGGGCTGGGCGGAACTGGCGGCACCGGCCTTGATCGCCCTCGTTGCCGGGACCGGGATCTGTGAGCAGATCTGGCCGGCCGAGCCGCGCCCGGTGCTGGCCCGCGGGCACGTCCAGGATGCGTGCTACCTGGTGTTGCATGGGCTCGCGGTGATCCCGCTGATGACGTTGCTCAGTGTCGGGGCGGCGGCGCTGATCGGTGACCACGCTCGGTGGATCGAGCTGCGCCTGACGCAGCGCTGGCCGGTCTGGCTGCTGGTTCCGGTCACGATCGTGGCGATGGATGGAGCCAACTGGCTGGCGCACTACGCCGATCACCGGCTGGGCTTGCTATGGCGCTTCCATGCCCTGCATCACAGCCAGGAAGAGCTGAGCGTGCTCACCTCGTTCCGTGCCCACCCGCTGATGCACACGACTGGCTTTGTGCTGGCCACCATCCCGGTCGTGGCCCTGATGCCTGGCCGCGCGATCGCGCCGGTGCTGATCACGGTTTACGTCTGCATCGGCACCTTGCAGCACGCCAACCTCCGCTGGACCTTCGGCCCCGCGGGCCGGGTCATCGTGAGCCCGGCATATCACCGGCTGCACCACGCCCGTGAGGATCAGAGCATCAACCTTGGCGTCGTGCTGACGATCTGGGACGTCCTGGCCCGGCGTGCACGGTTCCCCTCCCGTAGTCATGCAGTCGGGCGCACCGGCCTGGCCGGCCGGCCCGTCCCGGTCGAGCAGGACCTGGCGATCCCGGCCGGCCCGCTGCTGCTGGCCGGACAGCTCATCGAACCGTTCCAGGCGCGACGCTGATCGCGGCGCGGGGGCTAGGACTGCAGGTACTTGATCGCCGCGATGACCCTGCGGTTGTCGTTGTCCGAGGGAAGCAGGCCAAGCTTGGCGAAAATGCTCGCGACGTGCTTCTCGACAACTCCGGGTGAAATGAGGAGGGTGTCGGCGATGGCCGTGTTGGAACGCCCCTGAGCGATCAGGGACAGCACCTCGCGCTCGCGCGGCGTCAGAGCGGCCAGCACGTCGGCCCGGCGGGTGGCACTCAGCAGCTGCCTGACGACCTCCGGGTCGAGGACAGTACCGCCGCTGGCCACCTGGCTGATTGCCGCCACGAAGTCACCGACGTTAGCGACCCTGTCCTTGAGCAGGTAGCCGACGCCACCGCGGGTTCCGGCGAACAGTTCGGTGGCAGACCTCGTTTCAATGTATTGGGAGAAGACCAGTACGCCCACGCCCGGATGATCTCGCTTGATCGCCTGAGCCGCCTGCAGTCCCTCGTCGCGATGGGTCGGCGGCATTCGCACGTCCACGATGGCGACGTCGGGTCGCAGCTCAGCCACGGCGTCCAGGAGTGAGTCGCTGTCAGCGACTGCGGCAACGACGTGGTAGCCGCGCCTTGTCAGCGTCTGGGTCAGGCGGTCGCGCATGATCGCCGCGTCCTCGGCAATGACGACGCGCAGCGGCGCGGTCTCCTCGGTTCCGTCCATCAGGCATGCGCCCGCGCGCTGAGGGTCCGGGATCCTGTGCGCGAAGCTGTCCAGGAGGCGCCGGCCAGCGGGCTCGACCCGGACGGGATCCGCTGGGTCCGCAACAGGCTTCTTCATCCTGTGCGGCTACACCGCGCTGGTCCTCGTCGCCAGCACGGTGCTGCTCGTCCGCCGCGACGCCTAGTTGCCTCACATGACAGCGCCGAGCTGCCACGGCACGAATTCCTCGTCGCCGAAGTCCTGTGCCTCGCTCTTGGTGGGCTTGCCCGAGGCGACTGCGATCAGTTCGGCGAAGATGCGCTCGCCGAGGTCGCTCACGCTCGTGCCGTTGAGGATGACGCCGCAGTCGATGTCCATGTCGCCCGGCATCCGCTGGTACACATCGCTGTTCGTCGCCAGCTTAAGGCTAGGTACCGGCTTGCAGCCGAAGACCGACCCGCGGCCGGTGGTGAAACAGACCAGGTTGGCGCCGCCGGCGATTTCACCGGTCACGCTGACCGGGTCGTAGCCCGGAGTGTCCATGAAGATCAGGCCGCGCTCGGACGGCCGCTCGGCATAGCCAACCACCTGTCGCAGCGCCGTGGTACCGCCCTTTGCCACCGCCCCGAGGGACTTCTCCAGAATGGTGGTCAGCCCGCCGTCCTTGTTGCCCGGCGACGGGTTATTGTCCATGCTGCCGCCGTGCATCGCGGTGTAGCGCTGCCACCAGGCGATCGTGTCCGCCAGCGCCGCGGCCACCGCGGGCGTGGCAGCGCGGCTGGCCAGCAGATGCTCGGCGCCGTATATCTCCGGAGTCTCGGCAAGGATCCCGGTGCCGCCGTGCGCGACGAGCAGGTCCACCGCGGCGCCGAGCGCGGGGTTGGCAGTCAGCCCGGAGTAGCCATCCGACCCGCCGCACTGGGTGGCGAGCACCAGTTCCGATAGCGCGCACGAGGTGCGCTGGGCGCGGCCGACGTCAGGCAGCATGGCGCGCAGCTGCGCGACACCGGCACGGGTAGCGGCAGCGCTGCCGCCGAGTTCCTGGATCGTCCCGGTGACGACCGGGACGTCGGCGCGGCCGGCCAGCTCGGCGGTGAGCGCGCGGACCTCGTTGTCTTCGCATCCCAGGCCCAGCACGAGGACCCCGCCGACGTTCGGATGATCCAGGTACCCGGCCAGGGTCCGGCGAAGCACCGCCATCCCGGCACCGTCGGGCTGCATCCCGCAACCGGTTGAATGGGTCAGCGCGATCACCCCGTCGACGCCCGGCTGATCGTCCAGCTCTCCGGACTCGCTGACCTGCCGGGCGATCCGCTTGCATACGGTCGCGGAGCAGTTGACGGTCGACACCACTGCTACGTAGTTCCTGGTGCCTACCCGGCCGTCGGCTCGGCGGTACCCGGCAAACGTCAGCGCCAGCGGCCCGCCGGGCAGTGCTGGCACGGCGGCGGGGTGTCCGCTGACCTGCCCGGCGGGACTGGCGGCTCGGTCGAATTCACCGAACACCAGGTTGTGCACGTGCACATGCTCCCCGGCAGAGATCGGGGCGGACGCGAACCCGATTACCTGGCCGTACTTGCGCACCGGCGCGCCTGCCGCGATCGCGTGCAATGCGACCTTATGCCCCGGCGGAACCGGAGCAGCGGTTCGCACCTGGCCCGCAGGCAGGTCAAGCTCCGAGCCGGCCGGGAGCCCGGCGACCGCCACGCCGACATCGTCTGCCTGGTGCAGGACAAGCAGACCGGAAGTACTGGTCGAGATCGTCATCAGCGTGGTCTCCGTCCCGGGCCGTTCTCGCCCTCACCTGCGACGCTACAGCAGGCCTGGGCACGGGCTAACCCCGTCGGCCCGCCCGCTAACGCGGCCGCTAGGCCGCGGCGGCGTTGTTGGCGGGCGCGGTCTGCAGGGGCGCCGTAGCGGCCGAGGCGGGCACTGACGCGGGGCTGACGAACGTGCTGCCATCCGGGCCGGCGAGCACCGCCTCATGCAGCGCGCTGGCCTTGAGGTACCGCCGCCAGCTCAGGAACCACTCGGTCCAGCCGTTGTTCCAGGTGCCGGACTTAGGGCTGCCGACGATCGTGATCGGGTCGCCGGGTACGGCCAGCTTGTAGTAGATCTCGGCATCGGCCGGTGAGAGGTTAACGCAGCCATGGCTGACGTTCTCGAAACCCTGCTCGCCGACTGACCAGTAGGCGTCGTGGTAGTAGTCACCGCTGAAGGTGAACCGCACTGACCACGGGACCGAGAGGCTGTAGCCGGGACCGGTCATCTGAACCGGGTTCCCCTTCTCGATCGTGAGGTAGCTGCCATCAGGCGTGGCATCGCCCGGCCTGCCTGAGCTGATCGGCCAGTTGTAGCGCAGCTTGCCGTTGTAGTAGATCTGCGTTCGATGCGTCCGGGTGTTCCCGATCGCCACCAGGGACGGGCCGATGTCAAACGTCTGGGTGAGGGTGTGCGTGCCGTACATGCCGGGCGCGCCCTGCACGCCATCCAGGTGCCCGGTGAAACTGACCGTCGTGCCGGCCGGCCAGTAATCCCTCGGCCGGAAGTCCAGCGTCTGGTTGCCATCCCAGGACCACGCGCCGACGATCGGCTTCGAGGTTGCGAGCTGTAGTGATCGCTCGACTGCTGCCTTGTCGGTGATCGGCTGGCTGAAGGTGAGGATGACGGGCATCCCGACGCCGTACGTCTGGTGATAGCCCTCGAAGATCTCCGTCCTGAACGTGTCACGCGGCGTCAGCGTGCGGAACCTGCTGGTCGCCGTCACGGCGTCGCTACCCGACGCCGTAGCCGTCACCGTGTAGGTCTGCGACACGTTCAGGGTCCACTGGCTGTGCCACACCTTGCCGCCGTCGCTGAGGTAGCCAGGCACCGTCCCGCTACGGGAACGCACAGTTACGCCTCGCAGCATGCCACGGGCCGCGGTTACCGTGACGCCGGCCGACGGGTCGGCATCGCGGGTGCCGTTCGCCGGCGTGATCGTCAGCTGCGGTCCGCTGACCGCAGTGCGCGCGTGGCCGCGGCCGGTGTCCGCCGCGTGGCCGGCGCTGTGACCGGCTGCCGCGCAGCCAGCAGCAAGCATTGCCAGGGTGGCAACGGTCGCTGCGATCAGTCCGTTCCTGGCATCCTTGCGCAACATTGTCATCTACCTCCGGCTACCCCCGATTGTCCCGCAAACCAGGACAGCCATGCGAGGTATGTGACGCCGGAACCCCAGCCGCGGTTGCGGAGGCCGGCCGGCTGCTTGTCAGCCTGCCGGCGCCCGGCCGCTAGACCGGGCTTTGACCCTCGCCGCTCGGTGGCTGGCCGTATCCGCCGGGCTGGCCGTATCCGGGAGGCGGCGCCTGGAACGCGCCTGCCTGCTGCCTCGCGCGGACGGCAGGGCGATCGCGGAAGAACCGGACGATCATGAGAATAGGAAGTATGAACACGTAGAAGAACAGGAAGTAATGGCCGCCTTTAAAGAACAGCAGCAGGTAAAGTCCGTAGCCAGTGAAAGCCGCCCCGAAGACAGCGTTCCATATTCGCCGCACATTAATCTGGCCGCTCTTTATGCACGCCAGGACAAGCATCGCGATGCCGCTGACAATGAGGAAAAGTACGTAGACACCGAACACGTCGGTTACCCCCGATCGACGCAGGCAATTCCGCGGCAGGCCGCAAAGGTAGCTGACGCTATCGTGAGTGAAGTGCTATGTCAACATAAAGCAGGCTAACTGAATGGCGCAGTCGGCAGCGGCAGTCCGGGTGCTGGCCGCTTAGCCTACGGCGGGGTCGTAGTAGTGGGCGTACTGCCAGAGCCCGGCTTTGACCAGTGCTTCGTCGGTCACGAGATCGAATCTGCCGGGCGACAACTCGCTGATGTCGACACGGTCTGGCTGGTCGCAGATCCAGCCCGCCAGCGCCTCGCCGATAGCCAGTGAAGACGAATAGCCGGAGCCGTTGCAGCCGCTGGCAATCCACAGGCCGGGCACGTCCGGCACCGGACCGGTCACGAACCGGCCGTCAGGTGTCATCGTGAACAGCCCGCCGCGATGCTCGGCCACCTGGCCGTTTACTGCTGGTACCTCGTCGGCGACCTGCGCTGCCATGGCGTCCAGCACGGTGATGTCGAGCGGCACATCGTCGGTGCTGAACGAGCGCGCCTCAGTCCGCGGGTCCACCGGCAGCGGGACCGCCTCGAAACCGCCGGCCATCAGCCCGCCGCGCGCAGGCCGCAGGTAGACCGCCGCGTCCACAATCCTGGCGATCGGGTCTGCCGGGTCGACGGCGTCGCCGGGCTCAGTGATCATGAGCTGATGCCGGACCGGCGCCACGGCTACCTCTCCCCCTGCCAGCTCCGCCACCTGGCGGGTCCAGGCGCCTGCAGCGTCGACGACTACCGGAGCAGAAATCGACCGCTTAGTGGTCTCGACGCCGGTGACCCGGCCGCCAGAGACGAGCACGCCGATGGCCGTCTCCGACTCAAGCAGCTCGACGCCGTGCGCCTGGCCTGCCGTGAGGTACGCGCGGATCAGACTGGTCGGCTCTTCGATGTAGATGTCCTCCGGGCACCACAGCGCATAGTCCCGGTCGGCCCCGCCACTCCCGGCGGGACGGTAGTACGAGACGCGGCTTGCCAGTTCGCCAGCCGCCGCCTCGCGGAGGTCGACGCCCCAGCGCACGGACTGGCTGGCCTCGGTCTGCAGGTATGCCTGGTGCTGCTTGGTGCGCGCGATCAGGAAGCTGCCGGAACGAGTCACCGCGAGCTCAGCGCCAGCCCAGTCGGGGAAGGACAGAGCGAGGTCGATGCTGCGCCGCGCCAGCCGGGTGCGCAACTCGTCAGCCTGGACCGACTTGAACAACCCCGCGGCGCGTCCGGATGCCTGCGACCCGGCCGTATGCCGCTCCACCACCACAGTCCGCCGGCCGAGCAGGGCCGCGTGCAGCGCGGTGCTCAGGCCGAGGGCGCCGGCTCCGATAACGACGAGATCTGCTTCCATCACGCCAGTGTGCAGTAGCAGCGGTCAGTTGGCGACGTCCTGCCGCTGTCAGATGATCGCTTCGGTAGCCGGATCAGGGGCGCCGTCGAAGTACTGATCAAGCACCCGGCGGAAGACCTGCGTTGCAGGATCTGCGCGCGCGAAGAGGGTTGCTGACGAACGAAGCTTCAGCGCGTCGATCCCGCCGAAAACCTGCTCGGCGCTGCGCCCCTGAATGCCGCACACGATCTCGGCGCACTCTTCCAGCCGCGGTCCGAGAACCGGATGCGCCAGGTAGGCACGAGCCTCGGCGATCGAGCTGATCGCGTACATCCTGGCCGTCGGGCTGTGCCCGAGCCCGGCAATCTGCGGGAACACGAACCACATCCAGTGACTCGTCTTACGGCCTTGCCGCAGCTCACCTACTGCCTGCTGAAATGTCCGGTCGGCATCCTGAGCCGCGACGAAGCGCTCCAGGTCGTACGGGTCGTCAGCGGGCTGCATAGTGACAGTGTCCGCCAGCCGCCAGCCGCCAGCCGCGTCGCGGGTGAGCATGCGGCAGGGCGGGAATGGTACCGGGATGGGCAAGCCGGAGGCAGTCGTGACCGTCCCGGCCGAAATGCTCATGTTTCTCCGGGCTGGCCGGCGGGCTGAGCACGTCACCGTGCCGTGCGACGGCGTCTCGACAGTCGGGCACCTGGTGGAATCGCTCGGCGTGCCCCGTACCGAAGTAGGTGGCCTGACGGTCAGCGGGCACCCGGTAGGACTGCGATACCTGCCGCACGGCGGCGACGTCATCGAGGTACATCCAGTGGCACGCCCGCAGCTGCTGGAATCGGCCCGCTTCGTCCTCGATGTGCACTTCGGGGCGCTGGCGCGGCGGCTGCGATTGATCGGGCTGGACATCGCCTACGCCAACGATGCGGCCGACGATGACCTGGTCAGCCAGGCCAACGCCGAGCAGCGCGTGCTGCTGACGCAAGACCGCGCGCTACTCTGCCGGGCCAGGCTGTGGGCGGGTGCATACGTGCGCGGTGCTCGCCCCGACGACCAGCTTCTCGACGTACTGAACCGGTTCGCTCCCCCGCTTGCCCCGTGGACGCGATGCACGGCATGCAACGGGCTACTCCGGCCGGCAGCCAAGCCAGCGGTGGAGTCATCGCTCAAGCCGGGCACTCGGCGCACTTACCAGGAATTCGCGCAATGCCAGTCATGCAGCCGGGTCTACTGGCGCGGTGCGCATGCCACCCGCCTGCAGGCGGTCATCGACCGGGCGACCGAAAGCAGTGCCCGCGACCAAGGGCGGAGCCTGGCGCGTCGGGATCCACGCCGCGCACCTCGTCAGTAATGGGCAGGGCGAGCCACCTGCTGCGAAGCTTGCCGGACGAGCCTCGAGCTAACACACGAACCGGTCACCCCTGCCACCTTGGCCGAGCACGCGAAGCTTCCCATCTCTTTAGCGGTTGACCGGATCCTGGAAGTGATCCCGGTGAACGACGGCATGGGCGGCCTCTCGCTCGCGGAGGCGACCGTCGCCGCTCCGTACCTGAAGGATTACGACTTCATCGATGCAGCGGGGCCGACGCGCTGGGCGGACCGCTTTGACACTTCGAACTGGGGGCTGATCTGTGCTCGTCAGGACGGCGCGAGGGTCGGCGGCGCGGTGATCGCGTGGAGTACGCCGGGGGTGCACATACTGGATGGCCGAGACGACGTCGCGGTGCTGTGGGACATCCGAGCCTGCCGCTTCTACCGCAAGATGGGCTGCACTCTCGGTGCAATCGACCGCTTCGCTTATCCGGACCTGCCCGGCGAGGTGCAACTGCTGTGGTGGAAGCCGCTGGCAATCGGGCCGTCCCAGATCCCGCCCAGGCGATGAGAGGCAGTACTCACACCCTTCATGGGTTCGGCGACCACATAGTGCGCATAACGGACCCAGAATCCGCTCCAATCCATGAAACGTCGATACAAACCCATGAAACGTCGAGGCGCGCCCGGCGCGCCTCAGTTCGGACCGATCGCGGCCGTGCACGCCTCGGCGATCGCAGCGCGCAGCTTCGCGCCCTCGGCGCGGTCGGTGCGGACTTCGACCAGCCGCAAGCCGCCGCCAGAAAGGACCTCGGGCAGGTCGCCAGCCTGCTCCAGCCGGGAGTACGGCATTCCGGTCGCGGCGGCCAGCGCCGACAGGTCCGCGCCGTGCGGCGTTCCGAATACCCGCTCGAACGCGTCCGGGAACGCTGCCTGTTCCAGCGTGGAGAAGATCCCGCCGCCGTCATTGTTGACGACGATCAGGCACAGGTCAGGCCGGAGCTCGAGCGGGCCGAGCACCAGCCCCGGCGAGTCGTGCAGCAGGGCAAGGTCGCCGAGCAGGGCGACCGCGGGACCGCCGCCTCCGGCCTGATGCGCGAGCGCCGCCCCGATCGCGGACGAAACCAGGCCATCGATCCCGCTCGTGCCGCGGTTCGCGAGGATCCGCACGTCCGGTCGCGTGATCATGTGCCGGTCAAGGTCCCGGACCGGCATGCTGGAGGCCGCCCAGAGCAGGCCGCCGGCGGGCAGCGCGGCAGCCACCTCACGCGCCAGCAACGGCTCGCTCAAGCCGCCGTCGGCCGCAAGCACTTCATCGGCCGCCCGGCGGGCAGCGGCGTCGGCCTCAAGCCAGGCCCGCAGCCAGTCAGACCGGACAGTCCCGGCCGGCCCTTCCCTGGGAACGCCACGCAATCCGACACTCGCGGCAACCTCATTGGCCGTCCGGGCCGGGTCAGACCAGCGGCCGGGGCCCTGGCGCAGCACGATATGACGGGCACCGGCCGCGCGCAGCAGCGCGAGCTGCCCGCGGGAGAGCCCGGGGCGCCCGGCCGAGATGATCAGGTCCGGGCGGTGCGAGCTCGCGAAGGCAGCCGAGTCGAGTAGGTACGGATACGAGCTGAGCGCCGTCGGTCCCTGCCGGGCGCCGGACGACGGCTCCGCTAGCAGCGGCCAGCCGGCCTGCGCAGCGAGCGCGGCCAGCGCTGCCGGATCAGCAACACCGTCACCGGCCACGACGACGCCGCGCTGTCTCCATTCGACTATCAGGGCAGAAACGGGGTGGACATCGGCACCTGCCCCGGCCGCCAGCGGTGCTGCATCGAACTGGGTCCAGGCCGCCCCGCCCGGCCGGCCCGTAAGCGGCTCACACCACTCCGCATTGCCAGCCGCGCCCTGGTCGGCAAGCCCGGGGACCAGCGGCTCCCGCAACGGCAGGTTGAGATGAACCGGACCGGCGGACACGGCCCCGTTCCCGGCGGCATAGAACCACGCGCGGCAGGCCAGTGATCGCCAGTACGCGGCCTGGCCGGGGCGGCTCTCCGGGACGCCCGCCTCGCAGAACCAGCGGACCGCGGCGCCGTAGAGCTTGAGCTGGTCGATCGTCTGATTGGCGCCGGTGCCGCGCAGCTCCGGCGGCCGGTCGGCAGTGAGAACCAGCAGCGGCACGCAAGCCTCATCCGCCTCGATCACTGCGGCATGACAGTGCGCGGCCGCCGTCCCGGAGGTTGTCACGATCGCGACCGGACGACCGGACGCTTTCGCGATGCCGAGCGCGAGGAACGATGCCGACCGTTCGTCGATGCGCACGTGCAGACGCAGCGGTGAGCCGGGCGCTGTGGCGGCGCTGTGGAGCGCCAGCGCGAGCGGGGCGCTGCGCGATCCGGGCGCGATCACTGCGTCACGAAGCCCGCACCGGATGAACTCGTCCACCAATACGGTGGCGAAAGCCGTCGAGGGGTTCACGGCTACCGGGGCAGGTACTCGGCCGCGGCCAGCAGCCGGTCCCGCCACGCTGCCGGGTCTACTTCGTACTTCGCCAGCGCCGCCTCGTCGACGACGGCGGGGCGGACCGGCAGCTCGCCGCGGGTCTCAGCGAGCGGATCAGCGGTCACGTCGCCAGCCAGCAGGCTCATCGTGGCTAGCCCGCAGGCATACGGCAGTTCCGGCAGTGCGGCTGCCAGTGCAACGCCGGCAGCCAGACCGACCGATGTGTCCACCGCGCTGGAGACCACCACCGGCAGCCCGCACTGCTCGGCGATCTCCAGTGCCGAGCGCACGCCGCCGAGTGGCTGCGCCTTCAGCACGACGATGTCAGCGGCTCCGGCCGCCCGTACTTTCAGCGGATCCTCGGCCCGGCGGATCGACTCATCCGCCGCGAGCGGGACGTCGACCCGGCGGCGGAGCTCGGCCAGCTCGTCCAGTGTCGCGCACGGCTGCTCGGCATACTCCAGCCCGGCCGCCGACAATGCGGCGAGCTGCCGCTCAGCCTGGCTGACGGTCCAGCCGCCGTTGGCATCGACGCGTACCTTGCCGTCCGGCCCGATCGCATCCCTGACGGCAGCAACCCGCTCGATGTCCGCGGCGCTGCTCTGGCCGCGCTCTGCGACCTTGACTTTCGCGGTCCGGCAGCCCGACTCAGCGACGATCTTGTAAGCCTGCTCGGCCCCGACCGCAGGCACCGTCACGTTCACCGGCACGCTGTCGCGGACCGGCGCGGGCCAGCCATACGAAGCCGCTTCGAGCGCGCAGGACAGCCAGCGGGCGCACTCACGCGGGCCGTACTCGGCAAACGGCGAGAACTCGCCCCAGCCGGCCGGACCCTGCAGCAGCGCGCCCTCGCGCAGCGTCACGCCACGGAAACGGGTCGGCATCGGGATCGCGAACGCGCGCAGCGTCGGCAGCAGCTCATTGGCCAGCCCGGCGTCGATGCGGGGCGCGGCGCCGGTCACGGCCGGCGCGGGAACTTGCTGAAGTCGGGGGCCCGCTTGCCGACGTAGGCGTCCCGGCCTTCCTGCGCCTCCTCGCTCATGTAGTACAGCATCGTCGCGTCGCCGGCGAACTGCTGCAGGCCGGCCGCGCCGTCGGTGAATGCATTCAGCGCGCCCTTGAGCATGCGCAAGGCCAGCGGGGACTTGGCCAGCATCTCGCGCGCCCAACTGACCGTTTCCTCTTCCAGCTGTTCGAGCGGAACCACCGTGTTGACCAGGCCCATCTGCAGCGCCTCCTGGGCCGAGTACTGGCGGCACAGGTACCAGATCTCCCGCGCCTTCTTCAGCCCTACGGTTGCTGCCAGCAGCGACGACCCGTAGCCCCCGTCGAACGAGCCGACCTTGGGACCGGTCTGCCCGAAGATCGCGTTGTCCGCCGCGATCGTCAGGTCACAGCAGACATGCAGCACGTGGCCGCCGCCGATGGCATAGCCGGCCACCATCGCGATGACCGGCTTCGGCGTGCGCCTGATCTGCACCTGCAGGTCGAGCACGTTCAGACGGCCGACTCCGCGGGTGTCCTTGTAGCCGTCATCGCCGCGGACGCGCTGGTCGCCGCCCGAGCAGAAGGCCTGGTCGCCCGCGCCAGTGAGGATGATCACACCGATCTCGGCGTCGTCCCTGGCGACATTGAACGCGTGCGACAACTCGAACAGGGTCGTCGGCCGGAATGCGTTCCGCACCTCCGGCCGGTTGATGGTGATCTTGGCGATGCCTTCGGCGGTTTCGTAGCGGATGTCGGTGTAATCCTGCCCGTCCGCCAGGCCCGAAGCCTTCCAGTCGATCACCGCACGTCCTCCTGCTGTTGCCCTGATCTGCCCGGTTAACCTTACGTCCGTGACGTCGAGGCCCTTGCACGCGGTCCAGTTCCCGCCCTCGGCTGGCGAGCGGATGCTTGCCGCCCTATCCGCTGCGCTGGACGGGTCGGGCCCGGCCATCCTGCCGCTCGACCCCGAATTGCCGCAGGCGGCGCTCGCCCGCGCGCTCGAGGAGTTCGCGCCCGCCACGATCGAGACCATGGCCGGAACGAGCACCGTCCGGGTGACTGCCCGAGGTAACCCTCGGCCAGGGCCTGCCGATGACACGGTGCTCGCTGATGAGACCGCGGTCGTCATCGCGACCTCCGGCTCGACCGGAGTGCCGAAGGGCGTCCAGCTCAGCGCCCCGGCGCTGACGGCCTCGGCGGCGGCGTCGCTGCGCCGCATCGGCGCTGGCCCTGGCGAGCGGTGGCTGTGCTGCCTGCCCACGTTCCATATTTCCGGCATCGGGGTGCTGGTGCGCTCGCTGCTGTCCGGAACTGAACCGGTGCTCGCGCCAGCCGTCAGTCCCGAGGTGCTGGCCGCCAGTGACTGCGCGCACGTTTCCCTCGTGCCGACGCAGCTGCGCCGGTTGCTGGACGCTGGCGCCGGCCCGGGTCAGGTGAAGACGGTCTTGCTAGGCGGCGCAGCGGCAGCCGACAGCCTGCTGGCCGAAGCACGGGCCGGCGGCTGGCGGGTGATCACCACCTATGGCATGAGCGAGACATGCGGCGGCTGCGTGTACGCGGGCGTTCCCCTGGACAATGTGCAGGTGCGCCTCGCGGCCGGCGGACAGGTCGAGATCGGCGGGCCGGTGCTGTTCTCCGGCTATCTCGGGCGGCCAGAGCTGACTGCGGATGCACTTGACGGCGGCTGGTTCCGCACCGCTGACCTTGGCGCCTTCGGTCCCGACGGCTATCTGGTGATCCGCGGCAGGGCCGATGACGTGATCAACACCGGCGGCGAGAAAGTCGTCCCAGGTGAAGTCGAGGCCGTCCTGGGAACGTGCGAGGGCGTTGCTGACGTTGTAGTAGTCGGGCTGCCGGACCCGGAGTGGGGCGAGGTCGTCACGGCATTCGTGGTACCAGCGGATGCAGGCGGGCTGCCTCAGCTGGACCGGCTCAGGTCAGCTGTCCGTGAGGTCATATCGGCGCGTGCGGCACCCAGGAAACTGGTATTTGTGCCAGAATTTCCGCTACTGCCGTCCGGGAAGCCGGACCGGGCCGCATTGCGCCGAATCGCAGTACAGCATGCTTGATCGTGCCCAGAACGCCGTAAAACAGGCGCACGGCAAATAGGCGGGAACAATTAGCCGCCTCGTGCGTTACAAGATAGTGCCCGAGGCGCGCACTGCCAAGTCCGCTGAGGGTCCCCGCCGAAGAAAGAGTGTTCGTGCCCGGCAGGGCGCGGTAACCAGCGCATGCCCGTTATGCGCCCACGACAGGGAGGTGTCTCATGCCGAGGACAGCGACTGCACTTGCTGCCCGCGAGGATGAGGAAACCACGACCCACGTGGACGAGCTGATCCAGCGCGGCCGTGGCCAGGGCTATCTGTCCCTGCCCGAACTTCGCGATGCCTTTGACCAGGCGCGAGTGTCCCCGACGGAGGCCCGTTCCATTATCCGCGAGCTCACCGAGGCCGGCGTGGTACTCGGTAACGAGCCCGCCGACGGGGCTGAGACGGCCCCGGACCCGGCCGCGACGGCGGAGCCTGACGCTGCTGAGTTCGCCGATGCCGGGAACGCCGACGCCGAGCTTGCCGCGATGGTGCAGGCAGCGACCGCTCAGGCGGCTGAAGATGCAAGCGCCAGTGCTCCCGAGACTGACCTGGACGACCAGACCTCGGTCATGGGCGACTCGGTGCATACCTACCTCAAGTCCATCGGGCGGCGCCAGCTGCTGACCGCCGAGGAAGAGGTTGACCTCGCCAAGCGGATCGAAGCGGGCCTGTACGCAGAGCACAAGCTGGAGACCGAGCACCGGCTGTCCAAGCAGCTGCGCGCTGATCTCGAGGCAGTCGCCGACGACGGCAGGCGCGCTAAGGCGCACATGCTGGAGGCCAACCTTCGGCTGGTCGTGTCGGTCGCGAAGAAGTACAGCGACCGCGGGCTATCGCTACTCGACGTGGTCCAGGAGGGCAACCTGGGCCTGATCCGCGCGGTGGAGAAGTTCGACTACACCAAGGGCTACAAGTTCTCCACCTACGCGATGTGGTGGATCCGGCAGGCGATCCAGCGCGGTTTCGCCGACTCCGCTCGCACCATCCGGCTGCCGGTGCACGTGCTGGAGATGCTGAGCAAGCTGAGCCGGGTCGAGCGGGACATGCACCAGCGGCTCGGCCGTGAGCCAACTCCCGAGGAGCTGGCCGTCGAGCTGGACCGGACGCCGGACCAGATCGAGGAGCTGCTGCGCACCAGCCGGCAGCCGATCAGCCTCGACTCGACAATCGGCGAGGACGGCGAGACCAGCATCGGCGACCTCATCGAGGACGTCGACGCGCCCGAGGCGGGCGAGCTTGTCGACCGGCAGATCATGGCAGATCAGCTGCGGCACGCGCTGGACGCGCTGACTCCGCGGGAAGCAACGATCATGTCCATGCGTTTTGGTCTGTATGACGGCAACCCGCACACGCTTGACGAGATCGGCAAGGCGCTTGGCCTGACCCGGGAGCGCATCCGGCAGCTCGAGAAGCAGTCGCTTTCCAAGCTGCGGCATCCGAGCCGAGCTCAGCCGCTGCTGGACTACGCGAGCTGACTGCGGCGTCAACGCGCGCTGCGCTGGTCACAACTAAAGAACTCGCCTGCCGCGTCGCCCGCTACCGGGCTGGCACGCAGGCGGTCCCGACCAGTGAGGCCGGGCCCGTCCCCCCGCCGGGCCTGGCCTCGCTGCATGTCCGGGCAACTTAGATCCGCGATCATTGCGCTATGGACCAGATCCGCACCGCCAGCCCGACTGACTACGACTTGATCGCCCCGGTCGTCGACGAGTGGTGGGGCCGTCCGATCCTCGGGTCACTCCCCCGGCTGTTCCTCGACTTGTTCTACTCAACCAGCCTGGTTATCGACGGGACTGACGGCCCGGAGGCGTTCCTCATCGGGATTTTCTCGCCGTCCGACTCCAGGCATGCCTACATCCACTTCGTCGGCGTCGCGCCGCATGCCCGGCGCCGAGGCTACGGACAGCTGCTGTACGAGGAGTTCTGCCGGCGGGCCAGGGCTGACGGCCGCTGCACTGTGTCGGCCATCACGGCGCCGGTCAACCTACGCTCTGCGGAGTTCCACCGCGCGCTTGGCTTCCGGGTCAGCGGCCCGGTCGGCGGCTACAACGGTCCTGGGCACGACATGCTGGTCTTCGACCGCGCGCTGTAGCCAGCGTCCTCAGAAGTGGTGCCTGGTGTGGCTGAAGGTGCCTTTCGCGAAGGCGAGCACCTTGGCGGGCCGGACCGCGTACACCAGCGCTTCGCCGTGGTCGTCGCGGAAGCAGCCGTCGCCAGCCTCGAACTGCCAGCGGCCGTCCCACTTGGCAGTCCATGCATCGGCCAGCCGGAGCAGCCGGGCACGGTCGGTGACTCTGACAGCATCGCCCTCGACTACGACATCGAGGCCTTGGTCCCAGCTGTTGCATCCGGTCATCAGAACGACGCGGGAGTTCGCGCCCAGATTGACGTTCTTCTGCTCGCCTGCTCCGGTGCAGAAATGGAGCGCGCCGTCGAGCCAGACAGCGACGAGAGGAGTCACATGCGGCCGGCCGTCGCCCCGGACCGTGCAGATCCAGAACAGTTCTGCCGACTCGATCACCCGCAGCGTCTCGCTCCACTCCGAGGCTGCTGCCTCCGGGTCGCTGAACCGGGGGTCGATCTCGGTGACCGGCTGGCTCATCATTTGCTCCAGTCTGCAGAGTCGTCTTGTGTCACAAGCGGATCTCTATCCGGGCGACCCGTCGCGCTCTCTTCTCCCGGCGAGCTGCTGTCGTTGCCGTTCATGCACGCCCGGCAGCCAGTCCTTGCCGAACGTGGCCGAGAGCCGCGGGTCGCTGGGGGACACCGGCGTCGTGGAGGGCGTGCACGTAGGCGCGAGGGAATCCGCGCAGTGTCGGCGGGCAGGCCGGTAATGAGGCCGAGCAGGTCCAGCGGTACCCGCTCGACGATGTCCGGAGGAATCCACTCTGCGGTGCGAGCCTTCCAGGCTGCGTCCGACATCTCAACTCGAACAGTGGCCGCGCAGCGGGCCGTGCTGTAACGGGGCGCCGCGCCGAGCACGGCATGCCAGATCAGGTGATCCCAATGCGGATGCGTCGAAAAGCCCGTCACAACGGGCTGGCCCAGCTCGCGAAGATCGTCCGCGAGGCAGGCCAATTCGGAGTCGAGTACCCCGGGGTCGATGAGCAGCACGCCGGCCCGCCTTGCACGACTACGGCGTTGCTCTGGAGGAACTCGCTCTGGGTGGACCAGCACACCCTTCGCGACCTGCCGTAACACTGGGCTCCTTCCGCTGTCACGACTGTGCAGATTGCCTGATGAGTTCGAGCACCTCCCCGCGGGCCATCGGGGCGTTACGGCGCAGCGATCCGGTGAGCAGCCCGCCGTCGACTGCGATCGCCTGACCGGTGACGAACCCCGACGCATCGCTGGCAAGCCACAGCACGGTCTCAGCGATGTCTGCGGGCCGCCCGACGCGGCGGATTGGCGCGGCGTCGCTCAGGACGGTCGCCATGAAATCGACGGTGCGCTGCGCCTCCTCGCCATCGAGGCCAGCGGCGCGGCCGAAGATCGACGTCGCGATCGCGCCCGGGCAGACGGCGTTCACCCGCACGCCGTGCTCGCCCAGTTCGTTCGCTGTGGTCTCGGTGAGATGCGTGATGGCTGCCTTGGCGGCGCTGTAATCGTGCCCTGCCATGTTCGCCCGGCTGGCGGCCACGCTCGAGGTGTTGACGATGCTGCCATGACCCTGCGGTCGCATGATCCGGGCGGCGGCGCGGATCCCGAGGAAGACACCGCGCAGGTGCACGGCGATGGTGCGATCCCAGGTCTCGACGTCGATGTCCTCAATACCGCCGCCGGTCGAGCCGGGTATGCCGGCGTTGTTGAACATGACATCCAGCCCGCCGAAGACGTCGACGCAGGTCGCGACCGCGCGGTCGACATCGTCCTCACGCGACACGTCAGTGGCCGCAAACCTGGCCCGGTCGCCAAGCTCACCGGCGATCCGGTTGCCGCGCGTTTCGTCAGTGTCGGCGAGTACGACGGACGCGCCTTCGGCGACGAACAGCCTCGCTGTCTGCTCGCCGATGCCGCTGGCCGCGCCGGTGATGACCGCGCGCTTCCCGCCCAGCCTTCCCATGATGATCGCCGCCCGCCGTCACGTAGCCCCAGCCGTCAGCAGAGAACCTGCCAGTCAGCTGGGGCGAGGTCAAGCGAGGGGCGGCCTGGCTGGGCGCTACATATCGGCGATGGCTTGCTGGAGCGTCTTGTCGATGTCCTTCGGGTCGACGCCCAGCTCCTCGGCAGTCTCCTTTTCGGCCCTGGTCACGGCCTTCTGGATCGCCTGCTCGATCTTGACGTCGCCAACCACGACGAGCCCTGCCTGGCCGGGATCGATGAACTCGCCCAGTTCCTTGGCATGGGATCGGGACATGCCTTTGGCCAGGTGGCCGCTCACGGCCCCGATCACGCCACCTGCCGCCGCCGCGCCCAGAACGGACGGCGGGAACAGGAGCCCGACAGCTGCGCCGGCCGCGATGCCCCACCAGGCGCCGTGACGTGTGGCCGTTTCGTCCTTGTTCGCATGCACATGACCATGCGAGTCCTTGGTGACCACGGCTGCGTCGTAGGCCCCGACCAGGCCGCCGGCGTGCAGTTCCTTGACTGCCTGGTAGTCGGCTTGTGCTGCGGTCTCGTCTGGATAGGTTGCGAGATACACGAACGTGTCATCGGTCTTGGCCACTGCGGCTCCCTCGGTCATCGCAGCCGTGCAGAACTCTCACAGGCTGCGGGCTGGTCGCCGGTTGCGGCATCACCCGCCGCAGGTGATTCGCGACGGCGTGCTGGACGGGCGTGCGTCAGGGCGCGGTGAGGATGCGCGGTCCGTCAGCCGTGATCGCGACTGTGTGCTCGACGTGCGCCGCCCTGCTGCCGTCACCGGTGCGCAGCGTCCAGCCATCTTGATCGACCCGGTAGCTGTCGTTGCCGCCGGCCATGAACCACGGCTCGATCGCGATCACCAGCCCGGCCTCGAGCTTCATGCCACGCCCGGCCTTGCCGTCGTTCGGCACTGACGGAGACTCGTGCATCGTGCGCCCGACACCGTGCCCGCCGAAGTCGGTGTGCAGCCCGAAGCCCGCCTGCCGCGCGACGGCCCCGATGGCCGCGGAAATGTCGCCGAGCCGCCCGCCTGGAACGGCCTTGCCGATCCCGGCCGCTAGCGCCCGTTCGGCCGTGTCGATCAGCCGCAGATCGGCTGGCCGGGGCGTGCCCACGGTCAGCGAGATCGCGGCGTCACCGGTCCATCCGTTGAGCGTGGCGCCAAAGTCGATGCTTAGCAGGTCACCGTCCGCCAGCCGGTAGGGGCCGGGGATGCCGTGCAGTGCCGCGTCGTTCACAGAGGCGCAGATCACCGCCGGGAACGGGGTATGCGCGAAGCTCGGCTGGTAGTGGAGGAACGGCGATGTGGCGCCACAAGAGGCCAGCACCGCCCTGGCTACCTCGTCGAGCTCGAGCAGGCTGACGCCCACGGCCGCTTGCTTGCGCATCTGAAGCAATGCGGTCGCTACTACGCGGCCGGCCGACCGCATTGCCTCAATCTCGGCTGGTGACTTGAGCTCTACCACGGGTCTATGGTGTCAGCCCGCGCCCCTGCCGCGCCTGCCGGCTCCGACGTCTGTCAGCTGCCGGCCTGCACTTCCGGCGTGAAGACGTACGGGGTCGTGCTGGCCACGGGCTGGAAGCCCAGCCGTTGCAGGATCGGCCGGCTAGTGGGCAGGGCGTCGACCTGCAGGTACCGGTATCCGCGGGCAGCGGCCAGTCCGGCCCGGTAGGCGACCAGGGCTCTGAAGATGCCTTTTCGCCGCCAGGCAGGCACCGTCCCGCCACCCCACAGCCCTGCGAACTCGGTGCCTGGCACGAACTCGACTCTGGCCGCGCTGACAGGCTCGTCGCCGGCCATCGCGACAACCATGCGGACTTGCTCGGATCCGAGCTGGGCTCGCAACCGGTCTTCGTATTCCGCAGTGGCGTGCTCGGCGAAGGCCAGGTCATGCACCGTCATCAGGGCGGCGAGCCCGCTCTCGTCGGTCACCGGGACCAGCCGGACCCCGTCCGGGAGAACGACCGCGGAGTCGATTGAGCCTGTCTCGGCTACCAGCATGACCTCTTCTTCCTCCGGCTCGAACCCGGCAGCGACGAGCCGGGCCGGGAGGTCAGATGGCTGGTCGTAGTCGTAGTACTTCCACTCCACCGGCGTACCGCGGTCGGCGAAGTAAGCCTTCTGGGCGGTGATCGCAGCGTCAGCAGTGCCGTCCGTCAGCGCCGACCAGATGATGCAGGAAGTCGCCGTGCCCGGCGCTACCCATCGCAGTACGCCGTCGTCAGCTTCGACGAGCGCGCCCGGTTCGTCCGGTTCCGGCTTGCGCCGGATCTGAGCATCGAAGGCGGCCCGCACCACGTCAATATCCACAGCGTGCAGCCCACCATGACGGGACTGGCGCAGGCAACTCGAAATACCGCTGGATTAATGGGAAGCGGCTGCTGCCTGCCTGCCTGGCGGGCCGGCCGGCTGCCGCCTAACCTGGGAGCGGTAAACGCCGTTAGTTGATTGCTGTCTGGAGGCGCCATGCAGGCCGAGCAGGCCGAGCAGGTCACGTTCCTCGTCATCGGGGCCGGATTCTCCGGCCTGGGAGCGGCCATCAGGCTCAAGCAGGCCGGCTACACGGACATGGTCATCCTGGAGCGCGCCGGCGACGTCGGCGGGACCTGGCGGGACAATACCTACCCTGGCTGCCGCTGCGATGTTCAGTCCAACCTGTACTCGTACTCGTTCGAGCCCAAGGCGGACTGGAGCGAGTCCTTCCCGTCCCAGCCGGAGCTGTGGGCCTACCTGCGGTCGGTCGCCAGCAAGCACGGCCTCGGGCAGTACCTGCGGCTCGGTCACGAGGTCACCGGTGCCCGGTGGGACGCCGGCCTGGCGCGTTGGCTTGTCAGCACGACTACCAGGAGCTTCGCCGCCCGGTATCTCATCGCCGGCGCAGGCGCGCTGGTCGAGCCGTCGCTGCCGGACATCCCCGGTATCGAGACCTTCGCCGGCGAGATCATGCACTCGGCGCGGTGGGATGGCAGCTGGCAAGCAGCCGGGCGGCGGGTCGCAGTCGTCGGCACCGGCGCGTCAGCTATCCAGATAGTGCCTTCGATTCAGCCGGAAGTTGAGCACCTAACAGTATTCCAGCGCACTGCCCCGTTCGTCGTACCGCACACGAACCATCGGGTGAAGCCGCAGGTCCGCGCCCTTTACCGGATGGTGCCGGCGAGCCAGCGCGCGTCAAGGGCGGCGATCTACTGGATGCGCGAGCTTCTTGTGCTCGGCTTCGTGAAGAACCCGAAGATCCTCAAGCGAGCGGAGGCAGCCTGGCGCAAGCACATGGAGACCGCGATAGCTGATCCGGCGAAGCGGGCGCAGCTGACGCCGACATATGCCCTGGGCTGCAAGCGTGTCCTGCCGTCGAATGACTATTACCCGGCGCTCGCGAAGGACAACGTCAGCCTCGTCACCGAGAAGATCATCGAGTTCCGGCCGGATGCGGTCGTCACGGCGGACGGTGCCGAGCATCCCGTGGATACGGTGATCCTGGCTACTGGTTTCCGTGTCACGGACAACCCGATGTTCGCCAAGGTCACCGGCAAGAGCGGACAGACCCTCGCCGAGGCGTTCGGCTTTACGTATCTCGGCAGCGTGGTACCCGGCTTCCCCAACTTTTTCCAGCTCACCGGTGCAAACACCGGACTCGGCCACTCCTCGATGCTGCTGATGATCGAGAGCCAGCTGAACTACCTCGCGGACGGTATCGCAAAGACTTACGGCGGCGTGTTTGAGGTGCGGCCCGAGGTAGCTGCCGCCTACAACGCCGAGCTCCAGCGCAAGCTGCCGGGGACGGTCTGGGGCTCCGGCTGCTCCAGCTGGTACCTAGACAGCGAGGGCCGCAACCTGACGTTGTGGCCCGGCTTCACGTTCGACTTCCGCCGTCGCACGCGGGAGTTCCGGATCAGCGACTTCGTCATTAGCTGAGCGGTGTCCGCGGCACCTAATACGGTGGCCGCATGCAGCGGCTTGCAGGACAAGTGACGGTCGTCAGCGGCGCTACGGAGGTGCCGGGCTCGGTATTGTGCTCGGCGAGGACGGCGCGACGGTACGGCCTGCCGATGATGCTGCCCGCCAGGCGCGGGCTGGTGATCTTCACGACATTCACGATGGGGCGCTACGAGATCGCGGTGCTAGCGCTGGCACCAGGCTAGGTACTGGCGGAACGGATGACGGAGCTTACCCCTAGCCGTCGCTGCCGCGGCAGTGGCTGAGTCGGGCATGTCGGCGATGGCGTAGACCGTGCGCGCGCTCACTTCCCAGTAGAGGCATTCGAGCGAGCCACCGAGGGAGCGCGCAAAGGTCCGTCCCATTGCCAGCCGATCCCCTATGTTGTGCATCAACCGTGCCCAGGAGCCGCTGGTGTCAACGGCGCTTGTTCGCGACCCTAAAGCCGAGCCAGATCCGGGCGCTTGGGCTGCATTCCGTCTCCGCTGGAAGTACCGCGCAGTCGGCGCTGCAGCCACGGCGCGGCATAAGTCCGGGCCCAGTAGATGTCCTGTTGCCGCGCTGCAAGCCAGCCGGGTGAGGCTGCTGCTGGGTCCCGTGGAAGAGGCTCCCGCCAGTCCGCTGCCGCCGGTACGCCCGCCACTTCGCAGGCCCGCAAGGCGACCCGGCGATGGCCGTCCGCCGCCAGGTGAAGCCGGTCTTCGCACCACTCCCGCCGGTCGGCCAGCACTCGCATCGACCAGAGATCAACGTGCAGGCAGCCGTGCTTGCGAGCCGTCTCCCGCAGCTGTGCATTGAACGCGGCAGCCTTGCCGCGGATCAGCCTGATCAGCGGGAAGCCGCCTGGATCAAACCCGGTGAAGAGCATGACCTGGCTGCCCCCCTGCCGGATCGCCGCCACTGCGTGCTCGAAGACCGCGGCCATGGCATCCGGGTCGGCCTTCGGGCGGAGCAAGTCGTTACCGCCTGCCGCGATGCTGACCAGGTCGGGTGCCATGGCCACGGCAGCGGGAATCTGGTCGTCGATTACCTGCTGGAGTACCTTGCCGCGGATCGCGAGGTTCGCATAGCGCAGTCCTGGCGAGGCGGCCGCCAGATGCGCGGCGAAGCGGTCGGCCCATCCGCGCATCGTGCCGTCCGGGTACGGATCACCGACTCCCTCGGTGAAGCTGTCACCGATGGCGACGAACGATTCCACTGGCACGATTGATCCAGCGGGGAGCACCGTTCCGTCAGACAGCACCTGATCCCGCGCCTCCCGCTCTCCGCTCCCGCACCTGTGTACTGGCCGGCATTGCGTTAGTGCCGGCCGCAGGTCAGGCTAGCAGCGGCGCGGATCTGCCCGAGCGGCCGCCTTGGCTGCCATTCGTTCCGAGGAGTCCCGCGATGACCGACCTGCACGTGCGTCCCGCGGCCGAAGCTGACTTTGCCGAGATCGCCGCAGTGACCGCCGCAACGGACCAGCACGACGCGTGGGCGGGCACTAATCCTGCCTACCTCCGGCACATGCTCCAACATGGTCGAATGGTGGTCGCGGAACGGGCCGGGAAGGTCGCCGGTTTCGGCGCGGCGCGCCAGATCGGCCGTGGCAACGCCTCGGTCAGCATGCTGTGCGATCTGTTCGTTGATCCGGCTGCGCACGGCAGCGGCTGTGGCCGGGCCATGCTGGCCGAACTCTGGGCGCACGCTAGCCGCCGGATGACCTTCAGCAGCCTGCACGCCAACGCAGTCCCGCTCTATACCAGCTTCGGACTCGACGCCTGGTGGCCGCTGCTGTACTTGCATGGCGACCCTGCGGCACTGCCTGTCATCAAGGATTGGGTCGTGGAGCCGGTCAGCGCAGGCTCCGTCGCCAGCTACGAGCTGAGCTGGGCTGGTGTCGATCGCGTCGCCGATCACCAGGCCTGGTCCGGTCGGCCCGGTGGCCATTGCGTGCTGATCAGCCGCGACTCCGATGTCGTCGCGGCGGGCACGGTCATCAACCGCGGTCCGGACCGCGGAATCGTGCACCTGGCTACAACGCCCGCCGCTGACGACGGAACCGCAGTGGCTGCGGTACTGTTCGCACTGGCTCAGCTGAAAGGACCGGAGCACGAGACAGCGCGCATCTGCTTGCCCGCACCGCATCCGGCGGTCCGGCAGTTGCTTGCCGCAGGCTGGCGCTTCGACGAGTTCGACCTGTTCATGGCTACCGAGCCCGCCCTGCTCGACCCGCGGCGCGCGGTACCGTCGCCCGAGCTGGCATAACCGCTGACTAGCCTTACTGGAGGTGCGATGCCGTCGTTCTTCGGCCGGAAGCGACTGATCCAGCGCACGTGTCTGGACTGCGGCGAGACCTGGACGCTCGAAGCCGGCCTCGCTCGCCTCAGAGCTAGGCGGGCTCATGGCTACGCTGCAGGTTTGCGGGTCGGGCAGGTCGGCCAAGCGCTCGCCGGGCAAGAAGCCTTGGATGCAGAGGCCGGTCTGGACCAGGACCTGGAAACCATCCGGCAGGTTCGCACGTGCCCGACGTGCGGTAGCGAGCGCTACAAAGACCGGCGGATCTGATTTGGGGCGTTCTGACGGCGAAGTCCCGCGCAGTACACCTAGGGCTCGAACAGGCGGAGGTCCGCGAAGTCAAAGCCGGGCGCCACTACACAGCTGACCAGGACCGGGTCCTTCCCCGCCGGGATAGCGCGCTGCCAGGTCCCGCCCAGTACAAGTGCCTGCGGCTGCTGGCCGGACGAGACATGTCCGCCGAGTACCACCTCGTTGGCAAGCGCTGGCTCCTCCCCTGTTCCGCCAAACCCGAGCACGAGCGGGCCACCGCTGTGCCAGAACCACAGTTCGTCTGAGCGCACGACGTGCCAGCGAGATTCCTCACCCGGATGCAGCAGGAAGTAGATGGCCGTCGCGACGCTGCGCTGTCCTTCGTAGCCAGTCGGCTGGACCGATACCGCTGACCGCCAGGTCTCGCGGAACCAGCCGCCTTCGGGATGCCGCTGCAAGTCAAGCTCTTCAGCCAACAGTGGCCGGACTGTCATCGGACCTCCTTCGATGCGCCGGGCCGGCGCGCGCGCTGGATTCGCCGAGCTCAGATCGTTGCTGCGGACGCCGCAGCGAGGGCGCCGGCGTAGAAGCCGCGGGCAGCGTCAAGCAGCACATCGAGAGGTGGCCACCACGGGCCGTGTTCCAGCGATCTCAGCGTGTCCAGCAGCAGGTCAGCCTGAGCCTGCGCGTCCGCGGTTTCAGGCAGGCCTGCGACGGCAACCCGGCGCGGCCGTAGTGAGCGCACCGGTCCGAGGTAGAAATCAGGCCTGGCCACGCTGTGCTGCATTGGAGCTGCGACGAGATAGTAGTCGGGCAGTTCGAACTTCTTGTCGTGCCAGGCGGCCAGGGCGTCGGCAGCGGTTGCCTCGAATGCCGCGGGCGCTCCGGGCGCTGCGGCAGGCTCCCACATCGTGCTCCAGGCCGCTGCTACGCCCGCAAGCGGATCTTCCGCAACCAGCACGAACATCGATCGGCGACGTGTTGCCTCACGCATCGCGCGCGCTCCGGACTCCCAGCCGCGCGGCGATGCAGCTGCCTCGGCCGCGTCCGGCTTGGCCGGGGCAGCTGCGGGTGCTCGCACAACCGAAACGTTGCCGGAGCGGTCCAGGTCAGCAAGAACCTTGCCGGTCACCTGCCCGGCCAGCCCGACCACAGTGGCAGACTCGCGTCGCATCACCTCGATCCTACGATGCGCAGCTGTCAGCCAGAAGCGCGCCGGGCGGCGCCTCGCTGCGCTGCCAGCAGCGGTATCGCCGCGATCTTCTCGTCGGTGAGGTCGTGCCAGCAGATGCCGGCTGCCGGCCGTGGCCGGTCACCGCGACGGCAGTCGAGCACGCGATCCGGCGTGACGATGAAGTCCACCGGGACGTCGTGGCTCGTCACCGGGATCTCTCCGGCAGGACGCACCTGAAGCTCGTGCACGGTCGTGACGCACACTGTTTCCGGCCCGATCAGACCAGCCGCCGTGGCCAGCGCGAACTCAAGATCGGCGAACCCGCCGCCCTTGCCTAGCCTGGCGCCGTCCGTTCCGGCTGCCACGCTGCCCATCACGACGAGATCGACTGGCGAGAGCTCGGTGAGGGCGGCACGCCGGGCCGACCTGGACGCGCTGCTGATCGAAGCGGCTGTGCGCGGCGGGTCTGCCAGGTGATCCGGGTCCAGGACGAAGAAAGGTTCCGGACCTGCCAGGCGAGGAACCGCCATGTATACGGTTTTGCCGTCCTCGAGGGCGCGCTGGCGCACCGGCCACTGCGCGGAATCGGGATTGGCCTTCAGCGTTCGCGCTGCATGCCAGGCCGGCAGATCGTGAAGGCGGCTGGCAGCCGCTTCGGCGCCGGCGAAGTTCGGGATCCTGCCCTCGGCGCCGGGGAAGCGGGCGACCTTTGCCGAGCGCATCGCGCTCCACACGTGCTGCCGCAGTTCGGCTTTTGCAGCAAGGATCTCTGCAGGGCCGCCAGCATCACGATCGTGACGCGGCACAGCTCGGGTCATGTTGCCATCCTGCCCGGAAGGTCAGAGGTAGGGACCCGCGCCGTCGTACGGGATACTCGCCAGGTGCGCGTGCTCGAGCAGGATGTTCTCGACGGCCGGCACATCGTCGGGCGTGATGAACGGCTGGACCGCAGTGCCGACGTCCAGAATCAGCGCGGCTGACTTGCCGGGCCTGCTCGGGTCGAGGCTGGCCCAGTAGCGCGGGTTGGCCGTGCCCCAGATGCGCAGGTTGCCACGAAACGAGCCGAGATCAACGCGCTTGGCCGAGCGGATGGCCGCGTACGGAATCCGCTTGAGGCCCCAGAGGTAGTACCAGCGGATGACGATCGCGTCGTCAGTGCAGGTGATCCACCTGTCGTGATAGAGATCGGCCATAGAGCCATTATCTCGGTTCGTACCAGAGCCCGCTGAGTCCACTTGGTTCTGGCAGATGCCCGCGAGTTGCTGACGTTCCACGCCAGTCTCTATCTAGTCTCACCTGGCGCCGTTCCGTGCCGCACCGAGGACAGACTGGCGGCAAGGCAGTTCTGCCCGTTTTAACCAAGGAGCGGACCCTGTAGTGAAAACCAGGACTTTGATCAGCGCCACCGCATCAGTGGCTATCGCAACGCTTGCTCTTCTGGGCATGGTCAGCCCGGCGAGTGCCGCCCGCACGCAGGTGCACCCAGTGCGCAGCATGCCGCAGTATCCCTACGGCCACCCGGCAGGCCGGCAGGTTCCGGCCGTCGGCGCCAGAAACGCGGCAGCCGGCTACTACTGGTCCGGCGGCGGATCAGGAACGTACTACACCTACAACACTTCGGGCGGTACCGTCTCGGTGCTTGCCAACACCCCGTCGACGGGCATCTATCAGGTCTCGTTCAACGGGCTGCAAGGGATCAACGACACCGGCGACGTGCAGGTCTCCAGTTACGACACGACTGACACTTGTCCGGTCCTCGGCTGGGGCGAGCTGAGCGGTACGGAGGACGTCGATGTCGCTTGTTACAAGCCGAACGGGACGCTGGACACCAGCCCGCAGGAGTTCGACGTCGCCATCACGAATCCGCATGGCAAGCCTGCCGGCGTGTTCGACTACGCGTGGGTTTTCGCTGACACCCATTCCGCCAACCTGACGGGCCTGGGTCAGTACAACTCGTCCCACAAGACCGACCGCGTCAAGCATCTGGGTACCGGCCGCTACCAGGTCACCTTCCCCGGCCCGAAGTCGTCAGGCGTCCATGGCACGGCCGAGGTCACGCCCTTCGGCTCGGGCGGCGGTAACTGCGTGCTGACCGGCTGGACCGGGACGAAGACCGGCGAGGTTGTCAACGTGGACTGCTATTCGCCGGCGGGCAGCCGCGAGAACCGGGAGTTTGACGTGCTGTACGCCAGCTCCAACAACGTGCTCGGTCTGAACCGCGATGTCGACGCGAACGCACTATTCTCCGGGCGCAGCGGCATCACCGCACCCACCGAGCACTACTACAGCACTCGCGGGGCGGAGGCAGTAGCGGAGCAGTCGTACACCGGCTTTTACGAAGTAGTCTTGCCTGGCTCAGGCGGCGAATACCGGTTCCTGGGCGGAGACGTGCAGGTGAGCGCTGTCGGTACCCATGACGACCACTGCCAGGTCGAGGACTGGGATCAGGACGTGATCCCGGCAATCGACGTCGAATGCACAAACGGTGCCGGCGACCCGGCGAGCACGCATTTTGTCCTCCAGTGGATGGTGCCCGTGGAACTGATCGTCTGAGTACATGCTGTCTGCCCGAGTCCGGCGCTCGCGGGAGCTCTCGGACTCGGGCAGGCAGGTCCGCGGCTACAGTGCGGACATGGCGACAGTGGATGACGTCCGGCGCATCGCGCTCGGCCTCCCGGAGACTACGGAGCGCGAGACGCACGGCAGCTTGGACTGGCGAGTCAAGGACAGGGGTTTCGTCTGGGAACGCCCGTTGCGCAAGGGGGACATCGAAGCTCTCGGCGACCGGGTGCCAGACGGTCCGGTTTACGGGGCACGAACGGCTGACGAAGGCGTGAAGCTGGCCCTGATCGCCGACAATCCGCGGGTGTTCTTCACGACCCCGCACTTCAACGGTTACCCGGCGGTCCTGTTCGAACTGGACCGGATCAGCATTGACGAACTCGCCGAGCTCATCACTGACGCCTGGCTCGCCCGCGCCCCGGTGAGACTAGCCAAGGCCTTCCTGGCCCGCTAATCAGAAGAAGTGCAGGTCGGGATGACCGTCGTGCCACCACAGGATGACGACTCTGCCGACGACGCTTGAGCCTTTGATCGGTCCCCAGTAGCGGCTGTCGAACTAGATCCCACGGTTGTCGCCCATCACGTAGAACTGCCCCGGCGGCACGTGAAACGGGTCCTGCCTGGTGGCACCCGGTATCGGAGGCCCTGGCGGGTCGCCTGGCGGCAAGTACGGCTCGCTAAGCCGCCTGCCGTCGACGTACAGGATGCCGCCGGCGGAGTAGATGGTCTGGCCCGGCAGCGCGACGACGCGTTTGACGAGGTCGTCCCCGGCCGGGCCGGGACAGTGGTCGAGCGGCGGGTGAGTGAAGACCACGATGTCGCCCTCACGGAGCTGGCGCCAGTTGAAGAACGCCTTCAGTACCAGGATCCGGTCACGGGCATCAAGTGTGGGCACCATCGAGGTAGTAGGTATCGAGAAGACCTGGAAAACGAACGTGCGGAGGCGCAGCGCGAGCAGCAGCGCCAGCGCGAGCGAGACGACCCAGGTGGCGAAAACGCGCGAGCGGGACACCGAGCGACCCGGCCGCCAACAGCAGCGCGCCCACCGCCGCACAGACGCGCCGCCGTGACTCCATCACGAGCCGCGCGCGGGCCGCGCCGATGAGATAGCTCCACGCGACCGACCGGACAGGCGTCCCGTCCTGAATGAGCAAGGAAGCGATCTCGGCCGCTTCCTCGCCATGACGGCTGTGCCACCGCTTCGGATAGCAGCGCAGCGCGTTTTCCACCACGCGCATGGACCGCGAACCTCGCATTAGATTCCTCCCAGCCCAAGCCGCAGCCGCCCGACGCTGCTGACCCGCTCAATCGAGTCGAGGTGAGAGCGCAACGCCGCCACCCCGGCCGCCGTGATGCGGTAGGGATGTCGCCGGTCCTCGGCAGGCAGAGCGTCGATCAGGCCCATGCTTTCGAGCCGGTCAAGCGCACCGTAGAGCGTCCCGGGCCCGAGTTGCAGCCCCGCGAACGCCTTAATGTCCTGGATCAGTGCGTAGCCGTGCTTGGGGCCGTCGGCCAGGCTCGTCAGGATCAGCACCGAGGCGTCGCCAGCGCGGCGAAGCGCATCTTGGCCGACACCGTCGTCGCGATCTTCCATCAGCACCTCCTACTACGCTGACCAATATATCAGCCAACGTACTAACGCCGGTTGGAAAATCGCTGGCCGGGCCCGGGGTCAGACCTCAACCCAGATGCAGAACGGGTGACCGGCCGGATCCAGCAGCACCCGGACGTTTTCCTGTGGCTGAAACTCGGCCAGCGTCGCTCCGCAGCCCAGCGCGTGCTCGCAGGCCGCCGCCAGATTCCCGGCCTCGATGTCGAGGTGCATCATCATCTGCTGATCGCCGGGCCCGGCCGGCCACGCAGGCGGCACATGACCCGCCTCCTCCTGGAACGACAGGCCCGCGCCACCGCCGGGGGCGGCAAGCGTAACCCAGTCGGGCTCGTCGGTCCGCACCGTCCAGCCGAGCAAGTCCTGATAGAACCTGGCCAGCTTGCGCGGGTCCGGCGCGCCGAGAACGACAGCCGTCAGAGTCATGGCGGTGCGGTCCATCTGTCCTCCTTTGCCGATCGGCCTGAGTGCATTCAGTCAGCCAGGTTGACGGTAGCGGGCCAGTCTGACAGGAATGCCGGGCTCCGAGAGCTGCTCCGAGGTAATCTGCCCGGCATGGCCAGCACGGAGCGATGACCGACCGGCCCAGTCAGCCGGCGCCGCGCGCCCGGCAGCTGCCCATGTTCGCCACCTGCGTGCCAGGCCTTAGCCGGATGCTTAGGCACGAGCTTGCGGCGATCGACGGCATAAACACGACTGGCAGCGGATTCGACGGCCCGACCGACATCGTGTTCTTCTCCGCAAACCGTTCCGGCCGCGCGCAGGCGCTGCGCTGCCGGCTCGCCGAGGACGTGTACGCCGAAACTGGCCGCGCAAGTCTCGGTGTCAATAGCGGCCGAGGCGGGAAGGCCGGACCAGGCGAGATTGCGAGGATGGCATGGCAGCCGGACGCCGCCGAGCGCGCGCTCTCGGTTCGGGCGCAAGAGGTCGCGCCGCTATCCGGGTCGATGACGTACCGGGTGACTGTCCGGGCACGCGGGCAGACGCGGCTGCGGCCTTCGGACCTGCGGCGGGCGATGACCACGGTGATCGCCGCTGACAGGCCGCGCTGGAAGTTCGCCGACGAGCCGCAGCTGGAAGTCCGGCTCAGCGAGTGGCACGACGGCCAGTATGTCGCCGGCCTCCGGATTGGCGGCCTGACCAGGCAGCGGGGCGGACGCGTGAGCGAGCCACACGGTGCTCTGCCCGCGACGGTGGCCGCGGCGATGATTCAGCTGGCCGGACCTCGGACAGCGGGAGGGTTCCTGCTCGATCCGTGCTGCGGTGCCGGAACGATTCTGGCCGAGGCGGCAGCCGTCGGCTGGACGGCGGAGGGCAGCGACATTGACCAGGGAGCTGTCGAGGTCGCGGCCAAGCACGCGGCGGGTGTGTCCGTGCGGCTCGGCGATGCTCGCGAAGTGCTGCTGCCCGATGACTGCGTGAGCGCGTGCGTGTCGAGGCTGCCCGGCCGGGTGCCGGGAAGCTGGCCAGATTGGGTCGGCGAGGTGCTTGCCGAGTTGAGCCGCGTCTGCCGCCGCGGCGGTCGCGTAGTGCTGCTGACGCCGGACTTGCCGCGGCAGTCGACTCCGCGTGCGCTGCGGCTGCGCAAGCAGGTCCCGATAGAGCTGGCCGGCGCCACGGAGACGATCTGGGTCTTTCACCGGGCTTGAGCAGTGGAGCTACGAGCGCTTGCGGCCGATGGCGAAATACGAAAGGGGGCCAAGCAAGTTGACCGCCATCGCGGCGCGCCAGAGCGTCTTGGGGCCGCGGATCTGGTCCGCGGGCCGGCGCTTGATGTCAATCAGCGCAGCGATCTTCAGCGATAGTTCGCCCGCAGCCGCCACGAGCAGGAACGCGCGCTGACGACTGCCGAGCTCAGCCCACCTCCTCCCGGCGTCCGCGAAGGTCCTGCCGTTGCTGGCCATGGTTTCGCCTCTTTCCCGTCTCGAGGATTTTCGTGCCAGTCTGCACCGCCGTCGGCGGAGCGCGTTCCCTGAGTGACGACATAGTTCTAAATGGGCGATAGAAGCGATGCGGGCGAGCCGCGGTTTTTGCCCCTGCAAGCTCCCAGCTATGGGCTGGACCTGCGGTAATGACGGATAGTAATCACCCTGTTAGCTCTTGTAGTATCTCGCGAGTGGAGTCGATGTTGTGTGACGTACTCATCGACCGGAGCTCTGAGCTACGTGCGCTGGGTGACGCACTCGCCGCGGCCAGCCAGGGCCGCGGGGGCACGGTATTTGTCACTGGAGACGCCGGCGTAGGAAAGTCCCGTCTTATGCGGGAAGCCGCCCGCATGGCTTCCGCGCGGGGTATGCGAGTGCTGGGCGGCCGGGCCGCTGAGTCGGCGGTGCCTGTTCCGTACCGACCGGTTACCGAGGCGCTGATGGGCGCCGCGCGGGCAGGCATGGCTCCGGACTCGGCAGGGATCGCCGATTACCGTGCCGCACTGGGAACGCTCGTGCCGGAGTGGAGCAGGCCAGGCGACGGTGATGCCGAGGTTTCGCCTGTGATCATCGGTGAGGCGCTGCTGCGCATGCTGTCGCTGCCTGGCGGGCCAGGCGGTCTGCTCATCCTCGAGGATCTGCACTGGGCGGACCCCGAAACGTTTGCGATCGTGGAATACCTGGCCGACAACATTGCCACGGCGCATGTGCTGTGCCTGGTCACGCTTCGGGACACGGAGCCGTCGGCGTGCCTGGACCTGATGCACTCGGTCTGCGCCCGGCGAGTGGCGGCCACGATCGAAGTGCCACGGCTGGCTCGCCCGGCCGTCGCTCAGATGGCCGCCGCGTGCTTGCACACTCCCGACGTGCCCGCTGCGGTGAGTCAGCTGCTGGCAGACTGCGACGGTCTTCCGTTCGCAGTCGAGGAGATTCTTGCCGCGGCTGTCTCGTCCGGCGAGCTTGTCCGCAATGACGGCGGCTGGGCGGTCAACGAGAACATCGTGACCGGTGTTCCCGCCTCCATCGTTGGTTCGGTGCGCAACCGGCTTGCCACTCTCGGGCCTGCGGTGCGGAACGTGATTGTGTATGCCGCGATCATCGGCCGCCAGTTCGACTGGACGCTGCTGTCGAGCGTGGCCGAGGTCAGTGAGGCTGAGGTCGTGGACGCGCTGGACGAGGCACACAAGGTGCAGCTGATCGAGCCGGTCAACGGCGGCACGTTCCGTTTCCGGCACAGCCTGACCAGGGACGCGATCGTCTCGGATCTGCTTCCGCCGGAGCGGGCTAGCCGGTCTGAGCGAGCCGCGGCTGCCATCGACCAAGCTCACCCGCACCTGCCCGGATCGTGGTGCGACCTGGTTGCCGAGCTCCGCGCGGCTGCCGGGCAGCCAGTCGAGGCTGCCCGGCTGCTGCTGACGGCCGGGTCACGTGCTATCAAGCAGGGTGCGCTCACCAGCGCGATCGCATGCCTGCAGGATGCGCAGAAGCTGTTGGCCGGGACAGTAGCCGCGGAGAGCATGCTGGACATCGAGATTGCCGAGGCGCTTGTCGAGGCGCTCGCGCTGTCGGGCGACGTTGAGCAACTCGGACTGCTGGCTGAAGACCTGATCGGACGACTCGAAGCAGCAGGCGCCGAGCCGCGCCGGGAGGCTCTCATCCGGATCAGGGCGGCGAGCACCAGGCCGGAAGACAATCACGTCGCCGCCGCAGAGCATCTGAAGCAAGCGCGAGCCATTGCCGACAAGCTGCGCGATGCGGAGCTGGCAAGCCGCGTCGATGCAGTGGCGGCGCGGTATGCGCTGGCGACCGGCGAGCTCGACCAGGCAGAGGATCTGGCGACCAGGTCGCTGGCCGCAGCGGAGCACGCCTGTCCGGCGGGCTGGGCCGCGGAGGTGGCAATTGAGTCGCTCGATGTGATCGGGCGCAGAGAGCGGATCCGCGACCTTGGTGCTGCCCGCACTGCGTTCGAGCGCGCCTGTCATATCGCTGACGAGCAGTCGTTCGGGGTGTGGCGAATCAGGCTCAGCCACGAGCTAGCCACCATCGACATGATGGCCGACGGCGAGACGACCAGCCTTCGCGAGGTGCGGACAGCAGCGCTCGAGGCCGGCCTGCTGTCCACCGTGACCATGATCGACCTGCAGCTCGCCAATCTGCTGAGCCTTGGGACGGACCTGGACGCCGGACTCGAGGCTGCCCGCTTGAGCGAGCGCGGCGCCGCCCAGATCGGCGCGCGCCGGGCCGAGGCGATGTCTATCTGCTTTCAGGCTCTCGTGTTCGCGATCCGGACTGATGTCCCGGCCACGGAGGAAACCATTGCGCGGGCGGAAGCGATCCTGCCCGGCGCCCCCGAGGTCCTGGTTCACACCAGGGGCCAGATCGCGGTACTCAGCGCTTTGTTCCGCGATGACGTGGCGCGCGCTGCGAAAGAGAGCGCAGCCGCTATGGCCTACCGCGAACAAGCGCTTAGCGCGCCGGTGCGCGGACGCGGCTTCTACTCCCCGGCGCAGGCGCCGCTGGTAGCTCGCGGCAGATCGTGGGGTCTCGCCGCGCTGCTGCAAGCGGTCACCGGCACCGGCGGGCGGCGCGCTATCGAGCAGGCGGTTGCGGTCGGTGCAGTAGCCAGCTGGAACCGCGGCTGCCTGGCGTACGCCGAGGCAGTGCTGGAGGGCAGGGCCGGCCGCAGGGAGCGTGCGACGGCCCTGGCAGAAGAAGCCAGCGCGGCCTTCGCGCCGTTCGCCCCCTGGTGGAATCACCTGGCTCAGCGGCTGGTGGCGCCGTGCGCGCTCAGCGATGGCTGGGGTCAGCCAGTTGCCTGGATGAGGGACGCCGCAGCTGGGTTCGAAGCCAGCGGCCATGACCGGCTCGCCGCTGCCTGCCGTGGCATCCTGCGCAAGGCAGGCGCCCGGGTGCCGCGGTCTGGCCGGGGTATTGCGCAGGTACCGCCGCAGATGCGGCGGCTGGGCGTGACGAGTCGTGAGATGGACGTCTTCCTGCTCGTAGCGAAGGGTTACTCGAACGCTGAGATCGCTGGCAGGCTGTTCATCTCGCCGAAGACCGTCGAGACTCATGTCGCGAGCCTCGTGGCGAAGACCGGACAGTCCAGCCGGCGTGAGCTAGTCGCCCATGCTGCCCGGTTCGCACCGTTATAACGCGGTCGGCTGCTGACTCTGGGCTTTCCGCCGGTTTGACCGCAAGTCCGGTGGCGATTTCGAGTAGTTCGCTCTGGCGGCGCTGCTTAACTCAGGAAGGTGGCTCTGCTAGCTCAGGCTCCGCCCGATGCGGTCGCCAGCCGGATCACAGAGGCTTACTGACTAACAGCTTTTAACGCTAGTACCTGCAGCACCGGCTCCCCCCGGCCAGTTCTGCCGCCTCGAGGATTTGTCCAACGCTGGCAGCAGCCCGCCTTCGCCGGTGCCAGGCGAAGGAGGAAGTACTCCGTGACGGTACGCGCTGACCCCCCCAGCGAACACCGGACTCGATTCGAAGCAGACGCGATCCCCTACATGCGGCAGATGTTCCCGGCAGCACTGCGGCTGACACAGGAGCGGTGCGACGCTGAAGATCTGATCCAGGAGACGTTCGCCCGTGCCTACCAGAAGTTCGATCAGTTCACTCCCGGAACGAACCTCAGGGCCTGGCTCTACTGCATCATGGCGCGCACGTTTTACAGCATGTGCCGCAGCAGGAGCCGACGGCCCGCCGAGGTGCTGGCAGCCGACGTGTACGAGTCAGGCGACGGCCACGACAGTCTTTGCACGCCGTCGTACTCGGCGGAGTCCGAGGCGCTCGCAGGAATCAGCGACTCCGCGATCATGGCAGCTCTCAGCGAATTGCCGTCGAGCTTCAAGACGGTCATCTATCTCGCGGATGTTGAGGGCTACCAATATGCCGACATAGCAGAGATCATGGGCACACCGATCGGGACGGTCATGTCGCGGATTTACCGCGGCCGTCAGATGCTGCGCTCACGGCTGGTGGCTTCACCGGCCCCGCCCAGGCCAGCCCAGCAAGTCAGACCAGCACAGGAGAAGGTCGTCGCGCCGCGCACCGAGGCGCCGGGGCCGGGCACCGTGCCCCTCGCGGCTTGACGCAAGCCCCGGGGACTGCCCCGCGTCCGCCTCGCGGACGCGGGGCAGTCAAGTGCGCGCATGTCCTGTGGCGGACGCTGTCAGCGAACGCCCCCGCCAGCGCGGAGCAGTGATGCTCAAATCGCTCCGCCGGACGCGTAAGAATGATTCATGAGCAAAACTCCGGCGGCCCCCCCGCCCGGCGACAAGCCCGTCCGCACCGCGCCGCCGCCTCCCCCGGCCTGGCGGCACTGGCTGTGGATCGGCTGGCTGATCGTGATCCTGCTGTATCTGGTAGCCAGCTTCGTGCACACGACGCCGACGACGCAGCTGAGCTACTCGCAGTTCATCAGTGACGTGGGCGCGCACAAGGTCAAGACGGTCGATATCCCGAGCCCGTCATCGCCCGGCGCGAACGTGACGGTGACCGGCACATTCACGGACGGCAAGCAGTTCGAGGCGGTTGCCCCGGCGATTACGCCAGGGTCACCGGCCTACAACACGCTGCAGGCCAGCCATGTGACGCAGAACTACCAGACGGGCGGCAGTTCGATCGTCGGCGAGGTCTTCTACCTGCTGGTGGTCGTGCTACTCCCGCTCGCGGTGATCATCTGGCTCTTCCGCCGGATGGCCAGGACCGCAGGTAGTTCACTGCAGGGCGTCATGGGCGTGGGCAGGTCCCGTGCCAAGGTCTTCGATGCCGAGCGGCCTAACACCCGGTTCAGCGACGTGGCCGGATATGACGGCGCTAAGGAGGAGATCACTGAAGTTGTCGATTTTCTCCGCAATCCGGGCAGGTATCAGGCGGCAGGCGCGGTGGCGCCGCGCGGCGTGCTGATGGTCGGCCCGCCGGGAACTGGCAAGACGCTGCTGGCGCGCGCGGTCGCCGGCGAGGCGTCGGTGCCGTTCTTCTCGGTGACGGGTTCCAGCTTCGTCGAGATGTTCGTGGGTGTCGGCGCGGCGCGGGTCCGCGACCTGTTCAGCGAGGCGCGCAAGGCCGCCCCGGCCATCATCTTCGTCGACGAGATCGACGCTATCGGGCAGCGCCGGGCCGGAAGCGGCGCCGTTGTCGCGAACGACGAGCGCGAGCAGACCCTTAACCAGCTGCTATCCGAAATGGATGGCTTCGACACGTCAATGGGCATCGTCGTCCTCGGTGCTACCAACCGCCCCGAGGTTCTCGATCCTGCCCTGCTGCGGCCAGGGCGGTTCGACCGGCAGGTCGTCATCCCGCTGCCAACGCTCGACGAGCGAGCCGCGATCCTTGCGGTGCACTGCCGCGACAAGAAGCTCGGGCCAGACGTGGATCTTATGGTCGTAGCGAGGGGAACGCCCGGTTTCTCCGGCGCGGACCTCGCCAACCTCGCGAACGAGGCGGCAATCTTTGCCGTGCGTGCGAACCGCCAGGTGCTGACGGCAGAAGACTTCGACAATGCCAGGGACCGGATCTTGCTTGGCCGCCGGGAGGGCACGAACGTGCTGCTTCCTGAGGAGAAGCACGCGGTGGCGATACACGAGGCCGGGCACGCCATCGTCGCGGCGGTGTCCGACCACGCCGATCCGGTGGCCAAGGTGACGATCCTGCCGGCCGGTCAGGCCCTCGGCGTCACGCAGCAGCTTCCGCTGTTCGAGCGGCACCTGTACGGCGAGGATTACCTTAGCGAGTCGCTGGCCGTACGGCTTGGCGGCCGGGCTGCGGAGCTGGTCGAGCTCGGGCAGGGCTCCACCGGCGCTGCCAACGACCTGGCGTCGGCGACCGAGCTCGCTATCAAGATGGTCAGGGAGTTCGGACTGTCCGCGGCGCTGGGCCCGGTCGGCTATCCCGAAGGTGGTTCGGTTTTCCTCGGCGGCGGCGGAGCCGGGCTGTCCAGCCGGCCGTTCGCCGAGGCGACCCAGGCCACCATCGACGCCGAGGTCACCCGGATGCTGCGCGAGGCGGAGGAAACGGCAGTCTCGCTCATCCGCAGCCATCACTACGAGCTCGGGCAGCTCGTCGCTCTGCTACTGGAAAAAGAGACGGTTGACGGCGCAGAGGTGTACCGGATCGTGGGCCGGCCAGTTCCAGAGCGCCGGCTCGATGAGCTGACCGTGGCGCCGCATGGCGCGACCGCCTCGGCCGCGCCTGCGGTTGGCAGCGAGCCCGGTCCCTCGCGGTCGACGGCAGCGCCCCGGCCACCGGGCGAGCGTCAGTAGACGCCTAGAAGCCGGGTCAGCGCCACCGGGTCAACGCCACCATGGCTTGCGGCGCAGCGCCGCAAGGCGCTGCGCCGGGCCAGCGACCACAGGCACGTGAGCCTGCAGGTGGTCGAGGTGGTGGCCGACCCAGAGGGCGTCCAGGCGGTAGGCGGACGGTTCGCCGCAGGGCGCCCGGGCAGCGGCGGCGAGTCCGCTCACCGGCAGGCCGGCCGGTGCGGGCGGCGGTTCTCCGCGACCGCCTCGGAGCGGCTTCGCGACTTGCGTCGCGAATCGGTCATAGATGGCGGATATGCCAGCTAGCTGCCGCTCGAGCGCCGCGTGGAGCCGGCCATCGTCAGCGTGCGCCTGGCCGCGACCCGGCAGGTTCGCCATCGAGTGCGCGGTCAGCCGCAGCCGCATTGCCGCCATGATCAGGGTCCACAGGTCGCCTTTGCTCAGCCGTTTCGAACCCTGCTCGGTCAGGTAGCCGCGAACGGCTTCCTCAAGCCTGATGCCGGCCGCAAGCGCAGCCTCGGCACGATCGGGCCGCTGGTCGCGATCGCCGAGAGCCCAGTCGGCGGCCTCAGTCAGATAGCCCGAACCGATGCGAAAAGCGTCAGCGAGGTTGTCACCGACGACCGATGAGACTCCGCGCGGCCAGAACAGGTAGCCGACGACAAGGCTGACGGCACAGCCGATGGCGACATCCTCGAGCCGCAGCAGCCCGACTCGCCAGCCAGCCGGGGCGAGAATGTTGTACAGCACCACGATCGTGACGGTGAAGGCTGCCTGCCCGGCTGCGAACGGCGCGGTACCTGGCGTGTAGGCAGCCACCAGCACGGCGAGCGGAAACGCGATCCAGAGTGCTGTCGGGCTGGTCCCGATTCCGACGAGCAAGGCCGCGCCGACGGCGAAGCCGAGAACCTGACCGAGCAGCCCGCGCAGTGCGGTGGCACCGGTAGCGGTCGCGCTCGTGCGAAGCACCGACAGCGTGCCGAGGACCACCCAGAAAGCGTGCTGAACGTCGGTGAGCTTTGCGACCGCGACCGCTGCGGCCAGCGCGATGGCGCCGCGAGCGCTGTTCCTGAACCACACCGATCGCAAACTGGCGTGCGTTCCGAGAGCACGAGCGGCTATGCCGGTCCACGCCGCCTGGGCGGCGGCGAACCTGCGGCCGGACGGCACGGATGTGGGCTCGGGAAGGTCGGCCAGCCACCGGCGGCGCTGTGCGGCGACCTGTGCCGGGGTAGCGAGGCGGGTAGCGATCAGTGCCTCGCCCATGGCAGCTGAGGTGGCGATGCCGATGGATTGGGCGTGGTAGGCGTACTCCGCCCGCCGGACGGCATAGGCCGGGTCACGGACCGGCAGATGCAGGTCCTGCGCGCTGGCCAGCCTTCCCTGCCAGACCCGCTCGATGTCCAGACTGGCTCGCTGGCCGGACAGCAACTCGGCGATCTGACGCTGCCCGTGGCTGGCGAGGCTCAGGAGGTTGCGGTCGGCGGCAGGTGCCTTCGGCATCTGGACATGGCCGTCCGACGCGTCCAGGACGAGCGAGGTGCACCAGTCCAGGATGTGGATGAGGTTCGCCAGGCCCTGGTCGGCCACGGCAATGCCGATCGGCCGGTACGGAGCTGCCACGAACGCGCTCATCAGCTCCTGTGCAGTCGCCCGCGTCTCGCTTACGCCGGCGTCGGTGTTAGTGCCGTGCACAGCAGCGTCAATCTGATCCGCTAGCAGGCCGGCCAGCCTCGCCGTTTGCGAACGCAGCCGATCGCCAGGCGACCGCGGCGACAGCAGCAGCACGGCCAGCGTTCCGGCTGCTGATGCGAGCCACCAGCCTTCCAGCCTGGGCAGCAGCACGCTGGTACCGCCGGCTGAGGCGATCGGCAGGACCCACGCGAAGAGGCACCCGGTCACGCCTGCGGCAGCATTAGGCCCGGCCGACCCAGCGAAGTAAATGACGAACGCGACCGGGAGCGTGACGACCGCGGCGAGCCATGCGGTGCCGCTGGCCAGTGTGCCGAGGGCGATGGTGGCGCTGCCCGCCAGCGCGAGGCCCAGGTGCGCGACTGCCTTGTCCCGCCGTGAGCCGCCGAACGATGTGACCACGAGTGTCGCGAATCCGCCGAAGACGGCAAACAAGGTCATCTGCGCGTCAGCGATGACCTTGTACGTCAGCAGGAACAGGCACGGGATGACGATGGTCGCCCGGACGGCTCGCAGGGCTGCAGGTACCGACCACGAGACCCGCCACCAGGATCCGCCCTGCTGGCCGGGAGAGCCAGCGGACGGCCCCGCGCCTGCCCGGCTGCGTGACTGGGCCACTGCACTGGAAGACATGTGCGGTCAACTCTTTCACTGCCGGATTGCCCTGTACACCAGGGGGCACGCAACACGCACGAAAGCGCCGCGGGCCGACCGATTACGCTGGCGCGGTGGCCAGGAATACGCAGAGCCCCGCAACGTCAGAAAGCCGCAGCGCGGCGTCACGGCGGGTGCCGGCTTCGATGCGGCGAGACGTCCGGCTACTCGGCGAAATCCTTGGCCAGGTGATTTCCGAGTCCGATGGTCACGATCTCCTGGCCGCCGTGGAAGACCTCCGCCGCCGGGTTATCGCAGCCCGCCACGGTGACGCAGCGGTCAGCCATCCAGGTTCGGTGGCAGCTGCTGCCGACGATGACATCGCGGCGCTGGTCGCCAGCTGGCCGCTAGCCAGAGCGGAGGCAGTGGCGCGCGCCTTCACCGTCTATTTCCATCTCGCGAACCTGGCTGAGGAGCACCAGCGCATCGCCGCGCTGCGCGAGCGCGATACCAGCGCCGGGCCGGTGCGCGAGTCACTCGCTGCCGCGATGGACACGCTCCGGGCGAGCGCCGGGGACGACGAGCGTGCCGCGCTGCTCGGCCGGCTTGAGGTGCACCCGGTGCTGACCGCGCATCCGACGGAGGCGAGGCGGCGAGCCGTCACCGAAGCGCTGCGGCGGATCGGCAGTCAGCTGGACAACGTTAACGACGGCCGGCTCGGCGCTGCTGCGCACGCAGAGGCACGGCGCCGCCTGCGGGAGGAGATCGACCTGTTGTGGCGCACCTCGGCGCTGCGCAGCCAGGCGATGCAACCGCTCGACGAGGTGCGGTCCGGGACCGCGATCTTCGACGAGACGCTGTTCCGGCTGGCACCGGGCGTCTACCGGGCGCTCGATCTGGCGCTGCAGGGCGATGCCTCCGGTGCGGTGGTGCCGCAGGCGCCGGCATTCCTGCGATTCGGCACCTGGATTGGCGGCGACCGCGACGGGAACCCGTTCGTGACCGCAACGGTGACGCAGGAGACCGCTCGCATTCAGGCCGATCATGTGCTGCGCGCGCTGGAGAACGCCACTACCCGCATCGGCCGGTCGCTGACCATCGACGCTGTGCTGCTGGCGGATGCAGCGGCCCGCCGCGGTGGCGCTAACGCGATTGCCGAACTTGACGTCGCGCTCGCCGCGCTGGCGGATGCGCAGCCGGCATTGCACGACGAACTGGTGTCACGCTCCCCCGGCGAGCCGTTCCGGGCTTTCCTCCTCTACGCCGCGCACCGGCTCCAGGCAACCCGGCGTGAGCTGGTCGACGGCCACGCGGCCGGGACCGGACTGGCCTACGAGTCGGCCGCCGGCTTCATCGCGGAACTCCGGCTGCTGCAGCGTGCTCTCGCGGAGGCGGGAGCTGACCGGCAGGCTTACGGTGAGCTTCAGCACCTCATCTGGCAGGCTGAGACATTCGGCTTCCACCTCGCCGAGCTTGAGGTGCGCCAGCACAGCGCCGTGCACGCCGCGGCGCTCCGCGAGCTGCGCTTCGGGCACGAACCGTCCGCGCAGACCCGCGAGGTGCTCGCGACAATCGCCGCGATCGCGGCGATCCAGCAGCGGCACGGAGTGGATGCCTGCCGCCGCTACGTGGTCAGCTTCACCACTTCCGCAGCCGACATTGCCGCCGTCTACGAGCTAGCCGAGTTCGCCTGCACCGGCCAGCCGCCCGTGCTCGACGTGGTGCCGCTGTTTGAAAGCGGTGACGACCTGGCCAACGCGGTCACGATCCTGGACGGCATGATCTCGCTGGAGCCGGTCGAACGCCGGCTGGCCGAATCTGGCCGGCGGCTCGAGGTGATGCTCGGCTACTCCGACTCCGCGAAAGAACTCGGCACGGTGAGCGCGACCTTCCGGCTGTTCGACGTGCAGTCGCGGCTGGCGCGCTGGGCCCGGAAGCACGGGATCAAGCTGGTGCTGTTCCACGGCCGTGGCGGCGCGCTCGGCCGTGGCGGCGGACCGGCCGGCCGAGCCGTGCTGGCACAGGCCCCCGGGTCTGTTGACGGCCGGTTCAAGGTAACCGAGCAGGGCGAGGTCATCTTCGCCAGGTACGGCGACCCGGTCATCGGCCAGCGGCATCTGGAGCAAGTCACCTCGGCAGTGCTGCTCGCATCGGCGGGCAGTGCCGGGCAAACCGAGCCCGCGGCAGCGTTCGCGCCGGTGACTGAGGCGCTGGAGCGCGGCGCGCTGGCGGCATACCGGCAGCTGGTAACGGCCGACGGCTTTGCTGAATGGTTCGCCCGGCTGAGCCCGCTGGCGGAGATCGGCACTATGCGACTCGGCTCCCGGCCGGCCCGCCGCGGACTGGCGGCTCCTGCCGACCTGACCGACCTGCGGGCAATCCCGTGGGTGTTCGCCTGGTCCCAGACCAGGGTCAACCTGCCAGGCTGGTACGGCCTTGGCAGCGGCCTGGCGGCGGCCATCAGCGGTCCTGGCGGGCTGGACGCGATCCGCGCGGCGTACTCCGGCTGGCCGCTGCTAGCGGTCCTGCTGGACAACGCCGAGATGAGCCTGGCGAAGACCAACCGCCGCATCGCCGCTCGTTACCTCGCGCTTGGGAACGATGCGCAGCTCGCGGCGAGGGTTCTGGCCGAGTACGACCTGACCCGGAAGCTGGTGCTCCAGGTCACCGGCCACGACCGGCTGCTGGCCAACCGGGCTGTGCTGTCGCGCGCAGTCGCGCTTCGCGATCCCTACGTCGATGCGCTCTCGCATCTGCAGTTGCGCGCGCTGGCCGAAGTGCGAGCGGCTTCCGATCCCGATGAGCGCGCTGCGCTTTTGCGGTTCCTGCTGCTCACCGTGAATGGCGTGGCAGCCGGCTTGCAGAACACCGGCTAGCCGCAGGCCGCCGCTGCGGTAACTACCCGCGCCGTGTGAACTGCGCTGGCAATCGCGTCCTGCGGCGATAGCCCGCACAAGTCGGTCAGCGTGAACAACGCCTCCGCGCTCACCACGATGGCGAGGTCCTGCTTGAGTTGCCGCAGTGCCGCCGGATCCCGTGCCCCGAGAGTGGCATCAAGCGGGGCGAGCGCGTGGTCGATCAGGCCGAACCGGTAGCCGGGCCGGCCGGCTCCGGGGCCGGGCCTCACTATCGAGCCAGCCATCATCGCCCGGACTGCGCCCTGGTGTGCTTGCACGTGCTGGAGCAGGCGCTGCGTGGCGAACGCGATTCGCTCTACCGGATCGTCACTGTGCTCGACTGGCGCGAGCGCGTCGCCGGGCGCAGGCCAGGTCCCGTCAAGCGCCTCGCGCAGTAGCGAGACGAGATCGGGAAAATAACGATACGCGGTCGCCTCGGAGACCAGCGCCGCGCTGGCAACGGCGGGCATGGTGACTTCGGCGCTGCCGGTGATGAGCTCGCGGGCCGCGTCGACGATCGCTGTCCGGGTGCGCTGCTTCTGGTTCACGCGGCCGGCCGCCGCCTGACTGGTCATCTGCCCATTGTCGACAACGCAGGCGCATAAGTCAAGTTGACTCCCATAACGAGAGCTAGCTTGCATGAGGCCTGGAACTTCGCTACTGTCGGCTTCGTGAGAGTGAACTCTTACGAACCAAAGCCAGCAGCCACGTAACCCGAGGAGCGCCCGATGAACACACTTAGCCGAATCGTCAGCGTGACTGGCCTAGACGTGCCGGTCACCTTTACCGAGCGGGGCGGCGGCCAGCCGGTGCTGCTCCTGCACGGCGGTGCCGGGGCGTTCTCGGTGACCGGCTTCGCCGATCTGCTGTCCTCATCGATGCCCGCACACGTCATCACGCCGGTGCATCCCGGTTTCGACGGCACCCCACGGCCAGAGCAACTGGCGAGCGTCGCCTCGCTGGCCGCTTGCTACGCGCAGTTGCTGCGCGATCTTGGCCTCAGCGACGTGTGCGTGATCGGGAACTCGATCGGCGGCTGGATCGCTGCCGAGCTTGCACTGGCTGAGAGCTCGGCGCCGGACGGGCGGGTCAGCTCGGTCGTGCTGGTCGATGCGGCCGGACTGCAGATTGGCACCGCTCCGATCCCTGACTTCTTCGCGCTGACCCTGGACCAGGTCATGGACCTGAGCTACTTCAATCCGGACGCATTCCGGATCGACCCGGCTGCGCTGCCGCCCGAGCGGGCCGCCGCGCTGGCCGCCAACAGGGCCGCGCTTCGCGTCTACGCTGGCACCGAGATGGCGGACCCCACCCTGCTCGGCCGGCTGCCCGGAGTCCGGGTCCCGGCGCTCGCCGTCTGGGGCGCGGCAGACCGGATGGTGCCGCCCGAGCATGGGCGCGCCTACGCCGGCGCTATTCCCGGCGGGATGTTCCGGCTGATCACCGGTGCCGGACATCTCCCCCAGCTGGAAACGCCCGCTGAGCTGCTGGCCGTTGTCTGCGAGTTCGCGGGCAGCCACCAGAACACCGACAAAGCAGGGAGCGTGACGGCATGACAGGTATCTCGATAGTGCCCGCAGGCCAGGGCGAATTGACCCTGGCCGGGCCGGTGCTGCTGCGCGTACTCGAGGATGGCAGCACCACATCGCATCGCCTCGGCATCGCCGAACTGACGATCGCCCCGCACACCGCCGGGCCGCCGCAGCACCGGCACGCGCGGCACGACGAGGGCTTCTACGTGGTCTCCGGCACAGCGCAGTTCACCGTCGGTGATCAGACCCATGAGGCCCCGGCGGGAACGCTGGTGATGGTCCCGCCAGGTGCGCCGCACACGTTCGCCAACACCAGCGACCAGCCGGCTGTACTGCTGAACACGTTCACTCCTGATCTCTACGTGCAGTACTTCCGAGACCTGCGGGACATGATCGCGTCCGGCCAGCCGCCCTCTCCGCAGGTTGTCGAGCAGGTGATGGCGCGGTACGCGACGCAGCCCGCAACCACATTCGCCGATGCGGACGAGGCATCCGGAAGCTAGCCTGTGGCTATGCCTGGACAAGTGCCCTACGTCGGTTACCTGACACTCGGCGACGACCCCTACCTGGTCGCGAACGAATGCGAGTCGTGCGGGTCGCTGTTCTTCGACCGGCGCAACGCCTGCGCGAACTGCGGCCGGCGGGAGTTTCGGAGCCGGCGGCTGGCTAATGAGGGGGTGCTGCGGGCGTTCACGATCGTGCACCGCGCTACGCCGGACGTGACCGTGCCGTACGTCTCCGGCATTGTCGACCTGGACGGCGGCGGCGTGGTGAAGGCCAACATCGTGGGCATTGACCCCCAGCCGGCCAGCGTGGCGCTCGGCATGAAAGTCAGGCTCACCACGTTTCCTATCGGGACTGACTCGGAGGGTACGGAGGCAGTCAGTTTCGGGTATCAGCCCGCCTGATGCCCGCTGGCCAGTACCGCCGCCATCAGAGCGGGATGCGGCCCAGATCGAACGGCACGTCTGCTAGCCGCGCGGCCTGCTCCTGGAGTTCGGCGACCGTCCAGGTGCCGTCCTTGCTGATGCTGTCCACGATCGCGAACGGCTGGAACAAATGCACGCCGCCGCCTGCCACGAAAAAGACCCGGCCCTGGATCGGGCAGTCCGCGGTGGCCAGGTAAGCGACGAACGGCGACACGTTCGCCGGGTCCATCGGATCGAAGCCCTCCTCCGGCACTGACAGGATCGTGTCGGAGATGCCGGGTGTTGCGAGCGTCAGACGCGTCCTGGCAGCCGGGGCGATCGCGTTGGCCTTCACCCCGTACCGGCCGAGCTCGCGCTGCGCGATGATTGTCAGCGTCGCGATCCCGGTCTTGGCGGCGCCGTAGTTCGCCTGGCCAGGGTTGTTGAACAAGCCCGAGGTCGACGTGGTATTGATCAGCGACGGCTGCAGCGTGGCGCCTGCCTTGGACTGCTCGCGCCAGTAGCGCGCGGCGGCTCTGGTCGGCATGAAGTGACCGCGCAGATGCACTCTGATGACATCGTCCCACTCGGCGTCGGTCATGTTGACGATCGTGCGGTCGCGGAGGATTCCCGCGTTGTTGACCAGCACATGCAGTGCCCCGAACTCGTCGATGGCCTGCTGGACCAGGCTGTCGGCGCCCTCGGCGGTGGTGATGTCGGAAGTGTTGGCCACCGCCTTGCCGCCGGCCGCGCGGATCTCGTCGGCTACCTGCTGCGCAGGGCTGGAATCACGGCCCGAGCCGTCTGGCCCGCCGCCCAGGTCGTTCACCACCACGCTGGCCCCCTCGGCGGCGAACAGCAGCGCGTGCTCGCGGCCCAGGCCCCGGCCGGCTCCGGTGATGACAGCTACGCGATCGTCGAGTGCACCCATGTGGTGATTATGCCTGCTGCGTCCCGGCCTGTAATGGTTCTCAGGCGCCGCGGGCCGCTGTGATATCAATGGCCCCATGGTGAGTCTGGCCGAGCCGGTCATCGGCAATCCCGGAACCGGTCTGCCCGAGCTGCTCACGCTGGAGCGGATCGAGGACGACATGTTCCGCTCGGTCGTGGTGAACTCCGAGCCGGCCGGCCTGTTCGGCGGCCAGGTCGCCGCGCAGGCGCTGCGCGCCGCGGCCGAGACCGTGCCGGACGGACGGCATCCGCATTCGCTGCACGGGTACTTCCTCAGCCGGGGTGACGCGTCCCGGCGGGTGCTGCTGACCGTCAACAGGGACCGTGACGGCGGCTCGTACTCCAACCGCCGGGTCATCGCGGTGCAGAACGGTAAGGTCATCTTCAACATGGCCGCGTCGTTTCACATCGCTGAGGAGGGCGCGGACTACCAGGCACATGCCATGCCGGATGTCCCGCAGCCCGACGACCTGCCCGACGATGAACGCTTTCACCGGATGCACGGCGTTGAGATCCGGATGCCGCCGCAGCCGCTGCCGGGCCAGCAGTGGCCGTCCCGGATGTGGATCAGGTCCCGGCACAAGCTGGCTGGCGACACCGTGCAAGCCTGCGCGCTTGCCTACGTCTCGGACATGTTCACCGGCCTTTCGGCGGCGCCCGGCCTCACCATCTCTGGCCCCATGACCAGCATCGATCACTCTGTCTGGTTTTTCCGCAAGGCGGCGGTCGACGACTGGGTGCTGATGGACCTGCAGCCCGAGTCAGCGTCCGGCGGCCGCGGGATGTACACCGGGCGCATTTTCGGCCGCGACGGGGTGCTCGCCGCGGGCATCGCGCAGGAGACGCTCTTCCGGCCGGGCGTTGCGCGCGCCGGCCCGCTTTCTTAGGCGCGGCCTCGCGGCCCCTCACCCGGTGACGAGGATCTGCAGCGGCTGGCCGTGCAGGTTGATCGGCGGGCCGACGCGCTTGCCGGTGGCGGCGGAGACCGGGATGATTTTCGCCTGCGGCAACCCGCCGGGAGTGTCGTTGGCGATGCTGACGTAGGCGGTCTTGCTGTCCAGGGTAAAAGTGACGTGCTGGGCCACCCATAGCTTGTAGCCGAGGTAGACCGGGCTGCGTGCGGTGCCCGTCGCGAGATTCACCGCCACGACCTGGACGCCGCGGTTGCGTATCCAGTTGGAGACGATGGCGCTGCGTCCGTCTGGTGCCAGGGTGAGTTCATCTGGCCATGCCCTGGGCGATATCGGCAGCCTGATCAGCGTCCCAAGAGAGCGCTTCGCGAGGTCGATCGGCGTGATCTCGTTTGTGCCGAACGCGTACGCTGTCGCGTCCCGCGGGCCGAACACAACCTGCTGGACGCCGTCGGGCAGCTTGATCGGCGCGCTGACCGCCCGTGTCTTCAGGTTGAGCTTGACCAGTTCGTTGGTGTTCGTGGTGCCGCCGAGGTAGACCCGGGCGCTCTTCCCGTTCGGCATGATCGTGAACTGGAGGGCCAGTCGCCGGAAGGTGATGGGCCGCAGCGGCTTATCGGTCCTGAGGTTGACCGGGATCACCGAGGTAGTCGGCCCGGCGGTGAGCCCGTACCCGGTCTTGCCGCCTGGTGCCAGCACCAGGCGCCCGATCGCAGGGTCTTTGACGTACTTGCCGAACGTGCCGGTGACGAGGTTGACCGGAGTGAAGCCGTAGCCGACCACGTACCCGGTGCGGCCACCCGGCGCCAGCACGATCTGGCTCGGGTGCCCGTCGTACACGATCGGGCGCCCCGCGGTCAGCGTCGCGGTGCTGACCGGCGTGATACGGCCGTCCTGCGCCGCCACGTAGATGGTCTTGCCGTTGCCGGTGATGGCCATGCAGACCAGGAACGACGGCTGCGGAAGGTTCAGGCCTATCGGCGCGAGCGCCCTGCCCGTGCTCATATTGACCGGCACGACGGTATCCGCGGTCGTGGACACCCACATCATCGGCGCGTGCGCTGCCCGGCTGTCCTGCCTGACCGGAGCGGAGGCAGCTCCGTGCGCCGCCGGGCCAGCCGGCCAGCCTAAGGCCACTGCAGCCGCGGCTACCGCAGCCGCTAAGGCCAAGCCGGCCACCACCTGGACCCGGCAGCGCCGTGGCAGGCCGCGACCGGCTCGTAGCGAGTTCGCGTCCATCCCGACCATTCCTTTCCTATCGTCCGGCTAGCTGCGTGCTGCCCAGTGAGCCCAGTGAGCCCAGTGAGCCTGGCGGGCGCTTACGGGCCGAAGGCAATCGACTCCGGGCCTTTGCCAAGGTTGATGAAGGGGCCAGCCGTATCGGTCGAAGTGCTGACCGGCACCACGCCAGCAGTGACAACCGACGGGAACGGGTGCCCCGGCTTCCGGCGGGTGAAGTCGGCGCCGACGTAGATCGTCCTGCCGTCAGGCGTGATCGCCATCACGGTGAAGGTGTAGAGGTGCGGCACCTTGATCGTCGGCAGGACGGTGCCGCTGGCAGTCCGGATCGGCACAATCCCCCGCGGCGTGAGTACATAGAGCATCCTGCCGTTCGGGGCGAGGACCATGTAGTAGGCGTACCCGGCCGAGTCTGGCAGTTTGATGGTCGCCTCGGCCTGGTTGGTCGCCGTATCGATCGCGGTGACCCCGCGGCTGCTCAGCACATAGGCGGTCTTGCCGTCGGGCGCGATCACGAGGCCGTCGGTAAACCCGGCAGCCCAGATCTTGATCGGCGGGAGCGCAGTGTTGGTCGTCAGGTCGATCGGCACGACTGAGTCGGTGCCCGGCCTGGCTCCGGCGAGTGAGTCCACTACATAGGCGAATTTGCCGTCAGGCGTGATCCCGATGTTGAACGGGGCACCGGGCGAACTCGCGGGCAGCTTGATGCGGGCGAGCATGGTGCTGGTGGCCGTCTGGATCACGACGACGGACTTGTCGCCGCTGATCACGTAGAGAGACTTGCCGTTGGGAGTGAGGGCGAAGTCGCGGCAGCCGAACCGGCTGCATCCGGTAACCATGCTTGACGTGCGTGTCGCGAGGTTAATCCGGAAAAGCCGCCCGTCGCCGGCGCTCAGATAGGCGGTCTTCCCGTCTGGCGCGAGCGCGAAGTCCAGCGGGTTGGCGACGCCCTTGATGGTGATCGTCCGCCCCGCCGTGTCCGTGGCGGTGTCGATCGGGGCCACGGTCGTTTCGATCCCGCGTGGATTGATGGCCTCCTGGCCGACCTCATAGATGATCCGCCCGTTCCGGCTCACTCCATCGTTGGTTATGAACGGGCCATCGGTACCTTCAGGCACCTGAATCGGCGTGCCAGGCGTGTTGGTGGCCAGGCTGATGGGGACCACTGTCGAGACGCCGACAGCGACGAAGGCGGTTCCGGTTTCCGGAGTTTGCCCGGTCGCGGCAGGGTGTGGCCGGCCGGCCGCGTGGTCGGCGCTGGCGGCAAGCGCGGAGACGGCACTGACCAGCACGACGGCCAGTGCCGTGAGGCTCGCAGCGCCGATTGCCCGGCGGCGCCGGAGCCTGCGTCCCGCGCGCAGGGAGTTGCCGACAAGGTGCCCGAGCGGCGGTTCGGCCGATACGGCAAGCTCAAGATGTGCGCGAAGCGATGTCTCGTCCATGGTCGCCCTCCCTCGTTCCGCTTGGGTGCCCGGTCGGATAGCCGGCGGTCGGCTCAGCTGTTGCCGCATCGAGCAGCAGGCGCAGCTTGTCCAGTGCACGCGCGCTCTGGCTCTTGACGTTGCCGGTCGTGCAGCCGAGCAGTGCAGCGGTCTGCTCGATGCTCTGGTCTTCCCAGTACCGCAGCACCACGACGGCGCGAGCCTTGGGCGGCAGCATGGCCAGCGCTTCCAGGACGGCCATGCGCAGCTCCGGGGCCGGGGCCTCGACGCGCTGTTCCGGCAACTGGCCCATCAGAACCTCGCCCGGCCGCTTCTTCCGGCTCTCCGCCAGGTAGGTGTTCAGCAGCGTCCGCATCGCGTATGCGTTGACCGCGTCGCGCCGACTGATCCGCCGCCAGGCCACGAACACCTTGGCCAGCGTGGCCTGCGTCAGGTCCTCGGCGGTATGCCAGTCCCCGCAGAGCAGGAACGCGGTCCGCCGCAGCCGCGCCGACCCTGCCTCGGCGAACTGGACGAACTCTGCTTCAGTCGGCGTCATCTGCCCCGCGCACCTCCTGCTTCGTGCCCGGCGGCGCCAGCAGGTGCCGTCGCCTGAATAGATGCGGCCGTGCCCGCCGGGGTTGCAATGCCGCCCTACCTGTCACTATGCGGCCCGGCCAGGGCCCGGCGCACTGGTGCTGCCGCCGGGCCGGAAGTTACACTCGCCGAAACCGGCAAACTAACCGCCCGGTCTGGCGTGTGGTGAGGCAGGAGGGCCGCTGGCATGGCCGACTCGCTGTGGATTATCGGCGTGGCGATGACGAAGTTCATGCGCTACAAGGACAAGGACCTGATCGACCTCGGCAGCGAGGCAGCCACCGCGGCACTCGCGGACGCCGGGCTGACGATCTTCGACGCCGACATCCTGGCGGCGGGCTGCCTGTATGACACCAATGGCATCGGTCAGCGGATCCAGAAGCAGATCGGGCAGACCGGCATCCCGGTGTACAACGTCACCAATGCCTGCGCGACCGGCGCCACGGCGTTCCGCGTCGCGGCGATGGCGATCAAGGCGGGCGAGGCGAGCATCGGCCTGGCGGTCGGCCTGGAGCAGATGGGCAAGCTGGGCCTGCTGGGCGCGCGCCCGGCCGGCCCGGATAAGCACTACGAGCCGGCCGGCCGCTACGGTGCGGTCGGGCCGGTGGAGGGAATCCTGGGCACCAGCCTGATGCCGGGTACGTTCGCCCAGTCCGGCATGGAGTACGCCTACCAGAACAACGGCGTCGGGTTCGAGCAGTTCGCCAAGGTAGCGGAGAAGAACCACGCGCACTCAACGCTGAACCCGCTGGCCCAGTACCAGAAGGCGTTCTCGCTCGAGGAAGTCATGAACGCCGAGATGATCGCCTACCCGAACACCCTGCTGATGTGCTGCCCGACCGGTGACGGCGCGGCCGCCGCGGTGCTGTGCAGCGGGGAGCGGCTGAAGACGATGCCCGACATCATCCGCCGCCGCGCGGTGAAGGTGTCGGCCTCAGTGATGACGTCCGACCCGTACGTGGACGGCGGCTCGGTCCAGTTTGACGTGAACACCCTCACCCGCCAGGCCGCCGACAAGGCATATGAAGAGGCCGGCGTAGGCCCGGAAGACCTGGACCTGGTCGAGCTGCACGATTGTTTCGCCACGGCGGAGCTGCGGCACTACGACAACCTCCGGCTCTGCCCGGAGGGCGGGGCCGGCGAGTGGATTGACCGGCGCGGGCCGTGGCGCGACGGCGAGACCCCGGTCAACGTTTCCGGCGGACTGCTGTCCAAGGGACATCCGCTGGGCGCGACCGGCATCGCCAACCTCTTCGAGGTGTCAACGCATCTGCGCGGCGAGGCAGGCGACCGTCAGATCGAGGGCGCCAAAGTCGGGCTGACGCACGTGATCGGCCTCGGCAGCGCGTGCGCGGTCCACATCCTGGAGAAGTCGGCTGCCTGACCGCGATGACCGCGTCCCTGCAGCCGCTGCCTGGCCCCGCACCTGACCCAGTCGGCACCTATGACCTTGCCGAGCTCGGATACACCGAGCAGGAGTTCCTGCTCAGCGGCACGGCCGAGGCTTACCGTCTGGCGGCCGAGCGCACGCCTGACGGCCAGTGGACGGTGCTGCCGTCCGATCCAGCGGCGTTCACCAGCCGGGTGCTGGTGCGCCAGCCCGCCGATCCGGCCGACTTCAGCGGCACGCTCGTCGTCGAGTGGCTGAACGTGTCCGGCGGGCTGGACGCGGCACCGGACTGGATGCTCACGCACACGCACCTGCTGCGCCGCGGGCATGCCTGGGCTGGCGTGTCCGCCCAGCGTGCCGGGATCGAGGGCGGCGGCCTGGTCGAGAGCATGCACCTGAAGAAGGCGCACCCGGAGCGGTACGCCGAGCTCTCGCACCCAGGCGACGCCTGGTCATTCGACATCTTCAGCCAGGCCGGGCACGCGCTGCGCAGCGTCGTGCCGCCGCCGGTGAGCACACGTCCGGTACGGCTGCTCGCCAGTGGCCATTCTCAGTCCGGCGCGTTCCTGGTCACCTATGTCAACGCGATCGACCCGCTGGCGGCCGTGTACGACGGCTTCCTGGTACATGGCCGCACCGGAGCAGGCGCGGCGCTCGACACCGGCTTCCAGCCCGGCGGGACGACCGGCGAGCAGATCCGTGCTGACCTCCGCGTCCCCGTCATCGTGCTGCAGACCGAGACTGACGTGACGCTGCTCGGCAGCGGGCTGGCCAACCAGAGTGACGGTGACTTGCTGCGCAACTGGGAGCTCGCCGGGGCGGCGCACGCCGACACGTACTTGTTGTTCGCCAGCGGCCAGGACGACGGCAACCTGCCGCCTGAGCGGCTGGCCGAACTGCTGCGGCCGACTACGGACATCGTGATGGGCCGGACTGCTCTGCCGATCAACAGCGGGCCGCAGCACCACTACGTCGAGTGCGCCGCGATCGAACACCTGGATGCGTGGGTAGCCGGACGTGCCACTCCGCCGGCCGCAGCCCGGCTCGACGTGGCCGGCCGCGACTACGTCCGCGACCGCCTCGGCATCGCAACCGGCGGCATCCGCACGCCGTGGACCGACGTTCCGGTCACGATCTTGTCGGGAACGGGGCAGCAGGGCGAGCTGTTCGCCTTCTTGTTCGGCACTACGGCGCCGCTGCCGGCCGGTGATCTGGCCCGGCTGTACCCCGGTGGCAAGGCCGACTACCTCGCCCAGTTCGAGCACTCGCTGGACGCCACCATCGAGGCGGGCTTCCTGCTGGCCGAGGATCGCAGTGAGATCCTGGCCGTCGCCTCAGCCTCCTGGCCTTGTGAATGAGCCTCCTGGCCGCCTGATCCGGGCAGCTGGCGCAAGCAGCTGCCGGGCGCGGGCGTACAGGTCGGCGGGTAGCGGCCCCTTGGCCGCGAAAGCGATGTTGGCACGCAGGTGATCGAGCCGGCTGGTGCCCACGATTGCGGTGGACAGGCCGGGATGGCTGATCGTGAACCGAAGCATGAACTCCAGCGGAGTCATGTCGCCGAGCAGGTCAGCGATGCCTGCCGCGGTCCACCTCCGCTCCCCCTCCCCGGCCGGCAGGTCGAGCGGCTTGTACTGCCAGTCCTTGCCGTCGGCCATCGCGCCGCGCGCAACACCGCCGCGGATGAGCGTGCCCGCGCCAGCCTGTGCCGCCGCAGTGATCAGGTGCTCATGCTCGCGCTGGACCGCCGAGTACGGGATCTGGACGACGTCGAAGACGCCCATGGCGATGTGCTCGGGCAGCTGAGGCAGCGTGCCTGACATGCCGATGAAGCGGACCTTGCCCTGCGTACGCAGCTCGGACAAGGTCTCGATGGTGCCGTCAGCCTCCAGTCGGTCGCGGCTCGGCGATTCATGCACCTGCACCAGGTCGAGCCGGTCTGTCCGGAGCCTGCGCAGGCTCTGCTCGACACCGGCCCGGACGTTCGCGGGCCGGTAGTCGTGCGGCGCGGCCCGCCTCAGTCGCCGGGAGCCCACCGGGCAGCCGCACTTGGAAGCCAGGAAGTACTCGTCGCGGCGATGAGCAACGAACCGGCCGATGAACTTCTCGCTGCGCCGGTAGTCAATCGAGGTGTCGATGAGGTTGATGCCCGCGTCAAGGGCTTCGTTCAGCAGCCGTCCTGCTGCGGCAGGCTCCACCGGCGGCTGCGGCGGCCCGGTCCGGGTCGGCCTGCGCGGGCTGCCCCGGAGTTCCATCGCGCCGTAGCCGAGGACGCTGACGCTCGCGCCGGTTCGCCCGAGCGGGCGCATCTGGAGCGTCATCCAAGAAACTCGCTGACGAGGCGGGCGAACTCGAGCGGCTGGTCGCTCTGCACCGCGTGGCCGGAGCCCGCTACGACCTCCACCCGCGCGTCCGGCGGCGGACCATCGATCAGGGCGACAGCGCCGCGGTCAGCCTTGCTCATGCCCTGAATGGATACCTGCGGCGTCACGTCCACGACGACGAGTTTGCGGACAAGGTCGGGCCAGCCGGCCGCAAGCCGGATGGCGGTGACGCCACCGAGCGACATGCCGATGACGGCGGTTGCGCGGGGCGCCGCGTCCCGGACGACCGCGGCGACGGCCTCGGCGTTGCGCCACGGCCCGTAATCCCGATCCGTCCGGCGGCTGGAGTGACCCTGGCCGGGCAGGTCGATCGCGATTAGCGGCACGCCGAGGGCGAGCGCGACCGTGTCCCAGGTGTGGGCATTCTCGTGGTAACCGCAGGATTGGTCAGGACCAGCTGTCATGTCCGACATACTGCCGGGCACCAGACCGCTACGCCAGCGGTCTGGTGCCCGGCGGTCTTGCTAGCGGTCCGCTGTCGCGATGTCGAGGCTGGCAGCGTCGTCGGGCGCGGCGAGCTCAGCCGCGAGAGTCGCCTCGAGGTCGGGACTTGCGTGATCGTCCGCTGACGTACGCAGTGCCAGGTACCCGATCAGCGAGCCGATGGCCAGCAGGGCCACGGTGACGAGCAGGCCGTCGTGATACCCGGCCAGGAAAGCACCGCCCGCCGACGCTCCGTGGTGCAGGGCGGCACCCTCGCGGGACCGCAGCACGGCGCCGATGACCGTGATGCCCAGCAGGCCCGCCACTTCCCGGGAGGCGTTGAGCAGTGCCGACGCAACTCCGGATCGCTCTGGCGGCATGGAGTGCAGGACAACGTTGGTCAGCGGCACGTTCATCAGTCCGGCGCCCGCGCCGAACATCACGAAGCCGGGCATCAGGCTGCCGAAGGTCGCGGCTCCGCCGAGCCGGGCCACCAGGTACAGGCCTGCGGTCATGGCAGCCATACCCAGTGCGACAGTCCGGTGCGCGGCGATCCGCGGCGCGATCTGCGGAGCGAGCGACGCGAAGATTGCCATCGCGATCGCCATCGGCACGAACGCGAGGCCCGCCTTAGTCGGCGAGAAGCCGAGGATCGTCTGCAGGTAGATGGAGGTGAAGAAGTAGATGCCGAGGATGCCGAAAGCCCACAGCATCATGACGGTCGTGCCGCCGCCGAAGATCCGTGACCGGAACAGGTCCATCGACACCATCGGAGACTGCGATCGCGACTCGATGCGGGCGAATACCGCGGACGCGATGGCCGCGACCGCAAAGCAGCCGATGATCAGCGGGGACGTCCAGCCCCTGTCATGGCCCTCGATCAGCGCGTAAACGAGGGTGAAGAGCGCGACCGCCGAGCTGACCAGGCCGGGAACGTCGAGGCTGCGGGCTGCCGAGCCGTCGCGCGACTCGCGCATGGTCGCGACTGCGATCGCGAACGTCACTACGCCGATCGGCACGTTGATGAAGAAGATCCAGCCCCAGTGGAAGTGCTGGCTGATGAAGCCGCCGATCAGCGGGCCGAAGGCAAGTGCCATCGCGCCGATGGCTGTCCAGGTGCCGATGGCCCTGGTGCGTTCCCTTGCGTTGTCGAAAGTGGCCATGATGATGGCCAGCGTGGTCGGGACCAGGAGCGCCGCGCCGAGGCCCTGAACGAGTCTCGCGCCGATCAGCATTCCCCCGCTGGTGGCCAGGCCGGCAAACAGCGAGGAAAGCGTGAAGATCGACAGCCCGGCCAGGAACAGCCGGCGCCTGCCGTAGATGTCCGCCATCCGGCCGCCGAACAGCAGCAAGCTGGCGAACACCAGGATGTAGCTGCTGACCACCCACTCCAGGCCGGCGATCGACAGGTGGAGGCTGCGATCGATTGTCGGGATCGCGACGTTCGTTACGTTGTTGTCAAGGTAAGTCATGAAGGTGGCCAGACTCACTGCCACCAGGATCCACCACCGTCTGAGCATTGCTCGGCCCTTCGTGTCGCGTCGTCGCCGACGTCGCTGTACTGAGTCCATGTACGGCGTTCTTATACGGCGTACATGTAGCCGAGTCTTACCCATACGGCGTATAGTTGTCAACTGATGAAAGCGACCCGGATGGCAGAGACCGAGCGACCGCGCCTGAGCAAGGCGGCAGTGATCGAGCGGGGACTCGCGCTCGGTGACGCCGAGGGGCTCGAGGCCGTCACCATCCGCCGGCTGGCAGCCGACCTGGGCGTCACCCCGATGGCGCTCTACTGGCACTTCCGCAGCAAGGACGAGCTGCTCGCCGGGCTCGCGGACAGCATCTGGGCTGAGATCGACACCGACGTGGATCCGGCTGCGGACTGGCCCGCCCAGCTGCGCGGCCTGCTTGAATCGCTGGTGCGCGTGCTGAGAACCCATCCGAGCGCTTCCCAGCTGCTGATGTCCGGCGAGAAGCGGACCAGCGAGGCGGCGATGATCGCCAACGAGGTGACGCTCGAGGTGCTGCACCGCGCTGGATTCGATGCCGAATACGCGGCGGCGATTGCCCGGAATGCGCTGTTTACCGGGATCATGCTGGCGATGGGCGAGCCCGGTTTTGAGCCGGGCCTCACTGATGCGGAGCGGACCGAGCACCAGCGCCTGGCGAGGGTTCGCCTCTCACTGCTGCCCCCGGAGCGCTTTCCCCGGCTGATCGACGCGGCCATCCCGATGACCGCGTGCGACGACCCGGACTTCCACTACCAGCTTGGTATCGACCTGTTCATCGCTGGCGTCCAGGCCCTGGCAGCGGCCAGATAGGCCCTGAACGGGCCGCTTCCCGAAGTCGACATATCGTTTTTGATCTTGCCGCTGGGCTCTTCGTGACATGGGTCACTCTGGGTAACTTCCCGGCTTCTGAGTGACTAAAAGGTATTGTGCGTGTCTTACTCTGGTCTCAAGATGGTCACAAAGCCGGGCTACGGGGCCCCGGCAAGGTGAGCCCGAGAACGGGCCCGGCTTCGCGGTGGAGGGTGGATGCGCCTGCGCGTTTGGCGGTCCGCCCTTGTCCTGGCTGCCGCCGGAGCGCTAACTGCCATCGGCATTGCCGTCGTCCCGTCAGCGAACTCGGTGCAGGCACAGAGCGCACAATACGGGCAGACGACCACGGTCGGCGCCCTGTTCACGCTGACACCGTCTGGCCAGGTCGGTACTCATTTCTGCACCGCCAGCGTGGTAGACAGCCCGGCTGGTGACCTGATCGTCACTGCCGCACACTGCATGAACGGGCGGAGCGCGGAGGAAATCGCATTCGTCCCCGGCTACTCGCACGGCGTGGACCCGTACGGCGTCTGGACGGTGCGCCGGATCATCGAGGACAAGTCCTGGCTGTCGAGCGCTGATCCTGATGACGACTTCGCGTTCCTGGTGGTGCACCAGACCGGCGCCAACGGCGGAGTCGAGGAACTGACTGGCGGCGAGGCTGTCGGCATCGACGTATCAGCTGGCCGGATGGTCAAGGTGGCGGGCTACCCAGACGATCAGGACGGACTTATCAGCTGCGAGAACACCGCTCTTGAGTACAGCGCTACGCAGTACCAGTTCGATTGCGGCGGGTTCACCGACGGCACCAGCGGCAGCCCGCTGCTGGCCGACGGCGTCGGCGGCGCCGACACGGTAATCGGCGTGATCGGCGGGTACCAGCAGGGCGGAGACACGGCGTCTGTGTCTTACGCAGCTAAGTTCAGCTCGAACCTCTCGGCCCTGTATCAGCTCGCACTCGCTCAGGCCCGGCGCTGATCGCCGCCCGCCCCGGGCTCGGTGAACGGCGGCTCGGGCCGCCACGGGAACCAGTCCGGCAAGTCCCTGCTTGGCTGCAGTGTCCAGTCGGCAGGACGCTTCTCAAGGAACGCCGCGACGCCCTCGGCAGCGTCCGCCTTCCGCCCGGTGAAGTAGATAGCCCGCGAGTCGATCCGGTGTGCGTCCATCGGGTGCGGAGCGCCCAGCATCTGCCACAGCATCTGCCGGGTGAGCACGGCTGAGACCGGTGCCACGTTCGCTGCGATCTCCCGCGCTAGCCGCATCGCTGTCGGAAGGACCTCGTCGGCCGGGCAGACCGTGCGGACAAGTCCGCCCGCCAGCGCTTCGCCGGCCGTGAAAACCCGGCCGGTCAGGCACCACTCCAGCGCCTGGTTGATGCCGACGATCCGCGGCAGGAACCAGCTCGAAGCGGCGTCCGGCACGATGCCGCGCGCGGCGAACACGAAACCGGCCCGCGCGGTGTCGGCCATTACCCGAATGTCCATCGGCAGCGTCATCGAGAGACCGACGCCGACCGCAGGGCCGTTGATCGCCGCGATCACTGGCTTGAGCGAGCGGAAAATGCGCAGCACAATCATCCCGCCGCGATCGCGGTGCCCCGCCTCTGCGTCCGGATCGCGACGGCCGTAGTCAAACGTCCGCGACCCGGCGCCCAGATCCGCTCCGGCGCAGAAGGCGCGTCCTGCGCCGGTCACGATGACCGCCCGGACCTGATCGTCGTTGTCACTCTCGTCGAACGCAGCCAGGATGCCGGCATATAGCGCGTTATTCAGCGCGTTCAGCCGCTCTGGCCGGTTGAGCGTTATGGTCGCCACGCCATCGTCGACCGAGTAGATCACTGCGTCAGGCATGGCGTTAGGGTAATCGCGTGACGGCTCAGGCGGAGTACCCGCAACCGCCCGTTCCTGCTTTCTTGTTCGACCTTGACGGAACGCTCATCGACAGCGTCTACCAGAACGTCATTGCCTGGCGGAACGCCCTCGCCAAGCTCGACATCGACCTGTCGGTGTGGCGTATTCACCGGCGGATCGGGATGAGCGGCGGCTTGTTCGTGTCTGCCCTGCTGCGCGAGACCGGCCGGTCGCTGTCAGAGGCCGATATCGAGTCGCTCCAGCTGGATCATGCCGCCGAGTACCTTACGCAGGTTGATTCGGTCCGGGCACTGCCCGGCGCTGCCGAACTGCTCGCCGCGCTGACGAGGCACGGCGTGCCGTGGGCAATCGCCACGAGCGGCAGGCGGATCATGGCGGAGAAGGCCCTGGCGATGCTGGACCTGCCCGATGATGCTCCGATGGTTACCCGCGACATGGTGCGGCACGCCAAGCCGGATCCGGACCTGTTCCTGGCAGCAGCTGCGCTGATCGGCGTGAACCCGCAGCACGCCTGGGTCGTCGGCGACAGTGTCTGGGACCTGCTGGCCGCACGCCGGGCCGGGGCGCTCGGCATCGGGCTCATGTCCGGCGGGTATGGCCGGGAGGAACTCGAGCGGGCCGGGGCCTACCGGGTGTATGCGGACCCAGCCGAACTGCTGGACCGCGCCGACGAGGTCGGCGTACGCAACCTCACTGGCGGCCCGCAGGATCTGTAGCCGGAGGCACGCATGTCAAGCGAGCAGAACGGACGGGAACGCCGGAAGCGGGCGCTAGTCACTGGCGCGACAGCCGGCCTGGGCCGCGCGATCGCCGAGCGGCTCGGGCAAGACGGTTTCGACGTGATCGTTCACGGCCGGGATCCAGGCCGCGGGGCTCAGGCGGTCGAACACATCGAGCAGGCGGGCGGCCGGGCGGTTTTCGCTGCCGCTGATCTCGCTGACTCCGCCGGCGTCCAGCAGTTGGCAGATGCGGTCGGCGTAGTGGATGTGCTGGTGAACAACGCCGGGTTCAGCTGGTTCGGCCCGACAGCCGAGCTCAAGCCGGACACCTTTGACGGGCTGTTCGCCAGCAACGTCCGCGCGCCCTACTTCCTGGTCGCCGCGATCGCGCCGGGCATGGCGGATCGCGGTACTGGCAGCATCATCAACATCAGCAGCATGGCCGGGCGAGTCGGGCTCGGGGCCGCGGCCGCCTACGGAGCGACGAAGGGCGCGCTTGAGTCCATGACCCGGTCGTGGGCGGCGGAGTTCAGCCCGTACGGGGTCCGGGTCAACGCCGTAGCCCCTGGACCGGTGTACACCGATGGGGCCGCGCCGGAGCGGACGACTGCGCTCGGTGCTACCACTCTGCTCGGGCGGGCGGCAGACGCTAGCGAGATCACCGGCCTGGTCAGCTTCCTCGCCTCGCCCGCGGCAAGCTACATCACCGGTGCTGTGCTCGCGGCCGACGGCGGCCGCACAGCGGTCTGACTTTGCTGCGGGCCGAAATGGCTCGAGCACCTTTACCGGCGGAGCGGCAGTAAGCGCCATCGCATTCGGCCCCCCGATTCGGTGAACTGGTGGTGAACGGCTGGTCGGTGAACCTTCATTCTGAGCCGAAAAGGCTCGCGTGGCTAATGTTTGTCTTTACCGATGGTGTGATTAGGGCGTAATCTGGATGTGCTGAGGGCTAATGGCCCGATAGCGGCGCATACGGCATGGAGAGGATTCGTCCGGTAAGGTCCGGTATGGCGGGCCAGGTGAAGCACGCAGGCGACACGAACTATGGAGAATGCCGTGGCGGATTGGGGCAGCATCATCAGGGGTGCCGGCGAGATATTCCAGGGGATTAATGACTCGGCGATCATCAACAACTGGTTGCGAATGGATGACAGCGGCGCCTATGACAGCATCGTTGCCCAGGTGAGATCGTCATCAACCGATGACGTAGACCGCCTTGATGCTGCGCTGCTAACTCTGGCGTCAAACCAGTTTGACTCGTCAGCCCGGCGGCGCCTTGTGAAGTTCTATGCCATGTTCAAGATGGCCGAGCTCCTCCGATACGAGCAATTCCGCGGTTTCCCGTCGTAGCTGCGCGCGACACGCGGCGCAGTGTTCTGATCCCGCACTTTGTCGTAAGGAGCAGTACGTCCTGAATAGGTACCTGTACGTAGCGCTGCCAGTTGATATCGCAGATGAGCTCACCACCGCTAAGCTGGCTGTCCGGCCGCAGGTCACCCGGAGCCTGACTCTGGGTGAAGTCATCTCGGTGACTATTGATGGTGTTAACACGGGCGCCGCGGTAGTTTCTATTGCCGTCGCTGTCGAGACCATCCAGCGAGTCGCGAGGGGCATACTCCGACGCCGGCATCCGCTCGATCCTGATCTTTTTACTGTCGACGTCTCAATTGCCGGAGAACATCACTCGCTGACCGTCAACCGGAAAGCTCCGACCGCGGAGAACGAAATTCTCGATTTCCTCATAACGGCGCTTGACCATGACTGACGGCATGCGCGAACGGCGAGGCAAACGCGATGGTGCTGCCCAGCTCGCCGGACTTCAGAACGCGGCGCTGCAGCTCCTGGCTCTGGGCACATCCCTCCCGCGCAGCGACCCGGACTATGTAACTGCATGGTGCAACCTCGCGGCTATGAAGATCGAGCTGGCTATCCGCACTGGGCAGGCGGCGGAAGCCAGGGAGGCGACGGACGCCGCGCGCCGTGCGGTCGCGTCTGCGCCCGCCGATTGTGCCGACATTGTGCTCGTTCAGGCCAACCTGGCAGCTGCTCTCTGGGTGCTATTCGAGCTGACTGGCGACCTTGCCGCGCTGGAAGAGTCGGTCGACACTGGGCGCCAGGCGGCTGCTGACCCGGCGCTGGATTCGCCGATGCGCGTTGGCCTGCTATCGAACCTCGGCACCTCATTGCGGCTACTTAGTGAGCGCACCGGGCAGCGCGCCGTGATGGAGGAGGCCGCGGAGGTGGGCCGCCGTGCCGTGGCCGCGATTGGTCCCGGTGAGTCCGATCCAGCCAGGGCCATCTCCAGCCTGAGTGTCTCTCTGTGCCGTCTCTTTAGCTTCACCGGAGACATCGCACTGCTTCATGAGGCTGTCGCGCTGGCACGGCAGGCAGCCGGTGTTGCAAATCCAGCGGAACACGGTCAGATACTGGGCAACCTCGCGGTCGCGCTCCGCATCATGGGCGAGCGCACCGGCGACGTGACCCTGATCGAGGAAGCGGTTGGCATCGGGCGGCGCGCAGTCGCGGCTACGTCGGGCAGCCATCTGTATGCCGTCACCTTTCTGTCTAACCTGAGCTTCGCGCTGCTGAGCCTGTTTGCTTGCACCGGTCAGACGTCCGCTCTCGCGGAGGCGGCAACGGTGGCGGCGCGTGCCGCGGCGGCTACCCCCGTTGCTCATCCCCGGCGCCTGATAGTCCTTTCCAACCTGGCGGTGATCTTGCATGAGCTGGGAGAACGGTCCGGCAACCCCACCGCCACGGAGGATGCCATCAAGGTGGAACGCCAGGTAGTAGCCGCCACCCCTGACGATGATCCAGAGCTTCCGGTGCGCCTGTCCAATCTGGCCATCAGCCTCAGCGCGCTAGGGAGCCGGAATCTGGCTGGCAGACACGCCCCGGCTTCTGCCGTCGCACTCGAGGAGGGAATAGCCACGGCGCGGCGTGCGGTGGCAACGGCGCCGCCGGGCAATCCGAGCCGGGGCATGTTCCTGAACAACCTGTGCTCGGCACTTCAGCGGTTGTACGAACTCACCGGCCAGCAGGTACTGCTCTACGAGGCTGTCGCGGCGGGTGAGCAGGCCGTCGCAGAGACCCGGCCTGAGCACCCGAACTGGGGTGGCTACCAGTTCGGCCTTGGTGCTGTCCTTTCTGAGCTTGCTGACGCCACCGGCCAGCTGGCATTTCGGGAAGCGGCCGCAACGTGCCTGACGTCGGCTGCTGACTGCGCTACTGCCCCGGCGAGCGTCCGCATTCGCGCATGGCGATTGTTAGCAAGGCAGCAGAGGAACTCGCCCGGACATGCCTTGGCCGCGCTGTCGGCAGCAGTCACATTGCTCCCGCAGGTCGCGTCCCGCTCGCTACCGCGGTTTGACCGTGCCCATGCCGCGACCTACCAAGCAGGCCTGCCCGCCCACGCGGCCGCCGTTGCCGCTCTGGCAGGTAAGCCCGCTCGCGCGGTCGAGTTGCTCGAGCTAAGTCGCGGGCTGCTGGTCGCCGACATCATGGAGGCCCGAAGCGGCGAGATAGCCAGGTTGCGCGCGGACGCTAGGATGCGGGGCGAGGCCCGGAGGTTCGGCGCTCTGCAGAAACGCCACGCCATTCTGGACCGGAGCAGCGAACCGGGCAGTCCTGCCTACAGCGCTGTCGAGTGGCTAGCTCCGTCGTCCGCCGGTCAGCCGGTCGAGATTCTGATTGCCGAGAGCCGCCAGGCTGAGGCTGACTATCAGGCGCTGCTCGCGGACATCCGGTCTCAGGCTGGCTTCGGGGACTTCCTGCGGCTGGACCAGATAGACCGTCTGGCGTCAGCCGCTGCGGACGGTCCGATCGTCTACGTGTACGCCGACCCGGCGGGCTCCGGTGCCCTCATCCTGAGAGCCGACCGAGGTGATCCGGTAGCGCCTGTCGACCTGCCGGCATTCACTCACGACCATGCCCTAGTGCAGGCTGATCGCTTCATCGAAGCAAGGTCGGCCATCGATACGCCTGACGCAGATGCAGCTCGAGCTCAGATGCTTGACGTGCTGGCCTGGCTGTGGGACGCGGTCGCAGGACCGGTGCTGGCGGCGCTCGATCTGGCGAGGGACACTGGCCGCGATGAGCCCTGGCCGCGGGTCTGGTGGTGTCCGGTTGGCTTCCTCGCCTACCTGCCTTTTCACGCGGCTGGCCATCATCACCCGGCGCGTGACCGGCATGCGGTCCTCGATAGCGTCGTCTCTTCGTATATTCCAACAGCTCGCGCACTGGATTACGCTCGTTCACACCGGGGATCCGGCACCGGAGACCGCACACTTCTCGTTGGTTCGGCGGCCGGGACGCCGCTAGAAGGCGCCGCGGCAGAAATCAAGATGCTCGCGAGCCTCGTCCCCGGCTCGCGCCGGCTGAAGAACCCGACCAGCGATCGGGTCTTGTCGGTCCTTCCCCGCTACGCCAACGCACACTTCGCATGCCACGGCGTCAGTGATCCAGCAGATGCTTCCGCAAGCCGGCTGCTCCTCGACAACGGCGGCAGCCCGCTGACTGTGGCGGCGATCAACGGCCGGCATCTTCACGGCGGCCAGTTAGCGTTTCTGTCCGCGTGCGACACTTCCGTGACCACGCTGGACATGGCCGACGAGGCAGTGCATCTCACGGCTGCGTTTCAGCTATCGGGATACCGCCATGTCATCGGAACGCTGTGGCCGATTGATGACGAGATCGCCAGAGAGATCGCCCACAGCGTCTACTCGCAGCTGACCAAGAACGGCACGGTGGCGCCTGTCACCGCCGGTTCCGCGCTCGCGCTGCATCACGCCGTCAGGAGGGTGCGGGCGCGCCTGCCTGACCATCCTGACTTCTGGGCTGCTCACCTCCATGTCGGATGCTGACGAGATAGAAAGCGAGGTAGGAATGGCAAAGGTTAAGGTCCCGGTAAGAACAGGCGGGATGTGCCTGCCGTCGCCTGGTGCCGGATGCGCATAGTCAGCGGCGCAATCGCGGCCGGCCTGCTGCTGGTAGCGATATCGCTGCCGCTGCGCGCCACTGCAGCGAGCCGGGCGGGCCCGCGGTACCCGCGGGACGTGCGGCAAGTCCTCACGGTGACAGCTACCTCGCGGTCGACGACATACGCGACCTTTCGCGCGTACCGGCTATCGCACGGCCGCAAGATTCGCGTCTTCGGTCCGTGGACGGCCAGGGTGGGCTACAACGGCATCGCTAGGCCCGGCAAGAAGCGGGAAGGCGACGGCCGCACGCCGTCGGGCACCTATGGCTTCAGCTTCTTTTTCGGCGTCCAGCCCGATCTCGGGTTCTCCTTTCCGTTCCGGCATGCCTACAGCTTCGACTTCTGGGACGACGACCCGGCGAGCGTTCGCTACAACGAGTGGGTCAACGCGCGCAAGCACAACCCCGGTGCCCGTCCTGAGCCGATGCACCAGGTGCCGGCCTACGACTATGCCGCAGTGATCGCCTACAATATCCGCCGTGTTCCCGGCCTGGGCAGCGCTATCTTCCTGCACGTGGGGACGGGTACGGCGACGGCAGGGTGTGTCTCACTGCCGCGCGCCGAGCTACTGAAGGTGCTGCGCTGGATGCGACCGCGCGATCACCCGATGATCACGATCTTGGCGCGCTAGGGCCGCTAGCTGGAGCGGCCCCGGCGCCATTGCGGCTTGCGCTTCTCCAGGAACGCGCGCATGCCCTCGCGCGCGTCCGGAAGCTGGCTGGTGGCTGCCATCACCTCGACCGCGTAGTCGTACGCCTTGGGCTGGTCAAGATCGATCTGCGCGTACAAAGCCTGCTTGCCGATGCCCTTGCTCTCCGCCGACCCGCGTGTCACTCGCTCCAGCAGGTCCGTCGTGGCGCTGTTGAGTTGCGCGGCGGGCACGACCTTGTTAACCAGGCCCCAGTCCAGCGCGGTCCGGGCGTCGATAACGTCGCCGGACATCGCCATCTCGGCTGCTCGCTTGCGGCCGACGTTCCGCGCGATCGCCACCATCGGCGTGTGGCAGAACCACCCGCCGTTCCCGCCTGGTGCGGCGAACCCGGCGTCCTCGCTCGCCACCGCCAGATCGGCGGTCGCCACGAGCTGACATCCGGCGGCGGTGGCGAGGCCGTGCACTTTGGCTACCACGGGCTGCGGCACCTGCTGCATGAGCGTCATCAGCTCGGTGCAGGTCGTCAGCAACGACCGGACGGCGAGCAGATCGGCCTCGGCCACGTCGGCGAAATCGTGTCCGGCGCTGAAGACCGGGCCGTTGCCGGCCAGCACGATGCCGAGCGCGTCGCTCTCCCCCGCCTGCCCGAAGGCGGTGATCAGCTCCTGCATGTGCTGGCGGGACAACGCGTTGCGCCGCTGCGGCCGGTTCATCGTGATGGTCACGAATTCGCCGGATCGCTCGACCAGAATGTGCTCGAAGCTCATCGGGACCTCCTCGCTCGCTTTCAGCCTACGACGAAGCCCGCGGCCTACCGTTCCTGCTCGGTGGGCCGGATCAGCATCTCGTTGACGGCGACATGCCGGGGCCTGGTGACGATGTAGGTGATGCCGTCGGCGATGTCGGCGGCATCCATCGTCTGGCCGAACTGCGACCTGATGGCGTTCAGCACCTCGGGCCGGTTGTGGGTGGCCAGCTCGGTGGCAGTCGCTCCCGGCTCGACCAGCGAGACGCGAACGTAGCGCTTGGCCAGTTCCTGGCGCAGCGACTCGCTGAACGCGCCGACGCCGAACTTGGTCATGCTGTAGACACCGTTCCCGATCCGCGCCGCGCGCCCGGCGACCGAGCTGATGTTCACCATGTCGGCAACCTGGCGCGGGCCATCCTGCGCGGCGCGCAGCAAATGCGGCGTGGCCGCATGCGCGCAGTACAGCAGCCCGAGCACGTTCAGCTCGATCATCCGCTGCCACTCCTCAAGCGGAGCGTCGACCGCCGGGCCGAGCAGCATCACCCCTGCGTTGTTGATGAGTGTGTCCAGCCGCCCGAGTTCCGCGACAGTCCGGCTGACTGCCTCGGTTGCCTGGGTCTCGTCCGTAATGTCTGCCTCCAGCACGAGGGCCGTGCCGCCCTGGCCGCTGATGCCCGCAGCGAGTGCTTCGAGCCGGTCCTTCCGGCGGGCCGCGATGGCCACGGCGGCCCCGTGAGACGCCAGGGCGGTGGCGGTCGCAGCGCCAATCCCGCTCGAGGCTCCGGTCACCAGCGCGACAGTGCCGTCCAGAACCTTCGTCATCAGCGGGTCTCCTCTCAGGTCTGAGCTGCCCACCCGACCACGCTAGCCGAGACGTCCTCTGCCGTAGCCGGGGCCGTCCAGGCGTCCGGGTCACGGCCCTGGCTAAGCTCGTCACATGCCTCTTGACGACGACACCGTCCGACTTGCGAAGGCCCCGACGCTCGCCACCGTGGTGACGCTGATGCCGAGCGGCCAGCCACAAGCGCTGCTGACCTGGATCGACACTGACGGCGAGAACATACTGGTCAATACCGAGCCGCAGCGGCAGCGGTCGAAGAACATCGGCCGCGATCCGCGCGTCACCGTCCTGCTGCATTCGTCGGACAATCCGTGGGACTGGTCCGAGGTGCGCGGTCATGTCGTCTCCACGATCACCGGCCAGCAGGCTAGGGATCACATCGACGAGTTGTCGCGGAAGTACGTCGGCCGGGACTACGGCAACCCGATCGGGCCCGACGGAAGGATCATCTACGTCATCCAGCCGGACAAGGTCAACACGCCGAAATCCCTCGGCCGCGGCTAGACCGTCCCGCCTGGCACCGACACTCAGGCGGCTGCAGGCACGGTGACGACGCCGGCTGCCGGGCGGCGGACCTGCAGTGCCACCGCGATATCCGCGACGATCCGGTCCGGCTCGAGCCGTAGTTGCCGCGGGCTGATGTGCAGCACCCGGATCCCGGCAGCGGTCAGCCGGCTGTCGCGCCGCATCGTTGCTTCCCAGTCGTCAGGCGAGAAGTGCCATTCGCGCGAATCGATCTCGACGACCACGCCATGGTCCGGCCACCAGGCATCCGGCCGGGCGAGCAGCCTTCCGTCAAGGTACAGCGACGGGTTGAACAGGGGCTGCGGCAGAGCTGACCTCCGGATCAAGCTGCGGAAGTCGCCCTCAGCCGGCGATCTGATGCCGTCGGCAACTTCAGCCAGCACTGACCTGAATAATCCGGATCCGCGTACCGGCCCGGCGGCTAACTCCGCGCCCAGGTCCCGGATCGAGCACTGACTCTGCTGGACCGAGCTGGCCACTACGGCGCGCACGTCCGATCTGACGGTCAAACCCAGTACGGCGTCGGCGACAGCTCTGGCCGGGGCGACATACCCGATAGCCAAGTCGCGAGTCTGCGCACCCGGAAACCGCGTCGAGCGCATGATCCTGACGAAATCCCGGCTGACTGGCTGTCGGCCGGCTGGTACCAGTACGTGAATCAGCCGAGTCGCCGGCGCCCGGATCCGGTAGTGACGCAGTGCGGCTGCTCCAGTGATGACGCTGACCGGCCCGGCATGCAACAACGCCGCCGTTTCCAGCTGCTCCCGCGCCGGCTGACCGGTAACCGTGAGGTAAATGCCCGGCAGCAACCGTTGCCAAGGACCACCGGGCCGGGCCTTGTGCCGGATCGCTTCGAGCGTGAACCCGCAAGCCAGGGCCTGCTGCCGGGAGAGCACTCCGCGCTGATAAGCGAGGAGCCACTCGCGCTCGCGATCGTCTGCCGTCACGCGGCAAAGCTTGACAGCCGGTGCCGACACGACGAGAGCTTCTTGATCGTTGTGAGTTTTGTGGGGCTATCGCCACACAAAACTCACAACGATCAAGACAGATGATCAGGCGGCTGCGCTAGACCGGGATCGCGGCGCCGTTCACCAGGTGCGCATCCGGGCTGGCCAGGTAGATGTAGTTGATCGCGACGTCGCGTGCCTTCGGCCAGGAGTCATGATTCGCGTTCGGCAGCGCGGCCCGGTTCGCCGGCGTGTCGATGATGCTCGGCACGACGCAGTTGACCGTGACACCAGTGCCGCGCACTTCGTCGGCGGCCATCCTCACCAGGTGCAGCACGCCCAGCTTGCTCACCGAGTAAGCGAACCCGTTGCCGGCCGTCTCCGTCGCAGCCCGGCTGGCGGTGTGCACGATCCGGCCTTCGCCGGCCGGCTGCATGACCCGCAAGGCATGCTTGGTGATCAGCGCCGCCGACACCAGATTGATCTCGAGCTGCCGGGTCAGTTCATTTCGATCAAGCTCGGCCATGGCCCGGTGCGGCGCGTAGCCGCCAATCGTATTGAGCACGGCCCAGGGCACCGGACCTGCGTCGAAGCGCTCGCGAACGGACGCGTCGTCCAGCGCGTCAGTGCTTTCGTACTGCACCCCGGCCAGCCGCCGATCGGGGCCGGGCATTTCCCGGTCCACGCCGCGGACAACTGCGCCGAGATCAGCGAAACTCGCTGCTACGGCTGCGCCGAGGGCGCCGATCGCCCCGAACACCAGCACGTTGCGGCCGGCCAGTCCAGTCTCAACCACGTTCCCTCCCCGATGTTGGTACCGCATCATGCTGTGGCGACAGCGAGGCCACAAGGTACGCCACGCCGAACGGGTCGTCGCAGTACCTGATCACGACAGCAGGCGGCGGTCCGCTCAGAGCGCCGGCCAGCGCCTGCCATGCCGGTCGGCCGGTCGCCATCAGCTCCCGGGCGAGGCCGGCGTCCAGCGCTAGCAGCGCGGGCATGTCCCCGTCGCGGATGGCGCCGGTGACTTCCGCGTCGAACGGGGCGCTCCGCTCGTCCAGGTAACCCGGTGCCTTGAGGCTGCGGCGCGCGCTTCCGTCCGCCATCACCAGCAGTGCTACCCGGGCTGCAGCCTCAGCGAGGTGCGTGCCGAGGGCGGCGCAATCAGCCGCGCTGGCACGGTCGTGCACCGAGTGCAGTGCGAGAGCGCCGCCGTACCCCGCCTGCTCGAGCAGCATGCGGCCAAGGCCGAGCGAGAGCGGCAGCGGCTCGTCGGTTCCGGTCACGCCGCTCTGCCGGTCGAGGCCGCGACTGTGCAGCCCGCCATGGGCGAGGGCCGGTGCGTACGCTGCCAGGTCGAGCCGGACGTGCGGGCCGAACTCCCTGGTCTGCTCGCCCGCGCCCACCACCGCGACCACATCGGGGGCGGAGCGCACTAGCTCCGTCGCCGCGTCGAGGCAAGCCTGGCGGAGTTCGGGCACGACCGGGTCGGCGCCGGTGAGCTCACGGGCGAGCAACGGCGGGGCCGGGCATACGGCGGCTGCGGTGAGCACTACGCCAGTCCCCGCACCGCGCGGGCGGGCGGCCGCTCCCCGCGGATGGCGCCCACCATGTCGATGACTTGCCGGGACTCGGCCACCTGGTGCACCCGGAAGATACGCGCGCCGTGCCAGGCGCAGATGGCGGTCGCTGCGAGCGTGCCGGGCAGCCGTTGCTCTGGCGGCAAGTTCAGCGTCTCGCCCACGAAGTCCTTGTTGGACAGCGAAACCAGGACCGGGTATCCGGTCTGCGTCATCTCGTCTAGCCGCCGGGTGATCTCCAGAGAGTGCCAGGTGTTCTTGCCGAAGTCATGCGCCGCATCGATCACAATGCGGTCGCGCTGGACGCCGGCCGCCAGCGCGCGCCGGGCCAGTCGCTGCACCTGATCGAGCACATCAGCCATGACGTCGGCGTACGCGACGCGGAACGGCCTGGTCCTGGGCTGCTGCGGGCCGACGTGCGAGCACACCAGCCCGGCACCGAATTCGGCCGCGACGTCGGCGAGCTGCGGGTCGGCTCCGCCCCAGCTGTCGTTGAGCAAGTCGGCTCCGGCTTCGCAGGCAGCCCGGCCGGTCTCGTGCCGCCACGTATCAGCGCTGATCAGGATCTCCGGGTAGCCCGCCCGGATCGCGCTGATGAACCCGACGGTGCGGCGGATCTCCTCTGCCGCGTCGACTTCGGCGCCGGGCGCTGCCGGAATCCCCCCGACGTCGACAATGTCCGCTCCGGCTGCGATGACCTGGTGGACGCGGTCCATGGCCTCGGCCTCGTCCCAGGTCACCGCGGGCCGGTAAAACGAATCAGGGGTCCGGTTCACGATTCCCATGACGAGAGGCTGACCAGGTGGAAACGCCCGGTTGCCGAGTCGCAGCATGCCCTGCGCGGCCGATTCCTGGGCCGCTGAAACGCTATTCATCGGCCCGGACCGAGGCAGCCGGCGGCCGTTCGGCGACCGGAACCGGCCGGGAGATACGGCGGGCCTGACCGTCGTCGTCCCGCACGAACTGATGCAGGTCGACCGCAGTCGCGAGCTTGTCCGGCAGCCGTCCTGGCCGGCGGCGCTCGGCCACCATCAGCAGTTCCGCTGCCATCAGCGCCAGGTCATGGTTGGCCTGGTGCCGGTGTGCCCGGCTGCCCAGGTCAACCTGAGCTACTGCGTCAAGGCCGTACCGCGAGACAGTGTCCATCAGCGTCGCGAGTTCGACGCCATAGCCGACCGGAATGCTCAGCGATTCCATCAGGCTGCGCCGGGCAGCCCATTCGCCGGCCAGCGGCTGGACCACCGCGGCGAGCTCCGGCCACCACAGGCTGATTAGCGGGCGAGCGACAAGTTCGGTGACGCGGCCGCCCTCGGTCGAGGTGGATCCGTCCGACTCGGTGCGTACCCGGGTATAGAAGCCCTTGACCAGCCGGACCTGCTCGTCCGCTAGCAGCGGGCCGAGCAGGCCGGAGACGAAGTGCGGTCCCCACCGTGTCAGGTCGGCGTCAATGAAGACCAGCAGATCGCCGCTGGTGACCAGCAGCGATTTCCAGAGCGCCTCGCCCTTGCCGGGGAAGCTGCCCGCAGCGGGCTGCACCTCGCGCGCCCGGTACACGAGCGCGCCGGCCTCGGCTGCTACCTGCGCGGTAGCGTCCGTCGAGTCCGAGTCCATTACTACCAGTTCGTCAACCAGCGGGACCTGGGTGACAAGCGACCGGCCGATGGCGCCTACTACTCCTGCTACGGTTCGCTGCTCGTTCCTGGCCGGGATGACAACGCTGATCGTGAGGCCGAGCTGCTTCTTGGCCGACAGCAGCCAGTCCGGCTTCCAGTCCTGCCAGCGTGACGTGCGTAGCCCGAACCAGGCTCCGGTGCCGTCGTCGGCGAGTCGGCCAGCATCCATGACCTTGCCAGCCTAATCCGCTCCGCGGCAGGGGCTGGTACCCGCCTGCGATCAGCGGACGGACCGGACTGGTAGCACCGCGAGAGCGCCGACGATGCCGCAGCAGCCGCCAGCGATGAACAGCGTCCGGTAGCCGCCGGCATGGCTGATGATCAGCGCCGCGATGAGCGGCGCGATCACTTGCGGGCCAGCGTTGGCGATATTGAGCACGCCGAGGTCCCTGGCTGCGTCTTCGCTGCTCGGCAGCACCAGAGTGACGAGAGCGGCGTCAACCGAGAGGTAGCAGCCGAACGCGATCCCGGCGAACGCGGCGAAAATCTCGATGGTCCGGAACGTCGGCGAGATTACCGGCAGCACGCAGCCGGCACCGGCAACCGCGGAGGAGATGAAGACGAACGGCTTACGCCGGTCCAGCCGGTCCGACACCGGCCCGGCGATGCCGGCTGCCAGCAGAGCACCGACCGCGCTGATCGCCGCCAGGATGGTGACCCCCTGAGCCGGCCGCAGCCGCCCGGGCAGCGGAATGTAATCCGTCAGGATGTACAGCTCGTAGCTGATCACCAGGTAATAGCCCAGGATCGCCGCGGCACGGCTGGCGAAGACCAGAGTGAAATCGCGGTGCCGCAGCGCGGAAAGGAAGCCGGCCAGCCGGGCCGCCATGCTCCTGGTGTCGCGTACCGGCCTGGGCAGGCCCGTGCTCGGCGGGTCCGCGGTGCTGACCACGAAGTAGCCCGCGGTCACCGCCAGCAGCACCCCGAGAGCGAGGTAGCCCGTACCGGTGTGCCCGGCAAACTGACTGGCCAGTCCGACGCCCGCGACACCGCCGAGCACCGACGAGACACCGGCCACCGCGGACGCCGCGCCTCGCCGCTGCCTGGAAATCCGGTCCGGGATAACTGCCGTCAGCGGCGCCTGGTAGAGGTTCGCGACCGCCTGCGTCAGGCACCAGGCGGCTCCGACCAGAAGCACCGTTCCGGCCTGGCCGAGGAGGGTGACCGTGCCTATCACCGCGACGGACGCAGTGATCAGCCAGGGTGCCCGGCGGCCGAACCGGGACCTGGTCCGGTCTGATAGCGCGCCGCCGATCGGATTGAACACTAGTGCAACCAGCGCGCTGACCCCTGAGACGACGCCGAGTGCCGCGACCTTGTGCGCCCGGTCGATGTGCTCGACCTGGAGCGGAAGCAGGACGGTAACGATCCCGGCGTACAGCGCGGACAGTGCCCCGTTGGCGATGCCCAGGCTGACGAGCAGCCGCCGGAAGCCGGCCCGGCCAGTGGCGGCGCCTGCGCCGGCTTCGCCGGCCTCCGCCAGGCCTGTCATTGGTGCGCTGCCGTTGGGCGTGCTGTGGTTGTCCGGGTACTGGGCGGCCACGCGCGCGTCAGGCGACCGTGATGGCGGTGGCCGCACGGACGTCGTCCAGGCTGTGCGCCGCCTCGATGAGGTACTCCCCCGGCACTGTCCTCCAGCCGTCAGCCCACATCTGGAAGGCGCGCTCAGGCAGCGTGATCGTGACGGTCGCGGTTTCGCCCGGACCGGCCGCGACGGTGCCGAAGCCGGCCAGCCAGCGCCGCGGGCGGCTGTCGTCCGGCGTCACCGGTCCGGCGTAGATCTGCACTACTTCGCGGCCGACCCGGCTGCCGGTATTGCGCACGCTGACGGTGACCTCACTGCCGTCCGCTGTCATCGTCTCGTAGACCCAGCTGGTGTAGCCGAGGCCGTGGCCGAACGCGAACCGCGCCGGGACGGCGGACCGCTGCCAGGCCCGGTAGCCGATGAACACGCCTTCGTCGTAGCGGAGTTCGCCGTTAGCCGGCGTGACGGACAGCACCGGGCAGTCTGCCTCGGCGGCCGGCCATGTCGTGGGCAGCCGGCCGCCCGGCTCGGCGACGCCGAGCAGCACATCAGCAATCGCGTGGCCGGCTTCCTGACCGGGGAACCAGACCAGCAGCACCGCTGCGACGTCGTCGGCCCACGGCAGTTCCACCGGAGACCCCGCGTTGACTACCACGATGGTGCGCCGGTTCGCCGCTGCGACGCGGCGGACCAGTTCGTCCTGGCGCCCCGGCAGCGCCAGAGTCGTCCGGTCGAAGCCCTCCGACTCGACCTCGTCAGTGGTGCCCACAACCACGATGGCTGCGTCCGCGGCGCTGGCCACGGCTTCGGCCTCGGCCAGCAGGTCATCGGCAGCAGCGATCGGGGCACCGTGACCCAGCGTCAGCGATACCACCGGGAATCCGCGGATCAGGCTGACCTGGTGGGTGAGCTGCACTTCCACGGTCTCGCCCGCTGCTAGCGGCACCCGAACGCGCTGTTCCGGGGGCGCGAGGAAGGTGACTGCGATGTCATCGGATTCCGGTCGCACGGACCCGTCGAACAGGACCGTGTCGCCGGCGCGCAGGGTAAACAGGCCGAGTCCGCGGATGCCAAGCTGATGCGTGCCGACCGCGTCAGCGGTCAGCCGGCCGGAGATCTCTACAGTATCCAGTACGTCCGGGTGCACCCCAGCGGGCAGATCCAGCCACCGGCCGGCGCCGGTCGACAGCGGCGTCTGGTAGAGAGTGGCCCCTGCCTTGTCCCGGAACGTCGCCTGCAACCCCGCCCACAGCGGTCCGGCGGCGGGCGGCAGTTTGCCGGTACGCGGCTCGGAACCGATGGCGTAACTCAGCTTGACCGCGTCCGGCAGCGCTCCTGACAAGCCTTCGAGCGGGGAGACGATGTGCTCGGGGAACACGGTCGCGCTGCCACCGCCGAGCACCCGCGCGTCCCGGCCGAGTGCGCCAATCAGGGCGATGCTGCCGACACGGGAAACGTCGAGTGGCAGCGTGCCGTCGCGGTTGACGGCCAGCACGAATGACCGCGCGGCGATTTCCCGCGCGAGGCCTATCCCGTCGATTACTGCGGGACGGACCTGCGGCGGCACTGACTCGGGGGCGCCGGCCAGGGCGCCGACCCTGGCAGCTAGCCGCAGCACCCGGCGCACCTGCTCGTCGACGACCTCGACAGGCACTGCGCCGGACCGCACAGCCTCGGTCAGCCGGGTCCCCCACGGGTTGCCGGCCGCCGGCATCGCGACATCCAGGCCACCGTTGGCAGTAGCGGCTGTGGCGCGCGCGGCCAGCCAGTCGGACACGATGATCCCGTCGAAGTCCCACTCGCCCTTGAGCACGCCGCGCTGCAATGCGGCATGCTGCGTCATCGACACGCCGTTGACCGCGTTATAGGCCGACATCACCCCCCAGGGGTCCGCCTTCGCGATGATCGTCTCGAAGGGCGCCAGGTAGAGCTCGCGCAGCGCTCGCTCACTGACCACAGTGCTGGCGGTGAAGCGCTCGGTCTCGTAGTCATTGGCCACGAAGTGCTTCACGGTGGTCGCCACGCCCTGGTCCTGCACGCCGGCCACATAGCCCGCCCCGATTTCACCGGTCAGCAGCGGGTCCTCGGAGTAGCACTCGAAGTGGCGGCCGCCGAGCGGGCTGCGGTGCAGGTTGACGGTCGGTGCCAGGAGCACGTGCACGCCTTTGCGCCGGGCTTCCTGGCCGAGGAGCTGACCGGCGCGGCGGGCTAGCTGGCTGTCCCAGGTCGCCGCCAGCGCAGACGGGCTCGGCAGCAGGATCGACGGGTCTGCCGCGCTCCAGGTGACGCCGCGAACGCCGACCGGACCGTCCGACATAACGATGGACTCGAGCCCGATCTGCGGCAGCGCGGGCAGCGTCCAGGTGTCCTGGCCGGACAGGATCGCAACCTTGGCCTCCAGATCTAGACGGCCAAGGGCGGCCTCGACGGCTGCTTCCTGCTCGGCGCGCAGGACCTGCTGCATTGTCAACTGCCCTCCCGGACCAGAGCCCGGCCGATTATCAGTTTCTGGATCTCGCTGGTGCCCTCGTAGATACGGAACAGCCGAGCATCGCGGTACAACCGCTCGACCGCGACGCCGTGCATGTAGCCGAGGCCGCCATGTACCTGGACTGCCAGGTCGGCGGCGCGGCCAACCATCTCGGAACAGAACAGCTTGGCGGCCGACGGGCCGATCCGCCGGTCGGCTCCCGAGTCATAGTTGCGTGCTGCCTCTGCGACCATCGCCCGGCCTGCGTAGGCGCCGGTCTGGATCTCCGCGAGCATCGCCTGGACGAGCTGGAACTCGCCGATCGGCTGGCCGCCCTGCCGCGCCGAGGTGGCGTGCGTGACCGACTCGGCCAGCAACCGGTCCGCCATGCCCACGCAGATCGCCGCGATGTGCACCCGGCCGCGGACCAGCGACCGCATCGCCGCGCCGAATCCGGCTCCCTCTTCGCCGCCGATCAGGGCAGTGGCAGGAACCCTGACCTTGTCGAAGATCACCTCGGCAGTCCATGCGCCCGCCTGCCCCATCTTGCGGTCCTTGGGCCCGACCCGGACACCGTCGAGCCCGGCATCGACCAGGAACACCGAGATCCCGCGCGTCCCGCTCGCGGCCGGATCGGTGCGCGCGAATACTACGAACAGGTCGGCTAGCGGCGCGTTGGTGATGAACCGCTTCGCGCCGGCGATCACGTAGCCGTCGCCGTCTCGCGTTGCCTTCGTGGTCAGGCCGGACGGGTCCGATCCTGCCTCGGCCTCGGTCAGCGCGAATGAGGCGATCGCGCCCTCGGCCAGCCTCGGCAGCCAGCGTTCCTTCTGCTCGTCGGTGCCGGAGCTCACAAGCACTTGCCCGGCGATCCCGTTGTTGGTGCCGAACATGGAGCGGAAGGCTGGCGTGGTGTAGCCGAACTCGAACGCTAGCTGCACGTCCTCGGCCAGGCTCACGCCGAGCCCGCCGTACCGGACCGGCAGCGTGTAGCCGAACAGGCCCATGTCGACCGCTGCCTGGCGGACATCCGCCGGGATCGCGTCGGTTTCCTCTATCTCGTCCTCACGCGGCACGACCCTGGTCCGCACGAACCGGCGGACGGCATCGAGCACGTCGGCGAACTCAGTGTCCTGCATGTCCGCAGACTAGCGATCGGCAGGCCCGCAGCCCCATTACTTCCATAGGTGAACGGGAGCCTCGAAGTGCGCGACGCGCATCGTGATGTCGTGCACCGCCAGCTGGCAGAACTGGTAGATGATCGCGGCCGTCGGCGCGTGCACGTACCGGTCGAACAGCGGGAGCCGGATCACCGGCTGCTGCGCCTCCGGGATGTGCACAAACTCGGGCTCAACATCGAGATCGGCCATCGGCACCCGGAAGATCCTGGCGACCTCTCCGGGCGCGGCGGTGAGCTCGCCGTCTGCAGCGCCGCCCCAGACCACCACCGGGGTCATCAGGTAGCCGGACCGCGTGACGTAATCATCGAGCAGGCCGAGCACGGCGCTGGGCGCTGCTGCGACGCCAGTTTCCTCATGCAGCTCGCGCAATGCCGCGGCCTCGATCGTCTCGCCTTCGTCCCGGCGGCCGCCGGGCAGTGCCCACTGGCCCGCGTGATTCCGGAGACCCCTCGCCCGCCTGGTAATCAGCAGCGTGTTGCCGGCGTCTCCCGTCTGGACGCAGAGCGCGACGGAGGCCCGCTTGAGTTCGGGGCGATCAACCGCCACCCGCTGGAACCGGGCCAGGTTGGCGGCGAGGTGCTCCGGCTGCAGTGCTGTCACCCGATCCATTGTCCTATGGATTCTCTGCTGACGGCAGATTGCCTTGGCTAGCGACCGCCGGGCGAACGATCGTTGAAGACGGGCACGATGCCGACGGGAAGGCAGGCACCATCATGGAAGCCGCAGCACTGGCTGAACAAGCACTGGGCGCACTCGACGACCAGCTGGTCACCAGGCTGTTGTACCAGCGCATCATTGTTCTGGGCAGCGAGGTCGATGACCGGGTAGCGAACCGGCTGTGCGCCCAGCTGCTGCTGCTGTCCGCGGAGGACCCGCGGGGCGACATCAGCCTGTACATCAATTCGCCGGGCGGATCGGTCAGCGCCGGTCTGGCGATCTACGACACCATGCGCCTGATCCCGAACGACGTCAGCACCCTCGCAATGGGCCTGGCCGGAAGCATGGCTCAGTTCCTGCTGTGCGCGGGCACTCACGGCAAGCGCTTCAGCCTGCCGCACGCCCAGGTGCTGATGCACCAGGGCTCTGCCGGGTTCGGCGGCACGGCCGCGGATGTGGAGATCTACGCGGCGCAGCTGGACAGGGTCGGGTCGCTGATGATCAAGCTTATCTCGGAGCACACCGGCCAGCCGGCCGAGCGGGTGGCGGCCGACAGCCGCCGGGACCGGTGGTTCAGCGCGGCGGAAGCGCTCGACTACGGCATGATCGACCACATCCTGGAGCGGGTCGAAGACATCCGGCCAGCCGTCGTCGGCAGGATGGCGGGCCTGTGACGATGAGCCAGTACACGATCCCTACCGTCGTCGAGCGAACCCCGCTCGGGGAGCGTGCTTATGACATCTACTCACGGCTGCTGGCCGAGCGCATCATCTTTCTCGGCACCGAGATCGATGACGGCGTGGCCAACGTGGTGATGGCCCAGCTGTTCCATCTCGAGGCGGCCAGCCCCGATCTGGAGATCAGCCTGTACATCAACTCCCCTGGCGGCTCCTTCAGCGCGCTGACCGCGATCTACGACACCATGCAGTACATCCGGCCGGACGTCGCGACGGTGTGTATGGGCCACGCGGCGTCGGCTGCCGCAGTTCTGCTCGCGGCCGGCGCGCCCGGAAAGCGCGCAGTGCTGCGGCACGCGAAGGTGGCGCTCCATCAGCCGTCCAGCCAGGCTCAGGGTGCTCTCCCGGACCTGGCAGTCGAGGCCAAGGAACTGGCCAGGGTCAGGGCTGAGGTGGACGAGATCCTCAGCCAGCACACCGGACACCCGGTCGCGAAGATAAGGGCCGACCTGGACCGGAGCAAGACCTTCAGTGCCAGCGAGGCTGTCAGCTACGGCCTGGCCGACGAGGTCATCACGACCCGCAAGGCGCTGCAGCCAGCTGCGCCGCCTCCCGCAGTGCGCACTGCCGCCGGCTGATCAGGCAGCCAGCAGGCAGACGAGGTCGCCGCCGCCCGGTGCGGCGGGCTCCTGCCCGGCGGCGGGCTGATCCGGGCCCCTCCCGAGCCTGACGACGGTGGCGCGCTGGCCCGCCGGGCTAGCTAGCTCGCGTCCCACCTCGGCGAGCACATCGGGCAGGTCGGTCTCAAGGGCATCGCAGATCGCCGCCAGCACCTCGGATGAGGCCTCTTTGCGACCGCGCTCGATCTCGGACAGGTACTGCATCGACACCTTCGCGGCTCGTGCCACGTCGGCGAGAGTACGGCCCTGCTCCAAGCGGGTCCGGCGGAGCACCTCGCCCAGGGTCGTCCGCAGCAGCGGCCGGACTCGGCGGCTCGCGTCGACCTGGCCGGGAAGGAGCGGGTGGCGCATCGGCTGATCCCCTCGTGCGAGATACTCGGTTAGCACGGCAACGAGCCGCGATCTCCTTCAGGCAACGCTAGCCAGCACTGCCATGACGCAGGAAGAGATTTCGCATTAGGCGTACTTCTCGCCGACCCTGCGGCTCGATTAGATGTGCTCGCAGGCAGGACCCGGCGCCGCGACACTGGTAACTAGTAAAGGGGTGTCCCATCCGATACCGTCGGATGGGCCGTTTGAACTGCACATTCGGTTATCAGCCGGGCGGGGTGCGGGTGCTGCGAGGAGGTGCGGTGACTAGCCAGGACGACTCGGCGTTGCCGCCGGGTCCACCGCGGCCGGCCAAGGCGCAGGATGATCGCGACGCCTTCGCTGAGCTGTTCGATGCCCACGCTCAGCATCTCTTTGACTACTGTTACGGGCTGCTCGGCGAGCGAGGCCGGGCTGCCAGCACCACTCAGGTCACGCTCATCGCGGCCCACTCGCTAGCAGGTCGGCTGACCGACACCAGCCGCATGCGCGCCTGGGTTCTCGCGCTCGGCCGGTGGGAATGCCTGAGCGGCGGACAGAGCCAGCCTGGCCGGCGCGGTCCCGGTGCTGCCAGGCGGAACGGAGCCGCAGACCTTGCTGCTGCACTCGCGTTCGTCGACGAGGCTGATACCGGCATCATCGACGGCGACACGGGTGAGCTCACGCTGTCCGATTTCGAGGCCGCAAGCGGGCTGTCACTGCGCGCGATGCTGATCGCGCTACCCCGCGACGACCGCGAGATCCTCGACCTGCTGTACCGGCACGACGTCAGCATGGATGACCTGCCTGAGGTGCTCGGCCAGCCGGCCGCCAGCATGCCAAGCCTGCTCGCGGCGGCGCGAACGAAGTTCGCGGCCCAGTCCGGGGCTCTGGCCGGGCTGGCGACAGCGGACGCACCAGGCCAGGACGTGCTCGCGGACCAGCTCTCGGCCGTCCGGCTAGCCACCATGCCGCCGTCGATCTGGCGGCGGGCTGCCCGGGTCGTGCTTGATGCACGGTTCCGGTCCTACCGCGACGCCATCAGCGCGCACGCTGAACACCTCGGGCCGGACGGCTTTCCTGCCCAGAACGAAGGCCTGCCATCCGGCCGGAAGCTGCTGATTGCGTCCGCGGTGATGGCCGGGCTGCTGCTCGCACCGGCCGCCACTGGCGGCGTGGTGTACGCGGCCTTCAGTACCCTGGCGCACGCTGCCGCGCACCCGCCCAGCGCCGTGATAACGCCGAGTGGCTCGGGTTCGGGTTCCGCGACAAGCGGCTTGTCAGGATCGGGGTCCGGGCGCTCCCAGGGCGGAGCCAAGCGATCTGGCCACAAGGGCGGCCCGGCGAGCGGCATCTTGCCGGCGCCGCACGCGTCGGTCTCACACTCCGCGCATCCGAAGAAGTCGCCGGCCCCTGCGCCGACGGCCAGGTATTCCTCTTCCTCGTCGCCCTCGCCGTCGCAGACGTCTACCTCGCCGGGCAGCCCGTCCCCGACCCCGACCCCGACCCCTACGCCGACCCCGACACCTACGCCGACCCCGACCAGCTAGCCCGGCCGGTTCGAGCGCGAGGCGAGCATCGTCAGCGCGCTGCCTCGAAGATCGCGGCAACACCCTGGCCACCGCCGACGCACATGGTCTCCAGCAGATACCGGCCGTCGCGCCGTCGTAGCTCGCGCAATCCGGTGGTGAGGATCCGCGCGCCAGTCGCGCCGATCGGATGGCCGAGCGAGATGCCCGAGCCGTTGACGTTGAGCTTGTCCGGGTCGTTCCACCCCCAGCCAGCCAGAACCCCCAGGACCTGCGCGGCGAAGGCCTCGTTCAGCTCGACGAGGTCGATCGAGCTGAAGTCGAGTCCGGTCCGGGCGAACAGCCGCGCTACCGCCGGGACTGGCCCGATTCCCATGGTGGCCGGCTCGCACCCGGCTGCGGTCCAGCCGACCAGATAGCCGAGCGGCTCCAGACCGAGCTGCGCGAGCTTGTCTTCGGCAACAACGAGGCAGGCCGCGGCCGCGTCGTTCTGCTGGCTCGCGTTGCCAGCTGTCACGGTGCCACCAGGCATAATCGCACGGAGCTTGCTGAGCGACTCCGGCGTGGAGTCAGGCCTGACGCCCTCGTCCTTGCCGACGGTCACCGGGTCGCCGCGGCGCTGCGGTACCTCGACGGGCACCACCTCGTCGTCGAACACCCCGGCCGCCCACGCGGCCGCGGCGCGCTGATGACTACGCGCGGCGTAGGCGTCCGCCTCTTCCCTGGTGATGCCGAACTGCTCGGCCACGTTCTCGGCGGTCTCGATCATCCCGGAGATCTTGCCGAACCGCCACTCTGGCTGGGAGCGTTCCCGGCCCCGGTCCAGCCGGTCGTACAGGAACTGGTTCCCCGACCTGGCACCCCACCGCATCGAGGTGGTGTAGTGCTCGACGTTGCTCATGCTCTCCACGCCGCCGGCCAGCACCACGTCTGCTGCTCCGGTCTGCACCATCATCGCCGCGGTAATGACCGCTTGCAGGCCACCGCCGCACCGCCGGTCGAGCTGGAAGCCCGGAACACTGACCGGCAGCCCTGCCTCCAGCGCAGCCCACCGCCCGATGCAGGGCGCCTCGCCGCTGGCATAGGACTGGGCAAACGAAACGTCCTCGATGAGGTTCGGATCGATCCCGGTCCGCGTCAGAACCGCCTTGATGACGGTGGCGGCCAGGACCTCGACAGGCACGTCGCGCAGGCTTCCGCCGAACGTGCCTACTGGCGTCCGCATCGGCGCCACTATCGCGGCTCGGCGCGTGGTCATGGTGTTCTCCCTCTCTCCAGTGCCTCGGCGTGCCGGGGATGCGCGATGGCGAGCATCCGCGTGCGCCGCTGCGACAGCGTCAGGCCTCGCAGGTCGGCAACTCCATACTCGGTCACGATCACGCCAGCGTCAGCACGGGCTTGGCTGGCGGGGCCGCTGAGCGTAGCAACGATCCGGCTGACCGCGCCTTCTGTCGAGGGCAGGACGATGACCGGAACGCCCCCCTCTGACCTGGCGGCACCTCGCAGGAAGTCGGTCGCACCACCCACAGCGCCCACATAACGGCCCGCTGCCGTCTCGCAATTCACGGCTCCGGTGAGGTCGACCTCGATGGCCGAGTTGATTGCCACGAACCGGTGCTGTGCGGCCAGCACTGCCGGGTCGTGGGTATAGCTGGTATCGGTGAGCCGGATCGGGTAGTCGGCCGCGCTGCGCGAGATCAGCTTCCGGGTGCCCATCATGAAGCCGGTCACCACGAGCCCCGGGTCCAGGCTCTTGCGGGCGCCGGTAACGACGCCCGCATCGAGGAGCTCCGCGACGGCGTCGGTGCTAACGCCCGTGTGGACACCAAGGTCGCTATGGCTGCCCAGGCGGCTGGCAACCGCGGACGGGATGGCTCCGATGCCGAGCTGGATCGTGGCGCCGTCCGGGATCAGCTCCGCGACGTGCGCAGCGATAGCGTCCTCTACGCCGCGCGCTGCTGCTTGCGGGTATTCGGCCGGCTGGTACGAGACGTGCACCAGCACGTCAATTTCATCTGGCGTCAGCCTGCGGCCGCAGCTGGTGTCCGGCAGCTGATCGTTAACCTCGGCGATCACGAGCCGTGCGCGGCCGATCAGTGTGGCCACGTAGTCCGCGCCGAGGCCGAACCCGTAGGTGCCATCCTGGGCAGCCGGCGGCAGCGACAGGAACAGCACGTCCGCCCGGAGCGGCCCGTCGCCCAGGATCCGCGGTAGTTCCGAGTAGTGAGCCGGCAGGATGTCGAGTGCGCCCGCCGCCGCGAGCGCGCGGTTGGCACCGGCTCCGCAGTACGAAATGAACGACAGATAGTCGCAGTACTCCGTGCGTACCGCTGGCGAGCTGGAGATGCCGGTGAAGCAGCGAACCCCGCGGAGTTCCTCGCGCTGCTTGGCGAGCGCTTCGGTGAGCCGGAGTGGCTCGGCGCTTGCCTGCCCCCAGACGATCAGGTCGCCGGGCCGGATGTAGCGGGCGAGGTCAACCACGCCGATCTCGTCGAACTCGGTCGTCACGGCGCGGCGCTGCTCAGATGTTGCTGCTGACTGAGGTCACCGCGGCGGACTGGCAGACGTTCCCCGGCTGGCCGTGGGTGAGCTTGCAGACCGCTGCGGTGATGCGGTTGGCCGCGCCGAGGACAGCCTGCGCCACCGGACTGCTGGGGTTCCGGAGGTCCTGCGCGATCTGCGCCCAGGTCAGGCCGAAATGCGACGGGTCCTCAACGGGCGTGGTGCCAAGAACTGATGGCACGTACTGCGCTCCGCTGTCCACGTACGCGCCGCCGAAATCGATGAACGGGATCTTCCCCGCTGCGGACTTCGGCACGTAGGGCACCGCGTCGTACTTGCTGATCAGCGCCGCCTGCGCAGCCGTCGGGCTCTGCAGTGGTTCATCGGTGACTGTCGCGGACTCGACGGGCGTGAACACCAGATAGCTGCTGGCGTAGGTAGACCGGTAGAAAGACAGCGTCGCGGTGTTGGAGTAGATGTCCTGGCTCGTCGAGTGGATGAAGTGAAGCCCCGTGAAGGTGCCGAACCGGCTCAGCGCGGTAACCATCGCCCACCGCTCGGCTGCACAGAACGGGCAGTACTCGGCGCCGAGGTAGAAGACCTGGGGCTTGCCCCCCGATGTCAGCGGCGGCGCGGAGATGGGGCTCAGCGGAGCCACCGCGTTGCTGCCGGACGGGCCGGCCCCGACGGCATCGTACGTGCTGGCCGGGATCGTCGCCAGCTCACTGGCGATCGCCGCATCCGATTTAGGCGGCGGCGCCTTGGCCGGCGCCTGGTTCGCTTTCACTATGATCAGCACGACGACCACGATAAGCACGACCAGGACGCCCCCGCCGGCCAGGAATATGCGGCGCCGCTGCTCTGCCTTCCGGGCGGCCGCCTGCTGGGCGGCGATCCGCGCTCTGGCGCTCTCGGCGCGGTTGCGTTGCGCTTTGCTCATGACTGGCGGATGGCCTTTCGTGCGTCGTTCCCCCGACGCAGCCTAATGGCTTATATCGCCACATGCCGAACGGCAGCCCGAGGCCGCCGTCAGAGTGTCTCGACGGTTCCGTTCAGGCGGGCGCGCTCGGCCGCGAAGACAGCAAGGTGGCTCGCCAGGGACTCGCGCGGACCCGACCTGATCTGTCCGGGGTCGCCGGCCGCGACCGCAGCGGTGAACGCGTCCATCAAGCCTGCGTCGCCGCCGCCGTGACCTCCGGCGGCCGACATAGTTCCCGCCTGCTGCGGGGTGATCACCTGAGTCTCCCGGGTCATGAAGTCGTAGAGCCTGATCGTCTCGCCATCGCCGGAAAGCTCGCCGCGGGTTCCGAAGATCCTGGTGCGCCGCCAGCCGGCCGCGGTGAACGCGGTCATTGTGAACGTGGCCGTCGCCCCGCCGGGGAATTCCATCGCGACTACCTGGTGGTCGACCGCGTCGTTGTCGCAGGCATAGACACACCGGCCGTACGGGCCGTCGCGCAAAGCCTCATCCAGGGCGGCCGGGGTGAAATCATCCAGGACCACGTCGAGCGGCCAGCCGTGCTCGCCGGTGCTCAGCAGCCCGCCGTACAACCGGGTGGCCGAGTACGCACAGCTCGCCTCTACGGCGCAGTCCAGGCACCGGTCCGCAGACCCGTCCGGCTGATGTTCGCGGGTGAAATGGCTCAGCCGGCCGAAACTCGACACGCGCTGAGGCGGCTGGCCCACGATGTACTGCAACCAGTCCAGGTCGTGGCAGGACTTGGCCATCAGCATTGACGTCGCCAGGTCGGCGCGGCGCCAGTTGCCGCGCACGTAGGAGTGAGCCTGGTGCCAGAAACCGACCGGCTCCAGGTGCTCGACGCTCATGATCTCACCGAGCCGGCCGGAGTCCACGATCTGCTTCACCGTGGTGGTGTAGGGCGTGTACCGCATCACGTGCCCGACGGCGAGCATCACCCCGGCGCGCTCCGCGGCCACGACGATCTGCCGGCACGTGTGCTCGTCGGGGGCCATCGGCTTCTCCACCAGGACGTGGTAGCCAAGCGCCGCGAACGCCTCGACAGGCTCGGCGTGCATCCGGTCCTGGGTGCAGACCAGCACAGCATCGGCGAACCGCTCCCGGGCGGCCAGATCGCGCCACTCTCCGGCGGCGTCGGCAGCCGCGATGCCGTGCGCGGCCGCGAAGCGGTCGCGGCGGACTTGGCGAGGCTCCGCGACCGCCACCACCCGGGCGCGTGACGGATTAGCCAGCGCCCAGCGGCCGTAGCCGGTACCCCGGCTGCCAGCGCCGATGACCGCAAGTGAGACCGGAGGCATGCCGGTAGGCATACAGGCCGGCGAGCCTGACGTCAACCGGGCGGTCGCCATCACGAGTCAGATAAAATGACAATATGCCGGAGATAGCTGATGTCAGAGCCGCCGCCAGTGCTTCTGCTGCCGCGCTGGCAGGCTACACCGACCTGGACTGGCGGCAGGTGCCAGCAGCTGACCTGGAATGGAGCACCTGGCAGACCGCTCTGCACATGGTTGATTGTCTCTACTTCTACACGTGCCAGATCGTTTACGGCAGCCCCGACGGGTACCTGTGCACCGAGCTTGCGCTCGACGACTCCGCCTCGCCCGCGCGACTGCTTGCCGCGCTGAGCGCGCACGCCGACCTGCTGGACCGCATTGCCCGATCCGCGGATCCAGGTGTGCGCGCGCATCACAATTACGGCGTCTCGGACCCGGCTGGGTTCGCCGCGATGGGCGTCATCGAGACGTTGATCCACACCCTTGACGTGGTACGCGGGCTGAACCCCGCCGATCAGTGGCGACCGCCGGCTGCGCTTGCTGCCCCCGTGATCGCCCGGCTGTTTCCGAACGCTCCCGGCGGCGACCCGGTCGAAGTCCTGCTCTACTGCAGCGGCCGCGCCCCGCTAGGTGACATGCCCCGCCAGGCGCAGTGGCAGTGGGACGGGACGGTCAGAGCTTAATCTGGGCCCGGCTGATGTGGATCGGCCCGGTACAGCCGTTTTAGCAGCCCCATCAGCCCTCAACCTCGACTCACCCCGATGACCGTGACCGACTGACCGTAGCGGTCAGGGTAAGTCAGTGGGTGCGGCTCCGGCCAGGTCCGCAAGCTGCGCGTGCGTGGCGAACCACGGACGTCCCCGGGCGATCATCCCGGTGATCACGGTGTGCAGCATCCGCGCCAGGTAGCCGCGGCCGATGGCCTCAGGGTGCATCGTGTAGGTCACCGCCCGGCGGTCCTGGCGGGCCGACTCGAATTCCGCTAGCCAGATCCGCTCCACTGCGGCCGGGTCGGCGAGCAACCCGCCATGGTAGGAGGTCCAGCCAAAGTACGGCCAGTCGCACAAGCTCCAGTGGCCTGGCAGCTCCAACAGCGGCTCGGTTCCGGTGGCCACCCAGTACGGCCGGTCGTCGGCCATCAGGCTGGCGTCGTAGCAGAAACCGAGCTCGCCCAGCATACCCAGCGTCTGCGGAGTCAGCTCCCAGCCCGGTGACCGGTAACCGTCCGGCCGGACTCCCAGCTTGCCCAGCGCGGTTAGCCCGTCCTCCAGTTCGGCGCGTTGCGCAGCGGCGTCCAGGCCGTCCGTGCCGCGGTGCAGATCCGGCCGAGGCCCCGGCCCGGGCCGAAGCGGCCCTGCGACAGCATTGTCAGCCGGCTGGCGTACTCCGGGCCTTCGCTGAGCCAGGGGGCCTCGCCATCCACGTCAAAGGTCAGGGCCACCGCCGCCTCAGCATCGCCGGGCCAGGCGGGGAAGTGCGCGGGCGGGTTCTCCATGATCAATCCAATCGCGCGATGAACCGCAGGACGACGAGTCTGTCACCCCCGCCCCGAACCCGGAGCGCGGCTTGGACACCCAGAGTTTCTCCCGCGATGAGATCGGCGGGCAGGACGGAGGGACTTCACGGTCGAATCCTCCAGGCGCTACTTCATCCATGATCCGGTCCATCATCTGCACGACGTCGCCGCCACCTGGTGAGCTCTTGCCCGGACTTTTCGGTCAGCACAGCTGATGCTGACGGCGTGACCTCGCGCGAGGTGCCGACGATCGATGACGGCCGGATCTGGTGGAAGCGCAGCGGCGGTGCGCCACCGCTGTAGAGCGCGATGCATCCGTCATACCGGAGCGGGTGGCGCAAACCGAGAATGTCAGGGCATGTGTCGCCGGAGGTTCATGCGACGCATGACGCCACAGCGGGCAAGTCAGGCGGGCATATATCGCTCGAACCAGGTGACGATCCGGGTCAGGTAATCGGTGACGGCCGGGAACCGCCTGACTCCGTGTCCTTCGCCAGGGTAGATCACCAGCTCCGAGTCGATGCCGTAACCGGCCAGGGCCTGATAGAACTCCCTGGCCTGGCCGGCTGGCGTGCACCTGTCCATTGCGCCCGCCGTGAGCAGGGTCGGCGTCCTGGCCTTGCTTGCCTGCAGGACCGGGCTGCGCGTGTGCACCTGGTTGCCGGCCTGTTCGGGATCGGCGTCGTCAAGGAACCACAGTCCCCAGCGAGGGATGTTGGTCGTGAACGTGAAGCTGTACCACTCCGTCACCGGCGATCCGGCGACGGCGGCCTTGAACCGGTCGTCCTGAGTCACCAGCCATGCCGACATGAACCCGCCGTAGCTGACGCCCATGGTGCCTATCCGCGCGGGATCGGCGATCCCGCGCTCGATCATGGCATCGACTCCGGACAAGTAGTCGTAAGTGTCCGCGCCGCCCATATCGCCGACAACCGCCGCGGCAAACTCCTGACCCCGCCCGGAACTGCCGCGCGGGTTCGGGTGCAGGACGGCATATCCTCGGGAGACCAGCAGGGGTACCGAGTGATCATGCATCGACCAGCTCCGCCGGTAAGCCCCGATCGGCCCGCCGTGAACATGCAAGATCAGCGGGAACGGCCCCGTTTCGTCCGGCGTGCACAGGATGCCCTCGATCAGTGTCCCATCGGGTGCGCTCCAGCTGACGGCTGCCGCCGAGCCCGCGACTGACCGGATGTAGTCAGTGCCGGCCTGGGCGAGCGAAGCAAGCACCTGGTCAGCGCCCGCGCCGACAATCGCGATCTCCTGCGGAAGGTCATAGTCATCCCGGATCACGATCACCCGGCCGTCTGAGGTGAAAGCGCCGGCCGGGTAGAACCCGCTAGCCCACGACCGCGCGGACGCGGCCACTTCGCGAGCGCTGATTGTCTCCGGCAGAGGTCCGTCCCCGGCGTCGGCGATGCCGGCCACGCTGTCCAGATGGCGCTGCCCGAGGTAGCCGAGCCTCCTCTGGTCGATCCACTCGACTGCGGTGACATCTGTCCCGGCGGTGTCGACAGCGCACCTGGTGCCGGCTACCAAATCCAGCAGGATCAGATCGCCCGCGACGATCCACCGGTCGCTGCATACGGCCTGCACCACGGCCGCCCTGGTGCCGTCCGGCGTCCCAGCAGGCAGCCCGAGCTGGACGTCACTGCGGAGCAGCTCGGTAACCTCTCCGGTCGAGAGGTCGAGCCGGCTGAGCACCGCGCGGTACCAGTCGTCCTCGCCGGGCTGCTCGCTGGTGATGGCCAGCACATGACCGGGCCCGGACCAGGCCGCTTCCCAGATGTTCAGCCCCTCAGGCGATACCCTGGCCAGCTCGCCGGAGACCAGAGTGAACAGCCACAGGCTTCGCCAGGCATCCTCCGGCGTCCCGGCCTCGACCTGCGGGTACCAGGACGGCAGCGCGGAGTCGGCCGCGCCGGCCGTTCCCGATCCCTGGGCGTCGGCCATCTCGGCGGCCGGCCCGGCAACGCCGAGCAGGATTCGCGTGCCGTCCGGCGACCAGGCCAGGTACTCGACCGTGCCGGGGACAGCTGGCGCTGGCCGGGCCTCGCCGAGCTGCCCGTCGGCGAGCAGATAGAGCTGGAAGACCTCAGCATTGGCCCGGTCCGACAGGAACGCCAGAGCAGAGCCGTCCGGGGCGAGCCGGGCCGCCTTGGCTGACCCGCCGCCGGTTGTCAGCGCGCGGAGTTCGCTGTCCCGCACTTCGTACACGGCCGTCCGCGGCAGCCCGTCGAGCTCGTCATACACGGATCCGGTTACCACGATCCGGCTGGCGTCGGACGCCGCGACGAGGTCGGTGACCCGGTGCGGCTTGCCGAAAGCCGGCTCGTGCAGCCGCCGGACATGCTCGGCAACCGCTGCGTACTCATCGGAATCCCGCAGGTCCTTGCGCATAATTCGAGATGATCTCATGGCCACATTGGAGCCGCGACAGGCCGAGCACGGCGGAGGCAAGTCATGACGTCGGATCAGGTCGGAGTCGGAATCGTTGGCAGCGGTTTCATCGCCGGAGCGCACGCGGAGGCCTTCGCGCGGCTGCCCCGTGCCACGGTTCGCGCAGTGGCCTCACGCTCGCCGGAAAGGGCAGCGGAGTTCGCCGGGCGCTGGGCGATTCCCGCCTGGCTCACCGATTTCCGTGAGCTAGCCGGCCGGCCCGACGTCGATGTGGTGTGCGTCGCGGCACCGAACGCGCTGCACCGGGACATCACTGTCGCCGCAGCCAGCGCCGGGAAGCATGTGATCTGCGAGAAGCCGCTTGCCCGGACGCTGCGTGAGGCCGACGAGATGATCGGCGCGTGCGCCGACGCTGGCGTGCTGCTCATGTACGCAGAAGAGATCTGCTTCGCGCCGAAGTACGTCCGCGCGAAGGAGCTCGCCGACGAGGGCGCGCTCGGTGAGGTGTACCTGGTCAGGCAGACCGAGCAGCACTACGGCCCGCACTCGGACTGGTTCTGGGACCCGGATCAGTCCGGCGGCGGCGTGCTTATGGACATGGGCTGCCATGGCATCGAGTTCACGCGATGGGTGCTGGGCAAGCCCGCTGCCCGAACGGTGGCGGCAGAGGTGGGCACGTTCGTGCACGGCAGCCGGACGCGCGCGGAGGACCACGCGATCGTGACGATCCGGTTCGACGGCAACCGGATGGGCCTGGTGGAGGCCAGCTGGGCAAAGCCAGGCGGCATGGACGACCGCGCTGAGATTGCGGGAAGCCGGGGAATCACGTATGCCGACCTGATGCGCGGCTCGTCCCTGTCGACCTACAGCGATGTCGGCTACGGATATGCCGTCGAGAAGGCCCCAGATACCCGCGGCTGGACTTACACCATCTTCGACGAGCTGTGGCAGTCCGGCATTCCGCAGGAGATGGACCACTTCGTCAGCTGCGTCCTCGGCACGGCGACGCCGCAGGAGACCGGCGCCGACGGCCGCGCCGTGCTCGAACTGGTCTACGCCGCCTACCGGGCCGCGCGCACCGGCCGGGTGGAACTTCCGCTGGACCTCAGCGAGCAGGAGGCCGCCCAGCCGCCGTTCGCCCTCTTTGTGACCCGATCGGGGCTGTGAGGTAGCATCCTGCCGTGCCTATTGCCAGCCGTCTCGCCCCCGGATGCCGTCCGCGCGGCTGCCGGGCGCCCGCGCGGCGTGTGCTCGGCCGCAAGGTGCGGTATGTGCTCGGAGCTGAGGCTGGTCAGGTGGACGGGATGCGGTGGTTCGGCGCCCCCCGTGCCATCCCAGTTATCTAAAGCGCGATCGCTTTCTCGGTTCCGTCGGTCCTGCCAACACCGGGGACGACGAGGCTGACTCACCCTTCCTTGCCAGCCACCTAACAGCCGGGCTTGTCCCGGGCAGGAGCGCAGGCGTGATGCACAGTACGTTTTTCTTCCCGGCGCCGCCCGGCCAATCCCCGGGCGCCGACGGCTACTTCGGTGCGTTCGGCGGCAAGTTCATCCCCGAAGCGCTGGTCGCTGCCGTGGATGAGGTCGCCATCGAGTACGAGAGGGCTAAGGCTGATCCCGGCTTCGCCGCGGAGCTCGAGCAACTGCTCGCCCACTATGCGGGGCGTCCGAGTGCGCTGACCGAGGTCCCCAGATTCGCCGGCCACGCTGGCGGCGCAAGTGTGTTCCTCAAGCGTGAGGACCTCAACCACACCGGGTCACACAAGATCAACAATGTGCTAGGACAGGCCCTGCTGACCAAGCGGATGGGCAAGCCGCGCGTTATCGCCGAGACGGGAGCCGGCCAGCACGGGGTGGCTACCGCGACGGCATGCGCATTGTTCGGCCTGGACTGCACCATCTACATGGGAGAAATCGACATCCGGCGCCAAGCGGTCAACGTGGCGCGGATGACGATGCTCGGTGCCACGGTGATACCGGTTGCGTCCGGCTCAGCCACCCTCAAAGACGCTATCAACGAGACGTTCCGGGACTGGGTAGCCAACGTCGAGACCACGCACTACATCTTCGGCACGGTCGCCGGTCCTCATCCCTTCCCCGCCATGATCCGTGATTTCCAGCGCGTCATCGGCGTCGAGGCCCGCCGTCAGATTCTCGAGCGAGCCGGCCGCCTGCCCGATGCCGCGGTCGCCTGCGTCGGAGGGGGGTCCAACGCCATCGGCCTGTTCCACGCGTTCCTCCCCGACGAAGGCGTACGCCTCATCGGCTGCGAGGCCGCCGGGCATGGGGTGAAGACGGGGATGCACGCGGCAACGCTGTCTGCAGGCGAGCCTGGCATCCTGCATGGCTCCCGTTCCTACGTGCTGCAAGACGACGAGGGCCAGATCACCGAGCCCTGGTCGATCTCGGCCGGCCTCGACTACCCGGGCGTCGGTCCGGAGCATGCGTACCTTCACGACACCGGCCGGGGCGAGTATCGCCCGGTCACCGATGCCGCGGCGATGCGAGCTTTCCGGCTGCTTGCCTCGTCCGAGGGCATCATCCCGGCGATAGAGAGCGCCCACGCGCTCGCCGGGGCGATCGAAGTCGGCACCGAACTCGGACCCGACGCACTGATCCTGGTGAGCCTGTCGGGCCGGGGCGACAAAGACATGGACACCGCAGCGCGGTACTTCGAGCAGGACGCCGACGCAGCCGGGACAGGGGGCACTTCGAAGTGAGCGGAAACCTACAGCTTCTCGCCGACACCCTGGCGAGAGCGAAGCAGGAGAACCGGGCCGCGCTCATCACGTACATGACGGCCGGCTTTCCGACTGTTGAGGACGGCATCGCCGCCATCCAGCTGATGATGAACGGCGGCGCCGACATCGTCGAGGTCGGCTTGCCGCACAGCGACCCGCTATTCGACGGCCCGGTAATCCAGGCCGCCGATGACATCGCCTTGCGCGGCGGTGTCCGGATCGCCGACGTCATCCGCACAGTGCGGGAGGTATACCAGGCCACCGGAAAGCCAGTCCTGGTCATGTCTTACTGGAACCCGATCGACTCCTACGGTGTCGAGCGCTTCAGCAGCGAGCTGGCAGATGCAGGGGGCGCCGGCTGTATCTTGCCTGACCTGCCCGTGCAGGAGTCCGCGCTCTGGTGCGAGAGCGCGGCCAGACATCACCTTGCCACCATCTTCGTGGCCGCGCCGAGTACGACCGACGAACGACTTCGCGAGCTCACCGCCGCGGGATCGGGCTTCATCTATGCCTCGTCCCTGATGGGAGTCACTGGCGTCCGGGAGGCTGTCAGTACAGCCGCCAGCCCGCTGGTGCAACGCATCAGGGCGATCAGCCAACTCCCTGTCTGCGTCGGGATCGGGATCTCCAGCGCCGCCCAGGCGGCCCACGTTGCCGCCTTCGCTGATGGCGTGATCGTCGCGTCCGTGCTGGTCCAGGCTATTCTCAGCGCACCCGATACTGCCGCAGGAGCCGCGACCGTGGCGGAACTCACCGCCGAGTTCAGCCGGTCAACCCGCCGGGACGCCCGCGTCTAGGGCGGCGGCCGCTGCCCGGACGAATGCGGTTGCGTCTGCTCCCGGCGGCCGTCCGGGCGCACGGCCCTGCTGCTCCGCCAGCGCGCGCCGGATCAGGTCAGCAGGGCCGAGTCTGCGGCGCAGCGCCATCGCGCCGCCGTCGACCTTGGAGACGATCTGGCCGTCAGCGAGGTAGATCTGCGCGCGGCAGGCATTGAGCACGGCGTAAGCCTCGGTCGCATGCTCAAGTCCCCAGCGCAGTTCCCCGGCTAGGTAGGCCAGGATGGGTTCCCTGGCGACCGGCCCGATCACCTGCAGCGGCGGCGGACCGAAGACCGGCCAGCCGGCGGCACGGCAGACCGCATAGTGCATCAGGAGATCGGTGTCGCCGGGCGAGTCTGCCCCGAGCACGATCCGGCAGCCGCCGGGCTCGGCCGCGCCGGTTGCGACGTGCAGAAGGAACAGCCAGGGCGGCGCAGCAGCGGCGGCGGCGGAGCGGCTAACGACGCTGCACTCAAGCCCCCGGCCGGGACAGGCCCGATCGCTGTCAGCCAGTGACCTGGCCACTCGGTCGAGCGCCCCGGCGCTGATCTCGTCGGCGGCTACGAACAGCATGTCAACGTCACTGCTTGCCAGCCACCCGCCGAGTGCGGCCGACCCGTGCAGGTACGCGGCCTGCACGAGACCGTATGACACCCGGACCAGTTCCGCGGCGAGTGCGGTCGCGTACCTGAGCACGCTGTCTGGCGGCATCTAAGCGAGCAGCGCGACGTAGCGCCAGTCCAGGACGTCGCGCGCGGGCTGTCCGTCGGCGCGCACGAGTGAGCGCAGGTGCACCAGAGCACCACCGCCAGGCAGGTGATCGACCTGCTCGACGGAGATCGTGCTTCGCAGGGTGTCGCCCTCGCGCACCGGGGCGAGGTGGTCGCAGCCGTGCCATCCGAGGACGGTGGCCAGCGCCGGGAACGCCCTTACGGCCTGGGAGAGCGCGAGCCCGATGGCGTGCCCGCCGTATACCAAGCGCCCGTTTCCCCCGGCTTGAATGTCGTGGTGAACCGCCGCGACGTTGAGGGTCAGGCGGGCGAGTTCAGGTGCGGACGACACGACATCGCCGCCGGCGACCTGGAAGCTCTGCCCCGCACGCAGGTCAGCCGGGTGCGGACCGTCCGTCCTGGCGGCGAGCGCCGCCAGCTGCCAGCCTGATATCGCCGCGCTGAAATCGCCGGTCCTGACATCGCGGCCGACCTGGTCGAGGTCATCGGCGTGCCCGGTCTGGCTGACCCCGTCCCGCAGCGGCAGCATGGCGCAGCGCCAGAAGTCGAGCACCGGCCGATCATCCTGATCGGTCGTGGTGATCCGCAGCGCGGCGAGCCCCGTCGGTGCGCGGCCCTCGCGCGCGCGGTTCTCCCTGAGGGCTACGACTTCTGTCGTGGTCCGCAGGGTGTCGCCGATGCACGGCATCCGGCGGAAGGCCAGGCCGCGGTAGTACAGGTTGGCCTTGACGTGCTGGGTTACCACGGTGGACTGCCCGATCGCGACGTCCCAGACCAGCCCGGCCGGTGCCAGCGGGTCGCCGCCGGTGACTGCGCGGCACAGGTCGTGATCGAGCGCGAGCGCGAGCCTGTCCCCGGTGATCGCCTGATGCGCGGCGGCGAGGCCATCGGTCAGCGTGATGGCGGGGGCGCCAGCGAACCGCTCTCCGACCGAAAGCTCGTCAAAGTACGGGCCGCGCCCGAGATCAGGGAGCATCGGCCCCTCCTTACTATGTGAACCGGACCTGGTGGTCAGGCCCTGGCACGAGAACGCGGGTGACGCTAGTGAGCGGTCTGTCGGCGGAAGAGCGGGCGGTTGTCGAGACGGTTGCAGGGTTCGTCGACCGCGAGGTCCGGCCGGTGGCGCGTGACATGGAGCACGCAAACGAGTATCCCGAGAAGCTGATTGCGCTGATGAAGGCGCTCGGTATTTACGGACTGGCGATTCCCGAGCCGTACGGCGACGCCCCGGTCTCGACTCCGTGCTACGCGGAGGTCACCGCCGAGCTGGCCCGCGGCTGGATGAGCCTGGCCGGCGCGATGGGAGGTCACACCGTCGTCGCTAAGCTGCTGCTCACTTTCGGCACCGACGAGCAGAAACAGCGGTACCTGCCGCGGATGGCAACCGGTGAGGTCCGCGCGACGATGGCCCTGACGGAGCCGGGCGGAGGCTCGGACCTGCAGGCCATGACGACGGTCGCGCGGCCGGACGCTGGCGGATACCGGATCAACGGCACGAAGACATGGATCACCAACGCCCGCCGGTCGCAGCTGATCGCACTGCTGTGCAAGACCGACCCGGCCGCGGTGCCACGGCACGCAGGGATCAGCGTCCTGCTGGTCGAGCACGGGCCGGGCCTGGTTGTCTCCCGTGACCTGCCCAAGCTCGGCTACAAGGGAGTCGAGAGCTGCGAGCTGTCGTTCGCCGACTACCTGGCGCCTGCGGACGCTGTACTCGGCGGAACGCCCGGGCGAGGGTTCGCCCAGATGATGAAAGGCCTGGAGATCGGCCGCATCCAGGTCGCGTCGCGAGCGGTGGGCGTCGGCCAGGCAGCGTTCGACGACGCCCTTAAATATTCCAGGGAACGGGAGAGTTTCGGCCAGCCGATCTGGAAACACCAGCAGATCGGGGCGTACCTGGCCGACATGGCGACGAAGCTGACCGCGGCCCGGCAGCTGGTGCGGTTCGCGGCAGAGCGCTATGACGCCGGCGAGAGGTGCGACATGGAGGCCGGCATGGCTAAGTTGTTCGCCTCCGAGGCCGCCATGGAGATCGCGCTGAATGCGGTGCGGATCCATGGCGGTTACGGCTATTCGACCGAATTCGATGTCGAGCGGTACTTCCGGGACGCGCCACTGATGATCGTCGGCGAGGGCACGAACGAGATTCAGCGCAACGTCATCGCGCAGCAGCTGATCTCCCGCGGCGGTCTCGATCGCTGACGGCTGAGCGCTGACCGCTCGGCGCGTCAGGGCACGCCCGCCGGAACGCGTTCCGGCGTTGCGAGCTCGGGGAACTCCTCGAGCTCGTCCCACGCCTGGACGCCGGGACGGTCGATGTCGAGCGCGTGGTCCGGTTCGGGGAGCAGGCTCCGGCCGCCGTCGGGCGGCCCTGGCTCGGGATCCGGGCCTCCGCCCCCGCCTCCGCCCCCGCCCCCGCCTGGCGTCTGGCCGGAATTGCCGGCCGCGAATAGCCCGCCCCAGGCGCCGATGCCGGCCCCGAGCAGCGGGAAGGCGATCAGGACGAGCAGGTAGCCGGCCGCAGCCTTGCTGAAGCTCACATCAAAGTCGATGACAATGTCGGGCGTGAGTGTGCGGCCGCGACCGGGCTGCAGCAGCCCGTCCGGCAACGTCCACTGGAGGCTGCGCGCCACGTGCGGCACTAGCGCGATGGTAGTGACGCCGAGGACTGTCACGAGCAGGGCCGCGGCGGCCCCCAGGCACAGCCCGGCGGCGAAACCCTGACGGGCGCGCACATCGGTGAGCGGCAGGTGACTGTCGCGGCGCGAGGTACGCCGTGCAGCCGTCACCGCGGCCTTGATCGATGCATAAATGACCAGCGCGATGCCGGCGATCTTGCCGAGGTTGTACAGGTCTGCGAGCCAGCGGTTGGCGATATGGACATGATTGGCCATCGGCCGGAGCACGAACGCTGCCAGTCCGACCAGGACGCCGACGCCGCTGCCGATCGCAAGCGTTGCAGGTCGGGCGGGCGGCCACTGTGCGGTGACGGCAAGGAGCGCCGCAACATAGGCCGCTATCACGAAGAGGAAGACAACCTCGCCGGCCCACACGCCGACCAGCTGGACGCCTGAGAACTTCGCCAGTTCAGACCGCTCTACGACGGCCTTGACGAGCATGAGGGTGAAGACGGCGGCGTACCCGGCTGTGCGGAGCAGCCTGGGCAGCAAGCTCCTGCCGAGTCCGCCGAACCGGCGGCGGACAACCAGCGGCAGCCCGGCCATGATCAGCACTGTCGCGACTACGTCGACGCGGCTGATCAGAGTGGCGGGATTCGCCGCCTCCCCCGGCCAGGCAGCCCAGCCCAGCGCTGCGGTTGCAGCCGCCAGCGCGACCCAGTACCCGATCGTGCGTGGCACCAGGGCCTCCCTACCTTCACCCACATGCTCGCAGAGTACAAGGCTAAAGCAGGCTGTCTACCTGGTGCACATCGCCGCAGGGAACGCTGAGAGCTGCATGGTGCTTTCGGACCGCATCCTCGTCCGGCGCCTCGAGCAGGCAGTACACCTTGCCGTCCGCGTTGTGATACAGCTCGACCTGCCGTACGCCGAACTCGTCGGTCGCGCCGTCCCGGGTCCCCTGCGCGATCTGGTCGATGGCCTCCTGGGGAAGCTTGAGATCGTCGTGGTAGTCCATGAACCGTGGCATCGTGGATCCCTCCTCCATACGTATCGCCGCTGCAACTGTCTAACGGCACGCGGGCGCACGTCTACCAAACGCCCGCGATAAACCCCAGTCAGTTTCAGCCGGGTTATTTCCGGGCATCGAATGAACGTTCGATTAGTGGGGTGAGCGCCGTGAAGGGTGACCGCATCGAGATTGTGGTCGACGTGGGCGAAGGCACGCGCTCTTATGAGGTGGCGGCGACCAAGGCCGGGCGCAGGGTAGAGGTGGCGAACCGGCGCGGGCTGGTGGAAGTCAGCGAAGTGACCCGCACGGGCACGCCGGTGCGCACTGCACGGTTCATGGCTAGCCGGATCGTGTCGCTGGTGGAGTACCCGGCAGGCGATGCGGCAGCCGGCCTCTAGTCACCGGAACCGGTGAGCCCGCGCCATGTCCTGGCGTTGATGACGCGGTCCGCGGTGATGCCAAAGCTGTCAGCGCGGTCGCAGCCGCTGCCGATCCAGTCCAGCTGACCCGGCGCGTGCGCGTCTGTGTCGATGGCGAACTGGCAGCCTATCTGCGCTGCCAGAGCCAGCAGCCGGTCCGGCGGATCCTGCCGGTCGGGACGGCAATTGATCTCCACGGCGACGTCGTGGTCGCGGCACGCCCCGAATACGGCTTCCGCGTCGAACTGTGATTCCGGCCTGCCGGGGCCGAGCACTCTGCGGCCCGTGCAGTGCCCGAGTACGTCGACGTGCGGATTGGCGATCGCGGTGAGCATTCGCGGGGTCATCTCGGCTGCGGGCATCCGCAGTTTGGAATGGACGCTTGCGACGACCATGTCGAGTCGGGCGAGCAGGTCCTCGCGCTGATCGAGGCTCCCGTCCTCGAGGATGTCGACCTCGATGCCGGTGAGGAGGCGGAACGGGGCAAGCTCGGTGTTGAGCCGGGCGACCAGTTCGATCTGCTCCTCGAGCCGCTGCTCGGACAGACCGTTCGCGACGGTGAGCCGCGGCGAATGGTCGGTCAGCGCAAGCCACTGGTAGCCGAGATCACGGGCGGCCTCGGCCATCTCGATCGGCGGGCTGCCGCCGTCGGACCAGTCTGAATGGGAATGGCAGTCGCCGCGCAACTCGGCCCGCAGTCCGCTGTGCTCCGCTATCGGCGCCTCCTCCAGCAGCCGGGCCAGGTAGGCCGGCTCCTGACCAGCCGCCGCCTCCTGGATGGCCTGCGCCGTCGCCGGCCCGATTCCGCTGAGCTCAGTCAGGGTGCCGGCGCTGATCCGTTTGGCGAGTTCGGCGGGCGGCAGGTCGGTCACGACTTGCGCGGCCCGGCGGAAGGCGCGAACCCGGTAGGTAGGCGCACCGGCGCGCTCGAGCTGGAAGGCGATCTGCCGTAGTGCGCGCGCCGGATCCATCTGTCACCCTTACCACTCATGCGCATTCTCGTCACTGGTCACCGGGGCAATGTCGGCGTGGTAGTGGCGGGGCACCTCGCGGATCTCGGGCATGAGATCACCGGCTTTGACATCGCCGACGGTCAGGACGTGCTCGATGCCGGTTCGCTCCGGCGCGCGGCGGGCGGCTGCGCCGCGGTCGTTCACCTGGCTGCGCTCGCTCATGACTCGGCGGGCACGCCAGAGCAGATCATGGCCGTGAACGTGCTGGGAACCTGGCATGCATTACTAGCTGCGCAGGCCGCTGGCGCCACCCGCGTGGTGCACTTCTCTAGCGCTCAGGTGTTCGGGACGGCCGAAGGTGAGCGTGTACCCGACTACTTGCCGATTGACGACGAGCATCCGCGGCGGGCAAGCCGGCCATACGGGTTGTCCAAGGTTCTGAGTGAGGACCTGTGCGCGGGCTTCAGCGACCGCAGCGGGATAGCCACGATCTGCCTCCGGCCAGTGCACGTTTGGCAGCCTGACTTCTACCAGCGGACAGAACTGCGATGGGACGCCGATCCCGCGTCGGAGTGGACGCCGCACTGGGAGTTCGGCGCGTTTGTCGATGCCCGCGATGTCGCGACGGCGGTGGCCTGCGCGCTCACGGCGCGGCTAGCCGGTCATATCCGCGCTGTGCTGTGCGCCGACGACATCGCAGCCTCAGCGCCAAGCCTGGAGATGGCCGCGCGGCGTAATCCGCACGTTCCGGTCCGTGATTCCGGCCGCTATCACGCTGAACCGCACCGCGCGCTCGTCGATACCTCGGTTGCCCGGAGCGTGCTGGGCTGGCAGCCCCGCTACCGCTGGTCCGCGCGAGGCCAGCCAGCTTCATGACCCCGCGGCTGGCGGGTTTCCCGGCGCGGCGGCGCGGCGCTGCTCGATCGCCTTGTGATGGTCATAGAGCTCGGCCGGCGGTGTCTCGTTGCGCAGCTGACCCACCAGCGCGGCGACGTCCCGCATGATGTCCGCCGTTGCCGCGCGCAGAGTCGAGGCTGTCAGGGGCTCGCCCTGGTAACGGCTGAGGTCCACCAGCGGGCCGGCGATGACCTGGCCCGTCTTACGCGGGAACGGGTGAAATCCGGGCTTGAGGGAGCCTGCCAGGCCGCCCTTCTCTCCCTTGGGGTACGGAAGGAGCTGATGCGCGCCCCAGGACGCCATCGGCAGCACCGGCGTTCCGGTGGACAGCGCCAGCCGTGCCGCGCCGGTCTGCCCGGTCATCGGCCATAGGTCCGGATCGCGGGTGCAGGTGCCTTCGGGATAGACGACCAGGCACTGGCCCGCCGCGAGCGCCTCTTCGGCCGGCTTCAGGGCGGCGGCAGCGCTGGCGGCGTCGCGGAACACCGGTATCTGCCCGGTTCCGCGCACGACCCGGCCGACGAGCCGGCTGTCGAACAGCGAGGACTTGGCGAGGAACACCGGGTACCGGCCGCAGGCATGCAGGTAGACGCAGAGCAGCAGCGGGTCCGCCTCGGAGATGTGATTCGCCGCGACGATGAGCCCGCCCTCCCGTGGCACGTGCTGCATGCCCTGCCATTGCCGCCGGAACAGCAGCCCCATGACCGGCGGCACAACGACGATCGTCAGACCGCGCCAGCCGCGGGAATATCCGTAACCCATAGCCGGCATCATCTCGCACAACAGAGCCGGCTGGCAGCGCCCGGTTCGTCCTTCCTGCCGCCAGCCGCCGAAGGCAGCAGCTAGGCCGGCCTCGTTTCCGGTCATGGGATTGTCGTACGTCCCGCGGATCGCCGAGCGCATGGCCTGGACGCCCAGGAACGCCAGGTAGCACACGCCGGCCCACTTGACTGCCGCTCCGGCGGCCAGAATGAGCGGGTAAGCAGGCAGCTAGCTGGCGAGGAGGACATGGTGCGAGTGCTGGTCTCTGTTGACATGGAAGGGATCGCGGGCGTCGTCGACGGCGAAGATGTCTCGCCTGGCAAAGCCGAGTACGAGCGCAACCGCAAGCTGATCACGGGCGAGGCGAGTGCCGCCGTCCGCGGCGTGTACGCCTACGATCCCGGCGCCCAAGTGCTCGTCTCCGAGGCCCACGCCGGCTTCCGCAACCTGCTGGCTGACCAGCTCGACCGCCGGGCCGAACTGCTGCGCGGCAAGCCCAAGCCGGACGGGATGCTGTCCGGTCTCGCCGACGGCGTGGATGCTGCCGTCTTCATCGGCTATCACGGCAAGGCCGGAACGGCCCGCTCTGTTCTCGCGCACACCATTCACGGCGGCGTCGTGGCCGACGTGCGCTGTGATGGCCGCTCGCTCGGCGAGCTGGGCCTGAACGCGGCGATGGCCGCGACTGCCGGGGTGCCGGCTGTGCTGGTCGCGGGTGACGACTCGGTGGCGGCCGAGGCGGCTGACGTCGTTCCTGGCATGCACGCCGTGGTGGTGAAGCGGGCGCTGGGTGGCGCTGCGGCCGCCTCGCTGCATCCGGACGAAGCATGCGACCGGATCGAGGCTGAGGTTCCTAAGGCGCTGGCCGACCGGGACTCCGTCCGGGCGCCGCGGTTCGACGGTCCCGTTCACCTCGAGGTCGACGTACTGGTGCCGCGGATGACAGAGCGTGCCCTGCTGGTGCCGGGCGTGGAACTCGCGGGTCCTCGCACCCTGAGCTACCGGGCTCCGGACTTTCCGACGGCCTACCGGGTCACCCAGGTGATCACTATGCTGGGCGGGATCTGAGACGGGCGCCAGGTAACAAGGAGCTGCAATGGCCGCTGCTGACGTCACCTACACCGACGGATCGCTTGCCATCCAGGAGAAGGCGAAGCTGCGCCGCGTGCTCGGGCGCCTCGACCTCGTGCTTTTCACAGCTTGTGCGATCGTCGGCCTGGACAGCGTGGCGCAGGCCGCGGAAGCCGGAGCGCAGGCCATCACCTGGCTTGTCATCTCACTCGTGCTCTTCCTGATCCCCTACGGCATGCTGACCGCGGAGCTCGGCTCGGCGTTCCCCGTCGAGGGCGGCCCGTATGAATGGGCGCGGATGGCGTTCGGGCGCCCGGCCGGAGCGGTTACCGCGATCTTGTACTGGCTCTCCAACCCGCTGTGGGTGGGCGGCACGCTCAGCGCGGCCACGATCGCGTCACTGAACGCGTTCGTGCTGTCCAAGCCGATGAACACGACCTGGGAGATCGTGGTCGGCCTCGTGTTCATCTGGGTAACGGTCGCGATCGCCATCATCGCCTTCCGGATCGGCAAGTGGGGCCCGAACATCGGCACGTTCGTGAAGATGGCCGTGGTCGTCATCTTCACCGCCCTGTTCATCGCCTACCTGGTCAAGCACGGCAGGCCAGCCGGCGCCTCGACGGCGGCCGACCTCAAGCCGTCGCTCGACGGTTTCCTCACCGCGATCGGGATCATGGTGTTCCTGTGGGTGGGCTTTGAGCTGTCCAACGGCGCGTCGGAGGAGATGCGCAACCCGCAGCGCGACGTGCCGAAGATGATCGTGCGCTCCGGGGTGATCGCCGCTGTGCTGTACGGCCTGGTGATTCTCGGCATCGTGCTGGTGATTCCGAGCGCCCAGCTGTCAGGCGTCGGCGGATTCGTCGACGCGTACTCGGCCGTGTCAGGCGGCGTGCTGCACTCGCACCCGCTCGACGTCGTATTCGCGGTGCTGGTGATCCTGACACTGGTCGGCAGCGGCGCGGTCTGGCTCGAGGGTGCCGACCGGACCCAGGCGATCGCCGCACTGGACGGCGCGGCGCCTGCCTGGATGGGCAGGTTCACCAGCTTCGGCACGCCGATCTCGGTGAACCTGTCGTCCGGAGTCGTCGCTTCGGTGATGTGCGTGCTCGTGCTCCTCGTGACCAAGGGCAGCCTCGCCAGCTTCTTCTCGGTGATGCTTGCGCTGACGATCTCCAGTACCACACTCAGTTACCTCTTCATCTTCCCGGCGCTCACCATCCTGCGGCGCCGGTACCCAGGTGCCGAGAGGCCGTACCGGATGCCAGGAGGGATGCCCGGCGCGTGGGCCGCAGTCATCATCACCGAGCTCTTCGTGGTGGTCACCGTGATCACGCTGGTCTGGCCGGGGGCGATCAACGCGATGTTCGGGCAGAGCTACTCGATGGAGTCGAGCTGGGGCGTGTCCAGGGTGTTCTTCGAGGTCGTGACGCTCGGATCGCTGGCCGTCATGGTGGCGCTAGGGCTCGTGTTCTGGCTGATCGGCGAGCGGAACCGGCGGAGGGGGCTGGTCGGCATCTCCATCGCGGCAGACGCGACTGCACTGGCTGACACGGCACTGCCTGACCCAGAGAACTGATGCTGCCGGAAGCGCGCTTCGGCGTCCGCTCCATGTCGGCGCCGTTGCGTCGGGTCCTGGTCCGGAGCCCGGCGACGACGGGTGACTTCGCCGGTGCTGACTGGCGGGCACCGGATCCCGAGTTGCTCGCCAGGCAGCATGATCAGTTCTGTGAGTTGCTGGCCGGTCTTGGCTGTGACGTCGAGGTGGCCGCGGCGGCTGATGAGATGGTCGACGCCACCTATGTCCGCGACGCCGGCACGGTCACGGGCCGGGGTGCCGTGCTGTTCCAGCTGGCCAAGCCAGCCAGAGCTGCCGAGCCGCCGTTGCTCGGCACCGCGCTCGAGGCGGCCGGAGTGCCGGTGATCGCAGAGCTCACCGGCCCGGCCAGGGCCGACGGAGGCGACATCATCTGGCTGGACGAACGGACGATGCTCGTCGGCCGCAGCTATCGCACGAACCTCGCTGGCGTGCATCAGCTGCGGGAGATCATGGCCGCTGAAGATGTCGTTGTCGGCTCTGCAGACATGCCGCACGATCGCGGACCCGAGCACGTGTTGCATCTGATGTCGGTGATCTCGCCAGTCGCTGATGACCTGGCCGTCGTGTACCCGCCGCTGGCGCCGGTGCCGTTGATGGAGGAACTCGCCGCCCGGCGCATCCGCATCATCGAAGTGCCTGCCGATGAGTACGAGTGCATGGCGTGCAATGTGCTGGCCGTCCGGCCGGGCGTGGTCGTCATGCTCGACGGAAACCCGAAGACCCGTGCGGCGCTGGCTGCCGCTGGCTGCGAGGTCCACGTTTACGACGGCTCGGAGATATCGATCAAGGGTGACGGCGGGCCGACTTGCCTCACCGCGCCCATCCTGCGCGGCTAGAACCAGCTCGTCACCGTGCCCCGTGCCCGTTCATCGTCTGGGGCACCGACGAGGCGCCGAGCGGATGACGTGCAGGCCGTTGAAGCCGCCTTCGAGCGCGAGCTTGATCACGTCCTTCGGATCGCCTTACAGCGCAGCCAAGTCGCGCTCGCCCGTGCGGACCCGCAGCGCGCTCTCGACGGGGCTGATCCAGATCTTTCCGTCGCCGATGGTACCCGTGTTGACGGACTTGGCGATCGCGTCCGCAACCGGCCATGCCAGCTCATCGGTCGTCAGGACGTCGATCCTAAGCTTCGGCAGAACCAGGACGGTCGCGTCTTCTGCCAGGACCTGGCCGTGATGTCCGTACTGCCGCCCAAAGCCACGGACCTCGGTCGCGGTCAGACCGCGCGCGCCTACCTCGCACACCGCGTGCGCAACATCATCCAGCTTCTCCAGCTTAACGACGGCCGTCACTATCTTCATCGGGTGTCACTCCTTCCGAACCCAGACTTACCTCGCGCGTTCGGCACGGACAGGGCCGAAGGTCAGTATGACTTTCGGAAAGAGCGGCGGGTTCTCGCGTGACCCGGGACGCACGCCTTTGCTGTGTCAGGACCACCGTCCCTTGTTCATGCGCGTGTCCGGGGCGAGGCTGTCACTGGCATCTGACAAGGGACGCACGATGAATCCAGAACCGGGTGATGAGCTTGTCGTTGAGGCAGACGCGAGTGGCCGTAGCGCTCGGGTTGGCACGATAGTCGCCGTCCGGGAGAACAATGGCCGCCCCGCATATCTGGTGCACTGGGTAGTGGGAGACTACGACGCACTGGTCAGTCCCTGGCCCGGGGTACATGTCAAGCACCGCGAGCACCATACGACCACGGCCACGCCGACTGCTCGGCAGCGGCCGGCCTGGAGTGCAAGCAGGCAGGTGCGTGGTCAATCTCCGAAGCGTCCGCTTTCTGCAGGTAGCCGCGCATAGTCACGTTCCTGTCTCGCGGGCCAGGCTCCGGATCAACTCACGGACCTTTGGTCTGTGCCTGCGGGCTCAAAGGCCCTAGAAGCGCACCCCGCGATGCCGGGACCTTTACCGGTATGGCTACTAACTTCCTGCACCCCTTGCAGCGGATCGCGGTTTGACATGACGACAGACAAGACGCGGCCAGGCCTGAGCGAGCTTGGTCTCAGCACCGGGAAAAAGGCCAGGCTGTACCGGATCCTGCACCAGCACGGACTGGGTAACGGCAAAGCCATCTTCCTGCCGTATGACCAAGGGCTTGAGCACGGCCCGCGCGACTTTTTCGCCAACCAGGCCGCGAGCGACCCGAGGTATGTAATCAGGCTGGCGCTGGAAGGCGGCTTCAATGGCATCGCGATCCAGGTCGGCCTGGCGGAGAAGTTCTACTGGGATTACGCCGGCGAGGTGCCGCTCGTGCTGAAGCTCAACGGCAAGACCGACATACCCTCGGCCATCGACCCGTTGTCGCCGCTGAACGCGTCCGTCGCCGACGCAGTACGCCTCGGCGCGGACGCCGTCGGCTACACCCTTTACGTCGGCTCGCCGGCTCAGGAACACGACTTCGCCCAGTACCTGCGGGTCCGGACGGAGGCAGAGCGCCTCGGCATGCCCTTGATCGTCTGGTCCTATCCGCGCGGCTCCGCCATCTCCGACAAAGGCGGGCAGGATTCGTTCTACGCCGTGGACTACGCCGCCAGGACGGCGAGCGAGCTTGGCGCGGACGTGGTCAAGGTCAACTTTCCACATCCCGAAAAGCAGACGGGCGTACCCGGCGCCTACCAGGCTGATTTCACCTCGCAGCAGGCCATCGATGCTGTGGTGCGGTCCGCGAACCGGACCCTGCTGCTGGTCTCCGGCGGCGAGCGGGCCGGGGACGAAGCGATGCTCGAGAAGGCCAGGCAGTCCATGGAGGCCGGCGCGACGGGTCTGATCTTCGGCCGGAACGTCTGGCAGCGCGAGCATGATGCGTCGCTGCGCTTCGCCGCCGCGCTCAGGGAAATCCTGGCCAAGTACCCATCGTGACCCGGCCGCGGTCAGTGATGCCTCCCGGCTAGAAGGTCACCGGCATGTGCTTGATGCCGTTGATGAAGTTGGAGCGGAGCCTGCTCGGCTCGCCGTCCAGCCGGATAGACGGCAACCGCTCCGTCAGGGCCTGCAGCAGCACCCGGAGTTCCAGCGCGGCGAGGTGGCGGCCGAGGCAAAAGTGCGGGCCGCCGCCGCCGAAACCGACATGCGGGTTGGGGTCGCGTCCCACATCGAACTCCTCAGGAACAGCGAACACCGTCTCGTCCCGGTTGGCTGACGCGTAGAACACCACGACCTTGTCGCCCGCCGCGATCCGTTGCGCGCCAAGCTCGGTGTCCTGGACAGCCGTGCGGCGGAACATGTTCACCGGGCTCACCCACCGCACGATCTCCTCGGCCGCGGCCGGGATCAGGCCGGGATCGTCGAGCAGCCGCTGCCACTGCTCCGGGTGCTCGAAAAGCGCGAGCATGCCGCCAGCGGCCGCGTTCCTCGTCGTCTCGTTCCCCGCCACCGTGAGCAACAGGAAGAAGAGGTCGAACTCGTCGCTGGTCAGGGCCTCGCCCTTGTCGTCCGGCTGCAACAGCCGGGTAATAATGTCGTCGGCAGGCTCAGCCCGGCGCCGCTCGGCCAGCGCCGCGCCGTAGGCGTAGATCTCCGCTGCCGCGTTCTGCTGCGCCTTCGGGCCGATCTGGAACTCCGGATCCGCCGACCCGATCAGCAGGTTCGACAATTCGAAGATCCGCCCGCGGTCCTCCACCGGCGCGCCAACAAGCTCGCAGATGACCCACAGCGGCAGCGGCGCGGCGATCTCCGTGACGAAGTCTGCCTGGCCGGCATCCTGCACCTCGTCGAGTAGCGAGTGACAGATCTGCGCGATGTGCGCCTCGAGCCGCCCGATCATCCGCGGCGTGAAGCCGCGATTGACGAAGGCACGCTGCCTGGTGTGCTGCGGCGGGTCCATGTTGAGCATCATCAGGCGCTGCAGCTCGATGTGGTCCTCGGGAATCTCGCCGAACAGGCACAGCCGCCGCGCGGACGAGAAGATCTCCGCATGCCTGGACAGGTACGCGACGTCGGCGTGCCTGGTCACGGCCCAGAAGCCGGGCCAGCCAGGCTCACCGCCGTTGGCGTGCCAGAACACCGGATCGTGCGCCCGCAGCCAGGAGAACTGCGCATGCGGCGGCCCGGTCCGCTGATAGACGTCAGCGTCGATGAGATTGATCTCCGGCGTCATCGGCTCCGCCCTTCGCCGCCCGGGTGAGCTATCACCAACAATAAATTCATTATTTCCTGGGAAACGGGCACTAATGACCTGGTCACTTGCCAACGACGACTAGCTTGCGGCGTCGGAGAACGCAGTGATCCGCCCGGCGCTGGCAACCGCGCTGGCGGCGCCGGACGGTCTAGCCTGGGAGCCGGAGGCTCGCTGATGAATCCACTGTCACGTGTGGCCGGCGTTGCGGTTGACCGGGCGATCGGACTCTCGGGGGCGGCTGAGCCGTTTACGCTGCGGCATGACCTGGCCGTGCCGATGCCCGATGGCGTCGTGCTGCTCGGTGATCATTACCGCCCGGCACGTAACAACGCTCCGATGCCCGTCGTACTGATCCGGTCGCCGTACGGCCGCGCCGGGTTAGCAGGCCTGGTGTTCGCCGCGCCGCTGGCCCGCCGCGGTTTCCAGGTATTCATGCAGAGCACCCGCGGAACCTTCGGTTCCGGCGGCCAGTTCCGCCCGTTCTTGCATGAGCAGGCAGACGGGCTGGCCACGGTCTCGTGGCTGCGCCAGCAGGAATGGTGTGACGGGCGGGTGTCGATGACCGGCGGCAGCTACCTGGGCCACACGCAGTGGGCCATAGCGCCGTACGTAGACCCGCCGCTGGAGTCGGTATCGCTGAACATCACCGCCGCGAAGATCACGGCAGCCTTCTACGAGCATGGCGCGCCAGGCCTCCGCAACGCGCTGAACTGGAGCGGACAGATCGGCCGCCAGGAACGCAGCGTGCTTGGCATAGTTCCGAACCCTGTCCAGCTCGCGCGCATGCGCCGAGCCCTCAGGAAGATTCCGCTGCAAGCCGCCGATATCGACGTAGCCGGTGCGCCAGTGCCCTTCTGGCGGGATTTCGTCGGCCATGCGGCGGCCGGTGACGACTTCTGGGCGCCCGCGGATCACGACCACGCGGACCTGACCAGGCTACCGCCGGTCAGCATGGTGACAGGCTGGTGGGACCTCTTCCTGGCTGAGCAGTTGCGCGACTATGCCGCGATCCGGGCGGCTGGCGTGACGGCCACCCTGACCGTCGGTCCGTGGCTGCACGGCGAGCCCGCCCAGGTGAGGGCCATCACCCAGCAGGACGTTGCCTGGCTCAGGCAGCACCTAGACGGCGTGACCCCGGTCGCCAGCCCGCCGGTACGCGTGTTCCTGCAGCAGGCCGGCAGCTGGCTGGAGTTCGACCAGTGGCCGCCGGCCGCGGTCCCGACCACCTACTACCTGCGCACTGCAGGCCGCCTGGCACCCGATACCGAGCCGGGCGATCCGCTTCCTGCCTGGTTCGTGTACGACCCGTCGCAGCCGACACCGTCGGCCGGCGGCCCGGTCCTGCAGCCGCCGGGCAAGCAAGTCGACAACGGGACGATCGAGTCCCGGTCCGACGTACTGACCTATACATCCGCGCCGCTGACGGCCGACCAGGATCTGGTCGGGCCGGTAACCGCGCGAATCTTCGTCCGCACTGAGACCGACTACGCGGACATCTTCGTCCGGCTGTGCGACGTCGACGAGAAGGGCGTATCGCGCAACATTGTCGACGGCATCCGCCGTCTCAGCCCGGACACTGTCCCGGCCGCCGACGTGCACGCAGGACCGGACGGTGTCCTGACGGTCGAGGTCGAGCTATTCCCAACCGCGTACCGGGTGCTGGCTGGCCACCGCCTCAGGCTGCAGGTGTGTGGTGGCGCGTTCCCTCGCTACGCGCGCAATTTCGGCACGGCACAGCCGTTCGGCACTGGGCGTTCCGGCAAGCGCTGCCGGTTCGAGATCTTCGCCGATGCCCGCCGCCCGTCGCAGGTCGTGCTGCCTTTCTGGCAGTAACGCGCACAGCGGCACGGACCAAGGTCGCGGTCAGCTGTGACCTTTGCAGCTACCTGCCGCGCCGCGGCCCGCGGTGTGATAGGGACCAGCACCGTGGCCAGGAGGTGCCGCCATGGCTGGTCTCGCCGAGACGGCGGAGTACGTCGTCAGCGCCGCAGTGTGGGCTCCGTCGGTCCACAACACCCAGCCGTGGTGGTTCATGGCGGATGGCAGCGGCCTGAGTCTGTATGCGGACCGCGGCCGGCAGCTCACGGTCGCCGACCCCGACGGCCGCGAGCTGATGAACAGCTGCGGCGCGGCGCTGTTCACCGCGAGGCTTGCGCTGCGATCGCTTGGTTACATCCCTGACGCGAGCATTACGCCCGATCCTGACGACCCAGCGCTGGTGGCTCGGCTCACCTGGCCCGACAGGGCGGCTCCGGCCGACTATGAACGGCGGCTGTTCGGCCAGGTCACGAGCCGCCGCACGCATCGCGGCGGGTTCGATCGGGCACCGCTCGCGCCACAGCTTCTCACTGCTCTGCGCGCTGGCGTGACGCGGGACCAGGCAGTTCTGCACGTCGCCGATGCGGTCGGGCGCGCGGTGCTCGCGGCCGCGGTCCAGGCCGCCGAGGAGACGTTGCGGCTGAACGCCAGCTACCTCCAGGAGCTCTCGGCCTGGGTAGCACCGCCGGGCAGTATCCGGCCAGACGGTGTTCCGGCGGCTGCCTACCCGGACCGGCCTGAGCACACCGATCCGGACTTTCCAGGCCGTGACTTTGCACACGGACATCACTGGGGCGTTCCGAGGTTCGGCTCCCCGACTTCTTATCGCTCGGCCGGAGTGGCCTGCGTCCTCGCGACCGACCAGGATCGCCCGGTGGACTGGGTTAATGCGGGGCAAGCGCTGCAGCGCCTGCTCCTCACGAGCAGCGCCTGCGGTGTAGCGGCCGCTTTGCATAGTCAGCCGATCGAAGTGGAGCCTGCGCGCCAAGTGGTCCGGCACCAGTTGTGCGGTGGCGCCTACCCGCAGCTAGTGCTCAGGCTCGGTACCGTGATCCAGACAGCGACCAGCGTGCGCCGCCCGGCGGCGAGCGTCCTTCGCTACGGCCGAGCGCAGGACCGACGAGAGGATCCACCCGATGGCACCCAGCAGCAGCTTCACTTACCTGTCGGCTGACGGAACGCAGATTGCCGGCTACCGCTGGGATCCGGAAGGAACTCCGCGGGCCGCCATCCAGATCACCCATGGCATGGGCGAGCACGCGCTGCGCTACGACCATGTCGCACTGGAGCTGACCAGGGCCGGCTACGTGGTGTACGCACAGGACCAGCGCGGCCACGGCGTCACTGCTGGCGACGGTGAACTGGGTGACCTGGGCGATGCCGGGTGGTCCGGTCTGGTCGACGACATCGGGTTGCTCTCCGCCCGGATCCGCGCCGAGCATCCCGACGCTAAGCTGATCCTCCTCGGCCACAGCATGGGCTCGTTCGCCGTACAGCAGTACGTGCTCGACCACAGCGATGACGTCGACGGTGTCGTCCTGACCGGGACGGCTGTCATCGACCTGCTTGAGCCCGCGCTGGACCTCGATCAGCCACTGGACCTGACGATGTTCAACGCGCCGTTCCAGCCGGCCCGTACCGACTACGACTGGCTAAGCCGGGACGAGGCCGTAGTCGACGCGTATGTCGCCGACCCGCACTGCGGCTTCGGAATCGACACCCCGTCGGCCAAGCAGATGTTCATCGGCGCGCGGCGGCTGGCGGATCCGGCGCAGGTAGCCGCGCTGCGCTCCAGCCTGCCGGTGTACATCGCAGTCGGCGAGGCAGACCCCGTCAACGGCGGGCTCACGGTGCTGCACCCGCTTGCCGACCGGCTGCGCGATGCGGGCCTGACCGATGTCACCGTAGTCACCTATCCGGAGGCGCGGCACGAGGTTCTGAACGAGACGAACTCCGCGGAGGTCATCGGCTCACTGATCGACTGGGCAGACCGGGTCGTGGCCGCCAGCTAGCGGAAACCTGCGTGCGTCACCACTCGTGACTGCATTTGCCCGGTATGCGCCATGTTTGCCGGGACTTCGCGCCGGGCACGGGCCACATATCTCCCGTGGCGGCCAGCGCCCTCAAATCGATGGACTCGATGAGAGGAGCCGTTGTCGTGATGAATGCTGGTCCCGATCGCCGGGGCACCATCCCGGAAGTCGCAGTGACCATGCGGCTCAACGGCAGGTCCGAGCGGCTGCGGGCCGACACGCGAGCCACGCTTCTTGACGTCCTGCGTGACCGGCTCGGACTCACCGGCACCAAGAAGGGCTGCGACCAAGGCGCGTGCGGCGCGTGCACCGTCCTGGTCGACGGCAAGCGAGTGCTGTCCTGCCTGACGCTCGCCGCGCAGTGCAACGGCAGCGACGTAGTGACGATCGAGGGTCTGTCCAGCAACGGTGTGCGCCACCCCGTGCAGGACGCTTTCATCCGCCACGATGCCTTTCAGTGCGGCTACTGCACGCCCGGTCAGATCATGTCCGCAGTCGGGCTGCTGGGTGAAGGCCGGGCCGGCAGCGACGACGACATCCGCGAGTTCATGAGCGGCAACATTTGCCGCTGCGGTGCCTACTCCAACATCGTCGCGGCGATCCGCGAGGTCGCGGGGCGAGGAGGTGCCTAGCGATGCACCCGTTCGAGTACATCCAGGCCACTGAGCCTGCGCAGGCGGTGGCGACGGTCACCGCCGACCCAGACGCGGACTTCCTGGCCGGCGGCACCACGCAAGTGGACCTGATGCTCAAGGACGGCATCCTCGCGCCAGACCGGCTGGTCGACATCACCCGGCTGCCGCTGAAGTGGATTACCGCCGACGCGGACGCGATCCGGGTCGGTGCCACGACCACGATGGAGGAACTCGCCGCAGACCCCGTCGTGACCGGGCGCCTGCCGTTGGTCCGCGAAGCGCTGCTCCGCAGTGCGTCGGTTCAGCTGCGCAACATGGCCACGATCGGCGGAAACCTCCTGCAGCGAACCCGCTGCCGGTACTTCCGAGATCCTGCGGTCGCAGCGTGCAACAAGCGCCAGCCGGGTACCGGCTGCGCCGCGGTGTCGGGGCCTGCGCGGATGCACGCGATCCTGGGCGCGTCGCAGAACTGCATCGCCCTCAACGCCTCCGACCTGGCCGTATCGCTGGTGACGCTCGACGCGGTCGTGCAGATCCTCGGTCCGAGCGGGTTGCGCAGGGTGCCGCTGACCGAGTTCTACCTTGAGCCTGGCAATACCGCGGACGTGGAGAACGTGCTGGTCCACGGTGAGCTGATCACCGAGATCGAGATCCCGCTGCTGCCGCCGGCCGCCCGGTCCGCCTACCTGAAGGTGCGCGACCGCACCTCGTATGAGTTTGCGCTGGCGTCGGCAGCGGTCGCCGTCGTGCTCGAAGCCGGAGTGATCCGCGAGGCACGGATCGGGCTGGGTGGCGTTGGCACGATCCCGTGGCGTGCCTTTGACGCAGAGAACAGCCTCCGCGGCGCGCTGGCCAGCCAGGAGAACTTCCGCGCGGCAGCCGAGACCGCGATCCGTGACCCGTTCACGGTTCCCGGAACCGCGTTCAAGGTCGAGCTAGCGAAGCGGACGCTGGTACGGGCGCTGAGCACCGTCACCTCGGGGGCGAGGTAGCGCCATGACCATTCAGGCAGTGCGGCTGATCGGGCCGGGCGTCGACCGCGTCGACGGGCCGATGAAGGTAACCGGCACCGCCCCGTACCCAGCCGACTTCGGCTTCCCGGAGATGGCGCACGCGGCGCTCGTGCGCGCCACGGTGGCCGCCGGGCGGATCCGCGGTCTCGAGACCGCCGCGGCCGAGGGCGCGCCGGGTGTGCTGGCCGTCATTACCCATCGCAACGCCCCGCACCTGAATCGCGGCCCCGACACCCCGGTGTGGCGGCAGCCGCCTCCACCGCTGCAGGACGACCGGATCCTGCACTACGGCCAGTACATAGCCGTGGTGGTGGCCGAGACGGAGCAGCAGGCAACCGCCGCAGCCCGCCTGGTCGAGGTCGACTATGAGCAAGCCGAGCCGCTGCTCGAGCTTGACGACCCGCGGGCGGAGATAGTGACGAATCCGTGGGGCATGGACAGCCATCGCGGTGACGTGGCGGCCGGGCTGGCATCGGCCGACATCACCGTCGACGCCACTTACACCACGCCGGACGAGACCAATAACCCGATGGGGCTATTTGCGACCGTCGCGAGCTGGGACGGTGACTCACTGACGGTTCACGACTCCACGCAATGGCCGCACGGTGTCCGCGCGGCGCTCGCGGGGACCTTCGGAGTACCGGAGAGCGGCATCCGGGTGCTCGCGCCGTTCGTCGGCGGCGGCTTTGGTGCCGCCCTGCGGACCTGGCCGCACGTCCTGCTGACGGTGCTGGCGGCGCGCACGACCAGGCGGCCGGTGAAGCTGGTGCTGACCCGGCCGGAGATGTTCACCGGCGTCGGGCACCGGACCAGGACCGTCCAGCACATCACTCTCGGCGCGGACCGCGGCGGGCGGCTGACCGTGCTCGATCACGAGGCCAAGAACTCGATCGCGATTGAGGACGACAACTACGAGCCAGTCGCGGCGGACTCGGCCTGGGCGTACGCCTGCCCGAACGTCGACGTCCGGGACACGCAGGCACGGCTGAACATCCCGGTCCCGACGTCGATGCGGGCACCTGGCCAGGCCCAGGGCAACTTCGCGCTGGAGTCAGCCCTGGACGAGCTCGCTTACGCCGTCGGCGTGGACCCGCTGGAGATACGGCTGCGCAACTATGCCGAGGACCAGCCGCAGCTGAACCTGCCGTGGTCCAGCAAAGCGCTGCGCGACTGCTTCGAGCAAGGCGCCGGGCGGTTCGGCTGGTCGGCCCGTGATCCCCGGCCGGGCTCGATGCGTGACGGGGACTGGCTGGTCGGGTACGGGATGGCCGGGGTGAGTTTCTTCTGGTTCCAGCCCGCCTGCCAGGCCAGGGCGTCGGTCCGGGCTGACGGGACCGCATTCGTGCGCAGCTCCGCGACCGACATCGGAACCGGCACGTACACCGTCATGACCCAGCTGTCGGCCGAGCTGCTGGGTCTTCGGCTCGATCAGATCCAGTTCGGCCTCGGCGACACCGATCTGCCGTTCGGCGGACTGGAGGGCGGCTCGGGCCTGACCGCGGGCCTGGGTACCGCAGTCAGGGCGGCCTGCCGTGGTGTCATCCAGGCTTTCCTTGACACGGTCGCGGACGACCCCGGCTCGCCGCTGCGCGGCTGCCGCCTTGACGACGTATCCGCCGCGGACGGCTACCTCGTGCGCAGCGATGATCCTGCCCGCAGGCAGGCTTACTCCGGCATTCTTGCCACACACGGCCTGAACGAACTGACTGCGGACGGAGACAGCGCGCCGCCCGCGCCGGAAGAAGTCGGCATGGCACCCGCGGGCGCATTCGCCGCCCGGTTCGCCGAAGTCCGAGTCGACCCCGATCTGGGCCTGGTGCGCGTCGCCCGGCTCGTGTCGGCAGTCGATGCCGGGCGCGTTCTCAACCAGAAGACCGCGACCAGTCAGGTGATCGGAGGGACCGTCGGCGGTATCGGCATGGCGCTGCTCGAGGAAACCGTCACCGATCCCGTCTCCGGCCGCATTACCAACGGTAACTTCGCCGACTACCTGGTCCCGGTCAACGCGGACGTCCCCGACCACGAGGTGCTGTTCGTCGGCGAGCCTGACCGGTTCAACCCGATCGGTGTCAAAGGAGTCGGCGAGATTGGCCTGGTCGGGATGGCAGCGGCTATCGCCAACGCGGTCTTCCACGCGACCGGCCGGCGCGTCCGCTCCTTGCCGATCACCCTCGACCAGCTCCTGTAGCTGGTTTGGTCCGGCCCACTCTGGCATAGAGTGATCATCGCTGCATAAGCGAGTGATCGGGGACCAATGACGCTGCGCGGTAACAGGCTTGCGCATGGCGCGGCACTGGCGATCATCGGGCTGGCCGGGATAGCGGCGCTCGTGCCGGTCCTTGCCACCCCTGCCTCGGCCGGCGACGGCGGGTATGCCGTCAGCCGGGTGGTTGTCGGGGCAGCTACGGATAGCGTTGCCGCCGATCAGGCAACTGGCACGATCTACGTGGCGACGAGGGGACCGAACGGGGTCGCGGTGCTTGACGGGGCAAGCGACAAGGTCACCGCTACGATCAGCCTCGGCTTCGGCCCGGACGCGATAGCCGTCGACTCTGCCTCAGACACCATCTATGTCGTCGGTGTCAGCGCTGTGGCAGTGATCGACGGCGCAACGAACGCTGTCACTGCCACCATCAGCCTGCCGTCGAGTGACAGGTCGATCAGCGCAGCGGTCAACCCGCTGACGCACATGGTCTATGTGGTGGATTACGCGCACAGTTCGGTCATCGTCATCGATGGCAGCACCGACGCCATCACCGCGACAATCCCGCTGGCCGCGAGCTCCGGTGCCCGGTGCGCTGTCGCGGACACCGCGAACAACATGGTGTACGTCTCCGAGGGAGCCAGTAACCAGGTCGCGGTGATAGACGGAGCGACCAACACCGTGGCGGACAGCATCTCGCTGCCTGCGGACGCCTCGCCGGCCGAACTAGCCGCCGATCCCGGTGACGGGCACCTCTACGTCGCCGATCAGGGAACCGGTGCGGTGTCCGTGATAGACACGGCGGCCGGCACCGTGTCGGCCACGATCACCGGGATGCCCGACGTGTTCGGGCTGGCACTTGATTCAGGCAGCGGCACGCTTTACGCGACGGTCAGGGACGCTGTCATTCCCGGTGGCGACGTGAATGTAGGCACTACTTATGTCGTCGATACGGCTAGCCAGGCTGTCACGGCGCAGATTCCGCGAGGCGGGACTTCTGTCGCAGTATCCGGGGGAACAGCGTACGTCGTCGGCTCGGTCGCCGACTCCGTCGCTGTCCTAGCGCCCAGCGTCGGCAACACGCTGTCTCCGTTGATCGCGGATGTGATGATCTTCAGCTTCACCGAAGGCAAGGCCGGCCAGGAGCAGTTGCTGGCGAGTGCCACGCCGGCGGCGACATTCTCTGCGAGCGGACTGCCGGCTGGCCTGACTCTGAGCACTGCCGGGCTGCTCTCCGGTTCGCCCGCTGCGGGGACCGCGGCGTCTTACGAAATCCCCGTCACAGCGACCAACGGCGTGGCGCCGCCCGACACCGAGACGATGTACCTGACCGTCGGGCGGCCCCCGGCCATCGACTCAGCGGCCCGGGCGACGTTCCGTACCGGGGTAGCCGGAACCTTCACTGCGACTGCCACGGGCTACCCGGCACCCACGTTCATCGAAGGCGGCGCCCTGCCGGACGGGATCACGTTCCTTCCGTCCGGTTACCTGCCGGAGGCCATACTGTCCGGCACGCCCGGCAGCGGCACAGGCGGCCAGTACCGCATTACCCTGACCGCGAACAACGGTTTCGGGTCACCCGCAACCCAGTCGTTTACGCTTACCGTCGATCAGCCCGCGGCAATCGTGTCGTCTAGCCACGCGACGTTTACGGTCGGCACGAAGCACACCCTCACCATCCGCGCCCGCGGCTTCCCGGCCGCTCGTCTCACCGAGTCAGGAAGGCTGCCAGCCGGGCTGGCGTTCCGGCAGCGTGCCAACGGAACGGCGGTAATCACCGGGAGAGCCGCCGGCAGGTCTCGCGGGAAGACATACAAGATCAGGATCGTCGCCCGCAACGGAATCGGCGGTGCCGCGCGTCAGACGCTTACCATCCACGTCAGCTGAGCAACCGCGGCAGCGGCGATCAGAGCGCGCCTTTGGCGGAATCGCCGGCCGGGACCTGCTCCAGCACAATGACCTCCGGGGCGGCCGAGACCTTTCCGGCCAGCTTCGGGTTCAGCGTGGCAAGGTTCACGCCCCTGCTGTGGTTGGCCAGCGCTTCCCGGCTCGCCCACTTCTCGATCATGATGAGGCGGTCCGGTGCCTCGTTCAGGCTGTAGAGCTCGCATCCATCCTCATCGTGGACCCGCTCGATTGTCTCCTTGAAGGCCGCGATGACTTCCTCGCGGTGCTCGGGCAACGGCACGATGGTGGCGACAACGACGACAGACATGAGCTCTCCCTTAGGCTGCGAAGATCGCGCCCAATGCGGGCGCGACGTCCTGGTAGGTCCGGATACTACGCAGCCTGCCGCGCCCGAGGTGCGCCAGGTCGCGCGCAAGATCCGGATCCTGTTCCCCTGAGGCGTCAAGCAGCACGTCCAGCCGCGCCAGGCGGGCTGCGAACGGGCGGGGATCCGGGCCGGCGTTGTGCACGCAATCGGACAGCAGGAGCACCCGAGCGTCCAGGGCGGGACCGGGGACGAGTTCACGCGCGGCCACCTGCAACGGGAACGCTATGTTCGTAAGTCCCCTTGCCGGGATCCGCAGCATGACATCGAGCAGCTGCTGCGGCCCGATCCGCTGACCCAGATGGCACAGCACTGCCGCATCAGACCAGAAGGCCACGACTGCGAGGTCATCAAGGGCCAGTTCGGCGGCAAGTGCGCCGACGGTAGCTGCCGCGGTAAGCACTCGCTCGCCGCGCATCGATCCCGACACGTCGGCTAGCAGCACCACACTGCGCCTGGTACGCACCCGTTCCCGCACGATGATGTCGTCGTCGGCGGGCACCGGATGCTCGACCAGCTGGTCGATCGTCCGGTCCAGGTCGATGTCGTCGGATCCGCCGCGGTACCGCAGGCTCGCCAGCTGCCCGGTGCCGCGCCGCGCGCTGACGTCGCGCCGCGGCCGTGGCACGGCGAGGCGCGCGGCGATCTGCCGGGCGCGCCGTACAGCCTCAGGGTCGACCAGACCGTCGGCAGGCACCTCGGTGAGCAGAGTTCCCAGCTCGCCAGTGAGCGCCGGGTTGCTGCTGCCCGGCCCGCTTGCTCCGTCACGGCCCGGCGATCCCGCCAGCACGAAGCCGGCGGCACCGCCCCCGCCGGGCCCGGAGTCGAAGAGCCGCGGCTGCTCCGTGAGCACCTTGGGCTTTCGGCGCAACGGCTGCAGTGCCCGGCTCATCCGGACTGGTGAGTCTGCGCCGACGGCTCTTCAACCGGGGGCAGCGGCGGCGGGTTCGAGGATGAAGCGGTCCTCCCAGATCTGCCGCAGCACAACCTCGGGTGTGCTGTCCACGGTCTCGTCCAGGAAGATCCGGCCAGACAGTGCCACCACCATGGCGTCGTAGACGATCTCCGGATAGCGCGGGTGGCCGCTCGCGGCGACGCCTGCGAGCTCCAGCAGCTGGCCCGCGACCAGCGTCACGTCGATGGCGCCGCGTACGCTGCTCCCCTGCCGCACGTCGTCCCGCTGACGGGTGGCTCTCGTGACGGCGACCGCGTCGGCGACGAGCCGCTCGTAGAGCTCGTCCCCGCAGGCGGGCAGCGGCGCCCGCAGCGCCACGATGCCGCGCTCGGCGGCCGCGTCCTGATAGCTCACCGCGAGCCGGCACAGCCGGTCGTGCACCGAGGTCGACAGTCGGGTCGTGCCGGCGTTGTCGTACGGGTTCATCGACGCGACCACCCGGAACGTCGGCCCAGCGATGACTGTCCCCGCGCGGGGCACCGCGATCTGGCGCTCCGCCATGGCGGTGAGCAGCGTGTTGATGGTGTCTTCCGGCGCGCGGTTGAACTCCTCGATGTACAGGAAGCCGCCAGAGCGCATGGCTTCCAGCAGCGGCCCGTCGACGAAGTTGTCCGCGCTGTAGTCCTCGCGCAGCACCCTGGCGGGATTGTGATGACCGACCAGCTTGGCCGGGGTCAGGTCCGCGTTGCCCTCCACGAAGACCAGCGGGATTCCCCACTCAGCGGTGATCGCGCGCAGCAGCGTGCTCTTGCTGGTACCCGGTGGTCCGTCCAGGACGATGTCCCGCCCTGCGGCGACCGCAGCGAGGACGAGGTCAAGCTCGCGCTCGCGGCCGACGAGGTGGTGCCGGACCCGGTCGCGCACCGTCGTGATCTGGCCGGCCCCGGCTTGTTCGGTCACCTGATCGTGGCACCCGCGTCGACGGTGAACTCCAGCCCGGTGACGTACCGCGCTTCGTCTGATGCCAGGAACAGCACCGCGTTGCTGATGTCGCGGGCCTCCACCATCTCAACCGGGAGCGTGTTCATGAAGATCGGCCCGAGGTTCGGGTCGCTTTCGATCAGCGGGTTGAGGCCGCCGAGACCCTCGGCCATCGGCGTCTGCACGCCGGTCGGGTGCACGGTGTTCACCCGGATGCTGTGCGCCGCGAGCTCGTTGGCCATCGTCCTGGCGATGCCGACGACCCCGTGCTTGGCGGCCACGTACGGCGCGAGGTAAGGCAGGCCCTTGATACCGGCGACGGAGCTCGTGCAGATGATCGAGCCGCCACCGGTGGCGATCAGGTGCGGCACGCAGGCAACCATGGTGTTCCACACTCCGGTGAGGTTGGTGTCCAGAGTGTCCTGCCAGACCGCTGGCGTGACCTGATCCCAGCCCTGAACGGTGCAGATCCCGGCGTTGGCGCAGACGATGTCGAGCCGGCCGAGCTGGGCGACGCCGTCGTCCACGGCGGCCTTCAGCGCACCAGCGTCTCGGACGTCGGCCTTGCTGGCGACAATGCGCCGGTCCAGTTCCTCTACGGCCTTTACGGTCTCGGCCAGGTCCGCCTCAGTGGCCAAGGCGTAGCCGACGGTGTCGTAGTCCTGGCAGATGTCGACCGCGATGATGTCCGCGCCTTCGGATGCCAGCCGGATGGCGTGGCTGCGGCCCTGGCCGCGGGCTGCCCCGGTGATGAAAGCGACCTTGCCCGCTACTCGTCCCATCAATACCTCACTTCTTGATCGTGAAGCCCGCGTCTACCGGAAGCGTGACACCGGTGACGTACCGGCCCTCGTCGGAGACCAGCCAGAGGATTGCGTTGGAGATGTCGACCGGCTCGACCATGCCCACCGGCAGCGCATTCGCCATGGACTGGCTGAGACTCGGGTCCTGCTGCAGGAACTGCTGCATGATGTCGTTGACCACCATGGGGGTGTTCACCCCGGTAGGGTGCACGGTATTCACCCGGATGCTGTGTGGCGCGAGATTGTTCGCGTAGGAGCGCATCAGGCCGACCAGCCCGTGCTTGGAAGCGGTATATCCGAGCCCGCCGCGGGTGGGCCCGCCGATCCCGTTGATGCCGGCGGTCGAGCTGGTGAGCACGATAGCGCCGCCTTTGCCCCGCTCGATCATGGACGGGATAGCGATCTCGACGGTATTGAAGACGCCGGTCAGGTTCACGTCGATGACGTCCTGCCAGGCGTCGCCCACTTCCTGCACCGACATCGGCGCGATGCCCGCGTTCGCCAGCACGATGTCCACCGGGCCGAGCTCGGCGACGCCGGCCTCGAATGCCGCCCGGAGCCCGGCCACGTCCCGGACGTCGGCCTCCCGCGCGATGATCCGCCGGTCCAGCGCCTCGACCTCGCTGACCGTCTCGGCCAGGTCGGCCGGCGTCGCCATCGGATAGGCCACGCTCTCGATCTGCTTGCAGATGTCGACTGCGATGATGTCGGCGCCCTCCTGGGCGAGCCGGACGGCGTGGCTGCGACCCTGACCGCGCGCCGCGCCGGTGATGAATGCGACCTTTCCCTCGAGCCTTCCTGCCACGTGCCTGATCCCTTCCTGCTGGCGGTGGGTATGCCTGAACTACAACACGGCTGCGGTCTCGCTTGGCATCCCAGATGCCGACACGCGGGACAGTAGTGGTGCGTCTGGGTTGACGACCAGGACGTTGCTGCGGGCCGCGCGCAGCACCTCGTGGCTCATGCTGGCGTCAAAACCGGCCGGCAGTCCGTCGTGGCTGGGTGCACCAATGACGATCGTGGCGGCCCCGATCGTGTTGGCGTATTCGGCGACCATGCGGCCTGCCGCGCCGTGGTCGCCGGCGTGCAGCAGGATCTGCCCTTCGGCAGCGATGCTGTGCCCTGCCAGCTCGTCGAGGCGGGCGCGCACGAGCGCTTGCGCGGCCGCGAGATCCTCGCCGTCCACGGCCACGTCGCCGCCCACCGCCGCCTCCCTCGCGTGCACGACATGAACGGCAAGGTCGTCCTGCGCGGCCAGCCGGGCGGCCGCCTCGGTCACCTGACCGGCCGTCGGCGTGTCATCGATGGCGGCGACAACGATGCCCCTGCCACCATCTGCCCTCGCCGTGCCCGCTGAGACTGGAACCATCCACGCTCGTTCCGCCGACGGCGCCACATGCTCGGCCTGCACTCGCTCGGCGTCGGCCAGCATCCGGTGCACGGTCGCCAGGATGACGATCCCGGCAGCGACGGCACCCGCGGCGATGAAGAACGGGACGTGGATGTTCAGCGCGATGACCAGCCGACCCGCCACGTACGGCGCGAGGCCGCCGCCGATGAACCGGACGAAGCTGTAGGCGGCGGATGCAACCGGCCGCTCGACCGGCGATATCGTCATCACGGCCTGAGTGGTGATGGTGTTGTTGACCCCGCAGACGACGCCCGACACGATCACTGCCGGGATCAGCACCGCCCGGTCTGTCGTCCATGCAGCGATGACAAGAATGATGACGGCGAACAGGAACAAGTTCACGTACATGGTCCTGGCTATGCCGAACCTGGCCTGCAGCCGTGCCGCTCCGAAGACCGCGAAGATGGCGACGAGGATGCCCCAGGCGGTGAAGACGAGGCCCAGCTTGATCGGGCTCAGGTTCATCGGGAACGGCGCGTACCCAAGCACCGTAAAGAATCCCCAGTTGTAGCAGAGCGCCGTGAGCGACAGGGTCAGCAGACCGCGGTGCTTGAGCGCGCGCAACGGAGCGGACAGCCCGGTTTTCTTCGCCGGCAGCGGCATCGGCCGGACCAGCGTGATCGTCGCGATCAGCGCGATCGCCATCAGCGCGGACACGCCGAAGAACGGGCCGCGCCAGCTGACCTCACCAAGCGCGCCGCCAAGCAGCGGGCCGACGGCGATGCCGAGGCCGAGGGCGGTTTCGTACAACACGATCGCGCCGGCGAAGCCTCCGGTGGCGGAGGCGACGATGACCGCCAGCGAGGTCGCGATGAACAGTGCATTGCCGACGCCCCACCCGGCCCGGAAGCCGATGATCCCGCCGATCGACGGTGATGCGCCTGCTGCCGCACTGAAGGCGACGATCAGGATGAGCCCGGCGATCAGCGTGCGCTTCGCGCCGATCCGGCTGGATACGAAGTTCGTGATGAGCATCGCCACTGCCGTCACCACCAGGTAGCTGGTGAACAGCAGCGTCACCTCGCTGGGCGAGGCATTCAGCTGGTGGGAGATCGCCGGCAGGATCGGATCGACGAGCCCGATGCCCATGAACGACACGACGCAGGCGAAGGCGACGGCGAAGACCGCCTTTGGCTGCCGGAAGGGGCTGGCTACAGTCCCGCTCATTAATGCTCCGTTCGATCTGCTGGTCCGGTGGCCTCGGCAGGGAGATCCTCGCCGACAAGCGCGGTGATGGCCGGCAGAGCGGCGGCAAGAGCGTCCTGATCGGCCTTGCTCAGCCGGGCGAGCATGCCAGATAGCCGCTCGGCGCGGACGGCGCGCCTGCGGGCGACGAATTCGCGGCCCTCGTCGGTGAGCTGGACGTGCACGACACGGCCGTCTTCGGGATCAGCGCACCTCGTCACCAGGCCCGCCTCAGTAAGCCGGCCCACCAACTGGGTCATGGCCGGCTGAGTGACGCCCTCGGCTGCGGCGAGTGCCGTCAGCCGGCACGGGCCGGACCGCTCGAGTGTGTTCAGTGTCGCGGCCGAGGTCAGCGACATGCCCGGAGGGCTGAGCCGGCGAATCAGTGACACCAGCCGCTCCAGGCCGGCCACCACGTCACCGGCATGCGGATCAGGCACCGGGGTATTCATAACAGATTTATATTAAGAACTTATATACTTGCGCGTCAAGCGCGCGCCTCCTTGCTGGCCTGCGGCCACATCAGCTCGGCGCCCGGCGGGACGGGCACCGCGAAGGCGTTGAGCAGGTAGGAGATCAGCGTGTAGTAGCCGCAGAGGGAGACCAGCTCGACCATCCCGGCGTCACCGAGCAAGCCATGCGCTGCCGCGTAGCCGTCCTGGCTGAGCTGACCGGTCACCGTCAGCTCTCGGGCTACCGCGTAGACGACCCGTTCGTCATCGGAGGCGAACGGCGGGTCGTCGCCACGGCCGATGGCGTCGACGACTGTGTCCGGCACGCCGTGCTCGCGGGCCATCCGGGCGTGTGCCCACCACTCGAACTCGGCCTTCCAGCGGCTGCCGACCGTGATGATCGCTACCTCGGTCAGCCGGCGCTCGATCGAGGTGCCGAACCGCACGGCGGCGCCAAGCGCGGTGAGATGACGGCCGACGCCAGGCGCGTGCACGAACGCGTTGAACGGTCCGATGAGCCCGCCAGCGGGAGTCAGGAGCTGATTGCCCCTGGTGCCGACGACGTGGTCGAACACCTCCTGGCCGGCTGGGTCGAGCTGGTCACGGGGCAGATCAGGAAGTCGGCTCACCCTCCGACCATAATGTCCGCTCAGCCGCCGTTCAGCTGTTTCGAAACGTGCGCGCCCAGGTCGTGGTGCACGTTCGCCCAGTACTCGATCACCCGCGGCTGCACATCAGCGTGCACGCCTGCGTTGACGTGGTTGACGATGTTCGTGATCAGGTGCTCCCGGTCGGTATCGCTCATCACGTCCCGGTACAGGGCGCGGGGCTGGGCGAAATCGTCGTCCCCGGCATGCTTCTGGTAGGCGTACCGCCCGATCTCCGCCGCATCGACTCCCCAGCCCAGCTCGCTCGCCAGCTCCGGGTCGGCCAGCGGGCCGCCGTAGGAGTTCGGCGCGTATACCGGCTGAGATCCGGCGTGCCGGTACGTCATCGGCCCGTCCTTGTTGTAGGAGTGGACGGCCGACTTCGGCGCATTGACCGGCAGCTGCTGGTAGTTCGGGCCGATCCGGTGCAGGTGCGTGTCGTGGTAGGAGAAGATCCGGCCCATCAGCATCTTGTCCGGGCTGAGGCCGGTGCCGGGTATCAGGTTGGACGGGTCGAAGGCAGCCTGCTCGACTTCGGCGAAATGGTTGGCGGGGTTGCGGTCCAGCACCATCCGGCCGATCGTGACCGGCGGGTAGTCCGCGTGCGGCCACACCTTCGTCAGGTCGAACGGGTTGAACCGGTAGTCCGCGGCCTCGGCGAACGGCATGATCTGCATCTCCAGCCGCCACTCCGGCGGATTGCCGCTGGCGATGGCGTCCCACAGGTCACGCCGGTGGACGTCGGGATCCTCCCCGGCCAGCGCCTTGGCGTCGGCGTCGGTAAGGTTCTGGATGCCCTGAACGGTCTTGAGGTGGTACTTAACCCAGAATCGCTCGCCAGCGGCATTCAGCCACGAATACGTGTGGCTGGAGTAGCCGTTCATGTGCCGGTAGGTGCGCGGGGTGCCGCGGTCCGACATCAGGATCGTGACCTGGTGGGCGGACTCCGGTGACAGTGTCCAGAAGTCCCATTGCATGTTGTTGTCCCGCAGGCCGGTGTCGGGCATGCGCTTCTGGGAGTGGATGAAGTCCTGGAACTTGCTAGCGTCGCGTACGAAGAAGACGGGCGTGTTGTTACACACCAGGTCAAAGTTGCCGTCTTCGGTGTACATCTTGATGGCGAAGCCGCGCGGGTCGCGATTGGTGTCCGGGCTGCCGAGTTCACCGGCTACGGTGGAGAATCGCACAAAAACAGGCGTCCGCTTTCCCTTTGCGAACAATCCCGCCTTAGTCCACCCGGTGACGTCCTCAGTCGCCTCGAAGAAGCCGTGCGCGCCACTGCCCTTGGCGTGCACAACTCGCTCAGGTACCCGCTCGCGGTTGAAGTGCTGGATCTTCTGCACCACGTAGTGGTCATGCAGCACGGTCGGTCCGCCCGGACCGACGGTCAGCGAGAACTCATCGCTGGCAGCCGGGATCCCCGCGTCGGTTGTAGTCGCTGGTCGATGGTCGGTCATGACTGTCCGCCCCCGTATACGCCGGTCCAGCATGATGCCCTATTGACAGCTTCGCACAGCGGGGATAACACCCTGCGGCGCGGGGCCACGCCGCCGAGCGTAATAAAACAGACATTGCGGAGGTCAGTGATGGGCACTGCGGAACCGAAGGTGGCCGTGATCACCGGCGCATCTCATGGCATCGGCGCTGGCATTGTCGATGCTTACCGCGACCTCGGCTGGGCGGTCGTGGCGAACTCACTGAACATGCCGGCCTCCACGGACCCGGAGGTGCTCGTCGTGGACGGTGATGTCGCCGAGCCCGCGACGGCGGACCGGATCGCCGACGCGGCGCTTGAGCGCTTCGGTCATATCGACACGCTGATCAACAATGCCGGAGTCTTCGTGTCGAAGCCGTTCACCGACTACACCGCTGAGGATTACGAGCATGTGCTCGGCGTGAACCTGACCGGGTTCTTCTACCTGACTCAGCGGGCTATCCGTGCGATGTTGCCGAAGGGCAGCGGCCATGTCGTCAACATCAGCGCGTCCGTGGTGTACCACGCTCATTCCAGCGAGCCGTCGGTTCTGGCATCGCTGACCAAGGGCGGCATCGCGGCTGCCACCCGGTCCCTCGCCGTCGAGTACGCCACCAGGGGCATCCGGGTCAATGCCGTCGCGCCGGGCGTCATCAAGACGCCAATGCACTCGGCGGATGAGTACACAGCAGCGGCGCAACTCGCTCCGATGGAGCGGGTCGGCGAAGTCAGCGACATCGTCGACGGCATCCTCTACCTGGAGTCAGCCCCGTTCGTCACCGGCGAGATCCTGCACGTCGACGGCGGTCAGATCGCTGGCCGGTGAGGCGAACTGGCCGGGTTCCCGGCCGGGACCAGGCGGGCCGGCGAAGGCCTGGGCGATGGTGAGCCACTCACTAGCGACCGGGCCCGCTGCCTTGACCGTCACATCCTGGCGGTGCCGTCGCTGAGTTACCAGCAGGCAGAAGTCGATGGCCGGACCGGTGACGCGGTCGCGGGCGTCGGCCGGACCCCATGTCCACAATTCGCCTGCGGGCGCTACCAGTTCGACCCTGACCGGGTCGGCCGGCATCGGGATCCTGTTGGCGGCATAGCTGAACGCCCGGGCACCGACGCCGATGTGCGCGACGTGCCGCAGCCGGTGCGTCGGGACACGCCGGACACCGACGGTGTCGGCAATGTCCTGGCCGTGTGCCCAGGTCTCCATCAGCCGCGCGGTCACCGACGAAGCCACGCTCATCTGCGGGCCGAACCAAGGGACACGGCTGGCCGGGTCGAGGCCGGCGCAAGCCGCCAGCAGATCCCGGCGTGCCCGGCCGAACCAGGCCGCCAGCTCTGCCGGGGTGAGGTCGTGGTAGCGCCGCGCGATCCCGTCCGGGTCGGCGTCAGCGGCCCGTGCGAGCTCGGCGGCGAACCGGTCGGGGTCGGTCGCCGACATCGTGGCTGCATCGTCGAAGTAGGCGAGATGACTCACCTGATCTCCGATCGTCCAGCCGGGCGCCGGAGTCGGCAGGCTCCAGTCCCGGTCGGTCAGCGAATCCAGGATCTCCCGGAGCGCCTCGGTCTCAGCGGCGAGGTCGTCGAGCAGATTGCCGAGGTCGGCTGGCATCAGTGGCCTCCAGCGTCCGGCGCGCGACCTCGGACGGGACCGGCATGCTGACCGCCGGTCCCGTCAATTCTGCCGCTGACTACCAGTAATGTCGTCGCCCGCCGATGCCGCGGCCGATCGCACCGAACAGTGCGAGCACCAATCCGACGATCAGCACGATAATACCGATCGACCAGAGGATGGCGACCTTGAGGATAAAGCCGATAATCAGAAGGATTAGCCCAAGTATGATCATGCGCACTCCCCGGCTTTCGTGATGTGTAATCCGCACCAGCTACCAGGGAATCCGGGGGCCAAACACCCGCGGCGCTAGCTGCATCATCCAATCTACTTGCGCCCGCGCCTGCTAATACGACCGCGGCAGCCCGAGCACGTGCTCGGCGAGATAGTTCAGCACCATCTCCTGGCTGATAGGCGCGATGCGCATCAGCCTTGCTTCGCGCCAGTAGCGCTCGACGTGGTATTCGGTCGCATAGCCGAAGCCGCCGTGCGTCTGCAGGGCAGCATCCGCAGTCGCGAAGGCGGCATCCGCTGCGAGGAACTTCGCGACGTTGGCCTGCTCGCCGCATGGCTCGCCGTTGTCGATCCGCCATGCTGCTTGCCGGACAGCAAGCTCCGCGGCCGCTAGCCGGGCATGAGCTTCGGCGAGCGGGAACGAGATGCCCTGATTCGCGCCGATAGGCCGACCGAAAACCACTCGGTTCGTGGCATAACTGACCGCTCGGCGCAGTGCTGCCTTGCCGATCCCGAGTGCCTCGGCCGCGATCAGGACCCGTTCGGCGTTGAGCCCGTCCAGCAGATACCGGAACCCGCTGCCTTCCTCGCCGACTCTGTCGGCGGCGTCGACGTGCAGGCCGTCGTAGCTGACCTCGCAGGATGCGACAGCGTTGCGGCCCAGCTTCGGGATAGGCCGGATGCTGACCGCCGGCTCCCTGAGGCTCGCGAGGAACAGCGTCAGACCGTCGGTCCGCTTCGCGCATTGCTCCGCGGGCGTCGTGCGGGCGAGCAGCAGGACCCGGTCGGACTCCAGCGCCTTCGACGTCCAGACCTTGCGCCCGGTGACGCGGTAACCGTCGCCGTCGCGGATCGCCCGGGTTCTGATGGCTGTCGTGTCCGAACCCGCGTCCGGCTCGGTGACACCGAAGGCCACGTGCAGCTGCCCGCTGGCCACCAGCGGCAGGTACCGTTGCTTCAGCTGCTCACTGGCGTACCTGACGACCGGCTGCATGCCGAAGATCGACAGGTGCACGGCACTCGCGCCGTTCATGCAGGCGCCGGAGGCGGCCACTTCTTCCAGGACGATCGAGGCCTCGGTGATGCCGGCTCCGCCGCCGCCGTATGCGGCCGGAATCGCGATGCCGATCCAGCCGCCCTCGGCTAGCGCGTCGTAGAACGCCCACGGAAAGGCGTGCGTGGCGTCCGCTTCGGCCCAGTAGTCATCGGGAAAGCGTGCGCAGACTTCCCTGATGGCCGCCCGGATCGGCGCATGCTCGGTGTCCTCGCTGAACTCCACAGCCCGCGGCCCGGTTACCAGTACTGAGTCGTGGCGCCCGAGCTGCTGACGATCCCCCCGCCCGTTTCCGGCGGCTCGTACACCGACTGGATGGCCACCCGGCCCGGACCCTGCAGCACCAGCCAGACTGACTTGGCCTGCCAGCGGGCTGAGCTGAACCAGTACTGCCCGCGCGGGTACTCGAAATGCAGATGCATCCGGACGCTGCGGTCTTTCCAGATCAGCCCGCCGGGCTGCACCAGGATCCGCTCACCATCGCGCAGGTCGCGGATGAAGGTGTTGCCCGGCGCGTGCAGCAACAGCAGGCCAGGAGCGCCCTGGGCGAAGAACCGGTCCATCGTCTGGCCGAGCGGGTAGTGGTATTCCTGATCGTCGCCGCTCTGCGTGGCGTACCAGACGCCGGCCCTCTCCCAGTGGTACCCGACGTTGCCGGTGGCGACCAGGAACCGGTGCTCGACCACGTCGACCGCGTGATTGGCCGGCAGCGGTACGGCCAGCGTCTCGCCTGGATGATCGGCCGAGATGGCGATGTGACCGGGTCCGGCGGCTGTCATCATCAGCAGCGGCATGCCGGCCAGCATCCGGTTCCAGCCGCCTGCCATCTTCATCAGGTCGAGCCGCACGCTGGGCTCGGAGTGCAGCAGCACGTGGTGGGAGAAGTAGACCGAATCCTGCGGGTCCAGTTGCATTTCAGCTACCGGCACGTACTTGCCGCTGATCTGGCAAGTGGACCGGTTGAAATGGATTCTGGCCATGTCCCTGATCGGCGGCTGCTCAGCCCACCCGGACTTGGTGACGCGCGCCCGGACGTCAGTCGGCGCACCGCAGTGCGGGCAGGTGGTGCTGCTGCCGTCGCTCGGGATGCGGCAGTACGGACAGGTATAGGTCGGCGTTGACATGTCCGCGGCCTACTCGGTGCCGTGGTGCACGTACATGGACTGGACGCCAACCCGGCCGGGCCCGGTCATCTCGGCGAGGTACATGTTGTGCGTGCCGAGCATGCCGGTCTTGAACCTCTGCTGCACGGTGTTCATCTGCACCGAAGAGTCCTTGTACAGGAAGCCGCCCGGTTCGACCAGGATCTTCTCGCCCTGCTGCAGGGTCTTCTGGAAGACGTTGCCGTAACCGTGCAGCAGGAGCAGGCCCTGATCCCCGCCGGTCACGAAGCGGTCCATGTACATGCCGCTGCCGCCATGCAGGACGTTGGCGAGGCCCTTGATCCGCACGAACGAGTAGTTCAGAGAGTGCGTGCCGGCCAGGAACGCGTGCTCACGCACGTCGATCTCGTGCGACGGGTGAATCGGCAGCACGACGACCTCGCCGGTGGCGTCCTTGGACAGCGCGATCCGGCCGGGCCCGTGGGCGATGCTGAGAATGTGCGGCATACCGCCGACCATCCGCCGCGCACCGCCGCCGGTGTTCATCGCCGATAGCGGGACATTGGGCTCTTTCCACAGCATGACGTGGTGCTCGAAGAACACCGAGTCGCCCTGAGCCAGCGCAAGCTCGGCGACCGGCACGATCTCGCCCTCGATCTGGCAGGTGGAGTTCGAGAACCGGAACTCTGTCATATCCCGCAGCCGGGGGGCCTCGGTCCAGCCTGAGTCGGAGACCAGGTTCTTCGTGTCGAGCGGGGCGCCGCAAGTGCTGCAGCTAGTCCGCTCCGGCTGATTCTGCGCCTTGCACCACTGACATTCGATCCTGTCCATCCGGGCAGGCCTTTCTGCTCAAGGGTGGGGGGTTTCTGCTCAAGGGCGGGGAGTTGTCCGTGATGCTAGGGCCTAGGCGGGCGGCGATGCGGTGGGAGTGCCGCATTCGGCGCAGAACTTCGCCGTCGCGGCCAGGCTGGCATTGCAGTTCGTGCAGTGCTTCTGCGTCGCGGTGCCGCACTCCGGGCAGAACTTCGATCCCACCTGGACCGGGCTCTGGCAGTTGCCGCAGGCCATCATCGCGGCGCCTGCGGCCGCCTCTGGCGCGGGTGCCGCCGCCTCTGGCGCTGGAGCCGCAGGAGCCGCTGCGGCCTGAGCCGCGTAACCCTGGCCGCCGCCGGCGAATCCGGGGCCGGGCGGCGGCGGGTTGTACGGAGCCTGCCCGGGCGCCTGCATCATGTTGCCGGCCATCCCCATGCCTGCCCCGAAGAACATCGGCGTGACGGCAGCCCCGCCCTGTGCCATGCCCTCGCCAGCGCCCTGCAGTGCCTCGGCCTGAGCTGCCTGCAGGAAGCCGCCGGCCAGCCGGCTGTAGGCCGTGTCGCCCGCAAGCTTCTTCAGCCGAGCGTTGTCGTCGTCGTCCAGGTTCACGTCGACGTTGCCGAGCCGGGTCAGCGTGATCCCGTAGTCGGCAAGCTCGTGGTTGGCGGACTCCAGCGACTGCGCCTCGATCTCGGGGCTGTGCATCGACAGGCCGAGGATCGGCCAGGCGCCGGACATCAGCTGGGTGGTGACCGTCGTGCGAGTGACCTTGAGCAGTTGCTGGGTCACCCAGCCGGTCACTGCCTGGTTGTTGGTCACATCGACGGTGCCGACCAGGTTCAGGATCAGCTTCGTCGGGTCGTTGACGCGCAGCGCGTACTCACCGAAGGTGCGGAGGGTGACGATCAGGCCGCTCTGCGGGTCCTGAACCTCGTCCAGCCGGCCGCCGAACCGGTTGTTCGGGAACTCGCGCGTGCCCACGAAGAAGATCTCGGCCTTGAACGCGTTGCCGCCGGTCGCCCAGTCGACGAACATGCCGAGGAAGGGAAGCTCCTTGGCGTCCAGGGTGTGCTGGCCGGGCGTGAGCACGCCCATGACCTGGCCCTGGCTGGTGAAGACGGCTACCGCGTCGGGCTCGACGATCGCCCTGGTGAACTTGCGGATGTTCTGGTCCGGCCACTTGAAGACGATCTGGCCCTTAGAGCCATCAGGCGCTGCGATGAACTCGCGGCGAGCCTCGTTCAGAAGTCCCATTGGTAGTACTCCCCTGTTACCCGGATGTGACGCTCGCTGGGCACCCTCGTCACGCCTAACCGGATCATACTTCGGGGAACGGAGGTTACTCGCAGAACAGAGTTAGCCCGATTGACAGCAAATCGTCCGCTAAACCGCGCTTAGCCGGAGTCATACTGGCGATAACAGGACTTCGAGCTGACGAGCTGTCGTGCTGACGAGCTGCGGAGGTGAGACGTGGGAATCGGCGGGGCGCTGACAGAGGCGCGTACGGAAGCCGGACTGACAGTCGCTCAGGTAAGCGAACGCACCCGCATCAGGGAAACGATCATCCGCGGCATAGAACACGACGACTACTCGGCGTGTGGCGGAAATTACTATGCGCGCGGCCACATCCGGGCGATCGCCCGAGTCGTCGGCACCGACCCGGTGCCGCTGATCGAGGAGTACGACGCCGCTCACCTTCCGCCGCAGCCCGAGCCCGCCAGCCCGGAGGAGGACACCGATAGGTACAGCTGGCGGTTGCCGGGCTGGCAGCGGATCACGGGCACAACTATTCCGGCCGGGAACGGGCACTCCGGCCCCCCGGCCGCCCGGAACGACGCGGATCCCGGCACCGGTGTCCCTGGCGGGATCACGGCGGCCGAGGCCTTCCGGCCGTGGATGCCGCTGGAGCCGAAGCGCCGGCTGCCGAAGGCGACCGTCGCGCTGGGCCTGATGCTGCTGGCGGCCATTGGCGTGCTGACCTATCTGCTGGTGTCCGGCGGATCTTCGAGCCCGCAAGCGCAGGCCAGCCATCACACGACCGGCCGCCATGTGGTATCCAGCAGGCGCGTCGTCCACCATCCCGCAGGATCAGGAGCTGCCATCCAGCCCGCGAGCGTGCCGTTAACGCCGGTGAGCGCGGCGGCGTTCGGGCCCGATGGCACCAGCCAGGGTGACGACCCGCAGCAGGCCTCGCTGGCAATCGACGGCAGCGACAGCACGGCTTGGCGGACCGACTGGTACGCCACGGCTAACTTCGGAGGCCTGTACTCAGGCACCGGGCTGTTGCTGGACATGGGTAAGCCAGTCACTGTGACCGGCGCCCGGATCCTGCTGGGCGCGGCAGCCGGCGGCAGGCTCGAGCTCCGCGCCGGTAACTCGCCGTCGCTAGCAGACTTGCCGGTCGTCGCCAGCGCCCACCTGCCCGGCGGCGCGGTGACGTTGTCAGTTGACTCGCCGGCAAAGGCGCGTTTCCTGCTGATCTGGTTTACGAGACTGCCGGCCGATAGTTCCGGGACGTACCAGGACAGCATCGCCAGCGTCAGCCTGTCCGGCACGACCTAGCATTGCCAACGACCGGGACTGTCAGCGCCGCCACCGGCGTGGTCAGCATGGTCCTGCTCAGCGCCGTCGTGGTGCTCGGCATCCTGCTCGATCGCCGCGTCCGGCTGCCGGGGCTGCCCCGGTTCGCCGGGCTGAGCTTGCACCGGTACATCTCGCTGCTCGCCGTCGGCTTCCTTGCCTTGCACATCCTTACGGCCGTTGTCGGGCCGTACATCCCTGTGGCGGCGATTGTCGTGCCGTTCATCTCTGGCAGCTGGCTCGGCCTGGGCGCGGTGGCCACGGACCTGCTCATCGCGGTCGTCGTCACTAGCCTCTGGCGACGCCATCTTAGCTACCGGGCCTGGCGCCTCGTGCACTGGCTGGCTTACGCGTGCTGGCCGGCAGCGCTCGCGCACAGCCTCGGAACTGGCGGCGGCATGCGCGGCGGGCGGCTTCTTGACCTCGCCGTCGTTTGCGCGGTCGCTGTGGTGGCGGCTGTTTGCTGGCGGCTGGCCGCTTCGCTGCGGAGGCCGGCCAGTTCACCCGGCAGGGCCACCGGCATGGTGCGTCCGCCGCTGCCGCGGCCTGGGCGGCCAGGCCTGACGACGACGCGGCTGCGCGTCGACCCGATCGCATGTACCGGCCACGGCTTGTGCGCGGAGCTGCTTCCCGAGCTGGTCGCTCTCGACCAGTGGGGCTATCCGCTGCTCGCCGATCAGCTCGTGCCGGCCAGTCTGGTGCGACGGACCAGGCGGGCTGTTACCGACTGCCCGGCCCTTGCGCTGAAGCTGACCAGAGAAGGGACCGCAGATGAGCTCACCAGGGCATGAGACCGGGGCGGCTGGACCGCCGGAGCTGGTCGAGGTCGCGGACCGCGTGTTCGCATACATCCAGCCGGATGGTTCGTGGTTTATCAACAACACCGGCTTTGTCGTCGCTGACAAGTCGGTTGTCAGCGTGGACGCCTGCTCCACGGAGCGGCGCACCCGGGCTTACCTGGACCGGATCGCCTCGGTCACCGCTGCGCCGGTGACGACGCTGATCAACACTCATCACCACGGCGACCATACGTTCGGTAACTGCTTCTTCGGCAACATCGCGATCATCGGGCACGAGCTCTGCCGCGAAGAGGTTGTCCGTGGCGGACTGCCTGCCTATGCCGGCATTTTCGATCCGGTCGACTGGGGTGAGCTGACGCTCGCGCCGCCGAACGTCACGCTCACGGACCGGCTCCAGATCTGGTGCGGCGACACGCCGATCGAGGTCAGCTATGTCGGGCAGGCCGCGCACACCACCAACGACTGCCTCGTCTGGCTGCCCGAGCACGAGGTCCTTTTCTGCGGTGACCTGCTGTTCAATGGCGGAACTCCGTTCCTGCTCATGGGGTCGGTGACCGGCGCGATCGACGTGCTCACTTCAGTGCTCGCGCCGATCCCCGCGCGCACGATCGTGCCCGGGCACGGCAGCCCGTGCGGCAGCGATCTCATCGACACGGTTGTGTCATACCTGACGTTCGTGCTGGAGACGGCGCAGGACGGCATCAGTGCCGGGCTGTCGCCTGTGGAGGCTGCGCGTGAGACCGATCTCGGTGACTATGCGGGGTGGCTGGACCGCGAGCGCATCGTGGGCAATCTGCACCGCGCCTACTGTGACCTGGGTGGCCCGGAGGTAGACATCAGGGGCGCGCTGGCCGACATGGTCGCCTACAACGGCGGGCGCCCCCTGGCCTGCTACGCGTGAAGCTAGCATTGCGGACTATGCGGTTCGCGATTTCGCTACCCCAGTTCTATGCCGACGGTGAGTTCGACCCGGTCACCTTCCGCGGCTACTGCCAGAGAGTCGAAGAGCTCGGCTTTGACAGTGGCTGGACCCAGGAAAACACGCTGAGCGCCTCGGCGCAGCTCGGGCCGGTCGAGACGATGACCTACGCGGCGGCCTGCACGCAGCGGTTGCGGCTCGGCTGCGTCGTCTTCGTGACGACTTTGCACAGTCCCGCGCACCTGGCGAAGAGCATCGCGACCCTGGATCAGCTCAGCGGCGGCCGGGTCGACGTGGGCGTAGGCACCGGCGGCAAGTTCCGGCCGTTCGGCGCGTTCGGGATCTCCGGCGATCGGTATATCGCCCGGTTCACTGAGGGCATAGCGCTGATGAAGGCGCTGTGGACGGAGCCGCGGGTGACCTTCGACGGCGAGTTCTGGCAGCTGACGGACGCCGCGATGGAGCCGAAGCCGGTCCAGAAGCCGTACCCGCCGCTGTGGTTCGGCGCGAACGCGGAGTCTGCGCTACGGCGGGCGGTCCGGCTCGGCGACGGCTTCTTCGGGGCGGGCTCGACTCCGACCGAGCGGTTCGCCGGCCAGGTGCAGCTGGTGCGGGCGGCGCTGGCTGACAGTGGCCGGGATCCGGCGGACTTCCCGATCGCGAAGCGGCTGTACATCGCGGTCGACGACGATGCCAGCCGGGCGCGCGCGCGGATCAACGACGCGATGGAGCGGCTCTATGGCAGGCGCGTGCCCGACATCGAGGCTGCGTGCGTGGCTGGTACGCCCGCCCAGTGCGTCGCGGAGGTGGCGAAGGCGGCCGAAGCCGGCGCCGGGCTGATCTTGTTCACGACAATGTTCGACCAGGCCGTGCAGGCCGAGCGGCTCGCCGCGGAGGTAATGCCGCAGCTTTCGTAAGTGCGGTCAGACCGGGTTAAGTGAGCGTACTGTTCGGCGACCCAGTGCGGTAGCGGCAAGCTCCACTATTTCAGGTCTCGCACGAGCCCGAGCAGGCAAAGCTGCAAAGCCGGCCTGAAGTCACCGACGACCAAGGCGCCGACCAGTCAAACGCCCACTGCTCGTGGTCGCTTTGAACCCAGTGCAGGCGGCCGTCGTCGGCTATGCGCCAGACCTGGAAATAGAGAATCACCTGGCTGGCCCCGGCGAGGTCCTCGATGACCGTCGTGAGGTCGGCGGACCTGAAAAGCTCCGTGCCTAGCGGTCGCGTTCGTCCGGTGCATATGGACCTAGGCGACGTATCGATGCCCAACGCTTGTATGCCCGGACTGGGTGTCTGAGTGAGCGAAGCCAATCCCAGTCGACTGGGTCGTACCAGTCCGCCGGGACACCGAGGGAGTGCTTCGGTTCTTCATCTTGTCTGGCGTGCGAACCTACGTCGGGGCGAGGCATTCCGAGGACTCTTTTCGGTTCCTCGCGATCACCTGGCACTGGACAATCCTTCGCGGCGGGCGCGGCAATCAAGTGGGCATGCGCAGGAACAGCATGACGTACCTGCTTGGTTGTCGCAACGACGCGGTGTCGTTATGACGTGCATCCCGGCGCGCTAGACCGGGTAGGGGTCGCCGGCTGTCTGGTAGCTGCGGCCGCTAGGCATTCGCCAGGTCATCTGGCCTGGCCGGAGTTGCTCGAGCTGCCAGCCGGGTGCTTGCTTCGCGCGATGGTGGCGGCGACAGCATGGGGCCAGATTGCAGAGGCAAGTCCGGCCGCCTTTGTCGAAGGCCACCGTGTGGTCGAGATCGCAGCGCACAGCGGGCCGGCGACAGCCGGGATAACAGCAGGTCCGCTGCCGCACGCACACCAGGTGGCGCAGCGCGGCCGGCGGCCGGTAGCGGGCGGACTGCTGCGCGTGGCTGCACTCCGTCGTGTTGAGCAGACCCGTCTCAAGCAGGCCGAGCCGTGCGCGCAGCCCGGCCACCCACCGCAGCACAGGCTCACCGGCCGCGGGGCCGCGGCGGGCGCACGCGTGACCGGCAGCCCGGCCGTCCGCGCCGGTCACCGTCAGGCACCAGCGGGTACCCGCGCTGGCGGCGAACAGGTCGGCCAGTTCCCGGCTGACCGCTGCATCGACTGGCCCATGGCCCGCGACGTCGCCGGGCTGTCCGCCGCCCAGCCAGGCCGACAGCGGCATGGTCAGGTGCACGGTCCCGGAAAGCGCAGGCCACCCGGACGTGCTGGCAGTGTCGGTGGGCGCGCTATCAGCCGGGCTGGCGGCTAAGCCGGGCAGCAGCGACTCGACGGGTCGGCCCTCGAGGAGCGCGGTGTACACGGCGGCCCGCAGCTGACCGATCGTCCCGGCAGCACCGTGGTCCTGCAGCCAGTGAGCCAGCGCATCGATCCGGGCCATCGCCGCGATCACCTGGGCCGGCGGAAGCTCGCGGCCGGCCAGCGCGGAGTTCCCCGACTGCTCGTCCCAGGACTGCACGTCGGCGTCCTCGCGGGCTTGGCGCCGGCGCCGGACAGCGGCGTCGGGGTCGGCGGCCAGCACTGCCTGGCGCAGCCGCACTCGCAGCTGCCCGGTCGTCCACCCGCCAGCGCCGGCCCGGCCGAGCAGCCTGCTGGCGATCTCTCGCGCGACCTTGTCGTCGGCCAGCACACCGAGTTCGTCCACGAACACGCACGCCTTCGCCCAGTCGATCTCGCCACGCTCCAGCGCAGCGCGTACGTCAGCCAGCCGCTCAAGCCCCAAGGCCAGCGACAGCAGCCGGTCCGCAGACCGGCCGGTCAGCGTCAGCGCTGCGGCCAGCTCATCACTGACATGCTCAGCCAGATATGCGGTGCCGGCCTCTTCGGACTGGGCAGCCCTGCGACGCTCGAGCGACAGCACGGTCGCTGCCTCGCCGGCCGCGGCCCAGGACGCCATCCGCCGCCACGCGCACAGAACGCCGATCAGCTCCGACTCGCCCAGCTGACCGTGTCCGTCGGCGGTAGCAGCGGATACTGCCTCGCTGAGCCAGGGACCGGGTGCCAGCGTGTCCAGCGCCCCTCCGGCAGCAAACCCGGCACCGCTCGGCCCGCCGCGCTCGTGATGCAGGAAGCCAGCCGGGATCGCCTCGCCGTCACCGGTCCACGGGCCGGCCAGGAAGTCGGCCCGCACGTCAGCCGGCAGACTCGCGAGCCATGCCTGCTCATCATCGGGATCGGTCTCCGGGTCGCCCCAGTCCCCCGGAATCCAGCCGTCATCCACCCACTCGTCGTACGACCACTCGTCACCTGCCGGCCGGGCAGCGGCGTCAGGCGGCAGGTTCGATGGCGGCGTGCCACGAGATTCGGGGATCTCCAGGTCAAGCTCACCCGAGCTTGTCAGCTCGAACTCACCCACCGCGCTCACCACCCCTCCGCAACCGAGCTAAGCCTGCTGCCGGGAACCTTTCGCTCAGAGTATCGAGAGCCTCTGACAGTTTGGCTGGCGTCAGACCGCTGCGATCGCGGCCAGCAGCGCGAGCAGGAACGTGGCAATGGCCAGCACACCATGGCCGAGCGGAATGAGCGGTCGCAGGTTCCAGTTGACCGGCCGTGTCGGGTTCTGACCGAAATTGCGGTTCAGCAGCTCATCGACGAGCTGCGCGGCCAGCTCCTCGTCAGCCAGCCGCCGTTTGAGCTCGTCCTCCCGCATCACAGCTGGCTGCGCCGCGACTTTCGCTGGCTCGGGCGCTGTCTCGGCGCGGCCGCCCGGATAGGGCGTCCAGATCGCGACCGTCGAGATGCCCAGGCCGATCGCAGGAGCCATGAACGCGAGCGCCAGCCAGGCCAGTGCCATCGCGCCGGAGATGACGAAACAGATCCAGAAGGTCAGGCCGATCAGATTGAGCCCGGCATGCCCGGCCAGCACCGGCAACGACATCGCGTCTGATCGCGCAGGTCGCTGTCGCGCCGCGCGGATACCGCCGCCAGCGATCCAGCTCCTGACCATGAGGGCTCCGAGCGCCTCGGTCAGCAGCCAGCTCGCCAGCGCGTAGAGCGGCAGCGCGTGACCGGACGGCATCGGGTCAGCTCCCGCCGAAGGCGGGCAATCCGGAACGGCCAGTCATGGCAGACTCCTCGTGGTTACGGGTCACGCTGTGTTGTGCCGTACCCGCTGGCGGCCCGGCTCGATCTGCAAGATCACGCGCTAGCTGCAGCTAGCTCGCGAACTTCCCGATCGATTGCCATCTGGAGATTCCTCTCTACGGCCCGCGCCACCGGCTTCGTCATGCTCATCAACGCCACCGTAGAAGGACTGACACCATAGAGCGAGAGGAAACGGGGCAGCATGGGCCCGTCCCGTCTAGACGAGAGCAGGAGTGCATGCGCATCGCGACTATCCGGCAGCGGCTTTGCCTGATCTCCGATGGCGGCGCCATCGACGTCGCCACCGCGAGCGGCGGCCGGTTCGGGCCCGACCCCGCAGGGGTCTTCCCGCACTGGCAGGAGTTCGCAGACTGGGCAGGATCAGCGACATTGCCGGCGCCGGTGCCGTTCGCAGTCGAATCGCTAGGTTCGCCATCGCCGTCACCGCGTCAGGTGTTCGGGATCGGGCTTAACTACAGCGAGCACATTGCGGAGTCCGGCCTCCCCAAGCCGGAGGCCGCGCCACCGGTATTCACGAAGTTCGCGTCCTGCATCACGGGACCCCGCGGCGAGATAACCCTGCCGGCCGGCGGTCACACCGACTGGGAAGTCGAGCTGGTCGTCGTCATCGGCCGCACAGCCGCGCACGTGCCGGCTAGCACAGCCTGGGATTACGTCGCGGGTCTGTCGGTCGGCCAGGACGTGTCCGAGCGAACCCTGCAGATGGCCGGGAACCCCCCGCAGTTCAGCCTCGGCAAGTCCTACCCGGGCTTCGGGCCCGTCGGCCCCTGGCTGGTCACGCCCGATGAGTTCAGCAACCCGGATGACCTCGAGCTCGGTTGCTCCGTCAACGGCGTCGAAATGCAAAAAGGACGCACCCGGGACCTCATCTTCACAGTCTGCGACCTGATCGAGCAACTGTCAGCCATCATCACGCTGCTGCCCGGCGATCTGATCTTCACCGGCACACCGAGTGGCGTGGGCATGGGCCGCAACCCTCAGCGCTGGCTCGCGCCGGGTGATGTGCTCACCAGCTACATCGAGGGCATCGGCGAGATGCGGCACACGTTCGTGGCCGCCTGAGGCCAACCCACAGGGCGAGCTGTCACTCTGCACTGAGAAGGAAACTCGGACATCCCGGGCTGACACGTCGCCAGGCTATCCCGGACGGAGAATGTCCGGGACGGGCGATAGCGTCGGCCAGATAAGACAGCCGACTCTGCGAGGGAGTAGATATGGCCGACGTCGTCCTGTTCCACCACGCCCAGGGCCGCACCGAGGGAATGCTTGAATTCGCCGGTCAGCTACGCGCGGCCGGCCACCACGTCACGGTGCCTGACCTGTTCGAGGGCAGGACGTTCGCGAGCATCGAGGACGGCGTGGGTTACGCCCAGGAGACCGGTTTCGGCACCATCATCGAGCGCGGCCAGGCTGCCGCAGCGGAGCTGCCAGCCGAGGTGGTCTATGCCGGCTTCTCCCTCGGGGTGCTGCCAGCTCAGATGCTTGCCCAGACTCGCGCCGGCGCGAGAGGTGCCCTGCTGCTCGAGGCGTGCGTACCGGTTTCGGAGTTCGGCACCGAGTGGCCACCCAGCGTTCCGGTGCAGGTCCACGGGATGGCTAACGACCCGTTCTTCGCGGAAGAAGGCGACCTGGACGCCGCGCGCGAGCTAGTCGCCACGGCGAAGGATGCCGAGCTGTTCATCTATCCGGGAAACGGGCACTTGTTCGCCGACAGCAGCCTTCCGTCCTACGACGAAGGGGCGGCGACCTTGCTCAGGCAGCGCGTGCTCGACTTCCTCGGCCGGCTGAGCTAACGGTGCAAGTCAGCAAGTCGCCGGCCGCGGAGCAGAGTGGCGGCGAACTGCCGGCGTGAGATCAGGCTAGCTCGAGCGGCTTGCTACCCAGGCCGTGATCAGGTCGGCAGCCCTGGCGCGCGCGTCGGCTGGCTCCTGCAGGTAGTGATCCGCCGTCACGAGGACGAGCTGTTTGTCTGCCGCGGCCAGCGCCTCATAGAGCGCACGGGCATCGCTCTCGTAGACGCACGCGTCAGCGGTCGCGTGCACGACGAGCGACGGCAGCGTAATCCGGGCCAGATGGGGCGCCGCAGTGCACTGGGACGTTCGCAGGCTCCACATCGACAGCCAGGTGCGCAATGTACTGACAGTGCCGACGCCGTAGACGCCATAGTTGGCCTTCACCGGCTCGCCGAGATAGCACCAGTTCGGCCGCCGGTCGGACGGCTCGATCGCCGGGTCGATCATCCGCAGGTCAGCCCAGCTGCGCGGAATCAGGAACAGCCTGTCCCTGGCCCGGCTGCCAGCAAGGGCCTCGAGCTGGCCGAGCGTCCAGTCAGTGATGCGCTCGTTCCGCGCTCGTTGCGCGGCCCGGTACCGGACCTGGAAGTCCGCACTGTACGGCGGGCCGTTGGCCGGATTGAACGGATCCAGCTCAGGATCGGCTGACAGCGGGTCGGACTCGTCCGTCACCGACGGGTCAAGCCAGTTCGTCAGCACCTCGGGGCGGCCAGAGTGAGCCGCGAGCGCGACGAACAGGTCACCGGCCGGCAACTGATCGACGGCGGCAAGCGGTCGCCCTCCGGCCACCGGACGGACGTTCGGCTCGACCGCCTGCGACTGGTAGGCGGCCATGAGCGAGCCGCCGCCAGAGTTGCCGAGCAGGACAATGCGCTCGATCCCCGCGCTCTCGCGTAGCCAGCGGACGCCGACGCCGATCTCCGCCAGTGCGTGATCGAGCAGGAAGTGCGCCTCGTTCCCGCGGAACCGCGTGTTCCAGCCGAGGAAGCCATAGCCCCGCTCGGCCAGCAAGTCCGCCAGGTAGTGCTCGGAGAAGTCCACGTTGTAGTGCGTGGCGATGAACGCCGTCGACGGCCGGCTGCCACCCGGCCGGTGGTAGATGCCCTGGCACGGATAGCCGCCTGCGCCCGCGCGGCCGACCGCCGGCGAGGGCAGGCCGACGAATTCCCTGACGGTCTGGGTCACAAGCGGCTCCGAGGAGGTCTCTAGCGCATAGCTGACAGTGAGCCTAGATTTAGCTCCGGGGCCAGCGCCTAACTAACTCCAGACTTGGACGGTGTTGCATGGAGTGGCGCAATGAGGAGTTCGACCTCGGCGGTGTTAATCACCTGGCGCTGGTCTGCTCCGACATGAAGCGGACTGTGGAGTTCTACACCCAGGTGCTGGGCATGCGCCTGATCAAGACGATCGAGTTGCCCGCCGGGTCCGGTCAGCACTTCTTCTTTGACATGGGCGGTGGCAACGCGCTGGCCTTCTTCTGGTTCCCGGATGCGCCTGACCCAGTGCCAGGCGTCTCGGCGCCGGTCACCGTACCGGGCCTCGGCGAGTGGACGAGCGCCGTCGGCTCGATGAACCACATCGCGTTCAACGTGCCCGAGGAGCGATTCCTCGAGTACCGCACCAAGCTGAAAGCGAAGGGCGTCCGCGTCAGCCCGATCCTCGACCACGATGACAGCGAGTTCGGCGTCGCGCGCGAACTGCATCCCGGCGTGTTCGTCCGCTCCTTTTACTTCCAGGACCCGGACGGCATCCTGCTGGAGTTCGCCTGCTGGCGCCGGGTAATGGGTCAGCCGGGCGACGTCCGGCACGAGCCCAGGACGGCGGCAGACCGGGCTGGCACACGGGCCTGACCACACGTGCTTTCCCTCATCCACGTGCTGGACTGGCGGGCTGCCGCCACGCCGGACATCGTCGCGCTCAGCGACCACCTTGGTGGTCAGCTGACTTATGCCGGCCTGGCTGCGGCCACCGATCAGCGCGCGGCCGAGTTCACCGCTGCCGGGATCGGCTACGGCGACGTCGTGGCGATCATCGCTCGCAACCAGATCGGCTGGGTGACCACGATGACCGGCCTGATCCGGGCCGGCGCACTGCCGGCGGCGGTCAACTGGCGGCTGACCGCCCCGGAGATCGCCGCGCTCCTGCGGACGATGCGGCCGGTAGCCATCATCACTGATGAAGACTGCAAGACTGCCGCTACGCAGGCAGTGGCGGGGCTCGATCACCTCGTTCCCGTTCTGATGATCGCAGCGGATGCAACGGGCGTTTCCGGCGCAGGCATCCTGCCGCCGCGGCCTGCTGACCGGCTCCGCGGGCCAGAGCCAGCCGTGCTGGTCCACACCAGCGGGACCAGTGGCCGGCCCAGGCTCGTGCCGCAGACGCACCAGCAGCTGATCGCCGCCGCGCTGTTCATGAAACTGCAGGTGCCCGAGGCGCTGCCCGGAGCACGGCACCTGGGCGTGATGCCGCTCTACCATGTCGCCGGTCTCTCTAACCTCAGCTACGTCCTGATGACTGGCGGTCATCTGCATCTACCCGGCGGCTTCGAGGTAGTCCGCTTCGTGGACGAACTCGCGGCGCGGCGGATTCAGCTGACCCAGCTCGTGCCAGCGCTCATCCAGGCGGTGACGGCAGAGGTGAGCTCCCGCGCGCTGCGGCCTAACCTGTCCAGCCTCGTGGAGGTCACTTACTTTCTGTCGCCACTGCGGCCGGATGTCCTTGGCCAGGCGGTCAGCGTGCTTCGCTGCCGCTTCCGGCAGATCTATGTCAGCACCGAGGCCGGCCCGCTGCCGATCAGCTCACTATCCCCCGGTGACCACGATCCGGCCCGCGGGCTGCTGGGTACCGCGGGCCGCGCTGCTCTCGGATGGGAAATAAGACTAGGGGAACGAGGTGAGATCCAGGTCCGTGGCGCCGCCTCACTGCCCCGTTACTGGGCCGATCCGGAAGGCACGGTGGCTGCGCTGACCCCGGACGGGTTCTACCGGACCGGCGACGTCGGGTCCATTGATGCACGCGGATATCTGACTGTGATCGCCCGCCTGAGCGATGTGATCATTACCGGCGGCGAGAACGTGTTCCCCGGCGAGGTGGAGGCCGTGCTGGCCGGGCATGCCGCGGTCGCCGACGTGGCCGTCATCGGCATTCCCGACGTCCTGTGGGGCGAGACCGTGCATGC
>DATJNX010000026.1:0-26980 GCA_035507615.1 Streptosporangiaceae bacterium
TGCCCTGTCATCCTGACCGCAAAGCGGCTGACCGTGCCTATCAAGACCTGGGACAGCTCCTGCACCTGTCCCGGCGCACAGCAGGAGAGGCAACGCCTCGCCGAGGCCGGAATTGAGATCCGAGACTTCGCGGACATCCGCGAGGATGCGCGGCGCCTATCCCGCGCTCGCAGGGAAGCCTACGAGGCAGCGCGTGCGCGCGCGGCTGGCAAGACTCGCGATGAGATCCGCGACATATACCTAGCCGAGCGGAGCGTGCGAGACCTGAATGTGCCCTCGGACCGAGTGCTCGAGGCGGTCGTGGAACGCGTCGCCACTGGCAATCCGATCCCAGCGGCCAAGATCGCGGGCGAAGGTCTGGTCCGCATGGGTAAGGCGCTGCATGGAATCTCAAAGTTGTTTGGGCAAGGCCAGTAACAGCTGCGGAGCGCTCAGTTGCGATGTTGTTTGCGCTGCGCTTGGAGCCCGAGCATCACTTGCCGCCGGATCCTTATCGGATCCGCGCCAAGGCGGGCGAGGACGTCGGCGGCTCCGCCCTCAGCCTCGCCGATCAGGGCAAGCAGAAAGTGCTCGGCGCCGATGTGGTTGTCGCCAAGTCGCAGAGCTTCACCCAGTGATAGCTCGAGCACCGTCTTTGCCCTGGGAGTAAAGGGGATGTGCCCTCGCGGAGGCTTAGGACCCCGGCCGATGATCTCCTCGACCTGCTGCCGCACCGCGTCGAGGCCTATTCCCAGCGACTCCAGTGCCTCTGCCGCGCTGCCTTCGCCGTCGTGGACGAGGCCAAGCAGGATGTGCTCGGAGCCGATGTAGTTGTGGTTAAGCGCCCTCGCCTCTTCCTGCGCCAGAACCACGATCCGCCGCGCCTGGTCCGTAAACCTCTCGAACATTTCGCCGCTCCTTACCGCGCCGTGCGTCCGAGAAGATAAGCGCGCGCCCGCTCTTAGTCCAGGACTACGCGCCGTTGAGCTCGTAGTAGGGCACCCATGCGATGACGCCCTGGCCCTGGTTCTGACCGAGCACCTGCACCTCTGCGGAGTTGCGCGGGTTGAACCACAGCAATCCCGAACTTCCCATGCAGAGTTGCGCGACCACGAGCAGCTTGGACTTGCTGGCCGTGACGATGGTGGCGCCGTCCGGGACCTTCGGCACCCGGACGCTGGCCAGGCGCCCGCCGCGCATTACGGCAACTGAGCCAGATCCGCAGGCGGGTCCGGATAGCTGGACGTACACATGGCCGGCGAGCCGCCAAGCGCCCTGAACATAGCGGTAGGGCGAGATCTTCGCAGGAGTCAGCGGCGTGGGCTTGGCGCCGCTGATGGGGGTGAGGAACAGGCGTTTGGCCGCGCAGTTCTCGGTCAGCAACTGACTAGCGGTCCACCACTGCACGAAGAGGCAGCTATCAGCGGAGCGATACCGCCGGATCAACCTGCCGGCATTACTGATCAGGAGCGTGTGCCCCGCCGTCACAGCGCCGCTCGGGGTTGCCGTCACAGCGACAGCGGTACCGTCCGGGTTGTATGGCGACCGGCCGAAGTTGAAGAACCCGCCGCCTTCCTTGCCCGTCGTTTTCTCGGTGAACAGCACTTTCTGTAGCTTCCCGGACAGGCTGTACCGGGCCAGCCGGAGCGGCGTCCCGAAGCGGTAGGCGAGCACCGCCAGCCCATCCGGGCGGGTGTAGCTCATCGGATTCTCGGACGTCGGCAGCGGCAGCCGCGTCAGCCTGCCCGTGGCGAGAGTGAGCTGGTCAAGCTGCTCCGCAGTGCTCTTCGGGCTCTTGGCAACGTAGAGCATGGCCCTGCTGCCGTCACCTGACCATGCCAGCAGATTCACGCCACCATCAGCAGACACATGCGGCCAGCGGTACATCACGTACTTGCCGCCTGCCGGATCCACCAGGTACAGCGTGGTGGCCCCAGCTTTCGGCTGCGCCGCGAAAGGCGTGGCAGTGGTGTAGGTCACCAGCGTCCAGCCGGGGCCGACCTGGCTCCAGGGCACCGCTGACCGGCTTGCCGTCCGCCCGGCGCCCACCATGCGGACAGCCCGGGCGTGCTGGCCCCGTACGCCCGCGGTCGCGACGGCCGTCCCGGCGAGAGCGAGGCCTGCAGCAAGTGTCATCGCGGCAAACGGGGCAATGACCCGCAAACGACGGTGCATCGAGACCTCCGGGTACCAGCGCGCAAGCGGCGCCATCACTATGTCATGGTTTAGGCCGGCGCGAAATACTTCCCGATGAGCTGGTCGGCGATCGAGTCGAGGTCTTGCCCGATGTAGTCCGGCTGCGGACCGACGCCGAGCGGAGCATTGCCCTCCCGGAGGATTAGTCCGGCCTGCCAGCCAGCCGCCTGGGCGCCGATCGTGTCCCAGACATGGCAGGCGACCAGGCAGATGTCACCAGGATCGAGGCTGAGCGCCGCGGCCACTGAGTGATAGGCCTCCTGGGCCGGCTTGTGGCGTTTCACCGTCTCGTCGACGCTGAAACGGCGCTCGAATACGTCGATCACGCCTGCATGCTCCAGCTGCCGGCCGGAGATCTCCAGCGTGTTATCGGTGAGGGTGAACAGCCGGAAGCCGTTGTCGCGGAGTCGGCGGAGGGCTGCGGGGACCTCGGGATGCGGCGACATCGTGGCGAACCGGTCGGTGAGTTCGGCGCCGTCGGCGTCAGTGATCGTGACGCCGCGAGTAGCGGCCAGCATCCTGAGCACCGCCCCGCCGATGTCGGTGAACGGTACATAGACGCCGCTGAGCGTGAGCGCCTCGGAGTAGGTGATCAAGTGAGCGAACCAGAGCCGCAAGGCCGCCGGGTCGCCGAAGATCCGGTCGAAGGTCGGCCGGAGCGTTTCCAGGTTCATCAGTGTCTCGTTGACATCAAAGACGATGACGGGCCGTTCGGGCATGGCGAGTTTCCCCTTCATGGCTGGGTCGCGTACGGGATCAGACTCGTCAGAGAGTGAGGCCGCCGAGGTTCACCACGCCATCTTTCCCGAGACGCCCGCCGGGCTACCGCTTAGGCATCGCGGCGGAGAACCACGATCGCCGTCACGGCGACGAGGGCGGCCGCGAGCAGCAGGAAGATGCCGGCCTCGATCCCCTGGAATGCCCAGTACCGGCCGGCCGGCTGATAGCTAATGAACAAGTGGTATCCGCGCGCAGCCAGGCAGGATCCGAACTTCTGCGGATTGGAGAAGACGAGCATCCGGCACGCCGACGGCAAGCCGGCGAGAGGCAAGGGCACGCCGTCAAGTGAAACTCCGGGTCCGCCGTGAGCCTGGCTCATCATCTGGCCACCAGGGCCGACGACGCCGCCAGAGACTAGCCAGTACGAGCCGGTCGGGAAAGCCAGGGCCGCGTGGCCGGAGAAGCCGAAGGTCTTGGTGATCGGGGTCAGGTAGCGCCCGCGGAAGTCCTGGCCGATCACAAGGCGCAGCACGGTAAAAACGACCAGCGTGATGGCCATCGCAGGCAAGGTTCGGCGGAGCAGCGCGCCTGCGGTAATGCCGAGGGCTACTGCAAACACCGCGTACCCGACGGGGACGATGCCCTGGATGTCGAATTGGCTTGGCTGGAAGATCTGCTGCTTGAGCGCGTTGACCGGGCTCGACCACCAAGTCACGAGGGCCGAGACCGCGCCGCCCCAGACTGCTGCGCCGAGCAGGGCCCAGCCGACCTTGACAGCGATCCAGCGCCTGCGGGTCACGCCCTGCATCCAGGCGAACTGGCTGGTGCCGGTTTCGAGTTCCCTGGCCACGAGCGGCCCGCCCCAGAACACTCCCAGCAGGCACGGCACCACAACGGTCAGCGTGACCAGCAAGGACACCGCCGGGGTACCCAGGATCAACGTGTTCTCGAGGTTGCCGCAGGTGTGGCTCGCGGCGCACGCGGACAGGGCGGTCTGGTACTGCGATGCCATCTGCCGGCCGGTGACCAGCAGCAGGATCGCGAACGCGCCGAGTGCGGCCGCGGCAATGTACGCCTGATTACGATGCTGGCGCCAGACGAGCCAGGTCATTTGTCTTCTCCGATCGCGGCCAGGCGCGCCGGCGCGGCATCCTGGCCCATATAGCCGAGCACGAGCTCTTCCAGGCCAACATCGGCGGCCTCGAATGCCGGGTCGACGACAGGCCCGTTCCGGCGGATGAGGAGTGTGGTCTGGCGGGCGGTGCGCACAGCCTGCACGAGTGTGTGATCGCGCTCGATCGCTGTCGTGTCCTTGCACGGTCCGACAAGGACCTGATGCTCGGCGAGCAGGGTGTCGATATCGCCGCACAGCTGAACCCGGGACCCGGCCAGCAGGATGAGATGGTCGCAGACTCGTTCCAGTTCCGCGAGCAGATGCGAGGACAGCACAACGCTCAGGCCGCCGCCGGCCACTGCCTCGGCCAGGTGTGCCAGGAACTGCCGCCGGGCCAGCGGATCCAGGGCCGCGACAGGCTCGTCGAGCAGCAGCAGCCTGGGCCGCTTGGCCAGCGTCAGCGCTAGCGCGAGCTGGGCGCGCTGGCCCCCGGACAGCGTGCCCACCATCTGGCCAAGCGGGATGCCGAGACTCCCCAGGCGCTGCCGTACATAGGCCGCATCCCAGCGGGAGTTGAGGTGCGCGCCGGCGCGGATGTGATCCTCGGCGCTGAAGCGCCGGTACAGCGGTATCTCCTGAGCCAGGAAGCCCACGTCGGCGAGGAAGGCGCGGTCCTGGCCGGGGCGGCTGCCAAGCACCGCAACCTCGCCGCTGGTCGGCTTCGCCAGCCCGGCCAGCAGCCGCAGGAGCGTGGTTTTGCCGGCACCGTTCGGGCCGATCAGTGCCGATATCCGGCCCTCAGGAACAGTGATTGTCGCCTCGCTCAGGGCCGTAACCCTGCGGTAGCGCTTGGACAGCGCCCGGGTCTGGATTACGGCAGGGCTAATCGTGGCCATCACGCAGTCTCCTCCTCGGCCGCTGCTCGCAGCGTGACGCGGAGCAGCGACTCGATCGACTCGTCATCCAGGCCGGCCTCGCGCGCGCCGCGAACCCATTGCGCCAGAGTGCGGGCCAGCCGTGAATGGGTGCCGGGAGGCGGGCCGGCCGGAAGGGCCACCACGAAGGTGCCGTGTCCAGCCCGCGGCTCGACCAGGCCATCACGCTCCAGTTCGCGGTAGGCCTTGAGCACGGTGTTGGGATTGACGGCCGTGGCCGCGACGACTTCGCGCACCGTAGGGAGCTTGTCGCCCACGTCGAGCACGCCCATCCGGAGTGCCTGCCGGACCTGCTGGACGATCTGCAGGTACGGGGGCACGACCGAGCGGCTGTCGAGCCGGAAACTGATCACACCAGTCCCTATCTCAAAGTACTAAGGCCCTAAGACTTTAAGTACAGTGTGAGACTGCTGTCAACCGGAATCCCGGCTCAGCGATCTTGCTCGAACCGGGCAGCGACCTCACGGTAGCGGGAGACGGGAATCAGGTGGATGCCATCGAAGGCACCTGACTCGCGAATGCTCATCGCGAGTTCCGAAGCTGCCTCGACACCCGCGAGGCGGTCGCGTCGTACCCGGTCCACCAGGCTGGCCGGGATGTCTATGTCCGGGATAGCAGCCGAGAGCCGCTGAGCGTGCGCTTCACTGGCGAGAACCATGACGCCCGCGAAGACCGGTACGTCGACCGGGTTCGCGTCGCGCCAGCGCAGCAGGGCCTCGAGCGAAAACGACACCTGGACGAAGACGAAGTCCGCCTCTCGCTTCCAGTGGGGCAAGGCGCGCAGTGCGGTCGCCGCACCCACTCGGAAGCGGCGGATTTCCCGGAACGCCGGGTCGGCAGGCAGCGAGCGGACTTCATCGATCATGGCCCGGACTGTCAGCTCCCCGGTTCGCCCGCCTGAGCTGGGCTTGTCGCCGTAGACGAAGAGGAACTGGTCGACTCCGTAGGCGGCAGCGGTGAGCATGTCCCGGCGGAAGCCCAGAAGATTCCTGTCACGGGCGTTCAGGCACGCGATGCTGCGGCCGCCCATCGCCGCGACTTCATGAGCCACCGCGACGCTTGATACCGTCGCCCGGCCGAGGTGATTGTCCGGGACGAGGAACGCATCAGCGACCTTGCTCAGCGTCCCGATCTGATGCCTGACATGCATCAGGTCCGGTCGGGCCGGCGGCTCGATCTCGCAGACAACCTGAAAGCTGGTCCCGCTCACACGGCCACCCTAGACCAGCATTAACTGCCGTCGTGACGGCCGCGGCGAAGGCCTCCCGACCCGGCTCGGTACCAGGCAAATCGAGGCGGCAAACGCGCCGGGCGGCCCGTAGACCGAGGCCAGCTGATCGAGGTGCTCACCGGCTGCCAATGTCGTAACCGGCGATGACAGGCCGGTCCAGCGCTAGCTCACCGATCAGGCCGGCGAGGCTACGGGCCTGCGCTGCCGCGGTGTACAGACTCGCCGGATCAGCCTGATGCTTGTCCGATTCCTGCCGTCTGGTTGCGGCCGGCGTTCGCCGTCGTCACCTCGTAATTGACTCCGCTGATACCACATGCTTATCATAGTGATATCAGTTTTAAGCCGGGAGGCAGTGATGTCGAGCGCACCCCCGATAGGCATGGAAACGGGCACTGGCACCAGCGCGGCCGGCCCCAGCCGCGCAGCAGCAGCGGGTACAAAGCCAGCAGTCGAGATCGCGCATCTACGCAAGACTTACGGCACCCTGACCGCGGTCGACGACGTGTCGTTCTCCGTCGCCGAGGGCGAGATCTTCGGCATCCTCGGGCCGAACGGGGCGGGGAAGACCACCACGGTCGAGTGCGCTATCGGACTGCGTTCACCGGACGCGGGATCGATCAGCCTCATGGGCCTTGATCCGACGACACAGCGCGAGGAAGTGCACGAGATCGTCGGCGTGCAACTGCAGTCCGGAGCGCTCCCGGACAAGCTGAAGGTCCGGGAGATCCTGGACATGTACCAGTCCTTCTACCGGGCGCCAGCCGACGTCGCGGAACTGACAAGCGTGCTCGGCCTGACCGGCAAGCTCGGTGACTACTACAAGGCGCTATCCGGTGGCCAGCGGCAGCGGCTGTCTGTCGCACTCGCGCTTATCGGCAACCCCAAGATCGCCGTTCTCGACGAGATGACGACCGGGCTCGACCCGCAGGCCAGGCGCGACACCTGGGAACTCATCAAGGGCATCCGTGACCGCGGGGTCACGGTCGTGATCGTCACGCATTTCATGGAAGAGGCCGAGCGCCTCTGCGACCGGGTCGCGCTGATCGACTCTGGCCGCCTGGTGGCGCTGGACACTCCGGCACGTCTCGCCGCCCAGGCTAGAGGCGGGAAGCAGGTGCGCTTCAGGGCCTCCGACCACTTCGGCGACTGGCTGCTGACCGACCTGCCCGAGGTTGCGGCGGTTCGCCACGACGGCCAGCACGTCGTGGTCGACGGGTCGGGCGACCTGGTCAATGCCGTCATCCTCAAGCTCGCCGCGGCCGGGATCACCGCGCACGACGTCGAGCTTGGCTCGCAGAACCTCGAGGACGCCTTCGTGAAGCTCACCGGAAGGCACTCAGACACCCAAGGAGCAGTGTCATGAGCACGCTGTCGCTCGCGCTGCCGCGGCTGGCTGCCTCCCGTCGCGCCGCATTCGCCAAGATCGTTCACAACGAGGCCAGGCTCGCGTGGCGTCGCCCGGTCGGGCTGATAGCAGGCGCCGGGATACCGGTGTTGCTCGTGGTCATCTTCGGCAACGTAAGCGGGTTCCAGCAGCCGATGCCCGGTATTGGCGGGTTCACGATCTTCGATGCGTACGTACCCATCCTGGCCGTCTTCGCCCTGGCGATGATCGCCCTGCTAGCCCTTCCGGTCCCGCTCGCCTCCTACCGCGAACTCGGTGTCCTTCGCCGCCTGTCGACCACGCCGGTACCCCGGACGTGGCTGCTGGCCGCCCAGGGCGTGGTGCAGCTTGGCGTCGCGCTGATCGCCCTGGTGGTCATATTCGGCATCAGCATCGTGGCGTTCGGTGCCCGCGCTCCGGTGAGTCCCGCCGGACTCTTGCTGTCGATCGGACTGTCCGCTGTCGGGCTCTTCCCGATCGGGCTGATGGTTGCGGCGGTGGCGAGGACCGCCAATGCGGCGAGCATCATCGGCAGGCTGGCCTTCTTCCCGCTCATCTTCTTCGCCGGGCTGTGGCTGCCGCAGGACCTGATGCCGGTATTGCTGCGCGACATCAGCTACTACACGCCACTCGGCGCAGCGGTCCGGGCGATTCAGTCCTCGATGCTGACCGGGTTCCCGCCGGCCGCGCCGCTCCTCGTGCTGGCAGGCTACGCGGTCGCGGCCGGGTTCCTTGCCCGGCGGTTCTTCCGGTGGGAGTAGCTCGCTGAGCACAGGCGGTGACTGGCCGGGGCGGCGTAACCGGGGCGCGCCGGCCCGGCCTTTGCCATCGCTGTCACCCAACGGCTCGCCTCTCCGATGGGGAGGGTCCCCGGGGCTCTGGGGAGGATTCCCCTTTTCTGGGGAGACGGATGCCGGCGACTATTCGCTCAGCGGCAACAGCGCCGCTGCGATTAAGGCGAGGTTGATGACGATGAGACTGAGGGCGAAAATCGGCGGGCGCCGCGTTGCAGGGGCCGCGGCGACCGTAGCGATGGCGGTCTCGGCCGGACTGGCTGTTCCTGCCATGGCAGCTTCCGCGGCGCCGTCTGGCCGCATCCTGAGCGCGGGCCAGACCGGAACGCGAGCCGAGGTGCCGTGGAGCAAGATAGGACCGGGCTGGGCGCTGGCGATGTACTCGGCGAGCCAGGGCGGGGAGGACGTCACACCCAAGGCCGGACCCTCGACGCTCTACCTGGTTGATCCGCAGGGCGGCAGATACAAGCTGATCACCTGGTCCGCCCGCAGCGCGCAGGCGCGGGCGCCGTGGAACCTCGTTGACTGGTCTGGCGACACTCGCCGGGCCTTGTTCAGTTCGGGCTACGCCGGCGCTACTCGCGAGCACCTTCATCAACTGCAGCTGAGGACAGGTCACGTTAGTAGCTTCACGCTGCCGAAGGATGTCATCGCGATCGGTTACACCAGGCCCGACGGGCTGAACATCCTGGCCGAGAAGGGCACAGCGGAGAGCCCTACGAGCAAGCTCACGCTGCAGCGGTACAGCCTGACGGGCAAGCTGCAAAAGAGCCTCGCCACGATCACTGACCTCGGCCAGGTCGCTTACGAGTCGGGCGGCGCTGCCATCGCCGCCGGAGCGCTGCGTGGCCTAGAGCTGATCAGCAATGCCGGCGGAGTTATCAGGCGCCTGCCGGTCCCTGGCGTAACGGAAGGCTGCAGCCCCGTCCGATGGTGGACTACGGCCACCATCCTGGCGAGCTGCTCGGTGACCAATGAGGCCGGACCGCGGCTGTGGCTGGTCCCGGCTGGCGGCGCGACGCCGACAGCGCTGACCCCAGTCCGCAAGGGCGGTTTCGATCTCGGCGATTTCAACGCCTGGCAACTGTCGAGCGGGCTGTACCTGGACGGCTACGGGGCGTGCGGCACCCTGGTGATCGGGCGCCAGCCGCGTCACGGCAAGGAGCAGATGGTGACGGTACCCGGCGCGGCGAGCTCCCTGATCGTCAACGCCACGCGGTCAACGCTGCTGGTCAAGCGCATCAACGCGTGCTCTCCAGGGGTTTCGCTGGTGTGGTTCAACCCCGCAAGCCGGGCGCTGACGGTTGCGATTCCGGACGGTCACAACCAGTTCGGCGTTACCGGAGTCGTGCCCTACTTCATCGCTGGCAAGTTCTGAGCAGACGCCGCCGCCTCAGTCGGACCGCTCCCGCCAAGGGCGCGTGAATACTGCAGGCGATGGTGTTAAGAAAGCATCAAGATCATCGGCATTGCCTCCATCCGGCAGTGAACTGGGATGGATGGACGAGATCGAAGATCCGGGTGCCGCGGATGCAGACCTGCCCGCCGGGCCGGGGTACGCCGACTGGGTGAATGCCGGCCTGGATGCCCCAGACTGGCCGGGCCCGGCCAGCAAGCGCCAGCGGCGCCGGCGAGGACTTGCCGCGCCGCTAGCGCTGCCGGCCGGGTTCGGCGCGCTCCTGGTGGTGGGCGCCATAGCGGCGGCCAGCCGCAGCGCGCTGTCGCCAGGCTGGGTGCTCCTGCTGGTCGCGATTATCGTGGCCGCGGGCTCGATGGTGGCCGAGCCGGCCGTCGCACCGGTCCTGGGCCTTATCGGCTGGCTGACGGTGGCCGGATTCTCCCGGCCACCGTATGCCCAGGTCCAGCTCGGCGCGCCAGGCACGGCGCGTGCCGCGCTGGTCATCGCGGTGTGCACTGCGGGAGGGGTCGGCGTCGGTGTCCTAGTGCGGCATCTCGCGTCATCGTTCACACTGTGGATTGTGGATGTTTCGGCGAGCCAGCCCGCGGGCGATCCGCAGGCCAGCGACAAGCCCGCGAGCCGGGAGGCGGCGCCGCGACAGCGCCGGATGGCTGACCTTTCCGGTGGTATCGGCGTGCGCCGCGTGCTCGCGGGCGTGCTGCTCGCCGCCGCCGGCCTGCCGCTTCTGACGCTGGCTCTGTCTGCCCATGGCCTGCGCCTGGATCTCGGCGACGACCTGCTTGTCTACCTGGTGGCTGTCGTGGCGGTGGCCGTGGTGGGCGGCTTCTGGCCCGCCGTGCTGGCCGCGGTGATGGCCAGCTTGCTGGTGAACTGGTACTTCACGCCGCCGGTGCACACGCTGACAATTGCCGACGGCAAGAGCTTGCTGGCATTGCTCCTGTTCGTCACCGTTGCCGTGACGGTGAGCAGCGTCGTTCACCTTGCGGCATTGCGCGCCAGGCAGGCGGCGCGCAGCACCGAGGAAGCGGCAGACCTGCTGGCCCTGGCGCAGACGGTGCTGGGAGGCGACGACACGCCGGCCGCGGTGCTTGGCTACCTCACCGCAAGCCGGGGCGGACGTGCCGAACTGCGCGAGCGCACCGGCGAGCAGTGGGTGCGCACTGCCGCCAGTGGCGCAGCCGGTCCCGGTGATCCCGCGGAGCAGGCGGCGCCTCGCGAGGACCTGGTGCTGGAGGTCTCCGGCCAGCACCGGCCGTTGTCTCCGCGACTGCTCGATGGCGTCGCCGCCCAGGTAGCTGCCGCGCTGGACCGCGACCGGCTGCGGACCCAGGCCGCCCAGGCGGAGGCACTGGCTGAAGGCAACCGGATGCGGACGGCGTTGCTCGCCGCCGTCAGCCATGACCTGCGGACGCCACTTGCCTCGATCAAGGCCAGCGTCAGCACGCTGCGGCAGACAGACGTGGAGTGGACCGAGGCAGATGAGACTGCTTTGCTGGCCACCATCGAGAAGTCCGCGGACAGGCTTGACGCGCTCATCGGGAACCTGCTGGATATGAGCCGGCTGACCACCGGTTCGCTGCAGCCGTTCCTGCGCCCGACGGCCATAGACGAGGTCGCGCCCGTGGCCTTGCGCGGCCTGGACGGCGGCAGCGACATGCAGATGGCCGTGCCTGACGGGCTGCCGCTCGTGCTCACCGATCCCGGATTGCTGGAGCGGGTACTGGCTAACCTGTTCGCGAACGCGCTGGCCTACTCGCCCGCCGACCGGCCTCCTGAGCTGCGGGCCAGCCAGCTCGACGGCAGTGTCCTGCTGGAGATCATCGATCATGGCCGGGGCGTGCCGGACGAGGCGAAGGAGCGAATGTTCGAGCCGTTCCAGCGGCTCGATGCCCGTGGCGCAGATCCGTCCGGCGGAACGGGTGTCGGACTTGGCCTCGCTGTGGTCAAAGGTTTCCTGGACACCATGGGCTGCAGCGTGCGTGCTGCCGACACGCCAGGGGGCGGGCTCACCATGCGAGTCCTCCTGCCGTCCGCATCGGCGGCGGCCAGTTCGGCCAGCCTGACAGCGAGCCCATGACCCGTGTCCTGGTGATCGACGACGAGATCCCGATCCTTCGCGCACTGAAGATCAACCTGACTGCGCGCAAGTATGAGGTGAGTACCGCGGCCGACGGTGCGTCCGGCCTGGCCGCGATGGCCCGCGAGCGGCCCGACGTGCTGATCCTCGACCTCGGGCTGCCGGACATGGACGGCACTGAGGTCATCAAAGGAGTGCGCGGCTGGAGCTCCACGCCGATCATCGTCTTGTCGGCCTGGGGTCAGGAGAGCCAGAAGGTCGCCGCGCTGGATGCTGGCGCCGACGACTACGTCACCAAACCGTTCGGCATGGATGAACTCCTGGCCCGGCTGCGCGCCGCGGTCCGCCGGGCCGCCCCCGCGCCGGACGAGCCGGTCGTCACCACTGCCGAGTTCACCGTGGACCTGGCCGCTAAGCGGGTTACCCGGGCGGGCTCTGATGTCCGGTTGACCCCGACCGAGTGGCAACTGCTTGAGGTCCTGGCGCGCAATGCAGACCGGCTGGTCACCCAGCGCCAGCTGCTACAGGAGGTCTGGGGCCCCGGCTACCAGAACGAGGCCCACTACCTGCGGGTATACATGGCGGGCCTGCGACGGAAGCTGGAGCCCGACCCGTCGGCGCCGCGGTACCTGCTCACCGAGCCCGGCATGGGATACCGGTTCCGGCCCTGATCGCTAATGCCGGGGAGCGGCGCTGTCGCCGGCCGGATGCAGGTTATAGGCAGGGTTGAAGATCGTGCGCTGGCCCCGGTGGCTGGTCAGCCGGCCATGAACGACTATCCGCCGGCCCGGCTCGATGCCGGGAATCTCCCGCCGGCCGAGCCACACCAGGGTGACCCGTCCGGTGCCATCCCACAGCTCGGCTTCCATGGTCAGGGTGCCGCCACGCGGCCTGGTAGTGACGGCCCGGAGAGTACCCGCCAGCTCCACCCGTTCCCGCTGCTCACAGTCGGCGATCGCCATCGGCTTGCGGCCGCCGGGTCCGGTAAGCGCGCTTACTTCCTCCCGTACCTCGGCGGCGTACTGGCTTTCCCGGTCCGCAAGCAGCCTGCCGCTCATGAGCGGGTCTGCAGCCTTCGCGGCGCGCGTCGCCGACTGGAGCTGGTAAGGCACGCTTGCCACGATGACGCCGCGTTCGAGCAGCAGCCGGGACTTGAGCCGGAGCGCGCTCTGGTTGTGAAGTGCCTGCTCCCACCAGTGCCCGAGCACGTACTCGGGTACGTACACGGTGACGATGTCGCGCGGGCTCTCCCGGCGCAGCCGCCGGACATACTCGATGACGGGCCGCGTGATCTCCCGGTACGGCGACGAGACGACGGTCAGCGGCAGCGGCATGGATCGCCGGTCCCACTCCTGCTGCAACCTGGCGGTTTCCGCGGCATCGACATCCACGGTTAGCGCCTCGAGCCTGGCGGGCCGGGCCGCGCGCGCATAGGCGAGCGCCCTGAGCGTGGGCCGGTGCAGCTTGGAGACCAGCACGATCGCGATGTTGCTGGACGGGAGGGTGAGCGCGGCTTCCTCGTCGGGCGTCAGCTCAAGCGCGACGCTCTGATAATGCTGCCGGATGCCGCGCATGGTGAGCCAGAGCACGACCATGGCTGCCACTGCGATCCACGCGCCGTCGAGGAACTTGCTGATCACCACGATCACCAGGACTGCTCCGGTCACGCAGGCGCCGAGCGTGTTGACCGCCCGCGACCTGATCATGCGGAGCCGGGCAGCGGCTGCAGTGGTGCCGCGGAGCAGGCGGTTCCAGTGCCTGATCATCCCGGTCTGGCTGCAGGTGAACGACACGAAGACGCCGACGATGTAGAGCTGAATCAGCCGGGTGGGCGACGCATTGAACGCGACGATCAGCACGATCGCGAACCCGGAGAGCAGCAGGATGCCGTTGCTGAAGGCGAGGCGGTCGCCCCGGGTGTGCAGCTGCCGCGGCAGGTACCCGTCCCTGGCGAGGATCGAGGCGAGCACCGGGAAGCCGTTGAACGCGGTGTTGGCGGCCAGCACCAGGATCAGCGCCGTGAACAGCTGAAGCAGGTAGAACAGCGGTGAGGAGTAACCGAACACCGCACGTCCGACCTGGGCGATCACGGTCGGCTGCACGTAGCCCTTGGGCGCGCCCACCAGCGAGCCGGCGTGCACATGGCTGATCAGCGCAAGCGCCGTGACGCCGCCGAACATCGTGACCGCGATCGCGCCGAGCAAGGCCAGCGTGGTGGCCGCGTTCTTGCTCTTGGGCGGCTTGAAGGCGGGCACGCCGTTACTGATCGCTTCTACGCCCGTCAGCGCGGTGCATCCGGAGGAGAACGCGCGCAGGACCAGGAACATAAGCCCGAGGCCGGCGAACGTGCCCGTCGACCTGATCGCGTATCCGGCCGTCTCGGCATGCAGGTGCTGGCCGGTCGCCAGCCGGACTCCGCCCCAGATGATCATCAGCATGACGATGCTGATGAAGCAGTAGGTCGGGATCGCGAAGCCAGTGCCGGATTCCCGCACCCCGCGCAGGTTCAGGATCGCAATGCCGGCTACCGTCAGCGCCGCGATGAGGGTGACATGTGAGTTCAGCGCAGGAAAGGCTGAGGCCAGGTTGGCCACGCCGGATGAGACTGACACCGCGACCGTGAGGACGTAGTCGACCATGAGCGCGCTGGCGACGGTCATGCCTACCCGGGCGCTGAAGTTTGTAGTGGTGACCTCGTAGTCGCCCCCGCCGGACGGATACGCGTGCACGTTCTGCCGGTAGGACGCGACAACTACGAGCATGAGCAGGCCGACCGCTAGCGCGACCCACGGTGTGTAAGCGATGTAGGCGAGCCCGCCGGCCGCGAGAACGAGCAGGATCTCCTGGGTCGCGTAGGCCACTGAGGAAAGCGCGTCACTGGCGAAGACTGGCAGCGCGATCTTTTTCGGCAGCAGCGTATGGCCGAGCCGTTCGCTCTGCATGGGCCTGCCGACAAGCAGTCGCTTTACAGACTGGAAACCCATGGCCACGAGCGCATGCTAGGCCTGCACGGGTGGGCTCGGCTATCCCTTACCGCAACGGGTCGTGCGCGGATTCCCGTCGGCGGCGCTACTCGCAGGCGCGCCCGGTCAGCGCAGCCGCGCGGCCATCGTCCTGGTGACCTGGTCGAGAAGCTCGCTGAGCTCGTCGGTAGTGACTTCCGCGGCGCTGGTGATGGCGTTGAACTCCGCCAGCCGCTCGCGCTGCTGCCAGCGCATCTGGGCGGGAGAATTGTCGTGTATCCCGGCCAGGTGCCGGTACAGCGGCGGGCGAGCCTGCACTGACCAGTAGCCGAGTGTGTATCGGGCCACTGTCGCATCAGCGTCCGGATGGTCGAGCGGGTCAGCGATCGCCAGGATCAGGAAGCCGCCGTCCCGCTCCGCGCTGACCTGGCAGCCGCTGACCGGATCCGCCATGACGGCGCCGGCCGGAATTCGCTTCACGGCAGTCCACAGTCTCCCGACCAGGACGTCTTGCCGGTGCCGCTCGCGGCCACGGCGGATATCCGCCGCCAGTGACATAGACCCGGCTACCGGGACCAGAGCCGTGGCGATGAGGAGGGCACAGGCAACTTCAGCTGCAAGGCCGGCTCCGGTCGTGCCGGCCGAGTCGGCGCACGTCCTCGTTTCCCGCGGGTTGGTGGTCCCGGTCACTAGGTTCCCTGCCTCGCTTGGTCGCGATGAGCGTCCGGTCGGCTGGCTTTCTTGGGTTGTGAGGTTGGCCGCAACCCCGGCGACACCGGCGCGGTCGCTCGGGGCGAACCTGTCTCTAGTGTGCACTCAGGCGGGCCGGCAGTGAAGGACTGTGCTCTGCTGGGTACTAGTGATCCTGGCAGTGTGACAGGAGGACCGGACGCTTGCGCTGGAGGAGCCAATGACTGACCCGAGAAGGCCGGGCCGCGTCCCCGCGAGCGCGACCCCGGAAGGCGACGCGGTTGTCTTGGGGGACGGGCCGGTCCGGGTGGATGCTTTCATCGACTTCCTGTGCCCGTTCTGCCGCCGCTTCGAGCTGTCGGCGGGACCGGTGCTCGCCAGCCTCGTCGCGGACGGGCAGGCGAGCGTGGCCTACCATCCGATGAACTTCCTGGACGAGGCCTCGTCCACCAACTACTCGACCCGGGCGGCAGCCGCGTCAGGCTGCGCAGCTGATCAGGGCAAGTTCCTGGACTATGCGAACGCGCTGTTCGATAACCAGCCGCCCGAGGGCGGGCCTGGCCTGAGCGACGAACAACTCGCCGGCCTTGGCGATTCTGTCGGACTTGACGGCGGGCCGTTCGCCGGCTGCATGTCGGACGGGCGCTACCTGGACTGGCCGGCCTTCGTCACCGCGCGCGCCATCGCGGCAGGCGTCGAGGCCACGCCGACGGTACTGGTCGCTGGCTCGCAAGTGCAGGCGGAACCGCAAGCGATCGCTGCTGCGGTCGCCCGGCGGGCGAGGCACGCTGACTAGCCCGGAGTCCGGCGCCGGGGGCGGGGGAGTGGCCGGCCAGCCTGCCTGGCTGGAGCCCGAGCTTGCCACGCTTACGAGTGACAGGTTCAGCGATCCGGCCTGGTTCTATGAGCGCAAATTCGACGGGGAGCGCTGCCTGGCGTACCGGTCGGGCGATCAGCTCCGGCTGATGACCCGCAACCAGAAGCAGGTCAACGGCACTTACCCGGAACTCGCCGCGGCGCTTGCGGCGCAGGATTGCGCGGACTTCATCGTCGACGGCGAGGTGGTCGCCTTTTCCGGCAGCAGCACCAGCTTCAGCAAGCTGCAGCAGCGGCTCGGAGTCCGCAATCCGGGCACGGAGCTTCGCGCCGCCGTGCCGGTGTACTTCTACCTGTTCGACGTGTTGTGGGCGAACGGCGAGGACGTCCGCGAACTGCCGCTGCGCGAGCGCAAGCAGCTACTGCGCCGGCTGCTGAACTTCTCCGGTCCCATCAGGTACGCCGCGCACCGCACGCAGAACGGGGAGGCGTATTACGCTCACGCCTGCGCCAGCGGCTGGGAAGGACTGGTCGTCAAGCGCGCGGACGCACCGTATCGTGCTGGCCGGTCAAGGGACTGGCTGAAATTCAAGTGCCAGGCCGGTCAGGAATTCGTCATCGGCGGCTATACCGATCCCAAGGGGACGCGCGCCGGATTCGGCGCCTTGCTGCTGGGCTACTACGACCCGGACGGCCGGCTGGCTTACGCCGGCAAGGTCGGCACAGGGTTTGACGACGCCACCCTGAGTAGCCTTGCGGAGACGCTGACGGGCTTGCAGCAGCCGCGGCCGCCGTTCGACCGCGGCGCCCTGCCGCGCACCGGAGTGCACTGGGTCGAGCCCGCGCTCGTCGGCCAGGTGGCCTTCAGCGAGTGGACCACTGCCGGCCAGTTGCGGCATCCGCGCTTCGAGGGACTGCGCAGGGACAAGGATCCGCGCAGCGTGACGCGGGAGAAAGGCTGATCGGGGTCCGGGCTCAGCCGGTGCTAGGCCACTCGCGGATCGCGCGGTTGTCACCAGGGTCGCTGACCGGAGCGGCGCTTTCCTCGCCGACGATCAAGTGGCTGTGGCTCAGCGCCGAGACCCCTGCCAGGAGGAGAGCGAGCGCCAGGGCTTCGAGCGCCAGGTCCTCTGTCGCCGTCTGGAAGTGCTCGCCGAACAAGAAGATGCCGAGCAGGCTCGCGGCCAGCGGGTCGAGGATCGTGAAGCCCGGCTGAGATGCGGCAAGCGGCCCGGCCGCCAGGGCGTGCGAGGCCAGCAGCAAGCTCGCGGCGCCGGCCCCGATCAGGACGTATACCGACCAGTTCGAGAAGATCCCGGCGAGCCCGCCACCGAGGTGGTAGCTGAACTCCTTGATCACGGCCGCGACGAAGCCCCAGGAGATGCCGGTGAGGGCGCCGAGTATGGCAGCGCGCCCTGAACTCGATCTCGGCACCCGGCGGCGCAACCCGAATGCCAGCGCGAGCCCGGTGAGCACGACGCCAAACGTCAGCAAGCCGGCCAGCAGCCACAGCGATGTCGGCGCATGCTGCCGGCCGCCACTCGGGTCCGCCGCGAACAAGAACAGGCCGAGTCCGGACGACAGGGCGGCGGCGGCCAGCCAGTCACGTGGCCGGACGGTCCGGGAGCCGAGAACGGCCATGTACCCGAATACGAACAGAAGCTCGAGCGCGAGGATCGGCTGGACCAGCGCGAGCGCGCCGTAATGCAGCGCGGCGACCTGGAAGATGAAGCCGAGGATCATGCTCGCAATGCCCAGCAGCCAGACCGGACGACGGGCAAGCCGGAAGATCAGCCATACGTCAAGCCCGGATGGCTGGGTGTCCCTGGCACCGAGGCGCTGGCACACCGACGACGTGGCGGTGAAAACGCTTGCCAGCAGCGCGAGCGGAATAGCTCTTTCCATGTCCTCCTGCCGCCGTTCCGTCACCCTGGCGCGGTTTACGCACCGGGGCCGTGCGCCCCTTGGCTCCAGCTAACCGGCGCGGTCCGGTCCGCCGCATCCGGAACTACCCTGGTCCTGTACCTGGATTGCTCTGCTTGCCCTCAGCTATAACCCTGACGTTAACGTTAGATTCCCGATCCGCCCAGCTATTTGCATCCGCGCGAACTCGTCGTGGCAGTGGCCCTGACGGAGCGGATCGCAGCGACAGACAACATGACGATGCCAGCATTATCCGTCGTGAGCGGGCCAGTTACAGCGGCGGGACCGCTGTTCACTCTGCGCGAACGCGACAACTGGCAGGTTTCGTCTACTCACCCCTTGCGGGGTGCTCGTGGATCTTGCCCGGTTCGTTACCGCTATCTCTCAGAAACTTCGCTAGCCTAAAAGTTCATGACGCCTAGGGCGGCCGGCTTGGCCGCGGCAACCATTGTCATGGTCTGCGCGGCGGCAGGCTGCTCGAGTATCAATCCGGGCTCCCAGCCGCCTGCAGCGCCGCCGGCGTCACGCTCGCCTGAGGTCGGCACGGTGAGCCGCAGCGTGCCCGGATGCACGACGGCGACCCAGACCGGGCCGCAACTGCGGGCGTCAGCCGCCGCGATGACCACTCTGGTCCCGATGCCGCCCGGCGGGGTGTCTCCGGGCCCGTTCGGCGTCGCGGTCACTGCCAACGGGAACTGGGGCTTCGCTAGCTCCCTGCCGATCGCCACCGCTGCGCCGGTGGCCGTTGCGGGGCCTGGCAGCTCCCCGTCGCCGGTTCCGACGCCGACGCCATCCGCTAGCCACGGCGATGACAGCGGCCTCGATGTGTTGCGGCTGGCGCCGGGCCGCGCGCCGGTGCTGGTCCATGCGATCGCGGTGCCAGGACCGACCGCGGGGGACACCCTCAGCCAGAACGGCCGCCTGCTGCTAGTGGCCGGCGGCGCGGGTGCGGTAGTCGTCAGCGTCCCGGCCGCGGAGCGGGGCAGCCGCCATGCGGTGCTCGGCACGCTCGTCGCGCCCGGCGAGCCGATGGCCGATGTCGCCGGCGAGGCCGCGATCACTCCCGACGGCCGGTATGCATTCGTCAGCCTGCAAGGCGCCGGTCGGATCGCCGTGTTCAACCTGGCCAGGGCGATGGCTCACGGATTCAGCGCCGCCGGCGTGTATGTCGGCTCGATTCCCGCGCACGATGCCATCGGCCTTGCGGTCTCGCCGGACGGCCGCTGGCTGTACGCCACCACGCTAAAGAGCGGCGTTTCCTATCCGGTTCCGGCCGGCCAGCTCTCAGTCATCAGCATCGCCAGGGCAGAGTCGGATCCGCCGAAGTCAGTCCTGGCCCGGGTTCCGGCTGGCTGCACCCCGGTCCGGGTGATCACATCTGCGGACGGGAGCGTCGTCTGGGTGGCGGCCACCGAAAGCAACGCCCTGCTGGCATTCTCGGCAAGCCGGCTGACGACAGACCCGGCGCACGCCCTGCTGGCCGCCGTGCGCGTGGGCAACGCGCCGATCGGGGCAGCCCTGGCCCGTGAAGGAACCCTGGTCCTGGTGGCCGACTCGGACCGGTTCACGGCCGGCTTCCCGCCCGGCAACATCGCCGTCGTGAACGTGGCTGACGCGCTGGCAGGCCGGCCAGCGCTGGTCGGCTACATCCCGGCCGGCCGGTTCCCGCGTAGCGTCGCCGCGTCCGGCAACGGCGCCCTGGTGCTAGTGGCGAATTTCGCCTCAGGCCAGGTTGAGGCCGTCAATCCCGCTGTGCTGCCGTGACGGTGTCGCCCGCCGAAGGCGGCATCGCGGACTGCTTCGTCTGCCGCAAGCACCGCGACCGGGGACCGCTGATGCCCGGCGGACCGGTCGGTGAGGATGACCTCGTTCTGGTTACCCACATCGTCACCCCGCAGGCGCTCGGCCGCGCGGGCACGACTGCCTATCTCGGGCACCTGTTCGTTGAGCCGAGGCGCCACGTGCCAGGCCTCGCTGACCTGACCGACGCCGAGGCTCGCGCCGTGGGCTGGTGGTCCATGCGCGCCAGCAAGGCTCTGCGTGAGGTGGCCGGCGCGGAGCACGTATACGCGGCTGTGATCGGTGACGGAGTACCGCATTTGCACGTTCACCTGAAGCCGCGGTATCCGGGCACCCCGCGCGATTTCTGGTGGGAGCGCCTCGACGAGTGGCCGGAGGCGCGCAGGGGCGGCGCCGAGGAGATCGAACTCCTCGTGCAGGACCTGCGTTCGGGCCTGTCCGGCTAGCTTCACCAGTCCGGCCGCAGCCAGTTACGGCGGGCCTGGCACCAGCGGACTGACATAATCGCCCGGTGGATACGGGCGGGCCGGCCTGGCGGGTAGCGTGCTGACTCGCCGAGGACTGCTGATGCTCACCGCTGCCGGGCTGATCGCATCGGCTAGCGGTTGCGGCAGCGCCGCGTTGCCGCGGGCCGCGGGGTCCCCGGCGTCGAGCCAGTCCCCGGCGTCCCCTCCGGCACCCGCGTCCGCGTCCGCGCGGCGCACGATGCCGGCTCGCGCTCACCGCCCGCCCGGTCATTCCGCGCGGCAGGCAGGCTCGCTCCGGGTGCTGACCGAGCCGGAGGCGGGCATTGGGCCGATCTACCGGCTGATCGCTCACGCGCGCTCTTCTATCGAGCTGAGCATGTACGAGCTGGCTGACCCGGTAGCCGAAGCTGACCTCGCCGCCGCAGCAGCGCGCGGCGTCAGGGTACGCGTGATCCTGGACCAGTACCTGGAGAAGGCCCGCAACGCTGCCGCGTACGCGTACCTGAGTGCCCACGGCGTGCATGTGCGCTGGGGCCCGGCGAGCACGATTTACCACCAGAAGACCCTCACTGCGGACGATGCCACCTCGGTCATCATGACCGGCAACCTCGACGCCGAGGACTATCCGGACACCCGCGACTTCGCCGTGGTCGACACCCGCCGGGCTGACGTCGCCGCCATCGTCGCCACCTTCGACGCGGATTTCAGCGGTCGCGCGATCGACCCGCCGGACGGCACCGACCTGGTCTGGTCACCGACGAACTCGGAAGCGTCAATGCTGTTGGTCATCAACGGCGCAGTGCACACCCTCGCCGTGGAGAACGAGGAGATGAACGACTCCGCAGTGACGGCCGCGCTTGCGGCGGCCGCGAGCCGAGGCGTTCGTGTCACTGTCACCATGACTGCCAGCCCCGACTGGGACGCTGCCTTCACCGAACTCGCCCGCGAAGGCGTGCACATCCGGCTGTACCCTGACGATCCCGCTGACTTGTATATCCACGCCAAGGCGATCGTCGCTGACGCCGGACGGCCCGGCCAGCAGGCCCTGATCGGCTCGCAGAACTTCTCGGTCGCCAGTCTGGACTACAACCGCGAACTGGGCATCAGGACCGGCAGCGCCTCCGTCGTCGCAGCCGTCGCCAGAGTTCTGAGCAGCGACTACGCGAATGCTCAGCGGTACGCTCCGCCGGGTCGCGCTGGATCAGGCTCGGGCTCTGGCGCCTGGTGCACCGCCACCGCCTCGGTCTACGACGCTGCCGATGACGAGAACAACGTCTACGTCCACTCCAACCAGCCCGACTCGACAGCTGTCGCCAGCGCGGACGGTTACTCACACAGCTACCAGACCGACAGTTCCGGGTACGCGCTGATCTACCTGAACGGGCCCCCTCCGGGCGCGAGGATCACGGTGACCGTCGGCGGCGCCACGTGCACGACGAGCGACTGAGACAGCACGCCTACAGCCATAGAGAGGACAGCGATGCACTGGCCTGACGGCTTCATGTGGGGAACGGGCGCGTCCGCCACACAATGTGAAGGCGCAGCGCCGGCGTCGGACTGGTGGGACTGGGAGCGAGCCGGGCGCGCACCCCTGTCAGGCGACGGGAACGGGTTCGCCGCGCGGTACGCCGGCGACTTCAGGCTGCTGGCCAGCCTGGGGCTGCGCCACCACCGGCTGACGATCGACTGGGCGCGAGTAGAACCCGAGCCCGGCCGGCACGACCCCGCGGCTGTGGCGCACTATCGTGACGTGCTCAGCGCGGCGCTCGAAGCCGGCGTCGAGCCGTGGGTTTGCCTCCACCACTTCACGCTGCCGCGGTGGTTCGCCGATGCTGGCGGGTTCCTCGCCGAGCGGAACCGCGAGGAGTTCTGGGCCAGGCATGTCGAGTTCATGGCCGAAACCTTCGGGGATCTTGCCCGCGGCTGGCAGCCGGTGAACGAGACGAACTACTACGCCTACGTTGCCTACCGGGGCGGCGGCTGGCCGCCTGGCCACAACGACGACGCGGAAACCGCGCAGGTCTCCCGAGCGATGCAGCTTGCGACAGCGGAGGCGGCGGCGTTCCTCCGCCAGACGGGAGCGCCGGTGGCGTCGATCTTCGGACTGTCCGGCATCGAGGCGCTCGATGACAGTCCGCGCACTACCCGGCTGGCTGGCCTGCTTGACGATCTGAACTGGCAGGCGGGGCTGGGGCTGTTCCGCGACGGGATACTGCGCGTTCCCGGCCTGGAACCGGTCGAACGGCCGGACCTGGCCGGCTCGTTTGACCTGATCGGGTTTTCGTTCTACTCGACGATCGGTATCAGGCAGGGCCGGATGGTCCCGTACCCCCCGGATGTGCCAGTCTCACCGCTGGGTTACGGAGTCTGGGCCGACGGACTGGGCCGGGTGCTGGACCGGCTGCACGAGATGGTGCCTGGCACGCCGCTGCTCGTGGCTGAGTACGGGATCGGTACCAGTGACGACGGCCAGCGCGCCGCCTATCTCGAGCGTGGCCTGCAGGTGACCGGCGACGCGATCGCGCGCGGCATCGACGTTCGCGGCTTCTTCCACTGGACCGGAGTGGACAACTACGAGTGGCTGCACGGCTTCGACGTTGAGTTCGGGATCGTCGACCGCGACCGCAACGTCCGGGCCAGTGCACGGGTGCTCCAGCGGGAGGCAACCGCGTGACAGAGGTCTGGGGCCTCACGCCGCGGCAGAGCGTAAAGATGGAGTGCGCCCGCCGCGGCACGCCGCAGGTGGTAGCTGGCTGCCTGGCCCTGCTCAGGCACCAGGACGTGGACGATGACTTCATCCTGGCCCTGAGCGGGCCGGCCGGGCACGTGGTGCTCGACGACGGGCCAGCTCAGCGCAACCAGTACTGGCGGCGGGTCTGGGGCGCGAGGGGGCTGCTCTACGCCTGGCCGGATGAGGCGGAGGAGGCCGAGACCGCAGTCACTGACGCACTTGCCGACGAGCACTGGCGGGTGCGCGAGATGGCGGCCAAGGTCGTGGCCAGGCGACGGATAGGCGCAGCGCTCGACTCGGTCGCGGCACTTCGCGACGACCCGGTCCCTCGGGTGCGCGCTGCGGCCGAGCGGGCAACCGTCCTGCTCACCGCGGCGGGTAGCTGATCTGCCCGAATCACCCTTTTTCCGTCGGCCAGCCATCGGCAGGAACAGACGTCTCGCGTCACCTTTCACTGGTTTTGACGGAGCGAAGCATGACAAAATATCCCAGATAGCGGACAAGATCGATGAAAGGTCATCGCACGGCGAGCCGTCTGGGCAGACAAAGTGCGTGAACCGGGCGCGACAAGACGTAGACCGGCGCGACCAAGCCGGTCGGCACAACCGGCAAGTCCGTTTCGGGTTCCTCTGTGGCCGCCGGAGTTGAGCGTTCGCGTTGACGGCGAACTCCTTAGTGGTTATGGTTTTCATTAACACTAAGCGGGTCCCCCGGCCAGGGGCTGCGCTCCGGTGCGCTCAAGTAACCAGCTCACCTCTTAGCCGAAGACCCGCTGGAGACCGCTATGCAAGTCCGTCGTGCCGTGGCTGTGATCGCGCTTACCTCCTCGGCAGGCCTGCTGGCCGCAGCCTGCTCTGATAGTTCTGCGGGGACCCGCCCTGGCGTCGTCGTTGCCGTTGGTGCCGAGAACGAGTACGCGAACGTCATCGCGCAGATCGGCGGGAAGTACGTAACGGTCAGCGCCATCGAGAGCAACCCGAACACCGACCCGCATACCTTCGAAGCCAGCCCGTCGGTCGCCAGAGAAGTGGCCGCCGCCCAGCTGATCGTGCAGAACGGGATCGGCTACGACTCCTACATGAACAAGATCGAGAACAGCTCACCCGACTCGAGCCGGAAGGTCATCGACGTCCAGCAGCTGCTCGGCTTGCCGGACAGCACGCCGAACCCGCATCTGTGGTACTCACCGAAGACCATGCCTGCAGTGGCCAAGGCAGTCGCCGACGACCTGGCAAAGCTCAGCCCGTCGCACGCCGCGTACTTCCACGCCAACGTCGTCAAGTTCGACAAGTCGCTCCAGCCCTGGCTAGCTGCCATAGCCCAGTTCAAGGCGGCCTACGGCAGCACCCCGGTGGCAGTCACCGAGCCGGTCGGCGACTACATGCTGCAAGCGGCCGGCACTGACATCATGACCCCGTTCGGCCTGCAGGCCGACATCATGAACGGCGTCGATCCATCCCCCCAGTACGTGTCCCTGCAGGACAACTTGTTCGCCCAGCACAAGGTAAAGGTCTTCGTGTACAACCAGCAGGTGACCGATACCCTCACCGCATCGTTCCTGGCGGCGGCCCGGCGCTACGGCATCCCGGTGGTCGGTGTGTACGAAACCATGCCGACACCCGGCTACACCTACCAGTCGTGGATGCTCGCCGAAGTGAACGCGCTCCGCAAGGCGGTAGCCAGTAAGGTCTCCACGGAGAAGCTCTGATGGCGGTGACGATGGCGGCTAGCGGTACTGCCCAGCCCGGCGAGATCGGCGGCCAGGTACTGGCGGTCGACGAGGTCAGCGTCCGGCTGGCCGGCCGCCAGGTGCTGGACGACGTCAGCTTCACGATCGGGCCGGGCGAGTTCGTCGGGCTGATCGGCTCGAACGGGGCAGGCAAGACGACCCTGCTGCGCGTGATACTCGGACTCCAGCAGGCCACCCACGGGCGGGTCACCATCGCCGGCCGGGCGAACGGCCGGGGGCTTGTCGGCTACGTTCCGCAGAAAATCCAGCTCGATCCCGACATGCCGGTGCGCGCCAGGGACCTGATCGGTCTCGGCCTGGACGGGCACCGGCTCGGCATCCCGTTCCCGTCCCGGCAGCGCCGCCTGCGGGTTGACGAGATGCTCGAGGCAGTCGATGCGACCAGATTCGCCGGCCAGCGTGTTGGCAATCTGTCCGGCGGCGAGCAGCAGCGAGTCATGATCGCCCATGCGCTCATCAGCCAGCCGCGGCTCCTGCTGCTGGACGAGCCGCTGGCCAACCTGGACATCCGCAGCGCGCAGGAGATCATCTCGCTGCTCGCTGATATCACCAGACGGCAGCAAGTCTCGGTGCTCATCTCGGCGCACGAGATGAACCCGCTGCTGCCGGTGATGGACCGGGTCGTGTACCTCGCCGGGGGCCGGGCTGCCAGTGGCACAACCGACGAGGTCATCCGCGAGGACGTGCTGAGCGTGTTGTACGGCCACCACGTCGACGTGCTGAACGTGCACGGGCGGCTGCTCGTGATCGCCCATGCCGGCGACGGGTTCGAGATCCTGGCCGGGGACGAAACGGCGGCCGCTCCCGGTCATCCGGATCACGCCCCGGCTGAGGCACAACAATGAACACGCGACGGAAACGGCAGTGAGCTCGGTACTCCGCGTCCTGTTCGCGCCCGGTTTCTTCGCCAGCTCACCCGTGCACGTGGCGCTCGCGGTCGGCGGCATCGCGGCGCTGGTGTCGGGCGTCGTCGGCACTTTCACTGTGCTGCGCGGCCAGTCTTACTCCGGCCATGCGCTCGCCGACCTGTCGGTAACCGGCGGGTCCGCCTCGTTCCTGGCCAGCATCAGCCCGCTGTGGGGCTTCGCCGGGACCGGCGTGATCGCCGCCGGCCTCATGGACCTGATCGGAATCCGCCGGCCACGCGGCCGTGACCTGGCGACGGGCATCGTGCGCGGGGCCGGACTTGGCCTCGCCGCGTTGTTCCTGTACTGGGACACCACCTCCACCTCCACCACCGGGGCGACGATCACGATCCTGTTCGGCTCCATGTTCACGATCGGCAGCAGCGCTGTTCCGCTGGTGGTGGGCTTCGGTGTGCCGGCCCTGGCGATCGTGGCCATCTTGTACCGGCCCCTGCTGCTGAGCTCCGTGAGCGCGGATGTGGCGGCCGCCCGCGGCGTCCGGGTCCGGCTGACCGGGCTGGCGTGCCTGCTCGCGATCGCGCTCGCCGTGTCGCTGGCGGCCGTCACCATCGGCGCGATACTGTCCACGGCCCTGCTCGTCGGGCCGGCGGCGATCGCACTCCGGCTGACCAGTGCACCTGGCCGGGCCACCGTCGCCGCGGCCCTGATCGCGGTCGCGGCTACCTGGCTCGGCGTGGTGCTGGCCTACGACAGCTTCAACTGGCCGCCGAGCCACGACGGCTGGCCGGTGAGCTTCTTCATCGTCGTGCTGATCTTTGCCGGCTTCGTCGCTGCCCAGCTATCCGGGCGCGTGCGCCGGGTGAAGGGTTAGCGGCCGTGTTTGCCCCGTTCATGGTCAACGCCTGGGTCACCGCTTCGATCGTCGCGGTCATTGCCGGCGTGGTCGGCTTCTTCGTGGTGCTGCGCGGCGCCGCCTTTGTCGCCGATGCGGTGCCGCAGGGGGCCTTCGCCGGGGCCGCCGGGGCCGCCTTGCTTGGCATCAACACGCTGATCGGTCTGGCGGTGTTCGCGCTGGCTGGATCTCTGGGTATCGGCTGGCTCAGCAAACGTGCCAGGCGCGATGT
>DATJNX010000027.1:0-6523 GCA_035507615.1 Streptosporangiaceae bacterium
CGGGACCTGGTCTGCCCACCAGGTGATGCGCGTGTTGTCCAACCGGGTCTACCTTGGCGAGCTGACACTCCGCGGCATCACCGCCACCCGCTGCCACCGGCAATCATCGAAGATGACACCTTTGCCGACGCACAGCGGATCCTGGCAGCTCGCGGCGAGACCTACTCCAAGCGGGCCGCGAACGGCTCGGACCACCTCCTCACCGGGCTGATGCGCTGCCCGTCCTGCTCCAAGGCGATGATCGGCACCCGTGCGCATGGCCGCGGCCTCGTCTACCGCTACTGCACGAGCTTCACCCGCTTGCGCTACGACACCGCGCGCTGCCCGGCAAGCCGCCTGGATGCCGACGCCGCAGAGGACGCCGTGATCGCCGCGCTTGCCAGCTTCTACCGAGACCAGCACGGCCTCATCGCCGCCGCCATCGCTCAAGCACGGAATAGCCACGCTGCCGGGCACCCAGCCCGGCGCGCCGAACTGACCGCTGCCGAGCACGAACTGGCCAAGACAGGGGCCGCAATCGACCGCTACCTGGCCACGTTCGAGCAAGGCACCGCACAGTAGAGCCGACCACCCAGCGCGATCCGCAAGCCAGAGTCGCGGTTCGTGCAATGACCAATTTGGTGGGGCGCCTGGGGCTCGAACCCAGAACCCACGGATTAAAAGTCCGCTGCTCTACCATTGAGCTAACACCCCGAGGCGCTGTGGATTGCGTGCGCCTTCGGACGAAGCGTACCGAGTCCTCGACACTGATTGCCGGCCGCTGCGCCACGTGGGAGACTTTGCCACGTCTTCTAAGGTATTGCGCGGGGGTGTGCTATGAAACGACGCGCTTTGGCTGTATCGGCGGTGGCGATCGCGTCGGCGGCACTCCTGCCCGGCACCCTCGCCCAGGCATCTGTCACGGGCGGCTACACCGTCTCGCGCGTGGTCGTGCCCTCCAGGGTCTTCGCGATCGCGGTAGACCCGTCGACCGGCCTCGCCTACGCCGGGGGATACGGAACGGCCCGCGGTGAAGGCTCGGTCTGGGTGATCAATGGTGCGAGCCAGGCCGTCGAAGACTCGATCACGGTCCCCGGTACGCCGATGAGCATCGCGGTGGACCAGGCAACCGACACCATCTATGCCGCCAGCTCGAGCGGGCTGACAGTGATCGACGGCGCGACCAGCTCGGTGATCACGACGATTACAACTGCCTCCGGCGGCGGCTTCGGGCAAGTCGCGGTCGACCCGGCGACCAACACTGTGTATGCCACCGGAGGGACGGGCATCGCGGTGATCGACGGCAGTACGAACTCGATCACGGCCACGGTCGACCTCCCGGGCACGCCCGGTTACACCTTCCTCGCTGTCGACGCGGCGACCGATACCGTCTACTCAGGTTCGGCCAATGGCAGTCTGCACGCCATTGACGGAGCTACCGACACTGTCACCAACTCCGCGGAGCTAGGCGCGACCGACCACATCACTGCTGTCGCTGTTGACTCCACGACTGGCAGTCTCTACGTCGCGTATGACGGGGACATCGTTGACGTCTTCAGCGCAGCGACCCTGGCCGCCACGACGTCGATCGCCGGATGTGACTATCACATCGTCGGGCTGGCAGCCGACCCGACGGCGGGCGTCGTTTACGCCACCTCGGATGCCAGCACCTCGGCAGGCGCGGCTGACAGCACCTGCGTGATCGACGCTGCGACCAATACAGTGACCGAAACCTTCCCGCGAGGCGGCGTCGGCGTGGCCGCTGACCCGGTCAATGGCATGGCCTACATCGCCGCCTGGTACCCGCTCGTCGATGTCTGGGTCGCGAAGCCGAGTGCCACCGACGAGCTGTCACCCATGGACTTCGGCTTCTCTCTCGACAGCCCATCAGCGACGTTCGCGGTCGGCATCCCGTCGAGCTATCCGCTCAATATCAGCGCGCTACCCGCGGCAATCCTCACCGAGACGGGTGCCCTGCCAGCCGGAGTGACGATGTCGCCCTCGGGCGTGTTCTCTGGCACGCCGGCTGCCGGGACGACTGGGACGTATCCGATCACCGTGAGCGCGAGCAACGGCGTCAGCCCAGATAGCACCGTCTCGCTTACTGTCGTCGTGGACATCGCGCCGACGATCACATCGCCGGCGACGGCCACGTTCCAGACGGGCATGCAAGGCAGTTTCACAGTCCAGGCGACTGGCAGTCCGGCCCCGACCGTGAGCGCCTTTGACTACGGGTCATGGATGACGTTCACTCCAGGCAGCTCGTCCGGAGTGCTCTCTGGCACGCCACCTCCGGGATCCGGAGGACTGGAATCGGTCTACATCGAGGCACAGAACGGGTCGGGGTTCACCGCGAGCCAGACGCTCACGATCACGGTGAACCAGCCGCCCGCCATCGCCGCGGCTTCGCGGCTGACCTTCCGGGTCGGCCGCCACGTCCGGTACAAGATCTCATCCACCGGATTTCCCGCGCCGGTGCTATCCGAGCACGGCTCGCTGCCGCGCGGGCTTACGTTCCGGGCCGGAGCTGACGGGACTGCGCTAATCGTCGGCAAGCCAGCCCGCAGCGACAGGGGCAAGCGCTACCGCATCACGATCATCGCCAGCAATCACGTCGGCCCTGCGGCAACCAAGCACGTGACGATCCGGATTCGCTGACGTCCGGGCTGACCGTGCGCCCGGGCGCTTAACTTCCTACCGGTAACATCCGGCTTCGTGCACGCTAGCTTCTTCGAGTCCGTCAGTCCGGGCCGCTTCGCCGCTACCACCGCGACCGCAGGACCGTGGAGCCCCGATGCCCAGCATGGCGGTCCGCCCTCCGCGCTGGCCGCGCGTGAGCTCGAACGGCACGAGCCGGACGACAACATGCGGCTGGCGAGGGTCGCCATCGACATCCTGCGCCCGGTCCCGGTCGGCCCGCTGACTGCCCGGACCCGGATGCTGCGGCCAGGCAAGCGCGTCGCGTTGCTGGAGACCGTCCTGGAATCCGATGACCGGCCTGTCCTGGTGGCTCGAGGATGGCGGATAGCCAAGCTGCTTGACGCGCCTATCGTGACCAGGTCCGGGGGTCTGCCCGACATCCCGGCCGCGGAGAAGACGCCGCGGTTCCCCGGCGGCAACATCGATGGCTACCTCACGAACATCGAGTGGCGATTCGAAGCGGGCAGCTTCGATGAGCCAGGGCCCGCCGCGACCTGGGCGAGGCCGCGCATCCCGCTGCTGCCCGGCGAGGAGATCTCGCCGATGTCCCGCACGCTGCTGCTGGCTGACTCCGGCAGCGGGATAAGCATGGCCCTCGATCCGCGGGTCTACATCTTCATCAACGTCGACCTGACGGTGATCTTGCATCGTGACCCAGCGGGCGACTGGCTCCTGCTCGATGCGGCGACGACCATGGATGGCACCGGCACCGGCCTCGCTGAGACAAAGCTCTCGGACACCGCCGGAGAGATCGGGACCGGCGTCCAGACGCTCCTCGTCTCACCCCGATAGCAAAAAAGCATGACCGCCGGGAACGGGCACGAATCCGGCGCAGCGACCGCTAGCGAGCAAGCGCTGCGCGGGCTAGTGCGTGCCACTGCCGGGCTGGCCGTGCTGACCGGCGGTCAGACCGGCGTCGACACGTACGCTGCACTGGCCGCGTTGCGCGCAGGCCTGCGCGTGCACCTGGTCTTCCCGGCCGGCTACCGCCAGGAAGACGGCCCGCTCACGCCCGCCCGCCGCCAGCGTTTCGCGGGTGCGACGCTGCATGAGCTGCCGTCGGCCAGCTTCCGGTACCGGACCTGGACCTGCGCTTACCTGGCCGATGCCGTGCTGCTGCTCGATCCGGCCGGAGGCGCCGGCTGCCGCGAGACGGTCCGGGCGGCGACGCACCTCGGCCGGCCGCTGCTGACGGTGCGATCCGGAGCCGTCACGGCCGAGCAGACAGCTGACTGGCTGGCTAAGGCCGCCGCCCGGGTGCTCATGGTGGCCGGCTGCCGGGCTAGCGTCCTGGCGAGCAAGGGCAAAGGTCGCGGTCTCCGTACCGAACTCGCGGCCATCATGGCTGGCGCGCGCCGGTACCACGACGCGCTGATCGCCAGTAGCTAGCGAGCTTCCCAGTCGATCGGGACCGTCGCGGCTTCGTCGGGATGCCGCTCCAGCCAGTTCCGGGCGAACGGGCACAACGGCACGACAGTCATGCCCTCAGCTGCGGCCTTGTGAATCGCGGCCCGCACCAGCTCGCTGCCGACGCCACGGCCGCCCAGGGCCGCAGGCACTTCGGTGTGCACGAGTATCAGGCGCCCCGCCCGCGTTCGATAGACGAGCTCGGCGAGGTCTCCGTCGGCCCTGATCTCCAGCCGCGAGGCACCTGTGTTGTCGGTCACCGCAACGTCACTCATGTTGCTTATCGTCGCATTAGAGTCTTGCCGCGGCGCTGCTGAGGACCGGTGCCATCAGCGCTTCGGCGCCGATCGGCCGGAACCCGGCCCGGAGGAATGCGCGGACGCTAGCCGCGTTGCCCGGCGCGATCTGTGCCCAGACCGGCTTGCCGTCCGGCACCAGGTGCCTCGCCGCGGACGCGAGCCGGCTGCCTAGTCCGGCGCTGCGGTAGAGCGGGTCGACCTCGATGGCGACCTCCCAGCGGCCGGCCACGCCTCGACCGAGCGTGACGATGCCGCCCGCCGTCTGCCAGGCCCGGACTTCGTCCCGGTAGTGCATCGCTCGCGCGATCCGGGCGCGAGTGCCTCCGGCGGATCCGCCCAGCGCAGCCAGCCCCAACCCGCCCAGGTTCAGCTCAGTCAGCTCCAGATCGGCCGGCGGTGGCCCTGGCAGCGGGCTAGCGCAGGTCAGCATGTCGGTGCTGTGCGACTCGCGGCCCAGGCGCTGGCCGAGCGCGTGCAGGAACCGTGCGCTCAGCGGCGCCGACAGGTCGCCCGCCGGCAGCTGACTGGCTATCCAGCCCGGATCGGCATCGGCGAAGACGACAGCGAACCCGGTGAGTGAGATGACCCCCGCGTCCCGTTCGGCAGGCTGAGCCAGGATCTCGACGCTGCCGTCGGCAGCCGGGAACTCCCCGGCTGCCGCCTGGGCGAGCAAGTCGGCCAGCCTGCCCCGTGCATGTGCGCGGTCTTCAGCCCGCACGCCGGGTTCATGGGTGTGAGTCTGCTGTTGTCCTGGCGACACCAAATCAACATTCACTGTGAGCGAAACACCGTTAGCGGTAGGCGGGGATGCCGGTGATGGCCTGGCCGAGGGCGAGGGTGTGGATTTCCTCGGTGCCCTCGTAAGTCAGCACGGATTCGAGGTTGTTGGCGTGCCTGATCACCGGGTACTCCAGCGTCACGCCGTTGGCGCCGAGCACTGTTCGCGCTTCCCGGGCGATGTCGATCGCGGTTCGGACGTTGCTCATCTTGCCGAGGCTGACTTGCTCGGGGGTGATCCGGCCGGCTTCCTTGAGCCGCCCCAGGTGCAGCGCGAGCAACTGGGCGCGCTGCAGGTCGGCGAGCATCCAGGCGAGCTTGCGCTGGGTGAGCTGGAAGCCGCCGATCTTCTGGCCGAACTGCTCGCGGGTCCGGGCGTATTCGGCGGCCGACTCGAAGCACGACCTGGCCGCGCCGGTTACCCCCCACAGGATGCCGTACCTGGCCTCAGACAGGCACGACAGCGGGCCCTTCAAACCGGTCACGCCGGGCAGGACCGCGCTGCCCGGCAGCCGCACGTCGTCGAAATACAGCTCCGAGGTGACCGACGCGCGAAGCGACATCTTCTTGTGGATGTTGCGCGTGCTGAAGCCGCGAGTGCCACGTGGCACCAGGAAGCCCCGGATGCCGTTATCGGTGGCGGCCCACACCACGGCGATATCGGCGATGCCCCCGTTAGTGATCCACATTTTGGAGCCACTGAGAATCCAGTCTGCCCCGTTTCTGGTCGCATGGGTTTTCATGCTGGACGGATCGGATCCGTGATCGGGCTCGGTCAGGCCGAAGCACCCGGCGGCTTCCCCGGCCGCCATCCGCGGCAGCCATTCTTCTTTCTGCGCGTCAGTGCCGTACTTCCAGATCGGGAACATGGCCAGGGAGCCCTGGACCGAGACCAGGCTGCGCAGGCCGGAGTCGGCTGCCTCCAGCTCGCGGCAGGCCACGCCGTAGGCGATCGCGCCCATCCCGGCGCAGCCGTAGCCCGTCAGGTGCATGCCGAGCAGGCCGAGCTTCCCGATCTCGGCGAACAGCTCCCTGGGCAGCGTGCCGGCCTCGAACCAGTCGGCGATGTTGGGCAGGATGCGGTCCGCCGCGAACTGGCGGACGGTGTCGCGGACCAGCCGCTCCTCGTCGGCGAGCTCGTCGTCGATGCGGAGCAAGTCGGTCGGCGCGGGATCGGTAGTGCGCGGCATCAGCTGTCCTCTCTGCGGGCCCGGGGCTGACCCTGGCCCTGCCGATAGCGTATTCGCGGCGTCAGGCCTGAGGGAGCAGGCCGGCCGGGACTGCGGCATCATGGCTTACATGAGTGAAGTAAATGGCGGGAACGGAGCCCAGCCGCCCGATGCTGGCTCCGGCGGCTCGGG
>DATJNX010000028.1:0-43922 GCA_035507615.1 Streptosporangiaceae bacterium
GTGGGGCGGGTGGGGCTCGAACCCACGACCGGCGGATTATGAGTCCGCTGCTCTGACCGGCTGAGCTACCGCCCCTTGACCTATCGATCAATTACAGCAGAAGCTGACGCCGACCGGGTGCAAGGCCTCACGCCCGCTCCAGCCGGCTCCAGCATTAACCTGCTTACCTTGCGCTGAGCTGCATGGCCATCGCGTGCTCAACCAGTGCGATCAACGTGGTCTTGGTTGAGTTGCGATTGCGAGCGTCGCACTGCATGATCGGCACCCGCGGGCTGATAGACAGAGCTTCCTGCACGTCCGAAAGCGCATGCGGGAAGTCACCGTGGAACCCGTTCACCGCGACGATGAACGGCAACCCGGCCGACTCGAAGTAATCGACCGCCGGGAATGAGTCCGCCAGCCTGCGGGTGTCCACCAGGACCACCGCGCCGATGGCGCCCTGGATCAGGTCATCCCACATGAACCAGAACCGGTGCTGCCCTGGCGTGCCGAAGAGGTACAGGATCAGGCCAGCGTCGAGGGTGACCCGGCCGAAGTCCATCGCGACAGTTGTCGTGGTCTTGTCCGGGGTGTGGCTCAGGTCGTCCAGCCCATCGCTGGCCGTGGTCATGACGGCCTCAGTGGTCAGCGGCGTGATCTCGGAAACCGAGCCCACGAACGTGGTCTTGCCTACGCCGAAGCCGCCGGCGACGACGATCTTCACCGACGTCATCGCGGTTTCTGCAGTCATCGCAGGGACCGCCCTAGAGCTTGCGAAGTCCACTGAGCACCCTTTCGAGCAGGTTGATGTCCGGGCGACCCTGTGCGTGGTCGATCTGATGTACCCGGACCAGTCCTTCCATTGCCATGTCCGCGATCAGCACCCTGGCCACGCCCAGCGGCATCCTCAGCACGGCCGAGACTTCGGCAACTGACCGCCAGTCACGGCAGAACCCGAGGATGGCCTGACATTCGGGGCTGAGTACCGAGAGGTCCCGCGCCTCGTAATGAGAAGCGGCCACCATAGCCTCGATCTGCAGTTGAGTCCGTGGTTTGGTGCGCCCGCCGGTAACCGCGTACGGGCGAACAAGAGCGCTGGATTCGTCAGCTACTCCGCGCGGGCCTGTGTCGTGCTGCCATGGGTCACGGGGCGCAGATGAGTGCCCGGGGACGTAGCCAAAATCCGCCCCGGCGAGGTCATCACGACCATCCGGGTACAGGCTCTCGCCTGTCTCCCAGTCATCGCGGCCGTGGCCAAACACGGCAGCCTCCTGTCACTATCGACCGCCCCCAGCCCAGCCGGGCTGGCCACCGCGAATCTCGGGTGTCAGCGCGCTACCCACCCGCTCGACGAGCAGCGCCATCTCATATGCAACCAATCCCATATCGCAATCGGCCGCCGCGAGAACCGCCAGGCTGGATCCGTCGCTGATAGCCATGATGATCAGCAGTCCGCGATGCATCTCGACGACGGTCTGGGTGACGGCACCGCCCTCGAAGACGCGAGCCGCGCCCTGCGTGAGGCTTGTCAGCCCCGAGGTCACGGCGGCCAGCTGATCCACCCGGTCGGCCGGGAAGCCACGCGAGAACGCCATCGGCAGGCCGTCCGCGGAGACCACGATCGCGTGCGCCACTGAGGGCACCCGCTCTACAAAATTCGTGATCAGCCAGTTCAGGTCTTGAGCCGGACGCACGAGCGGACTCACAGGCGCACCTTCCTCTCGCGGCGTATATCCGGTCCCGCCGGACGCGGCGCCGCTATGGCTACACGCGGATCAGCCGGCCGGCGCATCCACGTTCTCAGGCTAAGCATGACGAGTTCAGCAAGATCGTGTCACCCTCATCGAGAACCGTCATCCTCACCGGAGTTTCCCTCATCTCCGGTGGCTGCCGCACGTCCTTCTCGCACCCCGCGCTGGAAGCTCGCAAAACGCTCCCTCGTAACCGCGGCCGACCTCGCGGGCACAGGTGCGACAGGCTCCGGCGATGCAGTTCCGGGAACGAGGTTCGCCTGGGGGACCCGCTTGGGCAGGCCAGCCGTTGTCGTGCCGGCAGTCGCCGGTGAGCTGGCCGCCGCAGCTGCTTCCCAGCCCTGGTCCGCGGCGGAAGCCGCCCAGGCTACCTCAGCCTCAGCAAGCCCGCTGTCTTGCCGCTCTGGCCAGCTAGCACCGGCACCCGGACCGCCGGCAACGCTGGCCGGTCCGTTGCCGGGACTGACTACGCTGGCGGGGCTCCTTGTGCTCCCGAAGCTCGCCGCAGCGCCGGCCGGAGCCGATGCAGCGGGCACACCGCTCCGACCACGCCGGAACCAGTCGGACTCTACGGCCTCGAAGATCGGCAGCCTGTTCTCGTGGGCGACGTGCTCCGCGGGCGGCACGACAACACCGCCGGCCACCGCGCTACCACTCGAGGACGCCGCGGCTGCGACGAGTCCGCTGTCCCAGCCGAATCCGTCGCGCTGCCGCGCAGCCGGGACGTCATCCACGCTGTCCGCCGGAGTCTGTCCGGCCGGGCTGCCATGGCCCACGACGGTTGGCTGGCCCAGCGTCAGGGGCTGCACCGACGACTCTGTCCGCGGCGCGGCCGCGAAATCGACGGTCGGGCCGGATATGTCGCTCGCGTGCTGACTACTAGCGAAGACCTCGTCACCCTGGTAAGGGCCATCATCCGAGCCCAGGCGCTCGGTCGCGGCAGCCAGGTCGGCCTCAGCGGCGTCGGAACCGAAAGCTGGCAGCGGGCTCGTGGTCGCAGCGCCGCCCCAGCCAGGATTGCCCGGATGGGGGCCAGCGCCCGGCACCCGGCGCGGTCCGAGACCGGCAATATCACTGGAGGTGAACTTCGGCACTCGGGCAGCGTTGATCTCCTCCTCCGCCGGGGAGGAGAGACGGTCGGCGTCGCCGTTCAGCCCGGCCGGCAGCGCGGCCATAGCCCCGGCCACTAGCCCGCCCGGCTGCGCTCCGACGGGGCCGAGACCTGCGGCAGTTGCCGGGACGTCAAAGTTACGCATGCCAGGCGTGCCGCCGTCGACATCGTGGCTGACGACCTCGTCGGGCAGCCAGACCAGCGCGGTCAGGCCGCCTGCCGGAGCTGGCCGGAGTCGAACCCGGATTCCGTGCCGGGCGGCCAGCCGCGCGACCACGAAAAGGCCCATCCGGCGGGATACCGCCACGTCAACGACAGGCGGGTTGTCGAGCCGCCAGTTGGCGTGGGCCATCTCCTCCGCGCCCATGCCCACGCCCTGGTCGGTGATATCGAGGAGCACGCCGCCGCTGCTGAGCAGGTGGCCGGCGACGGCCACCGGAGTCTCCGCCGACGAGAACGAGGTTGCGTTCTCCGCCAGCTCTGCGAGTAGGTGCACGACGTCGTTGACGGCATGGCCGCGGACCGCGATTCCCGGCTGCACGTTCAGCGTCACGCGTTCGTACTGCTCGATCTCGGACACAGCGGCTCGCAGCACGTCAACGAGGGCGACCGGCTGGTTCCACCGCCGGCTGGCGTCGTGACCGGCCAGAACCAGCAGGTTTTCCGAGTTGCGGCGCATTCGGGTTGCGAGGTGGTCCATCTGGAACAGGCTGGCCAGCCGGTCCGGGTCCTGCTCACCTTGCTCGAGATCGTCGATCAGCCGGATCTGGCGTTCGACCAGTGACTGGCTGCGCCGGGACAAGTTGACGAACATCGCGTTGACGTTGCCTCGCAGGGCGGCCTCGTTGGCAGCCAGCCGCAGAGCTTCGCGGTGCACCTGGTCGAACGCACGCGCGACTTCACCAATCTCGTCCGAGGAGTCCACGTCTATCGGCTCGACCTCGAGCGGAACGCCGGCCCCGTCGGAGTCACTCATCCGGCGCACGGTCTCAGGCAGCCGGACGCCGGCCACCTCTAGGGCGCCCGACCGCAGCCGCCGCAGCGGACGGACCATCGACCGGCCGACCACAGTGGTCAGGATCAGCGCGAGCAGCAGGACGAGGAGAACTGCGGCGCCGATGGCGGACGCAGTGATGATCGCGTCGCGGTGCAGCGTCGTCGCCCTGTTGATGGTGGAGGTCACCAGGGACTGCTCCACTGCCCTGATGCTGTCAATGGTGCCGGTGGTCATCGTGCCGAACCACCCGTTGGCGGTGTACACCGACAAGTACAGCGGCTTCTTTTCCAGGCCGAACTGGATCGCCTGCTGCTCGTTGAGGCTGGCAAAATCTACCAGGCTGTTAGACAGCTCGTTCGTGTACAGCGAGATCTGCTGTGGCGTCGCGACCCGGTCGAACTCCGCTTGGTTCGCGTTCTGCTCTTCCTGTGCAGCTTGCACTGCCGTAAGAATCGCCGGGGTGATCTGGCTTTCCTGGGCATAGGAGTAAGCGAGCAGCCCGCGTTGCTCCGATGTCTCTTCCTCGATCAGCGAGATCAGGTTCAGTGACCGCACGTCGTTGTTCAGGGCCGGGTCGCCGCTGCCCAGGGCGATGTTGTCATCGAGCTCGAGCAGCTGGGTAATGATCCCGGTGTATTTGGTCATGACGACGACTGCCGGCAGGTGGGTCTTGATTGCCGCGGTTCGCAGTGGCCCGACTAGCCGGAGGACGTCGCCAATGTTGGCCGCGTCTTGCTGGACCTGGGCCGGGTAGCCAGCGCCGATAGTGGCGCTGTCGGCTTCAACCTTGTGGATCCACGGTCCTGAGAGGGCCTGGTCCTGCCTGACCAGCAACAGGTACTGCTGGCTGCCGTTCTCGCAGTTCTGCGACGCGGTACCCGTCTGATCGGTGGCGCCGATGCACTCCATGGTCTGGTCGCGCTCGTACTCGAGATTGAAGGCGAGCGTGGTCACGTCGTAGCTGAGCTTCGCCAGGTGCTCCACCCGCTGATAGGCGAGCGCGTTCTGAACGGCGGTCGCGATGTAGGTGCCGCCGAGTACGACTGCGGTCAGCGTCGGGATGATGATCAGCAACATCAGCCGGGACCGGACACGCCAGTTCTTCAGTGAGCGCCAGCGCAGCCCGCTGCCCTGGGATTGCTGACCCGGCCCGGTGCTGTCGGCCGCAGCGCCGCCTGCGGGCGGTCCGCCGGCTGACGCGCCGCCTCCCACCGCCGGCCTGCCAGCTGAAGCAGCGCCGTCCTGGCGACTTTCAGAGCGGCTGGCAGCCGGAGCGGCGGGGCGGGCCTTTTTGTCTCGGGACGGCACAGTCTCTGAACCCCTCACCTGTCAGCCGTGGTACGGGGGCACGCCGATCGGCCACGGGACGCTACCGACACGGCGATCCTCCCAGATAGCGACTCATCATCGGGTGCAGTCACAGCCACGGCAACTCTAGCCGTTAACCGGGTTACGTGCGCCAATACACACACGAATCGGAAAAACCACTGTAACGTGATGTTTGACGGGCCTCCTGGCAGCAATAGGGTACTCTCTGCCCCAACGCCCGTGTTCAGGAAACTCTCCGGTTCACATCCCCGATGACCGGATGAGTGGCGATAAATCTCAGACCGCGCGAGGAGAGTCATGAGGCTTGACCCGGCCGGAGTCCCGCTGCTGAACCCGGGCCGCCGCGGTATCCGGGCCCGCCGGTCGATGGCGGCGCTGTCGGGGCTTGCTCTGCTGCTGGCCGCGGGCTGCAGCGCCTCGGCTAGCCCCGGCGGTGCGGTGTCCGGCACGGTCGTCATTGCCGCCGAACCTGGCGTCAGCAACGCCGCCATTTACCTGGCGCGAAAGGACGGCCTGTTCGCCGCCGAGGGCCTACCTCATGTGGAAATCCGGAGTTACGCAAACCAGGCCGCGGTGCTGGCCGCCTTGCAGAGCGGCCAGGCTGACATCGCCGCGGCCGACTATGGCGACATCTTTTACCAGCAGGCCCAGAGCCACACTCATGACCTGCGTATCCTCGCCGACGGCTATGACGCCACCGCGGGCGTGCTCGAGATCCTGACGCTGCCCAACTCATCCATCACGTCCCCGCTGGGCCTGGTGAAAGCGGGCGTCAAGGTTGGCTTGCCGGATGACGACCTGCTGAAGGTGCAACCGAACGCCGGAATCCCGCCAAGCCTGGACGCGGCCGCGGCGACTAGCGTGCTCACCGGCTACATGGTGCAGGCGCAGGCCGACACCGTGCAGTGGGACGCGATGTCCCAGCAGCAGGAGGTTCAGGACCTGCAGAACCACACACTTCAGGCGATCCTGGTCAGTGAGCCCTACATCTACCAGGCGGAAAGCGAGCTCGGCGCGGTCGAAGTGCTGGACGCATGCAGCGGCTCCACCGCCGGACTGCCGCTGCTCGGGTACGTCGCGATGAGTCCCTGGGTCAAGGATCAGCCCGGCGCCGTCGCCGACTTCCAGGCCGCCCTCGCAAAGGCGCAGGCCGACGCCTCACTCGAAGGCCAGGTTCAGGCCGTGCTGCCGAGCGCCACCGACATGACCGTGCAGGACGCTGACCTGATCACCGTTGGCTCCTACCCCACGGCTACCAGCAAGGACAGCCTGGAACAAGTGGTCACGCTCTTGACGGACTTCAACGTATTCAGCCAAGCCGACGCCCCGCCCGTCCCGCCGATGCTGGTCACGTCGAAGGGCTAACCGCGACAGATCAGCCGCGCTCGGCGCCCAGGCCGAGCTGCCGGGCAATCACCATCCGCTGCACCTCGGACGTTCCCTCGCCGATCTCGAGGACCTTGGCGTCGCGGTAGAACCTGGCTACGGGGAACTCGTTCATGAAGCCGTAGCCGCCGAATATCTGGGTTGCGTCACGGGCGTTGTCCATGGCCGCATTCGAGCAGGTCAGCTTCGCGATGGCGGCCTGCGATTTGAACGGCTCGCCGGCCACGAGCCGAGCCGCGGCGTCATACCAGGCAAGCCTGGCCACGTGCGCGCGCGCGGCCATATCCGCGATCTTGAACTGAGTCGCCTGGTAATGCCCGAGCTCGTGACCGAACGCTGTCCGCTCGGCGGCATAGCGCAGGCACTCGTCGACGCAGCCCTGGGCCAGGCCCGCCGATAGCGCGGCAATCGCGACCCGGCCCTCGTCCAGGGTCTGCAGGAACTGCGCGTAACCGCGGCCGCGTTCGCCAAGCAGGTTCCCGGCCGGCACCCGGCAGCCGGAGAACGCCAGTTCCCGTGTGTCCGAGCAGCGCCAGCCCACTTTGGAGTACTCCGGCCCGACGATGAAACCGGGCGTCCCGGACGGCACCATGATCGCGGAGATCTCCGGCTTGCCGTCGGTCCGGCCGGTGATCGCCAGGGCGGTCACTACCGAGGTGATCGAGGTACCCGAGTTCGTGATGAAGGCCTTCGAGCCGTTGATCACCCACTCGTCGCCGTCTGACCGCGCCGTCGTGCGCATCCCTCCCGGGATGTCGGAGCCGCCGCCCGGCTCGGTCAGTCCGAAAGCAGCCAGGCGCTCGCCCTGGCACAGCTCGGGCAGCCAGCGATCCTTCTGCGCCGCCGACCCGAACCGGAAGATCGGCATCGCGCCTAGCGAGACGCCGGCCTCCAGCGTGATGGCGACCGACGAATCGACCCTGGCCAGTTCGTGCAGAACCAGGCAGAACGCGAAGTAGTCGCCGTCCATACCGCCGTATTCCGCCGGGAACGGCAGACCGAACAGGCCCATCTTGCCCATCCGGGCGACGATCTCGTACGGGAACTCGCCGCGCTCGTAGTGGCGGCCGATGACCGGCGCGACTACCTCCCGGGCGAAGTCCTCCACAGTGCTGCGGAGCGCCTCTTGCTCCTCATTGAGCGTGAAGCCAACCATGCCTTGGATGCTACCGCCGGCCGTCTGGCCACCGCCGGCCCCGCAGGTCAAGGTCAAGTTTGCGGAGGGACCGCTTAGCCTGGCACCAACGCTTCAGTGCGGCACGTTAGTCTCTCGTGCGAGCACTGCCCGTGCGAACGCTGGCCGGGGCCGCCCCGTGACGAGTCCAGGAGGACGTGATGGCGACGCTAACTTGTCCGAACTGCGCGGCCGAAGTGAAGCCCGACGACCTGATCTGCTTCACTTGCGGCGCTAACCTGCCGCGCACCCGGGCGCGCGACGACGACGCACCGCCTGCGAACACCATCATGCAGGAATACCTCCGGCCGCACGAGCGGGCCAGCGCGATCTCGCCGACCGTGCTCCGGCTGTCCTTCCCGACCGGGAACGTGGAAGTGCCCGCTGGCACCACTTTGCTACTTGGCCGTGATCCGGCCGAGTCCCTGGTAGCGGCAGCTTTCGCGGAGTACGAGAACGTCTCCAGGAGGCACGCCACGGTGACCGTCGATGACGACGGACATGCCAGCATCCGGGACGAAAACTCGACAAACGGCACATTTGTTAACGGGGATCGCGTGCTCCCAGGGATTGCCGTGCGGCTCGCCGACGGTGACATTGTCCGGCTCGCCGCCGACGTCTCGGCCGAGGTGATGCTGCCCCGGCAGCAGCCCGACCCGGCCTGGTTCAGCCGCCCGGACCAGCGCTAGCGCGCCTAACCAACTGGCCCGTACGGGTCCGGGCCGTCCGCAAACCACGGATCGCCGACTCCGCCCGCGCTGAACCAGGGCCGGTACAGGTCATCGCCCGCTCCGGCTGGGCCTGCATGCGGTTTCCAGCCCCCGTCCCGCTGTTCGTGACCGGACCGGGCCACGCCCGCTGCCCGGCGCGTGGTCTGGCCTCTGGCTACTCGCCCGCCACCACGGCCGGGCGCGACGTCGGCTTCGTCCGGGCCGCCAGGGTCAGCCGCATCACCCCACCCGGCAGTTCCACCGAGGTCGCCCGGGCCGTCGACATCGTCGATCTCGGCGAAGTCATCGTCATCAGCAGCATCGGTCGCCGACGGATCCGGGCCGCGCCACCAGGCGTCGGGCTCGCCGCGCCACCAGGCGTCGGGCTCGCCACCCCACCTGGCGTCCGCGCGCGCTGGACGGCCGTTTCCGGCACGGCTGGCAGTGGCCCAGGAAGCCGGATGAGCGTCCGCCAGGCGGGCCAGCCGGGCGGCGAGGTAATCAGAGCCATCGGGCAGACTTCGGCCGAAGCCGGGTTCATCGGACCGCCGCATGCAGATGATTGTGCCGCAATTCCGCGGCGCGCCGCGGCCGGCCAGCGACTCCGCCACCGCTGATTCGCACCGACGCGGCCCGGCAGCCGGTGACCTTCATCCGGACGTAACCTTATTTGCACTGTGAAAACTAACAAGTCCCCCGAAAGCATGCGCGCGTGATCAACCTCGAACTGAACTGGCGCGACGCCGCCGGGGCCGCAGCCGGCCTGGCCGTGACCGCTACCGCACTGCGGGCCGCCGGGAAGCCCCGGCTTGTTAAAGCAGCGGTAGCCACCCGGGAAATCGCGCTGGCGCTCGGCCTGTTCGCGCTCTGGCAGTACGCAGGCTCGTTCGCCGTCATGGGTCCGGGCGGCGCTCTTGCCAGAGCCCGCTGGATCTGGAACTTCGAGCGAACCATCCACTTGCCGAGCGAGACTGCGATCCAGCATCTCTTCCTGCACCATCCGCTGCTCATCGAGTTCTTCAACCTCTACTACGACACGTTGCACTTCCCGGTGCTTCTCGGCTGCATGGCGTGGCTGTTCGTCTGGCACCGTGACCGGTACGGCCGATGGCGAACGACGCTTGTTGCGTTCACCGGCGTCAGCCTGGCCGTGCAGCTCATCCCGGTAGCCCCGCCGCGGATGCTGGCGAGCACCGGGCTGGTCGACACTGCGGTGCGCTACCACGAATCGGTCTACTCGAGCGTCGGAGGCTTCGACCCGGATCAGCTGTCCGCCATGCCGTCCGTGCACGTCGGCTGGGCACTTCTGGTCGCTGTCGCCGTCATTACCACGGCCTCGGGCCGATGGCGCTGGCTGGCAGTGCTCTATCCGTGCCTGACGATCCTGGCAGTGATCGTCACTGCGAATCACTTCTGGCTGGACGGCATTGTCGCAGCAGCGATCCTGTCCGTGGTGCTCGCGGTCCAGGCGGTCGCGCGGGCGTTGCTGGGACAGCGACGCCAGCGGCGGCTGGCGGCTAGCGGATCAGACCGGGTCGTCGTCGATCTCGATGCCGAGCGCCTCGGCGAGCACCGGCGCCGCGATCGCAAGCTGGCCGGAGCTGATGATGGCGCCGCGCAGCGAGCCGACGTCGATGATCACGCCGAGCTCGGCAGTCCTCAAGTCAGTCTGCTCCATGGTGACCTTGCTGAGATCGGCACGCACCAGTTGCGTGCCGGGGAACGAGCACCGCGTCAGCGCAGCCCCGGCGAAGTCGACGTCGCGCAGGACGCAGTTGTCGAAGACCACGGCGGTGAGACGGGAGGCCCGGAAGTTAACGGAGTCCAGCTTGCAGCCGCTGAACACGACATTCCGCAGCTCAGCGCCGAAGACCTGAACTCCGGCCAGCGCTGAGCTCAGCATGATCACCTCATGCCAGTGGCTTTCGGCCAGGTTCGTGCCGGTCAGCCGCAAGTCACGAGCCCAGACGTCGCGCAGGCTCGAGCGCTGCAGAGTGCCGTCGCTGATCGATACTCGCCGGAACGCGCATTCAAGAAAGCGCGTATTCGCGGCACGCGGGCTGTCGAACTGAGCCTGCTCGAAGAGCACGGTGTCGAAATCGGATCCGTCGAGCTCACTGTCGTTAGGAGTGAGTGCGGCGGCGTACGGCATCTCGGCCAGGTCAGGCAACTTCATCGTGATCGCGGTCCTGCCTCGGGGCGACGGTGCTACCAGGGTCAACGGGGCCAGCAAGGAAGCGTTGCACATCTCTTGCCTCAGCGGCGAGCGCGGCCTCGGCATTGCCGGGAAGCTCGCCGAAACGATCCAGTGCCACCTGCCCGCCCGTCCACGCCCAGATGCCGGCGGCTTTCCCGCCGACCAGAGCGAGCGGCCGGAACAAGCCGTTGACCGTCACGACTCCCCGGTGATCGCCTAGCAACGGCTCGCGCGACGCCCAGCCGAGCAGTACCGGATCGAACGCACCGAGTAGCCGGGGCGGGGGCAGGCTCGCCTGCTCACGTGACGACGCGGCGAGCTCAGCGAGGTCACCGGCCCCCTCCCGGAGTTCAGGTGCGATGGCCGTCAGTCCGCGTCGCACCTGACTTAGCGGCAGGCCGGCCCATTTGGCCAGGTCGCGGTCGGAGGCGGGCCCGTGCCCGGCCAGGTAGCGCCGGGCAAGCTCGGCCAGGGCAACGTCAGGGTCGACCGCTCGCGGCGGCTTGCCCAGCCAGTCCGCCACGAGCACGTAGGCATGCTGGGCACCGATCATGGGCCCGCGCACCGCGATGCCCTGCATGCTCGCGAGGGCGATCAGGTGCAACGAAACGTTGTCCTGCGCCGACAGCCCTGCCGACGCGACGATAGCCCGCAGCTGCACCCGGGTAAGCGGTCCGTCCGCGGCAAGCGCAGCCCGGACGACAGCAACGCCCTTGTCCATCTCGGCATGTGACAGGCCGGCCGCAGCGAGGATCCGTCGCACGGCATTCTGCAGCTGCGGCCGGACCGTAAGTGCGTGCAGCCACCAGTAGTCCTCGCTCCGCACCAGGTGCAGCGTGCCGCGATTCAGCCAGGTGATGAGCAGCGTCCGGTCGTTGGTCAGGGCCCGGTCGACATCGGCCACGGTCAGCCCGGCCGTCCTGGCCCTGATGGCGAGCCTGGCGCCGCGGGCGTCCTGGCCCTGGATGGCAAGCAGCCTTCGGGCAACCTCGGCCGGGCTGCGGGCCGGTTCGCCTGCCAGCAGCTGCGCCGTGAACCGCTCCGCTTGAATGCGCTCGGCTTGAATGCGCTCCGCTTGAATGCACTCCGCCTGGACGCGTTCCCCGGCGAGCCCGTCAGCACCCATGTGACCCATCATCAACGATGCCACCGACATTCACGGGTGCCGGTTTGCTGGGTCAGGAGCCCGCTGACGGCACCCATACACAGCGATGACCTCGCCTAGACTGGTGATCAGGGCTCCGCGGGCGGGCCCGGAAGCACTGCAGCTGCGATTGGCGGGGACCATGGCAGGCGGTAGCAATCCAGGCTCGATGCGCGCGTCGGACGATGACCGGTGGCGTGTGCAGTCCGTGCTCAACGACGCGTACGCCGAAGGCCGGCTCACCCAGCAGGACTGGGACGAGCGAGTCAGCGCGCTCGCAGGCGCGGCCACCTATGGCGACCTGGACAAGCTGACGGCTGACTTGCCCGTCCCCTACGCCAGCCCGCAGCTTCCGGCCGGGCCGCCGCCGACCAACTCGCTGGCCATCGCCTCGCTCATCTGCGGTGTCGGGCAACTGGTCGCCGCGTTCCCCGCCGGGATCGCCGCGATCGTCCTGGGTCACATGGCACGCCGGCAGATCAAGCGGACTGGCGAGCAGGGTAACGGCATGGCGCTCGCCGGGCTGATCCTCGGATACGTCGGCACCATCGGGCTGGTACTTCTGGTCCTGGTCTTCTTCGCGCTGGTCAAGGCGACGATGGACCATCCTGTCGGGCCCTGAGCGCGCGAGCGGGCAGGCCGCTGTGCGACGGGACGGCCCGTTTCCTCGCAGTTAAGGTTTTTCGCTGTCCAGAGCAGCCATCTGGCCGGGGTCGTACCGGTCGCCCGCAACGTCCGAAGCCGGCACCGCCGCCTCGATGCCGGCGAGTTCGTCCGGGCTCAGCGCCACCTTCAGCGCGCCGAGCGCCTCGGCCAGCCGGTCCCGGCGCTTGGTGCCGATCAGCGGGATGATGTCGTCGCCCCGGGACGCCACCCAGGCGATCGCAAGCTGCGCGGCGGTCACGCCGTGGCGTGCCGCGATCTCCTCGAGCGCGGCGAGCAGGCTGAGGTTGCGCTGCAGGTTCTCGCCCCGGAACCGGGGAAAGCGGGACCGCGGGTCGTCCGGGCCGATCGCGCGGGCGCTGTCGGTGGACAGCAGCCCGCGGGACATGATGCCGTAGGCCGTCACGCCGATGCCAAGCTCCCGCACCGTCGGCAGGATCCGGTCCTCGATCCCGCGGCTCATCAGCGAGTACTCGATCTGCAACGCGGTCACCGGGTACGCCGCGTGCGCGCGGCGGATGGTGTCCGGGCCCATCTCGGAGAGCCCGAGGTACCGGACATAGCCGGCCTCGATCATCTCGGCGATCGCTCCGACCGTTTCTTCGATGGGAACGCGCGGGTCCAGCCTCGCGGGCTGGTACAAGTCGATGTAGTCGGTGCCGAGCCTGGTCAGCGAATAGGCCAGTGAGTTCTTCACCGCGACCGGGCTGGCGTCGTGCCCGATGAACGCGCCGCGCGGGTCGCGCTGGCCGCCGAACTTCACCTGAATGAAGACGGCGGACCGGTCCGCGCCGCGGAGCGCGTCACGCAGCAGCAGCTCGTTGTGGCCCATGCCGTAGAAGTCGCCGGTATCGAGCAGCGTGATCCCGGCGTCGAGAGCGGCTCGGATCGTGGCCTTGCTTTCGGCTTCGTCGGCCGGGCCGTAGATGCCGGACATGCCCATCAGGCCGAGCCCGACCCGGGAGACTTGCGGGCCGCCGCGGCCTAGCTCAGTCAGCTGCACTGGAACTCCGCCTCAGGATGTCGACATATAGACAGGATCGCCTTGGACGAAGGTCGCGAGCACGCCAGTGCTGCCGATCTCCGACGCCGGCCCGGCGAACGGGTCGCGGTCCAGGACGACCAAGTCAGCCAGCTTGCCCGGCTCGATCGTGCCGGTCTCGTCGTCCAGGTGATTCACGTATGCCGATCCGATCGTGTAAGCAGCCACCGCCTCGGCCAGGTCCAGGCTCTGGCCGGGCAGCAGCGGCTCGGCCTCCGCCCCGGTTGCCCCCTGGAGCGAGCGGTTGACAGCGACGTGGCATGCACGCAGCGGGTTCGCGCTGCTGACCGCCCAGTCGCTGCCGGCTGCCAGGCGCGCCCCGGATCGCAGCAAGTCGCCGAACAGGTACTGGCGGTCAGCCCGCTCCGGCCCGATGAACGGGATCGTCAGCTCGTCCATCTGCGGCTCGTGCGCCGCCCATAGCGCCTGCATGTTCGCGGTGACGCCGAGCTGAGCGAACCTCGGCACATCGTCAGGATGCACGACCTGCAGGTGCGCGATGTGATGCCGGTTGTCGCCGTGCTGGCCACCGGGCGTGCCGTTGGCCGTCCGGGCTGCGCCGATCGCGTCGAGCGCCTCGCGCACGGCACGGTCGCCGATGGCGTGCAGGTGAACCTGGAATCCGTGCGCGTCCAGCTGCGTGACGTAACCGAGCAGCGCGACCGGGTCGACGTAGGACAGCCCGCTGCCATGGGAGTGGCAGCCGGTCGGATCCAGGTACGGCTCGATCATCCCGGCGGTGAAGTTCTCCGCGACGCCGTCCTGCATGATCTTGACGGTGTTGGCCCTGAAGCGCGGCGCACGGCCCCGTTCCCGGCGGCCGAGCAGGTCCGGCAGCTGCTCGCCGCCGCGAGTGCGGTCCCACCACAGTGCGCCCTCAACTCGCGCGGTGAGCTGGCCGCTAGCGGCAGCGGCCAGGTATACCGGGAGCGGGTCAGGGCTGCCCAGGTAGTCGCCGACAATCGCATCCTGCCAGGCAGTGATGCCGCGCGCGTGCAGGTGGTGCTGCGCAAGCAGCAGCCCGGCGAGCCGTTCGTCGAAGGTCAGCTCGGGTACCAGGCAGCCGACCAGGTTCGCCGCACCCTCATGCAGCGTGCCTTGCGGGCTGCCGTCCGCTTCGCGCTCGATCCGGCCGTCCGCCGGGTCGGGCGTCAGCTCGTCCAGTCCGGCAATCTCCAGCGCACGGGTATTGACCCAGGCACCGTGGCCGTCCCTGTTGGACAGGTAGGCCGGGCGACCGCCGGTGACGCGGTCCAGCGTGTGCCGGTCCGGAGTGCCGGCCGGGAACCATTCCATCCGCCAGCCCGACCCGGCGATCCACTCCCGTTCCGGGTGCTCCTGACCGTACGCGGCGATGCGCGCCAGAGCTTCGTCCAGGCTGGCCGCCCCGATCAGGTTGCAGCCGATCATCGTCACGCCGGCGAAGGCCGGATGGACGTGAGCGTCCTGGAAACCGGGCAGCAGGGCGCGCCCGCGCAAGTCGATGACCTCGGTAACCGGGCCGATCAGTTCCTGGATCCGGGGATCGGCCGCGGCGCCGATCACCGCGATACGGCCGCCGACGACCGCGACCGAAGTAGCCGGACTGCCGTCCGCCGCTTGCGCCGGGACCATCCGGCGACGGCTCGCATCGGCCGTGTAGATCGCACCGCCGGCAAACACCAACTCCGCCTGCTGCCCCATGCGCCTCCGCTCCTCGCTTGTGCCACGACAACCCTAGCTAGCCGTCCTGCCAGCGCACCGCCCAGATGGGCGGCAGGCAGCAGACGATGATTCCGCTCACCAGTCCCCAGGCGGCTGCGAATGCGAGGACAGGCGTGGTCCCGAGGGCTTCGGCCGCCGGGCCGACTAGTGCCAGCCCGAAGGACCCGAGCGCGAACGACCCTGTCATGTTCAGCGACGTAATCCTGGACAGCATGCCGGGCGGGACCCGCCGCTGCATGGCTGTCGACCAGAATGTGCCGGACAACGTGATTCCCGCTCCCGCCGTGCAAGCCGCCGCGGCGACCGCGACCGCTGGCTCATGCAACGCGAGCATGAGGCACGGGAGCGGGACCGCGACGGTTCCCAGCACCGACACCAGAAGCGGCCGCGACGCGCGGCGCCCGATGAGCAGCAGGCCCATCAGGACGGCGCCGGCTGCCTGCACTCCGATCACGATGCCCCAGACGCGGGCACCGCCGAGGTACTGCCGTGCCAGCACCGGGCCTAGCAGGAGATAGGGAGCGTAGGTGAACAGGTTCAGCAGCGACCACTGCACTGTGGTCAGCCAGATCCAGTTATGTGCGCGGAATTGCTTCCAGCCGTCCGCCAGGTCGCGCCATGCTGTTCCGGTCGCCGGGCGGGCGGGCGGCATCTGCAACAGCACGAGCGCCACGACGCTGACGCCGTAGGTAGCGGCATCGACCGCGACCACCGCCGCCGGGCTTATCGCCACGATCAGAGTTCCGGCAAGTGCCGGGCCGATCACCATTGCCGCCGACTGCGCGACGCCGAGCAGAGCATTCGCATCCGGCAGCCGTCCTGGTGCGGCAATCTCAGCGCGCAGGCCGCCGAGGGCCGGGGTAAAGAACGCGTCTCCGGTTCCGCGCAGCGCCGCAAGCACGGCGAATACCCAGACTGGCGGCCACGCAGCGAACAGCAAGCTGGCCGTCGTAGCCATCACTGCCGCGCGGCCGACGTCGGTTGCCAGCATGACCGGGCGGCGACCCAGCCGGTCGGCTAGCACACCGCCGCCGATCATGAACAGCACCTGCGGCACTACTCCGGCAGCGAGGACCAGACCCAGCCCCGACGGAGTGACCCCGCGATCGAGCAGAGCGAAGTTGATAGCGATCGGCGACATCGCCGACCCCAGCAACGAGGTCGCGTAGCCGAAGTAGAAGACGCGGAAGTTCCGCTCGGCGAGCAAGCCGAGGCGGGCAGACCAGCCGGAAACACGTTTCCTGCCTGTCCTGCGCAGGAAATGGCGATCTGATTTACTGCGGGAGAAACCGGCCTCGCTAATGTCATTCCGCACGTATTTCAGATTGCCAGGGATCTCTTTGACGCGGCAATTTGTGGGCGCATAATGAGATGCAAAACACAAGGCCAGGGCTCCGCTGTCGCAGTAAATCGGTGTCCGGCGCATAAGGCAGCTGGTGCGCTACGATATTACGAAGCTGGCCAGATACATTTACCGCGGAAGAACCAGAGGACGGCTCCGATGAATACTGTGGCAACCGCCAGTATCGTGCCAGTTGAGTATGCGGTCGCGGTCGACCGTTTCCTGGATGAGGCTGGGCTGCAGCCCGCGTCCCGTCGGGTGTACCGGATCTCACTGGCCAGCTGGTCGTGGCCGCTGGTGGGCAAGTTGCCGCCGGCCGGCCTCAGCAGGCGCAGGGCCACACCTCCGGTGGTACCGCTGGCGCTGCTCGAGGACGAAGCCGCCGGACTCAGGCTCGCGAGCGCCGTCGCGCACCGGATCGAGTCCGCCGGCGCCCGCACCGTGAACCGGGAACTGTCCGCGCTGCGCAGCGCCATTACCTGGTGGCTGCGACGGGACTGGATCGCTGCCGACCCGACAGCTCTGCTACGCCAGGCCCGGCTCTCCCCCGCGGCCCTTCAGCCGCTCGGTGATGCGCAGCTCGCGGCGCTGTTCCGGACCCCGGCCGGGCTGCGCGAGCAGGCCCTCTGGCATCTGCTGCTGGACACTGGGGCAGCAGCCGAGACCCTCCTTGCGCTGGACGCCGGCGCGCTGGATCTGGCTGGCTGCAAGGTCAAGACCGGCCGTCCGGCTCAGCGCGTGCTGGAATGGGGCTCGCAGACTGGCGAGCTGCTGGGCTGGCTGCTGGCCGGACGGCGCAGCGGGCCAGTGTTCCTGACCGACCGCCGGGCGCCAGCGGGAACGGATCCAGCGGATGTGTGCCCGCTAACCAGTAAAGGCCGCCTGTCCTACCGGCGCGCAGCAGAGATCTTCACCGAGCACACCCGGCCGCTGGACCCTGACGGCCGCGGCTGGATGCTGCACCAGCTGCGTCGCCGCGCGGCGGCCTGAGCTTCTGAATCCGGCGGCAGCCCGGCCCGCCCGACGCAGCGCGGCGCTACAGGCCCGAGCCGGCCAGCAACTCGAAGACTGTGTACGGCCGCCGCGGACCGACTTCCTCGATGCTGACGGCGGAGCCAGCGGGGACTTCCGTCCGGATCCTCGCGGCGAACTCTTCGGCCTGGTCGGCATTGTTCGCTCCGACGACCAGGAACCGCCAGCGGCGCACCACCGAGTAGCCCTCGGATTCCAGGCGAACCCCCAGAGCCACCGCTTCCAGGTGCGAAGGCACCTGTATCCGGATCTCGAACAGTGCTACGCCCGCAGCCAGCGACTCGCTGGTCTCGTCGGCGTCGAGTTCGCGTCGCTCAGCCGCAACCTCGGCCGGGGTCTGCGGCAAGGGGGCGTCGGCGGCCTCCCATTCTTCGGCGACCGGGTGCCAGCGCTCGATCGTGAAATCTGCCTTCAGGCCGTGGCTGGCCAGCAAGTCGGCAACCGACTGCCGGGCAACGGCGGCTGCATCTTGCGTGCGGGTATAGAGGAACACCTCGTTGCCGCCGTCGGTACCGACTACCACCTTGCCGCCCAGGCGCTGGTGGACTTCGTCCTCGACCCGGTGAGCGCTCAGGTGCTCGACAGCCTGGCCGGCCTGGCTCGCCTCAGGCAGCCGTACCGTCACCCGCCAGTCGTTCTCGTCAGTCTCCGCAACGCCAGCTGCCGCGTCATTCTGCTCAGTCATTGTGGCACCGTACCGCACGTGGCTTACCGGTCACGGCGGGCGGCGGGCGCGGCACACTAGAGGGGTGGAGCTGATCCAGCGCGAGTATGTCGCAATGCCGGGCGGCGTGCTGAAGCGCGTCTACAGCGTCACGCAACCAGACGGCTCGATCCGGCTCTGTGACCACGAAGCGTGGCTGGCAAGTCGCGCAGCGCGCTGTGCTTGCGGCAAAGTCTGCCGGGGCAGCGGACGCACCTGCGGCGACCCGGAGTGCATCGCCGGGCTCGGCTCGGCCAGCTAGCACCGATCTGCCTTCCCTAGCCGTGAAAGCCGCATAAAGTTATCAGCACTTCCGAAACCAGACGAACGCTACGGGGTGGCCGCGTGGGTCTCCAGAACCCGTCATGACCGCTCGCCAACCTGCATGGCCGTGAGCGAACGGGCATGACCGGCAGCGACTCAGTCCAGCTAGGCCGCGCCGGTCTGATGATTGAGCTTGGCCGCTTCGCGGATGCTGCCAGGCTGCTCGCCGCCGTGCTAGCCGACGCGCCTGACAGCTCCCGCGGCTGGTGCCTGCTATCGCGCGCGCGCCTGGGTAGCGGGGATCCTGCCGAGGCGATCACGGCCGCACGCCGCGCTAGTGCCCTCGATCCGGCAAACGAATGGCCGTTCCGGCTCATGAGCACCGCCCTGATCAGCCTGAACCGCGGCACCGAGGCGGTAGGGGCAGCCGCAGAGGCCCGGCGCCTCGCGCCGCATTCCTGGCGGTCGCACGTGTGCCTAGCCCAGGCCGCCGCCGCCGCGGGCCAACTCGGCCTCGCCGCGGATGCCGCTAACGCTGCCCTTGCCATCGCCCCGGATCACGCCGACGTGCATGTCACGGCCGGGAGAGTGGCGCTCAGCCGCGGGGACGCTGGCGAGGCCCGCCGCAGGCAGGAGGCCGCCCTCGCGCTCGACCCGGCCCATAGCGGCGCCATCAACGAACTCGGCAGGATCAGCCTTCACATGCGCGACGCGACAGGCGCCGCCGAGCATTTCATCCGCGCCGCGCGAACCTCGCCTGGCAACGGGGTCTTCGGGCGCAACTCCGAACTCGCGCTCCGCTTCCTGGCGATCCGGCTGGCCAGGCCCGTCTTCCTGGCCGCGGCTCTGCTCGCGATCATCGGCGCGCTGGCGGCCTCCGGGCACTTGCTGCCAGGAGCGGCCCTGGCCCTGGCGGAGCCGCCGTTGCTGCTCTGGGCTGCCGCACGGTTCAGGGCCATCCCCCGCCAGAGCCGCCGGCATCTGCCGCTGGTCCTGGCCCGGCACGCACGGCTATCGGCTCGCGGTCATAAAACCGATAAAAGCTCTAATACGGAAACGAGCAGTACTGCGCCCGTCAGTAACCGCCCGCTCGGATCGCCAGGCCAGTCAAGTCAGCTCTGATCATCCCCGTTGCCCGTCCTGCGGGCGCCTGGCGGCCTGACTCAGGGCCAGTCCGCTCAGCTCAAGACCCTCGGCGCGCTCCATCCCGGCGGCAGGACTCGCTCCCGCAGCGACGCGCTCGTCGGCGCGTTAGCCTGCGCGCTCGTCGGCGCGTTAGCCTGCGCGCAGCGGGCTGAACCGGTCAGCACGTCAGCCTGGCCGGGTGATCCGTCGGGCGGGCCGCCTTCGGCCGACGGGTAACCCCTCCCCGTCCGACACCGGCGGCCCGGATCATCGTGCCCTGCCCCTCACCGAATCTGCTGCTTCGTCCTCCTGCGTGCGCAATGACACTCAGGCGGCGCACTCGCGGCAGACCGGCTGGCCGCCCCGGTTGTCCGCAAGCTGGCTGCGGTGGTGCACAAGGAAGCAGCTCGAGCAGGTGAATTCGTCCGCCTGACGCGGAATCACCCGGAACGAGAGCTCCTCGTTGGAAAGGTCAGCTCCGGGGAGTTCAAGAGACTCGGCGACGTCATCGGGGTCGATGTCTATCGCCGTCGAGGACTTGTCCATCCGCCGTGCCTGCAGCTCCTGCAGGCTGTCCTCGGTGACGTCGTCTTCGGTCTTCCTCGGGCTGTCGTAGTCGGTAGCCATGTCGGCCCTTACCCCTCCATCTTTACTAACATCGTCGCGCGCTTGTAACGCTCAGGACGGCTCGGTTGTGCCCGAATCCGGCGGGGAATTCTGCCACGTCTGACGGCTCGCTACACCTAGCAGTTCAGTTTCGTTCGGACGTGTCGCGGCTGACTGCCGCCCAAGCCACCGGTTAGCGGGGCAATATGCCAGGTCGGCTGCCGCGGTGATCACATCCGTCACTGTTTACCCATCAGTAACTTAGTCGATTCAACGCACTGGCATCTACAACGTGCGTATGGTACGAACTCACCACAGGTCCCTCCCTGCGTGTCTAAGCGGAGCCCCGGTCCCATGCCCCAGCAAGTACCGCTGCGCCCCGGCGACCCCCGCCGGCTCGGACGGTACCGGCTGGGCGGGCGGATCGACGGCATCCCGTCCGACGATCCCGTTTTCATCGGCCTTGGTCCTGACGGCCACGAAGTAGCCATCAGCCTGCTGCGCGGTGACTGGGCTCACGACGGGGCCGCCCGAGATCGGTTCGCGGCCGAAGCCGCCGTCGCCAAGCGGGTGCCACCGTTTTGTGCCGCCCGGGTTCTGGACGCTGGCCTCGACGGCCAGGACGCCTACCTGGTCAGCGAGTACGTGCCGGGCCCGTCGCTGCTGGACCTGGTCGCCGCCGACGGCGTCCGCCGAGGCCACGAGCTGGATGCGGTCGCGATCGCGATGGCAACGGGCCTCGCCTCGGTCCATCAGGCGGGCCTTGTGCACGGCAACTTCGGGCCGGAGTACGTGATCATGGCGCCCGACGGCCCGCCGCGGGTGATCGAGTACGGCATAACCCCGCCCTATGGCGCGGCGACCCCGTCGGCGGACATGCTGGCCTGGGCGCAGACGGTCGTGTTCGCCGCGGCAGGCCACCCGCCTGGCCGACTAGATGATCTTGACGTGCTGCCCGAGCACGTGCGCCGGACGGTCGAACAGTGCCTGGATCCTGAGCCCGCCGAACGGCCCGCCGCCCGCGCGGTAGTGCTGAACCTGCTGGGCGACGGCGAGCTGCCGGGAGGCGTACTCGCTGAGGGCGCACGGCGTGCGGCACGGGCCATCAGCCGCGCGGCCCACGACCCGGTCAGCTACCGGGCCGGCGCCGGAACAGCAGGCACCCGGCTGCCGCAGTCACGGCAAGCACGATCACGGCAGCAGGGAATGCGGCAGCAGGGAATGCGGCAGCAGCCCGACTCCGAGCAGGATCCCTATAGCGAGCGCGGTCACGGTGACCGGCCCGCTGGCGGGGCGCGATCAGCCCGGCGCGGCGGGCCCGGTCACGCTGGCGGGACCGGGCACAGCAGTGCAGCCGGGCATGGCGGTCCGCGATATGGCGGGGCGTATGCCGAGCGCGGGTCGGCGCGGAGCCGGTCGGCGAGCCATGATGGACCGAGCCCCCGTGGTGCGAGCCCCCGTGGTGCGAGCCCCCGTGGTGCGAGCCGAGGTGGTGCGAGCCGAGGTGGTGCTGGCCGGGGAGGGGGAGGCCGCCGGACAGTCTGGCTGGTAGCCGCTGCAGTCGTCGTGGTCGTTGTGGCCGGCGGGCTCGTGCTCCACGTAGCTCTGGGCTCGTCAGGCAACAACTCGGCCAGCCACCGGACCTCGCAGACAGTGTCCAAGACCGCGTCACCGTCTGCGTCGATCTCTCCGTCGCCGAGCCAGGGCCCGGTGACGCCGGCCAACTTCGCCGGATCCTGGTCCGGCCAGGTGAAGCAGCCGCCGACAGACACCTACAACGTCCGGGTCACCCTCAGGTCCGGAGCTACCTCCGGGTCGGTCAGCTACACCGGTAGCGATTTCAGCTGCTCCGGCACGCTGCAGCTGCTGACTGCTTCGACGCAGAAACTCACTTTCAGCCAGGGCATCACCCAGGGCCAGTGCGAGAACGGAACCGTGACGTTCAGCCGGACCGGGTCGAGTTCGGTCTGGTTCCGCTTCCGCAGCAGCGGACCTGTCGCCTCCGGGACCCTCGACCGCAGCTAGCGCACGAGCTCCGCCGGGCCGTGTCAGTCAGCGAGGAGGCGGTCGGCATCCAGGCTTACCAGCAGGTCATGCAATTCAGCGAAGAGTCCCGGAGCTGCGGCCAGCGTCATCGCTTCGCCAGCGTCTTCGCCGCGCAGCCCGCCCGTCATCGCACCCGCCTCGCGGGCGATCAGCCCGCCCGCTGCCACGTCCCAGTAGTGCAGGGCCTGCTCGTAGTAGGCGTCGATCCGCCCTGCAGCGAGCGAGCACAGGTCCACCGCGGCCACTCCGGCGCGACGGATGTCGCGTACCCGCGGCAGCACGGCCGCGACCACGCGGCCCTGCTCGGCGCGCTGGCCGGACAGGTAGCCGAAGCCGGTAGCAACCAGCGCATCGGGCAGCGCTACCCCGGTGTTGCAGGCGAGCCGCCGCGGGACTTCTTCCCAAGCCGAGTCCAGCCACGCGCCGCCGCCTAGCGTCGCGGTGAAAGTGCTGCGCTGCAGCGGCACGCAGACCGCGCCGGCCACGATCACCCCGGCGACCTCGGCGGCGATGCTGACCGCCCAGCCGGGCAGCCCGTAGAGGTAGTTGACCGTGCCGTCGAGCGGGTCGACGACCCACCTGACCGGTCCCGCTCCGGTCTCGCCGCCCTCCTCCCCCAGGATGGCGTCACCGGGCCGGGCTGCCAGCAGCCGGTCCCTGATCAGGCGCTCCGCAGCGTGATCCATCTCGGTCACCACGTCGGTGGGGCTCGACTTCGTCTGCAGGACGGACACCCGCCCGTGCCGGGCCAGCAGCAGCTCACCGGCCTCCCGCGCCGTCGCACTGGCCAGCGCGACCAGGTCCGCTGGCCCAGGCAGGGTCTCGCTCACCGGGACGCCGGCCGGACCGGAGCGCCGCCGCAGCAGCCAGCCGGGCAGGTATCCGGGCCGGCGCCGAGCGCGCCAATCGCTAGCGGCGTCGTTCCGTCGAGCCGCTCGCAAACCAGGTCGGTGATCATCGACACGAACCTGGGGTCTGTCCCCGGCGTGGCCGCCCTGGCGAACTTCAGTCCCAGGCGCTCAGCTGTCCGGGCAGCTTCCACGTCCAGGTCGAATCTGACCTCCATGTGATCGCTCACGAACCCGATCGGCACGACCGCTACCGCCCGCGACCCTGCTGAAGCCCGCTGGGTCAGCAGGTCGTTGATATCCGGCTCCAGCCATGGCTGGCTCGGCGGCCCGCTGCGGCTTGAGTAAGCGAGATACCACGGGCGGCGGTATCCGAGCTCAGCCGCGACGAGCCTCGCCGCCTCGGCAAGCTGAGCCTGATACGCCCCGCCAGCCGGGCCGCTCGCCTCGGCCATGCTGACCGGAATGCTGTGCGCGGTGAAGATCAGCTCGAAGTCATCACCGGCACCGGTCAGCGAGCCTGCCGCTTGCGCGGCCGAGGCTGCGAACGACGAGATGAATCCGGGATGGTTGAAGTACTGGCGGATCTTGTCCACCTGCGGAGCGCGCTCCCCGACCTGCTGCCGGGCTTTCTCGATGTCGCCGAGGTACTGGCGGCAGCTGGAGAACGAGCTATAGGCAGACGTCACGAACGCCAGCGCGCGGGTCACTCCGGCAGCCGCCATCCGCTCCAGCGTGTCCGCCAGGTAAGGATCCCAGTTGCGGTTGCCCCAGTAGACAGGCAGCGCCACATCCCGCCCTGCGAAGTCCTTCTCGACCGCTGCGATCAGTTCCCGGCATTGCTGGTTGATCGGGCTGACCCCGCCGAACTCGTAGTAGTGCTCAGCCACGCGCTCAAGCCGGTCCAGCGGGACGTTCCGGCCGGCCGTGACGTTCTGCAGGAACGGGATGACGTCGGCTGGTCCTTCCGGACCGCCGAACGAGACGAGCAGGAACGCGTCGTAACCGGCCATAGTCCTATCCAACCAGCGTGGTCGGCGAGTCAGTTACCACGCCACCTGCACGTAAGAAACCGCCGCCGACGACGAAAATGCTTCGCGATCATGGACAAGGCGCATCGAGCAGGCCTAGCGATAGTCGGCCGCGTACTCGGCCGCCAGCGCCAGCACCTCGCTGACGTACCAGTTCGCGTGGTTGTAATCGAAGATCGCGTGAGATAGCGAGCTACCGCCTGCTGCCGCGCCGTCGGCGCAGAGCAGCTTGGCGGCTGACGGCACTGCGTCGTACGGGTTCATCACGTTCGGCGGCCCGGTCTGCCCGAACGCGTCGATACCCCAGCGCGCCCAGGTCGACGGCAGGAACTGCATTGGCCCGAGCGCTCCTGCAGACGACGGGCCGACGTTCGTCCCGTCGTCGCTCTCGATCTGACCGATCGCGGCCAGCACGGTCCACGAGAGGCCCGGGCAGTACTCCGCCGCCGAGTCCTTGAACAACTGGATATAGCTCGTCGGCTGCGTTCCCGCGGAAACGGAGCTGACCGGCAGCTGGCCTCCCCTGAGCTGCTCGATATGGCCGCCAGGCCCGAGGATCCTAGACACTTTCCTGGTCAGCGCCGCGGGTCGCGCGCCCGGCGCGCTGATCAGCGCAGCGACCTGGTGGACGAGGCCGAGCCGGGCAGATGTCGCCTGGTTCACCATCAGGTCAACCCCAGCCAGATCGAGCCTGGCCGCCATGCCGAACTTCACAACCTGGGTCGATGCCCCGGTCAGTGAGTAATCCGAGCCGGGCGTGAGCTGCAGCTCCTTGCTGGCGGCCGTCGCGGCGACGAAATCGCCGCTGGCCAGCGCAGTCCAGAAGGCCAGATCCGACGCGGTGCTCAGCGGAACCCAGGACCGGAACGTGGCCGGGTCCACGCCGATCACGCTCACCTGGCGGCCGCCAGCGGTAATCTCGGCACCGTCGAAAGTGATCATGCTGCGCAGTCCGCGGACCTTGCGAAGCCTGGCCAGCTGGCCAGCCGTCAGGCCCTTGGGCGCCACGACGAGCAAGTCTGGCAGCGTGATCTGGCGAAACGAGCTGGCCGCGCTGCCGGCCTGGCCCGCCTGAGCGGCACGCCCGCCCGCCGGCGCAACCATCGACCCGGCTGCCGCACCTTCGGGGGTGACTACTGCCGCCGACGCAGCACGGATCGCCGGCGTGCTGCGGCTCAACAGCCCGAACCCCTGAACGGGCAGCGCCAGACCGACGACCGCGACAGCGCCGACTAGGGCGATCCGGCGGTTCGTCGCAATCGCGCGGACAGCGCCAGTCTTCGCGAGCAGGCCGTCCCCGGCGCGACGGCCGGGTTCGACGGGCGCGGACTCGCCGGCGGACGAACTAGCCTCAGCGGGCGGACTGTCGCCGACGCCTGGGCTGTCGCTGACGCCTGGGCTGTCGCTGACGCGCGGGCTGCTGGCTTCGCCGGGCACGCTGACGCCAGCCCTCGGGCTGGCGGCCGCGGCTCCGCCCTGAGCGCGCCGCAGGAAGAGTGCCATGACGGACTAACGATAACTGCCGGACTCGCCTGGCAGCAGGGTGGCCCGGCGAACATTCAGCCAATAGATCTGCTTCGTGAGCAGGGCGAGCGACGCCCGCGACCGGCGGCACAACTGCCGCGAGGCAGGCCATCACCCCCGCTAGAGCAGCCGCCATCAGCACCGCTCTGATTGTCCGGGTACGGTCGGTGCGGAGGTTCCGCACTAAATGACGCAGGTCCCCGCCGGGCTCGACGCCGGTCAGCTCGAGCCTGACGAGCCGCAGCCCGCGCATGGCCAGCGCCGCGTCGGCTACGGCGCACTACTCCGCACGCCGGGGGCTGCGCGATTCTGTGTCAGCGGGATGATCGGCCGGGCGCCAATGTCGATGTTCGGCCTGGGCACAGTACTGCTGATAGCGGCAAGCACCGGACGCTACGCGGTCGCCGGCCTGGTGTCCGGGGCCGGCTCGATCGGGTACGCCGCCTCCGCGCCGCAGGTAGCCCGGCTGGCTGACCGGTTCGGACAGCACCGGGTGCTCAGGCCGCTGATCGCGTTCTTCGCGACTGCTTGCGTCGTCTTCGTGATCTGCGCCGAACTCAACGCCCCGGTCTGGCTCCTGATGATCACCGGCTGCCTGGCGGGCTCGTCGATGCCCTCGCTGGGTTCGATGGTCCGGGCGAGATGGAGCGCGCTGCTGCGCGATCCGGAGGCTTTGCACGCTGCCTTCGCCCTCGAGTCGGTCGTCGACGAGATGACGTTCGTCATCGGCCCGGCACTGGTGACCGTGCTCGCAACCGCGGTGCCTCCGGCGGGCGTCCTGCTGTGCATGGTGCTCTCGGTCGGCGGCACCCTGTTCTTCGCGGCCCAGCGCCAGACCGAGCCGCCGGTCCGGCCCCGCCCGGAGCAAGCGAAGCCCGATCGCCGGCCAGAAGGCGAGCCCGCCATCGCTGCCGCCGGCGACTCCGCTACCCGCACGCGATGGGGCATCCGGCTACCCGCGCCCGGCCTGCTGACGATGGCTCCGCTGTACTACTGCCTCGGCACGATGTTCGCGTCGATCGACCTGAGCACTGTCGATTTCGCCCAGCGGGAAGGCCACAAGCCGCTGGCCGGGTTCATCCTCGGGACCTACGCACTGGGCAGCGGCATCGGCGGCCTCTGGTACGGATCGCGGGCCTGGCGGGCTCCGCTGGAGCGGCGGTTCGTGCTGACCCTGGTGCTGACGGTGGCCGGCGTTCTCACCTTCTGGACTCAGCCAAGCCTGATCTCGCTCGACGCGGGGATGCTAGTGGCTGGTCTCACCATTTCCCCGACCCTCATCGCCGGGTACGGGCTGATTGAACGTCAGGCACCACCGGCGCGCCGGACCGAGGCGATGACCTGGCTGTCCTCTACTATCGCGGTCGGGGTTGCAACGGGTTCTTCGATCTGCGGACGGATCATCGACACGGCGGGGCCGCGCTGGGGGTACGGCTTCGCGGCAACGGTCGGTGTCGTTGCGGTGACGATATGCCTGGCGGGACGGGGGAGGTTGAGTGCGATGCCTGGTGCGGAGGCTGCACAATGGGGCGATGCATAGTCCGGGCGGCCGGTCGGCCGCAGCGTGGCATAACTGGGCTGGCAACGTCACCGCCAGCCCGACCCGGGTAGTCTCGCCCGGCTCAGCGGCGGAGGTCACCGCGGAGATAAGCCGGGCCGCCGGCGACGGCATGACGGTCCGGATGACCGGCACCGGCCACTCGTTCACGCCGGCTGCGGTAACTGACGATGTGCAACTGCGCCCGGACCGGCTCACCGGGATCCGCTCCGTTGACTCGGCCGCAAGGACGATCACCGTCGAGGCAGGCTGCCCGTTGCGCTTGCTCAACGCCGCGCTTCTCGCTCGCGGCCTGTCGCTGGCCAACATGGGTGACATCCAGGTCCAGACGGTGGCCGGCGCCACCCAGACCGGCACTCACGGCACTGGCCGGGACGTCGGCGGCATGTCGGCTCAGATCGCCGGACTCGAGCTCGCGCTGGCTGACGGCTCCGTCGTGACCTGTTCCGCCGACTCGCCCGGCGGCGGCCTCACGTTTCCCGATGGCACCACGCCGAACCTGTTCGACGCCGCCAGGGTCGGCCTCGGCGCCCTCGGTGTGGTCACCGCGATTACCTTCCGGGTGGTTCCGGCCTTCCTGCTGGAGGCGCGCGAAGAGCCGATGACCTGGTCTGCGGTGATGAGCCACCTCGACGAGTTCACCTCGGACAACGAGCATTTCGAGTTCTACTGGTTCCCGCACAGCGAGGGCTGCCTGACCAAGCGGAACAACCGGACCGACGGCGCGGCCCGGCCCCTCCCCCGCTGGCGGTACCTACTGGACGACGAACTGCTGTCGAACTCGGTCTTCGGCCTGACCTGCCAGCTTGGCCGCGCGGTCCCGGCGGCCATCCCGGTGATCAACTCGGCCGCCGCTAAGGCCCTCGGCACCCGGACCTACACCGATGCCGCGTACAAGGTCTTCACCAGCCCGCGGCGTGTGCGCTTCAAGGAGGAGGAGTACGCGATCCCGCGGGCGGCGCTGTCCGATGTGCTCGCCGAGGTCCGGGCGCTATTCCGGCGCCGCGACTGGCGGATCAGCTTCCCCATCGAAGTGCGCGTCAGTCCGTCCGACGACGTCTGGCTGTCCACGGCATACGGCCGCGACAGCGCCTACATCGCCATCCACGTCTTTCACTCCGCGCCGCACGAACAGTACTTCGCTGACGTCGAGGCCGTGATGACGTCCGTCGGCGGCCGCCCGCACTGGGGCAAAATGCACACCCGCGACGCTGATTACCTCGCCGGTGCCTACCCGCGGCTATCGGAGTTCCTCGCGGTGCGCGACCTGGTCGATCCTGACCGCAGGTTTACAAACGGCTATCTTCGCCAGGTTCTCGGCTCGTAGCAGGCGGGATCAGGTGGAAATAGCCCGTTCCCACCATAATTTTCCAGGTGCGAGGAGACGCCCGCCTGGCTTCGCCATCATTGGCACCCCAGGTCCCGGGGGACAATGGAGTACGTGCGATTCCTCAGCCAGCCAGCTCACGACCTCACTTACAGTGACGTTTTCCTCGTGCCGGTCCGGTCCGACGTCGGATCGCGGCTTGACGTCGACCTGACCACGAAGGACGGCAGCGGCGCAACCATCCCGGTCGTGGTAGCGAACATGACCGCCGTCGCGGGCCGCCGGATGGCCGAGACGATTGCGCGGCGCGGGGGCATCGCGATCCTGCCGCAGGACATACCGGTCGAAGTCGTCGCCGAGGTCATCGCCTGGGTGAAGTCACGCGACCTGGTTCATGACACGCCGCTGACGCTGAAGCCGACGGAAACTACCGGGCACGCGCTCAGCCTGCTGCCCAAGCGGGCGCACGGCGCCATCGTCGTGCTGGCGGACGACGGCAGGCCGGTTGGCGTCGTTACCGAGGCGGACTGCACCGGCGTCGACCGGTTCACCCAGCTCGGACAGGTGATGTCGACGGAAATGCTCACGTTGCCGGCCGGGACCGATCCGGAGCGGGCGTTCGGCTTGCTGCACGACGGGCGGCACCGGGTGGCACCGGTCGTGGACGCTGACGGCCGCTGTGTCGGCATCCTGACCAAGACCGGCGCGCTGCGCGCGACGCTCTACCAGCCCGCGGTGGACCGGCGCGGCCGGCTGCGGATCGGCGCCGCCCTGGGCGTCAACGGCGACGTGCCCGGCAAAGCCAAGCTGCTCCTGGACGCGGGCGCGGACCTGCTGGTCGTCGACACCGCGCACGGACACCAGGAAAAGATGGTGCAGGCGCTGCGATCGGTCCGCGAGCTGACCCCGTCCGTACCCATCGTGGCCGGGAACGTGGTCACCGCCGCCGGTGTCGCCGACCTAATCGCGGCTGGCGCGGACATCGTCAAGGTCGGCGTGGGACCCGGCGCGATGTGCACGACGCGGATGATGACTGCGGTGGGACGCCCGCAGTTCAGCGCGGTGCTTGAGTGTGCTGCCGAGGCGCGGCGGCTCGGCCGCCACGTGTGGGCTGACGGCGGCGTGCGGTACCCGCGTGACGTCGCGCTGGCGCTGGCAGCCGGGGCGTCCAACGTGATGATCGGTTCCTGGTTCGCGGGGACGTGCGAGTCTCCCGGCGACATCTTCCGGGACGCCGACGGGCGCCTGTACAAGGAGAGCTTCGGGATGGCGTCCGCGCGGGCAGTGCGGTTGCGCGCCGCCGCCGACTCGCCGTTCGAGCGGGCCCGGAAGGAGCTGTTCGAGGAAGGCATCTCCTCCTCCCGGATGTACCTGGACACGCAGCGGCCTGGTGTGGAAGATCTGCTCGACTCGATCACTGCAGGGCTGCGCAGTGCGTGCGCGTACGCCGGGGCGGAGAGCATCGAAAGCCTGCACGATCGCGCCGTGGTCGGTATCCAGAGCGCGGCTGGCTACGCGGAAGGAATGCCGCTGCCCGCGGGCTGGTGACGCAGCACCTGTACTGCCTTTGCGCGTAAGAAATGTCGGTGGTTTGCCGACAAATCCTTCGCGATCATGGTTTAGCCTGCAGTGGTGCCATCGGGGATTGCTCTGCGCCTGGCTATTGCCGCCGTCACTTTCTCCTGCGCTGTTTCTGCTGCGATAGAGCTTCCGGGGCCGGTAGCCCAGGCTGCCATCGCGCGGCCTAGCGCCCCGCGCGTCCCGGCGGCTGCGGCTCGGCCGTCCGGGGTGGTCGCCGAAGCCGGCGAGCTGTTTGACGCGACGACCGGCAAACGTCTCTGGGGCCGGGGTGTCAACGCCGAGCTGCCGATCGCCAGCATCACCAAGGTGATGACGGCAATGGTCGTGCTGTCATCGGGTGACCTGAACCGCAAGATCCGGGTCACCAGGGCCGCAGTCAACTACGCGCTGGACAACTCGGCCGGCAGCGCGGGACTGCGGGCTGGCGACGTTCTCACTGCCTGGCAGCTGCTGCATGGAATGCTGCTGCCGTCCGGCGCGGACGCGGCTTACCTGCTGGCCGGCTCGTACGGCCCTGGCTGGCATAAGTTCGTCCGCAAGATGAATGCCATGGCTGCCCGGCTCGGGATGACGCACACACATTTCGCGAATTTCGATGGCCTGCCGTGGCCCACCGACACGTCGACGTACTCGACGCCCCGCGACGTGGTCGTCATGGGCGAGGCAGCGATGAAGAACGCGGTGTTCAGGAAGATCGTGGGCGAGCGCAGCTACCGGCTCGCCGCGACTCGCAAGCATCACGGCTACCGCTGGGCCAATACTGACTTGCTGCTGCGCCGGTACCGCGGCGCCATCGGGATCAAGACGGGCTTCACGCTCGCGGCAGGCTACTGCCTGCTTTTCGAGGCGCGCCGACACGGGACGGATCTCATCGGCGTCGTCCTCGACAGCACGAACACCGACACCACGATGCGCTTCACCGCCGCGGCGGACTTGCTGAACTGGGGCTTCGCCCGCGTCTAGCCTGTTCGTCGTCAGGGCAGACAACGTCCACGCAAGGAGGACCACATGAGCGTTCCGCGGATCGTCTCGGCCGATGAGTGGCTCGCTGAGCGTAAGGAGCTTCTGGCAGCCGAAGAGCAGGCGGCCAGGGCGCTGGCCCAGATCAGCGAGCGCCGCCGGGACCTGCCGGCCGTGAGGATAGAGAAGGACTACCGGTTCGAGGGGCCAGCCGGGACAGTGAGCCTCCTGGACATGTTCGAGGGCCGGCTCCAGCTCATCGTCCAGCACTTCATGTTCGACCCGGCCTGGGACGAAGGCTGTCCGGTCTGCTCCTACCAGGCCGACAACGTGGGCAACCTTGCGCACCTGCACGCCCGGAACACCACGTTCGCCGCCGTGTCCCGCGCTCCGATCGGCAAGATCGAGCAGTTCCGGCACCGGATGGGCTGGCCATTCCCGTGGTACTCATCGCTGGGCAGCGACTTCAACTATGACTTCCATGTCACCCACGACGAGAGCATCGCGCCGATCGAGTGGAACTTCAGGACCAAGCAGGAACTGATCGACAGCGGGGACCAGTGGGCCGCCCGGCCCGGCGAGCAGGGCGGTGTCAGCGTCTTCTACCGCGACGGCGATACCGTTCTGCACACCTACTCCGGCTACCGCAGCGTCGCTGACTTGCTCTGCTGCACCGATCAGTACCTGGACCTCACCCCGCTCGGCCGGCAGGACGCGGACGTGGAACTGCTCCACCACGACCGGTACGCCGGCGACAGCTAGCCGCTGAAGCTCGCGATCCTCCGCGGCTGGTTAGCGGGACGAGCCCGCCTGCGAACGGCCGCGCTCGATGATGGCGGCCCGGCGGCGGGCCACTTCACCGCTGTCGATGCCAGCAGCGTGCCACCCTGCGTGCGCGGCAGCCTCGAGTGCCGCCGCCTCGCGGCCGGTTACCTGCGAGCCCTCGCGGTAGGTCGCGTAGATCGCTTCCACCGCTGCCGGGTCGTTCGACGCGGCATCGGCCGCGATCTGCACCGTGAAGTCAAGCAGTTCCGCATGCGGGACGACATGGTTGACCAGGCCCCACTCCAGCGCGGTGCGGGCATCGACGAAGTTACCGGTAGCGCTCATCTCCCTGGCCCGGCGAAGTCCCACAGCAGCGGGCAGCTGGACCGTCAGCCCCCAGCCGGGCATGATGCCGATCCGCGCGTGCGTGTCCGCGAAGCTGGCCCGCTCCGACGCGATAAGGAAGTCGCATGCCAGCGCGAGCTCAAGACCGCCGGTGATCGCAGCGCCGTTGATCGCGCCGATCAGCGGCTTCGGCAACTTCGGCAGGACCTGACCGGACGCTGCCGACGACAGCGGGCCGCCCGGCTGGCCTAGCTCGGTCAGGTCAAGACCGGCACAGAACGCGGGGTCAGCCCCCGTCAGCACAATCGCCCGCACCTCGGCGTCGGACCTGAGCTCGGCCATCGTGGCGCGCAGGCTGGCCAGTAGCGCGGCGGACAACGCGTTCCGCCGGGCCGGCCGGTTGAGGGTCACGACCGCGACCAAGTCGCGAATCTCGCAGAGCACTTCCGTCACGGCACAATCGCCTCCCCGGCTGACGGTATCTCAGCGGGTAGATTTCCGGACGTGATCGTGGTGACCGAGTACGACCCGAGCTGGCCGCGGCGATTTGAGCAGCTGCGCCGCGAGTACGCCGACGCGATGACAGCAGCAGGCGTGCCAGTCGTAGCTATCGAGCATGTCGGCAGCACGTCGGTACCGGGACTTGCAGCCAAGCCGGTCATCGACTGCGACATCGTGGTCGCCGAGCACGACGTGGCGGCGGCTTCGCAGGTGCTGACGGGGCTCGGCTTCAAGCCGGAAGGCGAGCTCGGCATCCCGCTGCGCTGGGCATTCAAGGAGCCAGAGCGGCTGGCCGGGACCAACACCTACGTCATCGTGGAAGGCTCGCTGTCGCTGCGCAACCACCTGGCCGTGCGAGACGCTCTGCGCGCCAGTTCGGACTTGCGTGAGCAGTACGCCGCCGTGAAACGGTCAGCCGGAGCCACCGCGGCGGACATCGATGAGTACGGCCGCGCCAAGAACTCGATGGTCCAGCGCATCCTCGCCGCGGCCGGATTGTCTGACGAGGAGCGCGCCTCGATTGACGCGAACCAGGTCCCTTCACACGCCGACGTTCCCCGGTAAGCGATGGTCCCGCGCACGGTCAGGCGCTGCCGCTCGCCTGAATCAGCTGCTGAGCCAGTGCCGCAGCAGCACGCTGAAGCTCGGGTGACTCGATGACACGGAACGGCACCGGGATAGCCGCCAGTTGCCGCGCGTACCAGTCTGGCTCGTTAGTCGTCGCTCGGATCCGGGTCCGGCCGCCGTCCGCCGGCTCGAGCTGGCCCAGGCTCCGCTGCAGCCAGCGAGCGGTGTCCTCAACGGTGGCGTCGACGAGAACATCAACCGGGTAGGTCCAGCCTTGCGACAGGTGCTCCTCCAGCGTCCGCAGCGCGTCGAGATCGTGCGGCGGAGTAAAGGTCTCAAGCAGCGCATCGACCGCGACGATCCGGTCCACCCGGAGCACGCGCCGCGCCTGCGCGGTATGCGACCAGCCCAGCAAGTACCACCGGCTGTGGCGTAGCACGACGGCCCACGGATCGACGTCCATCTCCCGGTCAGCGCGCATCCGGTAGGTCAGGCGCACCCGGCGCGCCGCCGTGCAGGCTTCGAACAGCTGGGCCGCTACCGCAGGGCTGGGCGATGTCGGCGGCGCCGGCAGCGTAGCCGAGACCGCTCGCATAGCCCGGACCGGACCGGCCACCCGCTGCGGCAGCACCCTGACGATCTTGGCCAGAGCGCTGCCTACCAGGTCCGCAGGGCTGGCGGCGTCCCGGTGGCCTTCCAGGACAGCCATGACCAGACCCATTGCCTCGGCCGCAGTGAACATCAACGGCGGCAGCCGCAAACCGCGCCCCACCCGATAGCCGCCGTGCGGGCCGCTGACCGACTCGATCGGCAGGTCCGCCTCGCGCAAGATCGCCACGTAACGACGAGCCGCCCGCTCGGTGACGCCCAGTGAGTCCCCGAGGCTCTGAGCCGTAATGCCGGGGCTGTTCTGGATCGCCTCGAGCGCCAGCAGCGCCCGGGCGGTTGGGCTGACGTCCCTGGACAACTGCCCTCCATCCCGGCAACGGATCGTCCGGGATACACGCTAGCGTGTGTCACATGGACGACAAAAGCGACGTGATCCTCCAGGAACCTCCCGTGGCAGGAAACGAGGTTGACACCCTTCTCGGCGCGCTCGAACGGCAGCGCCGCTACCTGGCATGGAAGTCCGGCAACCTCGACTCAGCCGGCCTTCAGGCGACGCACGCGCCATCAACGATGACCCTCGGCGGTCTCGTCAAGCACCTGGCCCTGGTCGAAGACGAGTACTTCTGGGTGACGCTCGCGGGCCGGCCCCGGCCAGCACCCTGGGATGGCGTGGACTGGGATGCCGACCCGAACTGGGAATGGCGCTCCGCCGCCAACGACAGTCCCGATCAGCTCATGGCGCTATGGGAGGAAGCCGCGGGCCGGTCACGAGCCGCGGTCGCCGAGGCGATCGCGAACGGCGGGCTGGATCAGCTGGCGTCTGTCACCTCGCCCAGCGGTAACACTCCCAGCCTGCGGCGGCTGCTGATGGACATGATCGAGGAGTACGCCCGGCACGTCGGTCACGCCGATCTCATCCGTGAGTCTGTCGACGGGCTTGTCGGCGAGGACCCCGAGTGACGACGGCTCGTCGAGCTAGCGCTGCCTCTGCCGCGCTGGAACCGATCTCGGCGGCAGAACTGACCGTTGTCGGCGCGAACCAGGCCTCCTGGGCGGACCTCCAGGCGATCTTCGGAACTACCGGCTCCCCCGGTCATTGCTACTGCCAGTACTTCAAGGTGCGCGATCGCGACTGGCGATCCTTCACAGATCAAGAGCGGCGCGATCGCTTCCGGGAGCAGACGAACTGCGGCAACCCTGAGTCGCGTGCCACCTCAGGTCTGGTCGCATACCTCGACGACGAGCCGGTCGGCTGGGTGGCGGTCGAACCTCGCACCGCCTATCCCCGCCTGCTCAAGATGCGCACCGTGTGGAGCGGGCGTCAGGAAGACGAGGCGGACGGCAACGTGTGGGCGGTCACCTGTTTCGTGACTCGCCGGGGCTACCGGAAGCGCGGAGTCAGCTATGCGCTGGCCGCCGCGACCGTTGAGTTTGCCAGGCAACACGGCGCCCGCGCCCTCGAGGCGTATGCGATGGAAACCGAGCCGGGCAAGGAGCTCACCTGGGGCGAGCTCTACGTCGGCGCCCGCCAGGTCTTCGCCGAGGCGGGCTTCACCGAGATCAGCCACCCGAGCCCGCGGCGCGCCGTGATGCGCATCGACTTCGCGAACTGAGCCCGGCCACCGCCGGCCCCGGCCGAAATGCGAGTGCGGCCGTGCTTGCCGACGCGGTACGGTCGCGCGGTGGATGATCCAGACGGCTACTTCGGCGAGCGCGTTGCTGCCGGATATGACGACGACGAATCGCCGATGTTCGATGCGGATGAGGTCAGCGCGACGGTTGGCATGCTGGCGGAGCTGGCTAGCGGCGGACGCGCACTAGAGCTCGGCATCGGAACCGGGCGCATCGCGCTGCCGCTGTCGCGCAGCGGCGTGCCGGTACACGGCATCGACCTGTCCAGGGCGATGGTTGCCCGGCTGCGCGTCAAACCGGGTGGCGATGCGATCAGCGTGACACTCGGGGATTTCGCGACGACGCGGGTGGAGGGCACGTTCTCACTGGCGTATCTGGTCTTCAACACGATCATGAACCTGACGACGCAGGAAGCTCAGGTTGCCTGCTTCGCCAACGCTGCCGCGCACCTGTCGCCTGGTGGCTGCTTCGTCGTCGAGGTGATGGTGCCGGATCTGCGCCGGCTGCCGCCGGGCCAGACTGCCGTGCCGTTCGAGACCGGCCCGAAGCGCTGGGCGTTCGATCTGTACGATGTCTCCACGCAGGCGATGAGCTCGAACTATGTCACGTTCGGCGACGGCGGCACCGAGTTCAGCTCGACCCCGTTCCGGTACGCGTGGCCTGCCGAGCTCGACCTGATGGCCCGTCTGGCGGGCTTGCGGTTGCGCGAGCGATGGGAAGGCTGGCGGCGGGAGCCCTTCACCAGCGAGAGCCGGCGGCACGTCTCGGTCTGGGAGAAGCCGGCTGGCTGACGGAGCCGAGAGTGCCGCGGTGCCAGGCCACCCGTTGCGCGCCGCTAGGCCACCGCGTTGGGGCTGGCCGCGACGGCCGTCGCGGCTATCGCCCACCTGGCTATCCGGTCCAGCAGCGGCCCGCTGACAGACGACTCGGCATGACCAAGACCAGGCACTATCCAGAGTTCCTTGGGCTGCCGAGCCGCTTCGAACAGCTGTTCGGCATGGTCGGACGGGAAGTACTCATCCCGGTCACCGTGCACGATCAGCAGCGGCGTCGGGGCGATCATCGCAGCGGCATCCGCGGGCGGCAGCGGCACCGGATCCCAGCGCCCCTGGCTGACGCGCGTATTCAGGACCCGCTTTGTAACGAATCGCCCGGCCCGGTGCTCGACAGCCCAGTGCACCCTGCGCATGGACGGCGTGCCCCGGTAATACCAGCGGCCGGGCCCGCTCACCGACACGACCCCGTCGACGCCGCCGAGCAGCCCGGCGTGCCGCAGCGCGACGGAGGCGCCCATCGAGAAGCCCACCGTCACCACCCGCTCGTAGCCGAGCTCGCGCGCATACCGCACGACCGTGTCGACGTCCTGGATCTCCTTGTCGCCCATGGTGGTCGCCCCGCCGGAGCGGCCGTGCCCCCGGAAGTCGAAGGCGACCACTCCCGCGTGCTCGTTCAGGCGCTTAGCTACCCGCCATACGTGCGGCCACTGCCAGTGCAGGGTGAAGCCGTGAGCGACGACGAAGCCAAGCGCCCGGTCACCGTGCAGATGCACCGCTTCGATCGGGACTCCGTCCGGGGTTACCAGCGTCTCGGCCTTAGTCACGGGCTTCGTCATCCCCCTATTCTGCGCGACCAACGCGGCTGCGTGACCCGGAGCCCTTCCCTGGCCCGTGCTGACTGCGGCAGGCTTGGTGACTGCTTGATCGATCCCTGCCCTGGAATGTCCGCCCGATCGCGCCGGAGATGATCATGTCCGTGCTTGAACAGCTCATTTCAGCCATTAAGTCGGAAACGGTTAAGGTCATCGACCTGACGGCACGGCTGGAGTCCAGCACTCCGGTCATCCAGCTGCCGCCGCCGTTCGCGAACACCATCCCGTTCTCGCTGCACGAGGTGAGCCGCTACGACGAGCGCGGGCCTGCCTGGTACTGGAACGACATCAGCACGGGCGAGCACACCGGCACCCACTTCGATGCGCCGGTCCACTGGGTCACGGGCAAAGACGGTATCGACGTATCGCGCGTTCCGGTCACAAGCCTGATCGCGCCCGCAGCCGTGCTTGATTTCAGCGCGGAGGCGGCCGCTGACCCGGACTTTCTGCTCGAGCCAGAGCACATCAGGAAATGGGAGACGGAGCACGGCCCGCTCCCGGCTGGCGGCTGGCTCCTGTACCGGACCGGGTGGGACGCGAGGTCTGGCAGCCAGCAGGACTTCCTCAACGCAACCGAGACAGGGCCGCACACCCCTGGCGTCTCCGTTGCCTGCGCCCGGTGGCTCGCTGAGGAGGCCCCGGTGATGGGCATCGGCGTGGAAACGGTAGGCACGGACGCCGGTACCGCGCACTCGTTCGATCCGCCGTTCCCGTGCCACTCGGCATTGCTCGGCGCCGGCAAGTTCGGCCTGACTCAGCTGCAGAACCTCAAGGCCCTGCCGCCCACCGGCGCAGTGGTGATTGCCGGACCACTGCCCATCGTCGGCGGGTCCGGCAGCCCCGCGCGGGTGCTGGCGCTGGTAGAACGTGCGTCATGAAAGTCACCGATGCCATCGCCAAGGCGCTGGCAAACCTCGGTGCCGACACCATGTTCGGCGTCGTGGGCAGCGGAAACTTCCACCTCACCAACGCGCTGATCAGCCACGGTGTCCGGTACGTCGCGGCGCGGCACGAGTGCGGAGCGGCGAGCATGGCGGATGCGTGGGCGCGGATAGCGGGCCGGCCCGCCTTGCTGACGCTGCACCAGGGGCCGGGGCTTACTAACGCGCTCACGGGAATCACCGAGGCGGCCAAGAGCCGTACTCCGATGCTCGTGCTGGCGGCGGATGTCAGCGCGCGCGCGGTCACATCGAACTTCCGCATCGACGTGTCAGCGATCGCGAGCGCGACCGGCGCGACTGCGGCCCGGCTGCACTCCGCCGGCTTCGCCCTCGACGATGCGGTACGTGCGTACCGCATCGCCCGCGACGAACGGCGGACCGTCGTGCTCGGGCTGCCGCTGGACGTGCAGGCAGGCGAGTGCACCTGGCCGGGAAACCCGGAGCTGCAGCCGGCTGGGCCTGCTGCGCCGTCGCAGCGGCAAGTGGCGAACCTGGCGACACTGCTGGCTGACGCGACGAGGCCGGTGTTCGTGGCCGGGCGCGGAGCGCGCAGTGCCGCCGCACGCGCAGCACTGGAGCATCTCGCCGACGGCTGCGGAGCGCTGCTGGCGACGTCGGCTGCGGCAAAGGGCCTGTTCCGCGGCAGCCCGTGGGACCTGGACGTCAGCGGCGGCTTCGCGTCACCGCTGGCAGCCGAGCTGATCGCCAATGCTGACGTGCTCGTCGCGTGGGGCTGCTCACTGAACATGTGGACCACGCGGCACGGCACGCTGATCGGGCGCCGCACGACGGTCGTTCAGGTCGACAGCGACGCGTCGGCCATCGGCAGGCACCGGCAGGTGCATCTCGGAGTGGCAGGCGACGTCGCGCTGACGGCTTCGGCCGTTTCCGACTCGCTCGAGGAGAAAGCGCCCGATGGCGAGCGCGCCGCCGGGTACCGGTCCGCCGAGCTCCGCGACGGCCTCGCCGCGCGGGTTCGCTGGCGGGATGTCCCGTACGAGGACGAGAGCGACGGCAACCGGATCGATCCGCGGACGCTGACGATCGCACTCGACGACCTGCTGCCGGCCGAGCGGGTCGTCGCGATCGACTCCGGCAACTTCATGGGCTATCCGAGCATGTTCCTGTCGGTGCCTGATCAGGACGGATTCTGTTTCACCCAGGCCTACCAGTCGATCGGGCTGGGACTCGCGTCCGCGATCGGCTCGGCGATCGCCAGGCCTGACCGGCTCGTGGTCGCCGCGCTCGGCGACGGCGGCGCGCTGATGAGCATCAGCGAGCTGGAGACCGCAGTCCGCCTGGCAGTGCCGATGGTCATCGTCATCTACGACGACGAAGCCTACGGCGCCGAGGTCCATCACTTCGGGCCCGATGGCTACCCGCTGGACACGGTCCGGTTCCCCCCGGCTGACATTGCCGCGATCGCGCGTGGTTTCGGCTGCGATGCGGTGACCGTCCGCACTGCGGATGATCTCGGACCCGTCCGGGACTGGCTTCAGTCGCGACCGCACCAGCCGATCGTGATCGATGCCAAGGTCACGTCGGATCACGGAGCGTGGTGGCTCGAGGAAGCCTTCCGCGGGCACTAGCTGCCAGGTTCAGCATCGGTGCCGATCTGGTGGTCCCAGGGCACCAGTAACCAGCCACCCATGACTCGGCGCGTGCGCACTAAGGTTACCATATTACCATGGTAACGATTGAGAGAGCGCAGACCGGCCTCCGGATCGAGCGCAGCACGCTGAAAGTCCTCAAGGGCCTGGCCGAGTACCTCGACCTTTCCCTCGGCGACCTCGTCGAGGGCATCGTCTTGCACGCCTTCGAGGGCAAGGCCCCGTTCGGCGCGCCCACCCTCGCCAAGATCGATCAGCTCAGGGAGGTCTACGGGCTGACCCTCACTGCCGCCGACGCTCATAAGCTCACGGAGCAACCATGACAAGCAGCCGCCGGCGGCTGACCGGCCGCATCATGATCGACCTTCCGCCGGGCGAGGCATTCCGCTTGTTCACACCGCGCGGCGAGCAGGACTGGGCGCACGGGTGGCACCCCCGCTTCCCCGTCGCGGCCGAGGACGACTCCGAGCCAGGCACCGTGTTCGAAACCGAGGCACACGGCCAGCACACCATCTGGCTGGTGACCAGCCGGGAGCCAGGCGCGCGCATCTCGTATGCCCGGGTTACCCCGGGCGAACTGGCCGGGACCGTGACCGTTGAGCTGACCGCCTCCCGCGGCGGCAGCGAGGTAGCAGTCGTCTACGAACTGACCGCGCTGACCAGTACGGCGAACGACAAGCTCAGCGAGTTCGCCGACGGGTATCCGGCTTACCTTCAGTCCTGGCAGGACGCGATCGTCGTCCGGTTCAACGGCCAGCGCTTGCCGCGTGATCATCCGGCGAGCTGACCGGCGCAGCTCCCGGTTATTTCGGCGGGCGCACAACCCTGGCATAGCCCGCAAGTCCGACGTACGGTCTTGCTACCGGGTGCTGGCCTCGCGTAGAGGAGCTATTGCGATGACCGTGCAAGGCGGCCCGATCAAGTTCACTCCGGCTCCCCCGTCGACCAGCTCGTCGGTCCCTGGATTCCGCGCACTCGTCAAAGACCAGCCGGTGGTTCTGGCGGAACTTCCTGACGGCAGTACCGCCTGGCTGATCAGCGGCTTCGAGGAACTCCGGCAGATGGCGGTCGACCCGCGCTTCTCTCGTGCGCTCGCGACGTCGCCGGACCGAGCGCAGCAGGGCTTTGAGGCGTTCGCCGGCAGTTCTATCAGCGGGATGGATCCGCCGGAGCAGACCAGGCTGCGCAAACTGGTGGCCAGCGCATTCACCGCGCGCCGCGTCGAGGCGCTGCGACCGCGCGCGGCGGGCATCGTCGATGAGTTAATCGACGCGCTGCTCGGCCAACCGCAGCCGGCCGATCTCGTCACGGCCTTCTCCCTGCCGCTGCCAGTGCAGGTCATCTGCGCGATGCTCGGCGTGCCTACCGACGACATGGAGCAGTTCCATGCCTGGTCCGACACCGTCCTGGGAAACTGGGAGCGCAGCGCCGACGAGATCATGACTGCCGCCGCCGAGATGTTCGTCTACTTCGGCAAGCTCATCGAGATGAAGCGGGCCCAGCCTGCCGATGATCTGATGACGGCGCTCATCGCCGCGCGCGACCAGGATGACCGGTTGTCCGAGGAAGAGCTGATGGTGCTGGGCTGCACGGTGCTGATCGGCGGGCACGAGACCACTGCCAACGAGATCAACCTGTCCCTGCTGACGTTGCTCGACCATCCGGCTGAGCTTGCCAAGCTGCGCGCCGACCCCGCGCTGATTCCCGGAGCGGTAGAAGAGCTCCTGCGCTACGTCCGGCTCGGCGGCCTGGCGCCCGCCCGGGTAACCAGGGAAGAAGTGCAGATCGGCGACGTCACGATCCCGGCGGGCGAGAAGGTCATACCGCTGTACGGCGCTGCGAACCGCGACCCCTCGGTATTCGCTGATCCTGACCGGTTCGACGTCACCCGCGCGCCGGCCAGCCATCTCTCCTTCGGTCTCGGCGTGCACTACTGCCTTGGTGCGCAGCTGGCCCGGATGGAGTTGCAGGAGGCATTCCGAGGCCTGCTCGGCCGGGTGCCGGGGCTGCGTCTCGCTATTCCCGCCGAGGAGCTCAGATTCAAGCCCGGCATGGCTGTTCACAGTCTTCGCGAGCTGCCGGTCAGGTGGGACCGGCCGTAAACCGCCGGTGCGCCTAAGCCGTTCGGTGGCGTACCAGCTCGTCCAGGACCGCAGCAAGGCTGTGCAACTCGATGAGATGAGCGGCAGTGAGCTGATCCAGGATGCGCTCGCCCTTGGCAGTGAGCCGGATTCTCACCAGCCGCGCGTCCCGGCCGTCCGGTGTGCGCCGGACCAGGCCGGCTAGCTCAGCCCTGTCTACCAGCTCGACTGTGCTGTGATGTCGCAACAGCAGGTAGTCGGCTAGCTCGCTAATGGTCGGCGCCTGCGCACCCGGATGTCCCTTGACCGCAACGAGAAGCTGGTGCTGCACGTGGGTCAGCCCGGCCGCGCGGGCCTGGTCCTCGCTCCACCGCTGGAACTTTCGCAGGCTAACGCGGAAGGCAAGCAGCCGCTCGAAGTCGGCCCGGGTCAGCTCCTGCCGCGTGCGAACGCTATCCATTGGCGCCTTCTCCGTTGCCACATAAATATCGTAGTACGATAGGTTCGGAGAAGATGGGCCCGCGTCCGGCACGGGGGCCGGGCCCAGGCTGCGCGGAGGTGACGCGAATGGCCAAGGCGTCCGCCAGTGATCTGGCCATGAAGTGGTGGCGCGCCCTAGTGAAACTCGCCGTGCAGCCTGCGACGCCCGGGCACGAAATCCGGAAGACGCGAAAGTTCCAGGCGGTCCTCACCCTCCTCCCCGCTGCGGACGGCGCCGATCCGGTTCGGCTAACCTGGCCAGCCTGGCGAGCTGTGGTCCGCGCTCGAGATCACGCCACCCACGCCGGAAAGCTATTCACGGCGCTCGTTTCCGCCGACGACGGCGGACCGCCACCGGGCAAGTCGAGCGTCGTCGTGACCATGGTCGTCCTCGGCACGAGCCCTGATGACAGTCTTGACGTCGGCGATGCGTTCACCCTGTGGCGCGGCCGCGACATCGCGCGCGGGGTTATCTCCCGACGTCTATACGTCTGAGACGACCGTCCGCCTGTCGCTGGCGGACCGAACAGGCACCGTGTTACCCGGACTTATGCCTTATCGGTTGACTCTCTGGTTACCTGAGGGTTGAAGGCGAGCGCATGATGATGGCGCGCCGGCTGGGTTTCGGGCTGTCTCGTGAGTTGTCGCCGCGGGAGTCGCCCTTGCCCGGTTTTCCAGACCGCGGCTCCGCAGTCCTGACATCTCCGGAATCAGCCGCAGAATCAGCCGACCGGGTGATGCAGCGGATTGCCGACGGTGCGAGCGTTGGCTCGGTAGGCAAGGGGGTGCGGCAATGGAGCGTTACCCGAATATCGGTGATCATGGTCTGATCGGGGACCTGCACACCACGGCGCTGGTAGCCACCGACGGGACTATCGATTTCTTCTGCTGTCCCAGGTTTGACTCGCCATCCGTCTTCGCGTCCCTGCTGGACGCCGAGAAGGGGGGCCACTTCCGGGTCTGCCCGGTCGCTGACAGCTACGTCTCGAAGCAGCTGTATTTCCCGAACACCGCGATGCTCATCACCAGGTTCATGACGCCGGACGGGGTGGGGGAGGTACTGGACTTCATGCCGGTCATCCGCGGCCAGCCCGACAGCCGGCCGCGGCTGGTCCGCTATCTGCGGGTTGCGCGCGGCACGATGGAGTTCCGGATCGACATCCAGCCCCGGTTCGACTACGGCCGCGCTCGCCACGCCGTCGAAGTCACGGAGCCAGGCGCGACGTTCCGCGGCACCGACGGCACAGAACTGACTTTTCACAGCACGCCGCCTGCCAGCACGGCCGACGGCGGCCCGGCCGATACGAAGCAAGTTGACGGCGGGCTGCGCAGCTTCATCAGCATGCGAGAAGGCGACGCTGGCCGCGGCGTGATTCTGGAGTATGGCGGCGGGCTGCCGCGGGCAGTCATGACCGCTGAGCTGCAGCAACTGGCCGATCAGACGGCCGGGTTCTGGAAAAGCTGGCTAGCCCGCTCCACCTACACCGGCCGCTGGCGCGAGACCGTTCTCCGGTCGGCGATGACACTCAGGCTGCTCACCTACGAGCCGACGGGTGCCCCGGTCGCCGCGGCGACGTTCGGGCTGCCCGAGCTGGCCGGCGGCGAGCGG
>DATJNX010000029.1:0-131208 GCA_035507615.1 Streptosporangiaceae bacterium
CGCCGAGCCTGGCCGCGACATTCAGATAGAGGGCCTGGCGGGCTGGCAGCATCGTGAGTTCTTCTCAGTGTTGCTTCCGCTTTACGCCGACATCGGCATCAGTGGCGCGCGACAGCTCCTTGACGAGGTGGCTCACGACAGCCACAAGAGCGCGGCCGTCAGGAGACTGACGCAGCTTTATCGCAGCGAAGACAGCATGGCTTACATGCCGATGGAGCTTTAGGCGGTAGCGCCGACACCCGGCATCAGGCTCGGGCTGCCACCAAGCCGTGAGCCTCAGGCCTTCCTGGCGATCAGCTTGATGTGGCTATGTGTGTGGTCGGGCATCTCAGAGTGTGCGGACTCGCGCTTCGCGCGCTCGAAGTACATCAGTTCAGTCTTCCAGTCTTGATAGAGCTTCCGGACGACTCCATCCTCGTCATCACAGAAGACCGGCACCTTCTCGTGCCACCGCGGCACTGGCGTGTAGGTGCTCCAGAGTGAGATCACGTTGAGCCCGCCTGCCCGCGTGACGCACTGCATGGCCTCAACTACTGATGCCTTGTCTTCGATGTAGTGGAGCACCCCGTTGCAGAGCACGACGTCATATTCGCCATGGGCCCGGTATGAGCGGATATCAGCAGCCTGAACGTTGACGTGAACACCTGCGTCAGCCGCGAATTCCACGATCTTCTTGGCGCCAATCTCGCTCACTTCGACTGCGTCGACGTCGTAGCCGAGCAACGCGAGCCTGATAGCGTCCGCGCCCTCGCCCGCACCAAGGTCAAGGGCCCGCAGCGGCGGCGTCGCTGGCCGGCCGGAGCTCTCGCCGAGGAGGCGTAGCGTCATCTGAGTGATCAGTGAGCTTGCATGCAGATTCGGATCGGTCGCGTAGCGATAGTCTTCGCGCCACCAGTAGTGCCGCTCAAGGCTGTACCGCTGATCAAAGAACTCGGCGACGCTGATCCGCTCCTGTGTCGCAGTCGGCATGGTCCTGCCCGTCGCGTCGTGCATGTCTGCATTGTTGGTATGGAGCGCAACTCGGAATGTCACCGCGGCCTGGTCATCGCAAGCTGAGGCGTGAGCAAAGACTAGGGGAAAAGCAAGCGCCAAGAGGCCGTTAGGCCTCACGAGGCGCGTGTTGCGTGGCTCGGGTGCTTCTTCGGTGTGCCCAGCGTGCCCGAACTCCTGCTGGCAGGGGGCGCACGCGCCGGGTCCAGCCCGGAATCAGGATGGCGCTAGCTGCGATCTGCTGATCCTGGTGGATCAGGTGCGCGACGGCGTTGATGAGCGCGAGATGCCAGAACGCCAGGGGAAAGGTTCCCCAGGTGCCGCCCGGTGTGCGCGTCGATTTCCTCGGCGTACAACAGCGGCGTCGTCAGCCCGGTGCTTGAGGCCTGGGCGAAAGACGCCGTGCCGCTCCGGTACTACCCGGCCGGCTCCGACTGTTCTCCCTCGGATAGGCGGAGCTTTCGTGTTCCATTCCTAAAGCGGTCCATTTACCGGCCAATTAGGCTCTGAGCCCAGCATTGTCCTCCGAGATGAGGAGTTGGGCACATGACAGGCTCGCCGAAGCGAATTATCACTTCGATAGCGCGATGGAGGCGCATCCGCATCGTCGCGGAGGTCGTCGGTGCCGCAGTCCTGCTGTCCGGCGGAGTGGCCGCCGGATCGGTCGCGGCCTCGAGCACTGCACCTGCTACTACGATCCACGGCTGTGTCAGCACCAAGACCGGAGCGCTGACCGTCGAGCTCAAGGCCGGCGCTAAGTGCCCGCGGCGGAGGAAGTCGCTGTCGTGGAGCTCCGGGACCCAGTTTGGCTCGCACACGAACGCTGCGACCGAAGGCTCCAGCGCCGGCGCGACCTGCACGCTGGGGGAGGCACTGCTGATGCCCGGCAAGACGTACGCCGATAACACCGTCGTAGCAAATGGTCAGCTGCTGTCAATCAGCTCATACACAGCCTTGTATTCGCTCTACGGGACCAAGTACGGCGGGAACGGCACTACCACTTTCGGCGTTCCCAACCTGAAGCAAGCAGCCCCGGACGGCTTGACATACGTCATCTGCGCCTTCGGGGTCTTTCCCTGATGACCGGTGACCCCAGCCGGGCGGCTCAGCTCCGTCCCGGCTGGGTCGGCCGCTGACGGCCCGGCTCTCGCGGTCCGCGGATGGTGATCAGCGCTAGTCCGGCAGCGACTACCAGGCAGGCGCAGATGGCGCCGCCGCGGTCGTGCGGAGGCCGGGTCGGCGAGACCCACGGCGTAACGGCGGCTGGCCGGTAGCTTCGCGCGCCCCGCCAGACCGCCAGGAAGCTCTCCTGCAGCACGTCCTCCACCTCGGCCGCAGGCAGCACCGAACGCAGCCGGGCCGCCAGCCACGGTGCGTGCCGTGCGAACAACTCCCGCAGCGCGGTGTCGTCGCCGCCGGCCATCGCGGCGATCAGCTCATCGTCGTCTATCGCATCTCTATTGCGTCCTGGCTGCTGCAGGTTCACTGTCACGCGACGATAACCCCGGGCGGCCCCGGCCGACTGCGGCAATGATCATGCGGCCGGCCGAACACTCGGGCGTTTCCCCTAGGGAGCGGAACGGCGCTCTTGCCCCGGGGCGGATTCGCGCCCGTCGTCTGTAACGGATGGCACAAAACCCCGTCGAAGAACTAATGTAGTTACGAACGGTAGCAAGGTCCGGAGGAAGCCGAGCGCCATGCAGATTTTCGAAGTGCCACCACCGGACGAAGGACCGAGCCTGGCCCTGCACGGCGGGGCAGGCGGACGGATCGAGGAGCTGAACGTCGCGCCGTACGCCGACGGGCTGCTCGCTGCTTACCGGGCCGGCTGGCAGGTGCTCGCGGCAGGCGGCGACGCCCTGGACGCGGTGTGCGCGAGCGTGGAAGTACTCGAGGACGACCCGCAGTTCAATGCCGGCCGTGGCGCCGCGCTCACCGCGACCGGCCACGCTGAGCTCGACGCGTCGGTGATGACCGGAGCCGGGCTCGCGGGTGCGGTCGCAGCCGCCAAGTACGCCAGGAACCCCGTCCAGCTAGCCCGCGCGGTGATGGAGCAAACCGAGCACGTCCTCATCGTCGACCCGGATGCTGAGTTCGCTGAGCGCTACGGACTCGCAGTGGTCGATCGCAGTTACTTCATCACCGAGCCTCGCCAGCAGCAGCTGGCCAGAGTGATGAACGGCCGTGCCGTCGCGGCCCGGCACGGAACGGTCGGCGCGGCGGCGCGTGACGCGCGCGGTCGCATCGCCGCCGCCACGTCCACGGGTGGCATGACCGGCCAGGCTGACGGGAGGGTCGGCGACAGCCCCATCGTCGGAGCGGGTGTCTACGCGCGCGACGGCGTCGTGGCGATCTCGTGCACCGGCGACGGCGAGGCCTTCATCCGCGGCGTCGTGGCCTACGACGTTGCCGCCCGGATCCGGTATGCCGGCGTCGGCCTCGCCGACGCGGTCCGGGAGACGTTCGAGCAGGAACTCACTCAGCGTGGCTCCGCCGGAGGCCTCGTCGCCGTCGGCGGCGACGGCCGCATTGTCGTCGCGCACAATTCGCCCGCCATGTTCTCGGCCCGCGGCAGCGGTCCTGAGCCCGCCCTGACGACGTGACCGACTTGCCAGCCGGAGAACTTCCGCTGCGGGACGAGATCTTCCAGCGGATGGGCGGCCTCACGCCCGCTGAGAGAAAGGTGGCGCGGACGCTGCTCGCTCGCTACCCGGCTGCGGGGCTGGAGAGCACAGCCGCCCTCGCCGCTGCGGCGGGCACGAGCAAACCAACCGTGCTGCGCCTGATGACCCGGCTCGGGCTGGGCAGCTACCGCGAGTTCCAGGAACGCTTGCGCGCTGAAGTCACCCGGTCCATGAGCGCGAGCCCGCTGAGCCGGGCCAGGGCCCGCCGCGCGGCGCCATCGGAGGACAACGTCTTCCTGCGCGCCGTGCAGCAGCGTGCCGGGCTCGTCACGCGACTGCAGGACACGGTGCCGCCGGGGGAGATCGAGCGAGCTGTCTCACTGCTTGCCGGACGCCCGAAGCACGTGGTGACCTCCGGCGGGTACTTCTCCCGATTGATCGCCCGGATGCTGGCGATGCAGCTGGACCAGCTGATCCCGAATGTTGACTATGCCGGCGAGCCACTCGGTGCGGACGTCGGCAAGTATCTGCGCGCCGGGCGCGACTCCGTCGCGATCGTTTTTGACCTGCGGCGACATGAACTAGCCTCCGAGCAGGTCGTCTCAATGGCGAAGGCCAGCGGCGCCACCGTCGTCCTGATCACCGACGAGTCGCTCTCCCCGTCGGCGGAAGAAGCAGACATCGTGCTGCCGGTCGCTGTCGACGGCGTCCCCTTCGACTCCTTCGCGGCGCTGCTGGTGCTCACCGAAAGCCTTGTCGATGCGGTCTTCCAGCACGCAGGCGAGGCAGCGATTGAGCGGATGGCCGACTGGGAGAGATCAGTGCACATCTACCGCGCCTAAGGACGGGACATGACCGACAGCCAACTCGGAGCGGCAGCTGAGCTCGCGCGCCTCGGCGAGGCGTACTTCACCACCCAGCACAGCTACGACCCTTACAACGCCACCCTGCTCGGCGTGGACGAGTTCGACGGGCTGTCCTTCGATCCGAGCCGGGAGGCGAGCCAGCGCACCGCGCAGGAGCTTGCCGCTATCGGCCGCCAGGTCCGCGAGATCGATACCGCTGGCCTCAGCGACGCGCAGCGCGTCGACCACGGAGTGCTGGCCGCTCTCGTCGAAGGTGCCCGCTCCGACGCCGAGCACTCGCTGTGGGCTGCCAACGCGTCGGCGAAGAGCTACGTCAGCCGGCAGGGTCTTATCTTCCAGACGGTGCCCGCCATGACAGCCTCCAGCCCCGAGGCCACGGAACGCTACCTCAGCAGGATGTCGAAGATCGGCGCAACGCTGGACGCGCTTGGCCAGCGGTACCTCGCCGAGGCAGCCGACGGGCGAACCCCCACCGCAGTCGGCGTCGATCACGCCATCCGCCAGCTAACCGGGTACCTCGCCCTGCCGGCCTTGGAAGATGCCCTGCTCAAGCCCGTCCGCGATGCCGACCTTACGGTGCGCGAGGCTGCAGCCGCGCACGTCACGCAAACCATCAGGCCGGCCATGCAGCGGCTCGCCGACCTGCTGCACCGCGAGCTGGCGCCGGCCGCCCGGCCGGACGACCGGGTGGGCATCGGCCAGATCCCCGGCGGTGAAGCCGGCTACCTGGCCGCGGTCGCGCGGCATACCACCACCACGCTCTCGCCTGAGGACATCTACGCTATCGGGCTGGCGGAGCTCGACCTGCTGGCAGGGCTGTGGTCGCAGATCGGCCAGGAAGCGCTCGGCGAGAGCGACTTCGCCGCCATCGCCGCGCGGATGCGCGACGACCCGGCGCTGCGGTTCGGCACGCAAGAGGAAGTCATCGCGGCCGCGCAGGACGCCCTGGACCGCGCCGAGGCGGCGCGTGACAGCTGCTTCGACCACTATGAGATCGCGGCCTGCGTCCTCGAGGAAATCAATCCGATCGATGCGGACAACACCGCGATGGCCTACTACCGGCCGCCGGCCGTCGACGGCAGCCGCCCCGGCGCGTTCTGCCTGCTGACGACCGATCCGGGCGAGCGCTACCGGTACGAGTATCAGGCGCTCGCCTTCCACGAATCCGTGCCTGGGCACCACCTGCAGCTGGCGACCGCCCAGACGCTGGAGATCCCGCGCTACCGCCGCCACCTCGACGCCGAGTTGTGCGCCTTCAACGAGGGCTGGGGCCTGTACGCCGAGCTCCTTGCCGACGAGATCGGCCTCTACGACAGCGGTATCGCCCGGCTTGGCATGCTGTCGTTCGCGGCTCTCCGGGCTTGCCGGCTCGTGGTGGACACCGGCATGCACCACCTTGGCTGGTCGCGGCAGCAGGCGATCGGCTTCATGTACGACCACACGGCCACCACGTACGTCAACGCGCGCAACGAGGTGGACCGGTACATCGCGTGGCCAGGCCAGGCCCTTGCGTACGTAACCGGCAAACGTGAGATCGTGCGCGTGCGCGAGCGAGCACAGCACGCCCTCGGGCCGCGATTCGATCTGCGCCGGTTCCACCACGCTGTGCTGCGCAACGGAGCCATTCCCCTCACCCTGCTCGATGACGAGGTCGAGCGCTGGACCGCTGTTCAGGCATCAGCAGGGCAGGCATCAGCAGGGCAGGCATCGACAGGGCTGGCATCACCTCCGGAGGCATCGGCATGAGAGTGACCGTCAACGGCTGCAGGCTGAACGTCGAGGTGCTGGGACCGCAGGACGGTCCGGTGCTGATCGCCCACCATGGCGGCGGCGGGATCGGCTCGCTGGCTGAGCCCAAGGCCACGTTCGGCCCGCTGTCCGACCGGTTCCGGGTCGTCGTCTTCGACGCGCGCGGCTGCGGCGACAGCGAGGGCATACCGCCCTACTCGCATGGCCAGTGGGCTGCGGACGTCGACGGGTTGCGCGAGTGGATCGGCGCGGACAAGATCTTTGTGGCCGGCGGCTCCTACGGCGGATTCATCGCGCTGGAATATGCGGTGGCATACCCGGAACACGTCGAGGCGATCGTGCTGCGCGACACCGCCGCTGACGCGAGCTTCCTGGAGGTCGCCTTCCAGAACGCGCGCAACCAGGACCGAGTGAAGATCAACTGGGATAACTTCAACCGCTACTGGTCCGGGCAGATCCGCGACAACGAGGACCTCAAGGCTCGCTGGGCGGAGATCATCCCGCTGTACGACTATGAATACGATCCCGTCCGGTCGGCGGCCAGAGTCGAGTCAGGCAGCTACCGCTATGAAGCCCACAACTGGTGCTTCCAGCACAACCAGCCGAACTATGACCTGAAACCGCAACTGCCCTCGGTCACCGCGCCGACGCTCGTTACTGTCGGGCGGCTCGACTGGGTCACCCCGGTCAGCGCCGCGGAAACCATCGCCGCCCTGATACCGAACTCGACGCTGGTGGTGTTCGAGAAGTCCGGTCATTCGCCGCAGATCGAGGAGCGTGAGCTGTTCCTGTCCACTGTGCGCGACTTCCTCGCCAGCGCCGTCACCACATCGTAACGAGACCGGGATAAAACTCACCTTATGGAACTCACCATCATCGGCTCGGGCGCCATCGGCGGCACACTGGGCGCGCACATGATCCGCGCAGGCCATGACATCACGCTGTGCGACGCCGACGAGGCCCACGTCGCCGCCATCCGCGAGCACGGCCTGATCATCGAGGGCCCGGTCAACGAGTTCACCGTGGCCGCGCACGCGATTACCCCCGGCGAGCTCCCCGACCGCATCGGGCACGCGATCGTGGCTGTCAAGAGCCTGCACACCCGCGCCGCCGCCGAGTTGCTACGGGGCCGGCTCGCCCGGGGCGGCTACGTGCTGACGGTGCAGAACGGCCTCACCGCCGACACCCTCATCGGGGCAGTGGGCCGTGAGCGGGTCATCTCGGCGTTCGTCAACTTCGGCGCCGACGTCATGGAGCCGGGGCGCATCATGCAGGGCAACATCGGCACCTTCCGCGTCGGCGAGCTCGACGGCGGCCGCATCACCCAGCGCGTGCTGGACCTCGTCGAGGCGCTTCCCTACGCGCAGCCCACCGAGAACGTGCTGGGCTTCCTCTGGGGCAAGGAGGCCTACGGTGCCATGCTGTGGGCCGGCGCCGTCTCCGACCTGACCATCGCCGAGCATCTCGAAGACCCTCGCTACCGGCCGGTCATGATCGCCATCGCGCGGGAGGTCCTCGCGCAAGCGCCGGTCAAGGCCGAGAGCTTCGACGGCTTCGACCCCGACGACCTCGAGGGATCTCTCGACCGGCTGGCCGAGTTCAACCGCAAGAGTGCAAAGCAGTACAGCGGCATCTATCGTGACCTGGTGGTGCGCAAGCGCAAGACGGAGATCGACGAAATGCTGCGCGACATCAACGGCCCCATCTTCGACAAGGTCGCCGCGATTATCCATGACATCGAAGAGGGCAGGCGCGTTAACGAGATCGCGAACCTCGACGAACTGGCGGAGTTCGTCGCCGCGCTTCCGGCCGCGTGAGCGCGAACGCACGACGCGGGGCCGCCCTGGATCCGCGGACTCCGGTCCTCGTTGGCGGCGGCCAGCTCAACTGGCGTGACCAGCCGACCGAGCCAGCGGACATGGTCGCCGAAGCGATCCGCGCAGCAGCCGCCGACGCGCAGGCACCGCAACTGGCCGCGGCTGTCGAGTCGATCCGTCTGACGCGCATACTTTCCTGGCGCTACCGCGATCCGGGGCTTCTCGTCGGAGAGCGACTTGGCGCTCCGGTCCGGCACACCCTTCATACCGGAAACGGCGGCAGCCATCCGCAAGCACTTGTCAACGACGCGGCGGCGGACATTCGCGCCGGGCGATGCGACATCGCGGTGATCGGGGGCGCCGAGGCATGGCGCACCAGAATGGCCCTCCGGCGCCGGGATGAACGACCGGCGTGGACAGTCCAGCCAGACGACGTACCCGAACCGGAGACTCGCCCTGACGTGCCTATGCAGGACATCAGCGAGATGCGTGCCGGGCTGGATCGCCCGGCGTATGTGTACCCGCTATTCGAGCAGGCGCTGCGGGTGGCCGCGGGCAGGGCCACGAACGAGCACATTGACGCCATCTCCCGCCTGTGGGCGCGGTTCAGCGAGGTAGCAGCGGCTAACCCCGCCGCGTGGTCACCAGCGGCAGTACCGGCTGAGGTCATCGCCGCGCCCGGACCGCGCAACCGGATGATCGCCTGGCCGTACACCAAGCTGATGAACTCCAACAACGATGTCGACCAGGCCGCGGCGGTCATTATCTGTTCCGCCGAGGCAGCAGGGCGCTGGCGGGTCCCGAAAGACCGGTGGGTCTTCCCGCTGGCTGGCGCCGAGGCCAGCGACACTGCTCGGATCGCGGCGCGGTACCGGCTGGACGCGTGCCCGGCTATCCGGCACGCGGGGCGGCTGGCTCTGGACCTCGCCGGAGTCGGCCTGGCCGAGATCGGCCTGATCGATCTTTACTCCTGCTTCCCGTCGGCGGTTCAGGTTGCGGCCAGCGAGCTCGGCCTGGCAGCAAACGATCCCGGCCGGCCGCTGACGATAACCGGCGGACTGGCATTTGCCGGCGGCCCGTGGAACAACTACAGCACGCATGCCATCGCCGCCATGATCGGCAAGATCCGGGACACTGGCCAGCTCGGGCTGATCACGGCGAATAGCGGCTACCTGACCAAGCAGTCCATCGGCGTCTACGGACCTTCGCCCGGGCCAGGTTTCCGCCGCGGCGATGCCGGACCTGCTGTCGTGGCCGAGCCGACGACGACGGTGGCGGGGGAGTACGACGGACCTGCCGTCCTCGAATCCTGGACTGTCGTCTTCGACCGGGACGGTCAGCCTGTGAAGGCGCTGGCCGCCCTTCGCACTGGCGATGGCGCGCGCACGCTGGCCAGGAGCGAGGAACCCGAGATCGTGCAGCGGCTCGTGACTGAAGACGCCGAAGGGACGCTAGCCACCGTCCGCGCCGACGCCACGTTCCGGCTGCACTGACCGCGCCGCCCGGCCCAGCGGCTCAGCCCATGTGCTGGACGCCTGTTCAGACCCGTCGCGGCGCTACGGCTACGACCTCATGCAGAGCACAGGGTTCGCGAGCGGAAAGCTCTATCCGATCCTGGCCCGGCTGCGCCACGCGGGCTGGCTCCTCAGGACCGCCGAGGACATCGACCCGTCCGATGCAGGCAGACCGGCGCGCTATCTGTATCAGCTGAGCGAGCAAGGTGCCGAAGACGCCCGGCTCGAACTGGCCGCGCTGCGATCGGCGCTCGCCGTGCCGGACGGGCGCGCACTGCGCGTGCAGGCGGAGGGCGGCGTGGCATGACCGCACTATGGATCGTCCTCCTGGTCGCCGCCGGCGTCGCAGGCTGCGTCGACCGAGCTGTCGTTTCACGGTTGATCGGGGAAGACGCAGAAACTCGGCTGGCCCGCATCCCGTCTGCCATCCTCTACCTGGCCGCAGCTCGACTGGCCGGCGAGTTGCGAGAAGATCTGGCGAGCCGAGCTGAAGTTCATCTTGCGCTACACCGACGGCAGACAGCTCACCCGGCTGTGGCGCGGCAGCCGCTATGTCGTCAGCCTGCTGATCTCGGTGCCGGGGTTGCCGACGGGCTCGGCGGGCATGCCAGAGGTGTTCCGCGCGCAGCGCAGCTTATCGGCGTAACCGCAGCAGTCTGCTGCGCCGCGTGGGTGAGCGTCCTGAGCTACGACTGCCTCAACGTTGCCCCGCAGCCAGCTTTCGGCGTCACTATCTACAGCACCTCGGCCGGGGGTCGGTGGTGACCAGCAGGCGTCAGGCTGCCTGTCCCGGCGCGGTGGCCGCTAGCCACGGGCTGACCACCTCGAGCAAGCCGTCCGGGCTGTCAAGCGTGATGCTGTGGCCGCAGTCCGGGACACTGGCGAAGCTGACGTTCGGGTTCTCCGCCAGCATCCGCTGCGCGGTGTCGGCCGCGAGCACGTCGCTGTCAGCGCCGCGCACCAGCAGCACCGGGCAGCTAACTGCGCGCCAGGCATCCCAGAGTTCGTCCGGCGTGTGATCGAACAGAGCCCTGGGGTTACGCCGGAGTTCCTTGTCGTACTTGAACGTGAGGGTGCCGCCCGGGAGCGGGCGAAGGTTGTGCCTCACGCGGTGGCGGAGCGTCGCGTCCGTGGGCCGGGGATTTGCCGCACGCGCGAGAGCGAAGGCCTCGTCCTCGGAGCCGAAGACGTCCGCGGCAGCCAGGCTGCTGGCGACATTCGCTGAACCGGCCGGAGCGATCTCGGGGCCGATATCCATGATCACCATGCGGACGACGCGCAGAGGATGAGCCGCAGCGAAGACGAAGGAGACCAGGCCGCCCATGGACAGGCCCATCAGCGTCACTTCGCCCAGGTCCATGGCGTCCAGGAAACCCAGCAGATCCTGCGCCATCGGGCGGAGGCCGTACCGGGGTGCCCAGTCGGTGTCGCCGTGCCCGCGCTGATCGAGGGCCAGCACGTGATAACGGTCGCTCAGGGCTGCGGCCGTGTGGTCCCAGGTACGGCAGTGACCGGACAGCCCATGCAACATCACCAGCGGCGGACCCGCGCCATCCCAGTCGACATAGTGGAAGGTCAGCCCGTCGATGCCGGTGTTCCCTGAGGTAAATCCGCCGTCGGTCATTCCGGCCTCCTGGTCTGCCGCCGCTTGACCGAGGCTAACCCAGCTCGAGTCAGCGAGGCCACCAGGCAGAGATCACGAGATGACTGCCGCCCGATTCTGATCTTCACCGCACTTTCCGGCCGCCCGAGTAGACCGAGCGGATGTTCTGCTTGAGGTTCGGCAGGTCGAAGGGATCGCCGGCCAGAACGACGATGTCCGCTCGCATGCCCGGCCTGATCGTGCCCGTCTCCTCCGCGAGTTGCAGCAGCCCGGCCGAGGAGCTAGTGGTGGCGGTCAGCACCTGCGCCGGCGTCAGGCCTCCGGCTGCCATAAGCGGCAATTCGTCGAGGTTGCTACCGTGCGGTCCGACTCCGCTGTCAGTGCCCATGGCGACCTTGACTCCGGCGGCGACCGCGCGCGCGAACGCCCCGGCGTGAGCGGCCATTACTTCCTTTGCTTTATTTACTACGCCTTCGGGCAATTGGCTGCCCGCCTCCGCCGCGCTGACAACAGCGCGCGGAGCCACCAGCGTGGGCACCAGCCAGGTGCCCGACGTGAGCATCATGTCGATGCACTCGTCATCCAGGTATATCCCGTGCTCGATCGACCGGACGCCGGCGCGCAGCGCGTTCTTGATGCCGTCAGTCGCCTGGGCATGAGCCATGACCGGCAAGCCCGCGGCCGCGGCTTCGGCCATTAGCGCGGCCAGCTCATCCGGCCGGAACTGGGCATGCTTCGGGCTATCGCGAGGCGACAGGACGCCGCCCGAGGTGTGCACCTTGATGACATTGGCGCCAGCCCGGATGATCTCGCGCACTCGCTTGCGCATTTCCTCCGGCCCGTCGACCAGGCCGTCAGGGCGACCTGGATGCGCCGGCAACAGAAATGTGGTCATCCCCGACGGGAGCCAGCCGTCACCGTGGCCGCCGGTCTGGCTCAGCGCGCTGATCGCGATCTGCATTCGCGGCCCGTCAACCAGGCCATCGTCAACAGCACGCTGTACGCCCAGGTCCGCGCCGCCGGCGTCGCGCACAGTAGTAATCCCGCAGTCCAGAGTCGCCGCCAGATTGCTCGCCGCCTCGAAGAACTGGTAGGAGAACGGACGCTGCAGGCGGCGCACCAGATCGACTCCGGAGACCATCACGTGCACATGGCAGTCAAAGAACCCGGGCAGCAGGGTCAGGCCGGATACGTCGACCTGCTCGTCCCCGTCCAGCCCGGCCCCGACGGCCGCGATCCGGCCCTCCGATATCACGACGTCCGCGTCAGCTGGCGGGCTGCCGGTGCCGTCAAACACTTTGCCGCCAAACAGGACCGTCCTGCTCATCTGATCGCCTCCGTCCGGTGCCACGGCCATACAGCATTCCGCATGCCTGGCCGGGCGGCGGCGGCGCCTAGCCCATGTCGTGCGATCCCATGGCGGACTTACAGCTCGTGTTCACGATCGCGTCGGCGTGATCCCTCGCTTCGCTGATTACCTTTGCCTTCTGGGCGGCGCTCAGCTTGCTGGCGTCAACCCAGCTCGTGATGGCGCTGAGGATCGTGGCCTTCAGTCCGGACACCGACTTGCCCTGCGACCTGGCGACGTCAGCGAGCGACTTGCCGTGCTCCAGCTCGTGGCGCAGCTGGTCCTGGCTCAGGCCAAGGTAACCAGCCGCAGCCTTCGCCACTGGATCGTGGCCTGGCCACATCTTGCCCATCGCGCCGCAGCCACCCGGCCAGCCGGACGCAGATACTGCCGCGACGGGCCCGCGAGCCGGACTGGCCGACGCCGCTGCCGCGCCACCGCCGGCCAGGACACCGACCGCAATGCCGGACGCGGCCATGGAGGCGACCACTCGCTTCCGGTTCAGCACCATTTGCCTAGCTCCCTTCGTCCTGTCCGAAAACGGATTCCGGGCCGAAAGGACGCAGCGACCACTGCTCGGGTGGGACTCGACCAGCACCTGGCAACTACGGCCGCTAAGGCCTCAGCGGGGGCCTCGCGGCGTCCCGGTCACCGGATCATCTAAAGCGTTCCCCACGGCCGCCTCAGGAATCCGCCGGCCAGCTGCGCAGTACCCTGCCCTTACGGCTGTGTCTGCGCTGACCGGGAGGGAATCATGGCCGAGAGCCGCTTCGGGATGACTGAGCTTGACGATCTTCCCGAGGACCTGCGCGAGCGCGTCGGCGAAATTGCGAACAAGTCCGGTTTCGTCCCGAACATTTTCCGTGCGCTCGGCCACCGTCCAGCCGAGCTGCGCGCCTTCCTCGACTACCACGACGCGCTCATGGAGCGGCCCGGAGGGCTGACGAAGGCTGAGCGCGAACTGGTGGTCGTGGCCACCTCGGCAGCCAACCACTGCACGTACTGCATCGTCGCCCACGGCGCCATCTTGCGGATCCGGTCGAAGGACCCGCACGTGGCCGATCAGGTGGGCAGCAACCCGTGGCAGGCTCCGCTGGACAAGCGCGGCCGCGCAATTGCTGACCTGGCGCTGGCGCTGGCCCGTACCCCTGAGCATTTCGGCGAGACGGATGTCGCCAGCGCCCGCGCGGCCGGGCTCACTGACGATGAGATCTGGGATGTCGGCGCGATCACCGCGTTGTTCGCGGCCTCGAACCGGCTCGCGCATCTGATGGCGCTGCAGCCCAACCCCGAGTTCTACCTGATGGGCCGCACGGTTCGCTGAGGGACGGTCGTGGAATCGGACCGATGAGGAAATCACTCTCAGCAGGTGAAGCGGCGCAGCCCGCCAAGCGGGTAGATGAGTACCAGGCCGGGGCCGCCTATGGTCACGGCAGGGGTGGTAAAGGAGACGACTATGCCGCTTGCCGCATCGACTGGCTATCCGGTGCTGGACGTGTTCTGGACCATGTTCGAGATCTTCGCGTTCGTCGTCTGGTTCTGGCTGCTATTCGTTGTGCTGATGGATGTCTTCCGCAGTAGCGACTTGTCTGGGTGGGGCAAGGCAGGATGGACCATCTTCGTGCTCTTCCTCCCGTTGGTGGGGGTTCTTACGTACTTGATCGTCAGGGGCCGGTCGATGAACCAGCGCACAGCTCAGCAGGCCGCCCAGCAGGAAGAGGCGTTCCGGAGCTACGTCCAGGAAGCGGCGGGCACGCCGCCTAGTTCGGCGGATCAGCTCGCCAAGCTGGCCGACCTGCGGCAGCGCGGTGTCATCAGCACCGATGAGTTCGAGCATGAGAAGACCAAGGTTCTCGCGTCCCGCTGACCTCGTCGGTGGTGCCAGGGCGCTCGGTTACTCCGAGGTGGGGTAGGCGGCCACGAAGATCGTCGCCTGGCTGGCATCTCGCGGCCACCGGTAAGCGCGGCAGCGCGCCTCGGCCGGAAGGACGAGCAAGTCACCTGCTTCAAGCACGCGGTCGTGGTGATCCGGGGATTCGAACTCGAACTTGAGCTGACCCTGCAGCACCATGATCAGGTCGACCGCCTTCATCCGGAACCAGCTGTCGTCGACGGGTTCGCCGTGCTTGCTTACCCATACCAGCTCCATGCTGCGGCCGGAGAAAACCGTGCCCACGTCGCCGAACGGCGTGGACCTGACGTTATTCGCCTCGCCCCGCAACACGTTGAACACCTGTAGCGGGGTGTCATCGCGCGGCACCGGGCCGTGCGGGAGTTGCGCCGTGTCTGCAGCAGCCGACCCGCGGCTGGCGATAAGGCGGCCCGACACGGACTCGGGCCGGATGCGAATCCAGAACGGCCGGTCTGCCTCGTCCCCCCACGAGTCGAGGTCGAGCCGCTCCAGAGCGTCGATCTCGGCGTCGTCGTAGACGATCTCGGCCTGGCCAGTGACGACCACGCTCCATCCAGTGCGGCGTCCGGCGTCGTAGTCGTCGGCCTCGAACACGACGTTGGACTGACCCTCTGCTGACGACAGCTTCGACCCGGTGGCGGTCCGGAAAGCCACGCTCTGCCCGTCGACAACGTGGTTGACCGGCAGGACGACCATTTCACCGTCGGCGTGGAAGCCGATGCGTCCAACCGGGACCGAGCCGAGCAGGCGCAGGCAGTCTTCCAGCGGAAGGATCGTGAGCCCTGCGTGATCAGCTGGGTATCGAGCCATGACACGCACCTCGCAGCCGCTGCTAGGGCCGGTCCTCCGGCCATCGGCAAACTTGCTGGTTCACTGCATGCTCTCCGAGCCCGGCCGGTCTTCGCAGCGAGCAAAGGTCCCGGCGGCAAGGGCCGTTTGGCTCTCGAACGGCAAGCCGTTTCTAGCCGACGCTGACGGTAGACGCCGGCGGCTGTGCCGGCAGCACGGATGGGAGCCAGGCAGTGACCGGGTCAAGTCTTATCGCGTTGGTAGTGCCGATCATGGCGTTCACCGGGATGGCTTTCTGGCTGGGCCTGGTGTTCTACGCCGACAGTCACCCAGGTTACGGTCGGAAGCGGTCCTCGAAGCCGTCGGTCTCGCTGCCGGTCCCCGAAGCAGGCGATGCCGTTGCCTCTGCTGAGCATGAGCGGATCGACGACGGGGTTCTGGCAGGCCGGGCGAGCTGAGGCATGACAAAGCGGATTGTCGTGCTAGGCGGCGGCACCGGCGGGACGCTGACAGCGAATCGCCTGCGCCGTCTGCTAGATCGAGATGCGGCACAGATCGTTGTGGTCGACACCGATGATGAGCACGTGTATCAGCCTGGCTTGCTGTTCGTCCCGTTCGGGCTCGCCCGCCCGGACGAACTGGTGAGGTCCAGGCAGCGTCAGCTGCGACCGGGGATCGAGTTCCATTGCGAAGCTGTCGAGCATGTCGACCTCGAGAACGACGCCGTGCTGCTGGCTGATGGCACGTCACTGAGCTATGACGTACTGGTCGTGGCCACTGGCGCGCGGTTGATGCCGGAGGAAACACAGGGATTGCCCGGTGCCGGCTGGCAGGAGAAGGTCTTCACCTTCTACACCCTGGATGGAGCGGTAGCTCTGCAGCGTGCGCTGTCCCGGTTCGACGGCGGTCGACTGGTAGTCGGCGTCATGGACATGCCGATCAAGTGTCCGGTCGCCCCGCTGGAATTCAGTTTCCTCGCCGACTGGTATTTCCGGAAGCGGGGCATCCGGGACAAGGTCGAGTTGATCTACGTCACTCCGCTCGACGGCGCGTTCACCAAAGCCACGTGCAATCGCGAGCTCAGCGGAATGCTCGAGGACAAGGGGATCTCCCTGGTCACAGAGTTCAACACTGGCGAGGTAGACGGCCAGAACGGCCGGCTGATCTCCTACGACGGACGCGAGGTGGCGTTCGACCTGGCCGCGCTGATTCCGCTGCACGGCGGCCAGGCCTACGTAGATCGTTCGCCGGGGCTCGGCGACGAGCTCGGGTTCGTGCCAACCGATCAGCACACACTGCAGGCCAAAGCCAAGCCGAACGTATTCGTGATCGGCGACGCAGCCGATGTGCCCGCATCGAAGGCCGGGTCGGTGGCGCACTTTGAAGGCGAGACCCTGGCCAGCAACATTTGCAGGTACCTAGCCGGCGAGCCGCTTGATCCGAGTTTCGACGGCCACACTAACTGCTTCATCGAGAGTGGATTCGGCAAGGCGCTGCTGATCGACTTCAACTACGACACCGAGCCGCTAACTGGCCATTTTCCCGGCCGGGTCGGACTGCCGCTGCTGCGTCAGTCCCGCCTGAACCATCTCGGCAAGCTGGCATTCAGCTGGCTCTACTGGCACGTGCTGCTGCCCGGCCGCAACGTGCCCGGGGTGCCGGCCAGTATGCCAGCGGCCGGGAAGCAGCCACCCGGTAAACGGCGCCCGGGCCAGGCACCGAGCAACTGAAAAGGAGATCCCGATGCCTACCGCGACCTATGGAGGCACTGAGGTATCGCTCAATGACGAGGGATTCTTCGCCGATCCCGCGCAGTGGACCGAGGCGATGGCGCCTGAGATAGCAAGCAAGGAAGGCATCGACCACCTCACTGACCGGCACTGGCAGGTCATCAAGTTCATGCGGGACGAGTTTGAGGCCAACGGCAGTGGCCCGACCGTGCGCGTCCTCGGCAAGACCTCGGGCGTGACCATCAAGGAGCTCTACGAGCTGTTCCCGAAAGGCCCAGCCAAGACGGCCGCGAAGATAGCCGGGATTCCCAAGCCTCGCGGCTGCATCTGAGCCGCAACCAGAAAGGAGGCCGGTCGGATGACCGCCAAGATCGAGAAGGTTTCCATCATCGTTTCAAAGGGCTCGCTGGAAGGCATCTACCCAGGCCTGATCATGGCCAACGGCGCCCGCGCGGAGGGGATGGAGGCGAACCTGTTCTTCACGTTCTTCGGCCTCGATGCGATCCACAAAGCCCGGCACGAGCACATCAAGATGGCGACAGTCGGGAACCCGGGCCTGCACCTGGCCACCTGGGCCGGGGGCCTGCCGGGTGTCGCGTCGGTCATGACGCACTACATGGGCCGCAAGATGGAGCAGCTCGACATCCCCTCGATCCCGGAGTTCATCGAGATGATCGCCGACACCGGTGCGGGACTGTACGGCTGCAAGGCATCGGCGGACCTGTTCGGGCTGGCCAAGGACGACCTCATCGACCAGGTGAAGGACATCATCACGGTCGGGGAGTTCTACGACATGGCAGCGGGCGGGCAGATCATCTTCACCTGATCACCGCGAGGATACCCCTGCGGGTATACTGCATACACGCGAAGGGGTGGCTGATGAAGATTGACGAGGAAGTGACCGGTCCGGTGCTGAACCGGCTCCGCCGGGCGCAAGGGCAGCTTGCTGGCGTGATCGGGATGATCGAGTCCGGGCGTGACTGCCAGGAGGTGGTTATCCAGCTCGCTGCCGTGTCCCGGGCGCTGGACCGGGCCGGGTTCAAGATCGTGGCGAGCGGGCTGCGGCAGTGCCTGGCGGCCGGTGAGGATGCCGAGATCACCCAGGACCAGCTGGAGAAGCTGTTCCTGAGCCTGGCCTGACGCGGCCTGGGCGCCGCCGTACCTGGCTGACGGACCGCACGAGGGGAGAGGGCCAGTGCAGTACGCGATGACCGCCCGGCCTGCTGCTGCCCTGCAATGTCGTTGTCCGCGCGTCGAACGACGGCACGACTGTCGAAGCGCTCGACCCGCGGGTCATCGCCGCCGTAACGGGCCATCCGGAGCTCGCGGACATCGCGGCGGAGGCCGCCGCACGACTGCAGGCAGCGCTGGATGAGCTGCCGGCTGAAGGCTAATCGGCGGGCGTCACAACGGGCCTGGCCGGGTCATCGCTGATGCAGCCGGGCGGTAGCGGGAACCAGCGGAGTGCTTCGAAGTCGGGACTGAGGCCAGCAGGTCCGTCGGGCAGCCGATCAGGTAGCGCGGTGAGCAGGGACCGGGCGTGGCGCAGGTAGCCGGGGTATGCGTCCTCACCGGCCCGATCGCGGTGGCGCTGGTAGGTCATCTCGCCATCGGCGGCATAGCTGACCTGGCCCAGGGTGAGCGCCGGGCGTGGCGCAGCGGCGGCGTGCCGCCAGATTCCGGTGTGCGGATCGAAGCGGTAGTACGGGAGCAGCCGGTAGCCGTCGGCGGCGATCAGCTCGACAGCGGCGGCGATGTAGTCGGCCTGGGCAGCGGAGATGAAGTAGTTGAGGTTGACGCGGCTCCAGCCTGGCTTGATCCCGTCGCAACCGTGGCCTATCTCCTCTCGAAAAGCGTGTGAGCGAGCTGCGCCGATCGCGAGCAGCCGGTGCCCGTACGGGCCGGCGCACGAACAGCCGCCTCTGGCCTGGATGCCGAATAGGTCATTGAGCACCGCGACGACGAAGTTGTGGTGCAGGTACTGCGCGCCCAGCCGGATCCGGAACGAGATGATCGACAGTCGCCGCGACCGCTGGTTGCCCAGTACCTCGATCTGCGGTATCCCCGCCCAGCGGCGCAGCACGTGCTGCCACAGTTGTTCCTCGCGCGCGGCGATGACGTCGGTGCCGACCGCTTGCTTGAGTGCCACGACAAGGCCGGCCCGGATGGACTCGACGATGGCCGGGGTGCCGCCTTCCTCGCGCGCGACCGGGTCGTCGAGGTAGCGGTGCCCGGCGGGGTCGACGAACGCGACCGTGCCCCCGCCGGGAACTGTGGGTACCGGATTGCGGACGAGGTTGCGGCGCACGACCAGGACGCCGGGGGTCTGCGGGCCGCCGGGGAACTTGTGCGGTGACAGGAACAGCGCATCTTTGTGATCGTCGGAGCCCGGAGCAGAGGCTGACATCCGGATGTTCACGTACGGCGCGGCGGCGGCGTAGTCCCAGAACGACAGCGCGCTGCGGGAGTGCAGCAGAGTCGCGACAGCGCTCGTGTCGGTGAGAATGCCCGTGACGTTCGAGGCTGCCGAGAAGCTCCCGATGAGCAAAGGCCTGCGGGCATAACGATCGAGCTGGCGCTCCAGCTCGGCCAGGTCGATGTGGCCGTCGGCGTCCTCACCGATGACCACGACGTCAGCGATCGACTCCCGCCAGGGCAGTTCGTTCGAATGATGCTCGTACGGGCCGACGAACACCACGGGCCGCTCGGCTTCAGGGATCGCCGCGCTGAGCTGGTAACGCTCATCAAGCCCTGCCGGGACCCGCAACTCCAGGATGCCGATCAGCTTGTTCACTGCTGCGGTGGCGCCGGAGCCGCAGAAGATTACCAGGTCATCGTCGGTGCCGCCAACCGCGTGCCGGATGATCCGCCGGGCTTCCTCGCGCAGCCAGCCGGTCTGCAGGCCAGTTCCGGAACTCTCGGTGTGCGTGTTGGCATACCGCGGCAGGACGGCGTCCCGGATGAAGTCCTCGATGAAGTCCAGTGCCCGGCCCGACGCGGTGTAGTCGGCGTAGGTGATCCGGCGTGGCCCGAACGGGCCGTCCAGCAACTCACCTTCGCCGATGATGCCCAGCCGGATGCGCTCCACCAGCGGGGACGCTGGCACAGGAGAGGCCATCAGCGGCTGGCCGGCGCTCAGCCTGATCACCTGATCCGCCTTGTTCACGAGAGCCTCCCGCCTTGCTTATACCCTAGGGGGTATCATAGCCCGAGGTGCTGATTCTGGCGACCTGGAATGTAACCCGGCGTGCTGCGTTATACCCAGTGGGGTATTAGGTGCGACGGCGAAGGTGGAGGTAGCTATGGCGACGATTGAGCTGACGAGCGAGAACTTCGAATCCGTCGTAGATGGCAGCGGGTTGGTGCTGGTGGACTTCTGGGCGGGCTGGTGCGGGCCCTGCCGGATGTTCGCGCCCGTTTTCGAGCGGGCGTCCGAGCGGCACAGCGACGCCGTCTTCGGCAAGGTGGACACCGAGGCTCAGCGGGAGCTGGCTGGCAGCTTCGGCATCTCGTCGATCCCGACGCTGATGATCATCCGGGATAACGTCGTGCTCTACGCGCAGCCGGGCGCCTTGCCCGAGCCGGCACTCGAGCAGCTGATCACCAGCGCGCGCGAGATCGACATGGAGGAAGTCCGAGCCAGTCTGGCTGCGAGCGCCTCACCCGCCGATGGCCAGCAGCAGGCCCGCGAGTAGTCAAGGGAGGTGCGGAAGATGTCAGATGTCGCCGCAAGAGCCCGTTCCCGGCAAGGTCATGAATATCTGCGCACGAGTTGCGGCCGGGAGGTGACAGTCGGCAGTCTCGACCTGGGCGATGCCCGGCACCCTGCCCGGCGAGTCTTCGTCGACCTTGGCGCGTGTCCCGGCTGTGAAGGCAGCGGCTGGGCGGGGCTGACAGCTGCCGAAGCACGGCAGGTTGCCTTTGCCCTGCTGACGGAGGCGGCAGCCGCCGAGAAGGATGCGCGCACCGGAGGCGAGCCAGTCGGACGCGTAGCTGTCCGCCATGTCGCCGATGATGCCTACGCGATAAGCATGCGCAGCCACTCAGTGCTCGTCGACCAGCCGGTGCCGGACGGCGGGCAGGACACCGCGCCGACCCCGACGGAGTTGCTTGTTGCTGCGCTTGCCTCGTGCGTTGCCTTCTACGCGGGCCGGTACCTGGTCCGGCACGGGCTCGACCGCGCCGGATTGGCGGTGACCGCCGATTTCGCGATGGCCGGGGACAGGCCCGCCCGGGTTGGCGACGTGCGCGTGCGGATCAGCGTGCCGGGCGGGATCCCGGCGCAGCGCAGGGATGCGCTGCTTGCTGTTGCCTCGCACTGCACCGTGCACAACACGTTGCGTCACGGACCCGGTGTAAGCATCGAACTCGAGTCCTGACCGGCCCGGCGGCGCAGGCAGTCAGCGGCAGTCACGTCGCCACTGCGGTCAGGGCACCCGCACGTCGTGGTGCTGGGAGGCGAGCTGTCTTTCCTCGTCGGTCAGTTCTGACTCCCGGATCGGAGTGACCAGAGTCCAGTGCTTTCCCACCGGGCAGTACTGGAGCCTGGCCATTCCGAGGCGGACGGACTTCAGCGATGCGCCAGGTACCCAGAGCGTTGTGAAGAGATGGCCGGCCCGGCAGCGAACGATGGTGTCGCCGCCGATGCCGGAGTAACCCATTCGTCGCGCTGCGATCGTCATCGCGGCGAGCGCGAGAACGATTATCACGATGACAATAACTGCGGTCATATTGCCGGTGTAGCAACGCGTGCGCGTGCGCCGTCAGGGCCGTTCGTCCTGTCTGGTGGTGCATGAGGCACTACGGGCCACAAAGTGCTGCCCGGCCGCGGGTCCGAGCGAGAACCCCTCTGGTTCGCCTAGCTCGATATCCAAAGTGAAGTCAGGCTTGTTCCAGGCGGTATCGAGCGCGGCGTCGATATAGAAGGGGCAGCCTTCGATCGTCCCGAGCAGTAGATCTCCGGCACCGGTGATGAATTCTCCGGCCGGGTAGCACATCGGGACGCTGCCCGCGCAGCAGCCACCGGACTGTACGAACATGACCGGGCCGCCCAGGGCGGCGCACAGGCGTTTTACCGCCTCGCGCGCCGCCCTGGTCGCCGACAGCCGTCCGGCTGGCGCCTGGCCGCCGGTGACTGCCGCTCCGCTCGTGCTCACGAGAACCGCGCCACTAGAGCCGTGCTCACTAGAGCCGTGCTCACTAGAACAGGCCGAGCGGCTTGCTGCTGTAGCTCACCAGCAGGTTCTTTGTCTGCGAGTAGTGGTCCAGCATCATCTTGTGCGTCTCGCGGCCGACCCCGGAGATCTTGTAACCGCCGAATGCAGCGCCTGCCGGGTACTGGTGGTAGCAGTTCGTCCAGACGCGTCCGGCCTTGATGGCCCGCCCCATCCGGTAGGCGCGGGAACCGTCGCGGGTCCACACTCCGGCCCCAAGGCCGTAGAGGGTGTCGTTGGCGATCGCCAGCGCGTCGGCCTCGTCAGTAAAGGTGGTCACTGCGAGGACTGGCCCGAAAATCTCCTCTTGGAAGACGCGCATCTTGTTGTGGCCCTTGAGCACGGTGGGCTCGAAGAAGTAGCCGTCTTCGAACTCGCCGCCGATGTGTGCGCGCTTCCCGCCGATGAGCACCTCGGCGCCCTCGGCCTTGCCGATCTCCACGTAAGAGGCGATCTTCTCGAGCTGCTGGGCGGAATTCTGCGGACCCATCATGGTCTCGGTGTCCAGCGGGTTACCTTCCTTGATCCGGGCGATCCGGTCCAGGGCTAGCTCCATGAACTTGTCGTAGATGCTTTCCTGGATGAGCGCGCGCGACGGGCAAGTGCAGACCTCGCCCTTGTTGAACGCGTACAGCACCAGACCCTCGACGGCCTTGTCCAGGAACTCGTCCTCGGCGCTCATGACGTCGCTGAAGAAGATGTTCGGCGACTTGCCGCCCAGTTCCAGCGTCACCGGGATGATGTGCTCGGAGGCGTACTGCATGATGAGCCGCCCGGTCACCGTCTCGCCGGTGAAAGCGACTTTCGCGATCCTCGGGTTAGCCGCGAGGGCCTTGCCGATCTGCCCGCCGGGTCCGGTGACGACATTGACGATGCCTGGCGGAAGGAAGTCCTCGAGCACTTCCATCAGCTTCAGGATCGACCACGGTGTCGGCGATGCCGGCTTGAGCACTGAGCAGTTCCCCGCAGCCAGCGCCGGAGCCAGCTTCCACGCGGCCATCAGCAGCGGGAAGTTGAATGGGATGATCTGGCCGACGACGCCCAGCGGCTCCTTGAAGTGGTAGGCGATGAGGTCCTTGTCTATCTCGGAGATCTCGCTCTCCTCAGCCCTGATCGCGGCGGCGAAGTAGCGGAAGTGATCTGCTGCGAGCGGTATGTCCGCTGCCAGCGTCTCCCGGACCGGCTTGCCGTTCTCCCAGCTCTCGGCAACCGCCAGCATCTCCCGGTGCTCGTCGATCGCGTCGGCGATCCTGTTGAGCATGGCCGCCCGCTGTGCCGTGGACTTCTCGCCCCACTCGTCCTTGGCCGCGTGGGCCGCATCGAGTGCAAGTTCCACGTCTTCGGGCGTCGATTCCGCGACCTCGCAGATCGGCTTCGCGGTAGCCGGGCTCAGGTTGACCCGGTAACTGCCGCTGACTGGTGGCATCCACTTCCCGCCGATGAAGTTCTGGTACACGGGCTGAACATCGACGACGCTGTCCGGCGCACCTGGCGGAAGGTACTTCATTGTCCTCTCCCCTCTGCGGGTGGCGGCCTCAGGGAACAGCCGTGCTGTGGCAGCTCCCGTGCCGCCTCACTTCACTCAAGGCACGTCACCGGGCAACTGGCAGGGTCAAACGTCCTCCCCGGCTGTGCGCTTCGCCACCTTGCCTGTCCCGGTCGAACCACGGTGCAATCGGGCCTGGCGGCAGGCGGTTGTCACGGACATCGCCGCCGTGACGCCGGCCGACAAGGTCGTGGATATCGGGTCGCGGGTCGGTGATCTGCGGCATCACCTGCGCGAGTTGCCGCGTCCCGATTGGCTTGCCGCCGGTGCTGCGATGCCCAGCAGCCCCGCTCGCCGCTTACGCTCGCCGATAGCCCAGAACACCAGCCCGAGCGTGATCATGACGGCCAGCGACCCGAGCGTCACCTGCTCGAAGTACGCCCGCGACACACCGTGCGCAGCCTCGATTGAGTATGGCTGGCCGAATAGCGCATTCAATGCTCCCGGCCACGCCAGGGTGACCACCGTAACGACGACGAACGCCTCGGTGACGATCACCGCGACCCAGGCGCCGGCTTGTCCGCCGGGCACCCGGTAAGGCCGGTCCGCTTCGGGGTACTTGCGCCGCAGGACAATCAATGCCGGGAAGACAAATACGTAGGACAGCGTGGTCGTCGAGATAGCGAGCGCGAGCATTACCGCGAAGAAGCTAGCCAGGCTTCCCCTCGACAGGAGGAAGACGAGCACGCACATCACCGAGGCGATCACCCCCGACGCCAGGTTCACCGCGATCGGCGTGCCAAAGCTGGCGAACCTGCCCATCCATGCAGGCGCAGCGCCATCGAGCGCGGCGATCGCCTGTGCACGGTCGGCGCCCTGGAGCCACACTGAGCCGCTCGCAACCAGTGCCAGGATCACGAGCACGGCGAAAGTCACGTCCAGCGGTCGCGAGTGCACCAGGGCGGCGACGGCGCTGTAGGCGTCGGTGAAGCCGCTCACAGCCGACAGCCGCCCCCTCGGGACTACCAGCACGATTCCGAGGATCACCAGGCCGTACAGCAGGGCGCTGATGACGCCGGAGCGGACGATCATCTTCGGCACGTCCCGGCGAGGGTCGTGCATCTCCTCCGATGCGTTGCTCGACAGCTCGAATCCGACCCAGAGAAACACCAGGATCCCGGTTGCGGTGAGGAAACCGGCGGCCGAAGGTCGCAGGTCGGTCGCCGTCGACACGCCGGCCGGCCGGCCGCGCTGTACCAGGAAGGCGATGAACAACGCGGTGAACAGGACGACGACGACGATCTTCAGGAACATGCCGATATTGGGGGCCCACTTGCCGATCCGGAATGCCACCATCGCGATCGCGACGGTCACCCAGGTGAAGGCCAGGCCGACGACGATTTCCCAGGTGGTGCCCAGCGGCTTGCGCAGGACGAAGCTGTCCAGGGCGGCGATCGTTGTCGCGGTCAGCGTGCCGCCAACCCATACCGGGTTTGAGAGCCAGTACAGCACTGCAGTGACAGCGCCGGCGGCCCGGCCGAAAGACATGCTCGCCCATTCATAGGGTCCGCCTTCCACCGGGAAGGCCGCGCCGAGTTCGGCGACCAGCATGCCGTACGGGACCAGGAAAATCACTAGCGAGATGAGCAGCCAGGTGATGGCCTGCGCGCCGGCTTGGGCCGCTGCGGCAGCGCTGTCCAGGCTCACGATCGCGCACGCGGTGAATAGCACCAGGTCGAAACGGCGCAGCACTTTGCGAAGCCTCGACTTCTGCTGCGCAACAGCACTTCCCTGGACGGCGTGAGCGGAGTGGTGGCCTGTCATCTCTGCGCCTCCTAGCCGCGCCTGGCTCAGCGAGACGCGGCGTTCACCCCGGGCCGATGAGTCTCGTCAGCATCACGCGTGTCCGCATGGCCGAGCCGGCCTGTGCCTGCCAGCAAGGCGGCACCGAGCACGGCCCCGGCAAAGCCCAGACCGCGAAGGACGCCTGGCAGGCCGCCCGGCATGTGCTCGCCGAACACGGCAAAGCCCGCGACGATCGGCAGCAGGTTGTTCAGCAGGCTGGATACCCCGGCCGTTGCTAGCGCGCTGCCGCGCTGGAACGCCAGCTGCAGCGACACGAATGCCAGCCCATGGCATAGCGGCAGCATGATGGCGAACAGATAGACCGGGGCGATGCCGCTCACCGCGGCTTTCGTGGCGACATCGCCGGCCGCGTAGAGCAGGCCCGACGCGATGGCTAGCCCCGCCCCTGGTCGCAGCAAGATTCTGGCAGGAAACGCGGCCACGCCAGCTAGCAGCACCGACGCCACTACCCAGCTGAGGGGGAAAGCCCAGCCGGGCGTCACGCCGTGAGCTGTGCCGCCCGGCAGTGACAGGCCGACGAGGAGCAGGCCGCCGACGGCTGCCGCCACGGCGACCCGCTCCCGCGCTGACAGGCGGACTCCGCCGATCCGGACCAGCAGCGCGAGCAGCCCCATGCCGCCGGCCGAGACGGCCTGAACTAGTGAAAGCGGCGCCAGGTCAAGCGCGACGATGTACATCGCCCAGCCGGCCAGGCCGGTGACGAAGCCGGTGACCCAGCGCAGGTTAGTAAACAAAGCGGACAGGGACGCAAGCGGATGCCGCAGGGTTAGTTCAGGCAGTCCCTGGCTAGCTGCGTGCTGGAGGTAGAAGCCGCCGCTTAGCGCGGCTGCCGAGAGCAGCGCTAGCAAGAGGCCGGCCGCGAGCATCAGCGCCTGCCTGGCCTGGCCGGTGCGCTCCTGCTAGCGGATGCGCTCCTGCTAGCGGATGCGCTCCTGCTGACAGTCGACATCGGCTGGCTCTGCTGAGGCACTGCGGTCGGCTCACCGTCGGCTGGCGTCCAGTTCGCACCACGGATCAGACCGGAATGCGGGAGATAGCCCTCGGCGGTCATGGCGGCCAGGGCCACCCGCGGCAGGTCGGTCCGGTGCTCCACGACCACGTACCTGGCCTGCCAGCGCGGGCTGAACTGCCTGTCGAACCGCACCAGGTTGTCCAGCTGGAGTGCGAGCGCATGCTTCAGCTTGAGCAGGGCGGTCCGCTTCAGGCGCTGCGCCGAGGATGGCGCGTCGGCGGACAGCAGCTCGGCAAACGGAGCGAAGTTCAGCGAGAGGTGCTCGTATCCGTTCTGACCGGCCCAGTCGATGGCGCTGACGATGAGCCAGGCACTGAATCCATTGGGCGTTTCCTGCCTGCGGGGCATGGAGGACAACGACAGCGAGCGGCTGGACGGGCAAACGGCCATGTGCAGGCAGCCGGCCAGCCGGCCGTCTGCGTCCCGCCCGATGAGAAACACCGCGTCGGCGCCGCCGAGCCGGAAGAGGCTGTCAAGCTCCATCGTGAAACCCTTGCGGATCTGCCCGTGCAGCCAGGCTTTCTCCATCACGGCGAGCTCGGCGCGGACTGGCGGCGGCACTGTCCCGGCGCGCATGGCCTCGACCTGGTATCCGTGCCGCTCGAGCCGGTGGACGGCCTGCCTGCTCGCGCGCATGGGCCGGCCTTCCAGCGAGAACGACGTGACATCGATGATCGCCTCGTCGCCGTGGTAGATAGGGTGCAGTCCCTTCGCGCGGTATGCCTGCAGCAGCCGCTCAGATGCGCCTAGTACCGCGACATGCCAGCCGCGAGCACGCGCGTGGACGAGGAAGTCATCGAACACCTCGCCCGTTTCGTCCGGCGGGCCGATCGGATCGCCGCTGACCACCGCGACGTCGCGGACGACGCGGAACGCGATCAAGGTCTGGCCCTTGATGTACCAGTCCTTGTCCGCTCGCAATGCGAACGGCGCCAGCGTGTCGTCTCCCCACTGCCGCACTATCTGGGTGGCATGCGCGCGGCGTCCGGCGTCGGGGAAGATGCGCTGGCGCCATGGCCGGAGCCACACATCGGCGGCCCAGATCAGCCCGATCGCCGCGATGGATAGCACGGAGAACGGGAACCAGCGGGAGAAATCCTGGCCCAGGTAGGCATTTCTCACCGGACGCTTGCCCACCAGCGCTCTCAGCGTGTCCGACCACGCGGCTGACGGGCTGAACGACATGCCGGCGGCCATCCGGTAGACGAAGATCGCGATCACCCCGAAACCCACCGCAAGCGCCAGCATTCCGGCTAGCCGGACGATGGCGGACGGTTGCGCGCCAGGATCGCCGCTGAACGGGAAGTCCTGCCGCCTGGCGAGGAGCGCTACGGCGATCAGGGCCGTCACGATCGCCAGCGCATAGTCGGGCCCTCGCAGCAGGTGCAGCACGGCCGACATGCCCAGCAGCACGACGGAAAGCTGCCAGGCCCGGCGGTTCCCGCGCGCCAGCCCGCGGGCAGCGATCAGCAGCAGCGCCCCGACCGGGACTACCAGGGCATGGGCTGCCGGGTGAACCAGGCCGGGTCCGTACCGCACGACGACGCCCAGGGCCCGCCCAGGGTGCGGGAACACCGCTGATATCAGGTCAATCAGCCCGCCGGCCGCGACCATCATGGCGAGGAGGCGCGGGGCGCCGACCGGACGCGCCCGCGGGCCGCTGCGGCAAAGGAGCGCGCCGCTGGCACCGGCAATGACCGCCGCCAGGTAGATCGGCTGCAAGCCGGCGGCCGCGCGGAACGTAGCCGGGAGCGGTTCCTGGAGCACGATGAAAACGGACACCGCGTCGGCAACGTAGAGGAACACGCCGACTCCGATGGCGAGGCTCAGGCCCGCCGCCAGCCGGCTGAGCCGCAGCGCCCTCGTGACCAGCCCGAGCGCAGCCCCGGCGAGCGCGAACACGACGATGCACGCGACTAGCGGGACCCGGTCGTGGTTGGCCAGTTGGTCGAGCGGGAGTACCTCAGCCACCATCGGCCCTGGCCAGCGCGCGACCACGGCGCGCACCCAGTACAGCCAACCGGTGGCGAGCATGGTGACCGCGATGATCGCCGCTGCCAGGATTGCCGCCCGCTGGGCGGCAGCCAGCAGCGCACGAGGCCGGCTAGCCATGGCCTAGATGCTCCGATGCGGTGATCAGCGCCCGCGGGGCCAGCGTCCGCCACATTCCCCAGTCGTGGGCTCCGGGCCACAGGAAGTACTGGTGCGGTACGCCGAGGGCTGTCAGCTCGGTGTTGAACGCGCGGTTCTGCGGCGTCAGCGGGTCGTGGGTTCCGCTGTAGAACCAGATGTAGGTCCGGTCGGGCCGCAGTTGTCGTGCCGCTGCGCGGACGGTATAGGCCGGGCTGTTGTAACGCAGCACCCGCGGATCGCGCCCGTAGATCCCGGCGATGGGGTCGGCATGCGTGTAGCCGGACCAGCTCTCCAGCAGCCGGAAGGTGGCGGGGTGGTGCAGGCCGATGTTCAGCGCTCCGAAACCGCCCGCGGACAGCCCCGCGAGTCCGCGCCAGGCGCCGCTCGCGACCGTGCGGTAGCGCGAGTCAATCGTGTTCACAAGGTCGCTCGCGACGAACGTCTCCCAGTCATTGCCCGGCTGGACGGAATTCGCCCACTCCTGGTCGGAGAAGAACGAGCGGCCGCCAGCAGGCATGACGAGGATGAGCGGCTTCATGCGGCCGGCCGCGATGAGCTCGGCTTCAGCCACGCCCACCTGGCTGACAGTGAGGAAGTTCGACGGGGAGCCAGGACTGCCGACGAGCAGGTAAAGCACGGGATAGCGCTGCGCGGGGTGGGCCGCATAGCCGGGCGGCAGCACAACATCCACCGGATCGGCATACCCGCCGAGTGCGCGGCTGGGGACCGTGATCTGGTGCACGGATACCGGGATCACCGGGACGCGGCGGGCGACGCCATGCCGTCGCACGACGACGCTGCGGGGCAGGCTGGGCGCAGCGAATCCGCGGTACAGCCAGTATGCGGACACATAGCGGATGACGCCCAAAGTGCCCGCAACCACCAGGCCAGCGCAGAACAGGGCGATCAGGGTGCTGAGGAGCCGGCGGTGGCGCTGAAAGACGCGTCGCGGCGCTGAGCGCTGGCCCGGTTGCGGCGCGCCCTGCGCTCTCACTGTCGTCTGCTTTGTGCCGGTTCCAGTACGCACAAAACTGCCCCTGTTCCCAGTAGACCCGATAACGCTCCTGCGTCACAAAGGTCCTGGCCAGGGGCCTGAAGCTCAGGTCTTCCGGGGGGGCGCGGATCGCCTCTCGCGCCACGGCCAGCCGCCGCACGCCATGGTTCTCCATCGCAGCGATGATGTTGGCCGTGCAGGCCGAGTACACGGTGACTGGCTTGCGGCTGCAGGGGACGCCCAGGTCGCCGGCACCGAAAACTACGATGCGCATCTGCTCATCCTCCCTTCAGGCGCCTGGCTCGCCCTGCCGTGATATGGAAGAGCCACGCCGCGAGCGCGGCGCCGAGCACGACTGACACGATTGTCCGGCTAGCTCTGGCCGATCCGATGGCAGCGGACCACAGGATGAGCATGGGGCCGATGGCCAGCAGCGGCCCCATGACGTACCAGAGCGCGATGGTAATCCCTGACGAGTTGCCCAGCGGCGTATCGAAGCCGCTGAACATGTCTCCCTCGAGTTCGCCGCGGAACGAGTTAACAAGCGCGCCGCCCACGAGCACCGCGATGGTCACAGCGACGAGCGGGAGCAGCGCGGCGTGGCCAGTGATGCTCGCGAGTACCGCGGCCGGGCCGCCGGCCAGCACGGCGAGCGCGAGGCAGGGCACTATCGCGTGCCAGCGCGCCAGCGTGTCGTACCGGAACGGCAACTGCGCGGAGCGGCGCGGGTCGTCTCCGTCGAGCCGGGCGCCCTCGCACAAGCCGGCTGCGGCCAGGTACCCGAGAGTCAGCGCGCCGGCCAGCGGGAGCAGCGCGGCATGCGGTGCGCTGACAGCAAGCGCGCCCAGCCCCGCGGAGGCCAGAGCGAGCAGGGCAGACCAGGCTAGCCGCGATGGCGCGCGGACCAGCGCGGTGAGATCCCGCCACGGCAGCACGAGCTGCCAGGCCAGCGGCGGCCTGATGCTGAATCGTGCCTGCCCGTAGGCGCCGATCGCACCGCGGTAAGCGGTCGTCACCCGGCGCGCGTCCATGTTGAACATGGCTGCGGACATCTGGCCGAGCGTGCGCGCCCTGGTCCGCAGAACCGCCGCCGGGACGTCGGCGGCGGCCCGGTCGCCGACCGCAATCACCGCCGCTGCGGCCAGGCCGAGGAGCAGTGTCGCTGCTGGCCAGAACCGGGCGCTGCCCCCGGCCAGGGCTAGCGGCCCCTGCGCTGCCCATCCCCATGGCCCGGACCACAGCAGCACCGCGGAGATTGCTGACGGCATCCGGAACGCGACCGTCAGCGCCGTCAACCCGGCCAGCACGGTCACTGCAAGCACCCCGACCGGAGTCGCCAGCCGAAGCCTGGAGTAAGCGTGTGCCTCAGCCCATGACGCGGCGCCCGCGCCGAGCCCGGCCAGCAAGCCCGTGGTCAGCATCGTGGCGCCTGCCAGCCGGAGCGAGTCGCCGAGGCCGCCGCCGCCGAGCCCTGCTGCCAGCAGCAGGGCGACCGGAACGAGGCCGGCTGCGGCACCGGCCAGCATGAACCGCGCCACCGAGGCCCGGTACCTGGGCCGCAGCAAGCGGCCGCGCCGAATCGGCGTGTCCAGCAGCCAGTCCGCAGTCGGCTGCGCGATCACCACTGGTCCGCGCCAGCGTGCGTCCCACAGCACGACGACCAGCACCAGCACAGCCAGCGCGCACAGTCCGGCCGGAGTTGCGCGCAGCAGCATCGGCGTCTCCGCGAGCGCCGGTGGTGGCCGGCGCAGCGCGCGGACGATCGCGGCGACGAGCCATCCGCCGTAGCTGAAAATCGCGAACGCGGCCAGGTAGAGCCAGAAGGCCAAGTTGGCAAGCTGCTTGCGGGATCGCGTGCGTCGCAGCTCACGGAGCAGTCGTATGGTCGCGTCGGTGCTGTCGGCAGGCTCGGTCGCGACAGCCGGGGCTGCCATCAGGCGCTCACTGAATGACGGCGAGAGCTTGATCGGGCGTGCCGCGCCCGATGACCTCGCCGTCGCGGAGGACAACTACCTCGTCGGCCACTGCCTCGGCCAGTTCGACGTGATGCGTCGCCACCAGGACGGCGGCACCTGCGGCTTTCTCCCTGACCAGGAGGTCCGCGAGCCATCTGCGCGCACCGGGATCCAGGCGTTGTTCCGGCTCGTCGAGAATCAGCACACGCCGCGGGCGGACCAGTACAGCGGCCAGCTGGAGCGCCTGCCGCTGGCCGCTGGATAGCGACCCGGGCAGTGCGTTGCCGTGATCGGACAGCCTGCATTCAGCAAGCGTCTGGTCGACAAGACCGGGAGCCTGTGCGCCTCGGCCGTGGGCCACCGCGACCAGCATCAAATGCTCGCGGACCGTCAAGTCGGGATAGGTACTCGCTACTTCGCCTGCCACCGCGATCTCGGCTCGTGCTACCAGCGAGTCTTCCCGAAGCGGCCTGCCGCAGTAGCTGACCTGGCCGGTAGTCGGGGTATCACGCCCGGCGGCGATCCGCAGCAGCGTCGACTTACCTGACCCGTTCACGCCGAGGAGCGCGATGGATTGTCCTCGCACCACCGCTAGGTCAACCGGCTTGAGCGCCTGCAGCGGACCGTAGCTCCGGCTGACGCCCGCCAGCGCCAGCAACGGATCTTGGTTATCTTCGATCATTAGCTGGTCCCGTCATCGACCCTGGTGGAACTGGATGAGGAGGCGGAGGACGGCCGCCCGGTGCGTCGCGCAGGCCTAGGCCGGCGATCGCCACCGGGGACAGGGCAGGAAGGGCAGAACTCAGGCGGCCGCCGGCACCAGAGCCGGCGCCCGCGGACGGGCGCGGCCCGCCGCGTCCGGATCGAACTGCCGCCGGATGACCGCGGCCTGGCAATCCATCTGCCGTGCGATCGAGCTCGTCAGTACCGAACTGCCGGACAGTGCGCTCGCCGCCCGGCTGCAGCTCACAACGGCTGCGAGGATAGCCCCGGCGAGCACGAAGCCGGCAATCACCATCAGGCCCGATGGGGTGGTCACCGATTGCGCGAGCACATGCCAGCTGGCGACAGCCAGACTGAGCAGCTCTCCCACGGTCACGGCAGCCACGGCCTCTTCGGTGATGCGCCGCTGGTCCGGCGGCGGACCAGGATCGCAGCAAAGCTTATCGGTTCGGGCGGGCATGGCAAGGTGGCCCGGAGTCTTGACTGCGGCACTAGCGCCCTGGGGAGATATAGCGTGAAGCCAGCTTTGCTACGGAGGTGCAGGCCATGGAACTAGCCGCGGGGAAAGTCGCCGTCGTGACCGGGGCAGGAAGCGGTATCGGGTACGCGCTCGCCGAGCGATTCGCCCGGGCAGGGCTTAACGTCGTGCTGGCCGACATCGAGCAGTCAGCTCTCGACGCTGCGGAGCAGAAAATCGCGGGCCTCGGCGTCCAGACGCTGGCCGTGCCTACCGACGTCAGCGACGAGGCGTCCGTGCAGGCCCTCGCGGCAGCGGCGGTCGAGCGCTTCGCCGCCGTGCACGTGGTGTGCAACAACGCGGGCGTGGAGAGCGTCGCGGATCCATGGTTCGGCCCGGTCTCGGCCTGGAAATGGGTGCTCGGCGTCAACTTGTGGGGAGTTATCCACGGTATCCGGGCCTTCCTGCCGCAGATGCTCGGCCAGGGCGGCGGTCACTTCGTCAATACGGCCAGCATTGCCGGGCTGTACCCGGGATTCGCTCCGTCGTACGACGCGTCCAAGCACGCGGTCGTCGCCATCTCCGACGGCTTCTACAAGTCGATGACCCTGGCCGGCCTCCCCATCGGCGTCAGTGTCCTGTGCCCCGGCTGGGTCCGCACGAACATCATGGATGCATCCCGCAACTGGCCGGCCAGCCTCGGGGAGGAGCCGCCGCCGTCCTTCGCTGCCGAGGTGACCGTCCCGCACGTCCGCAAGGCGATCGACGACGCCATCTCGCCGGCTGAGGTCGCCGACCTCGTCGCCGACGCGGTCGCCGCCGGACGATTCTGGGTGTTCACCGAACAGCCGTTCGTGGACCTGGTGATCCGCCGCTGGGAGAGCATCGCAGCTGGCGCCAACCCGGAGATCGATGTCGACGTGCCCGGCTTGCCGCCGGCCGCGGAGCTTCGCGAGCAGGTCCGGCAACTGCTCGGGACGGCGGCACCGCAAGGCTGACCCGCGGCGCCGATCACCCCGGCTGGGTGATGCACTGCGCGCCTCGTCGCGACACCCTGTTCTCGCCAGGGGGAGGGCGAGCGCGTGTCCGCATCGGGCGATACGTCTGTTTCGGTGCACAGCTCAAGCGCTCTCGATCAGAGCGAGCGGGCTGAGCTAGACGATCTGCGCGCCGAATTTGCGCGGCTGCGTGCGCGGCCGCCTGCCCGCCAGCCTCGCAGGGTCAGCTGGCGGAGTCCTGTCGCCGCGCTGCTGATCGTGCTGGGCTGCATTCTGGCGCCGCTGTCAGTGCTCGGCGTGTGGATCGCCAGCCAGGTCTCGAACACCAGCGCTTACGTGGCTAACGTGGCGCCACTCGCCAGCAATCCGGCGATCCAGAATGCGCTGACAGACAAGATCACGACGCAGATCACCAGTCACGTCAACGTGGTCGCATACACCAACACCGCGGCCAGCGCGCTGGCCGGGCACGGGCTGCCACGGGTCGGTATCGCGCTGCGCAGCTTCGCGCCCTCGATCGCCAGCGCCGTGGCTGGCTTTATCCACGGCCAAGTGCACAAACTGGTGGCAAGCCCGGCGTTCGCGCATCTTTGGGTCCGGGCTAACACCGCCGGCCATGCCCAGCTTGTGAAAGCGCTGTCCGGAGAGGGGAGCAGCTCAATCTCGGTTCAGCACGGCCAGGTCACTATCGGCCTGGGGCCGTTCATTGCCGAGGCCAAGCACGGTCTGGCTGCCCGCGGGCTGACCATCGTGGATCGCCTGCCACCGATTAATCCCGCGTTCCCGCTGTTCTCGGCCAAGTACCTGGTGAAAGCGCAGACGACTTACCGGGTACTCAACGATCTCAAGATCGCGCTGCCGATAGCAGCGCTGCTGCTGCTGGCAGCGGGCGTCTATGTGGCGTGCAGCCACCGGCGCGCGCTGATAGGTGCCGGTCTGGGAGTGGCGGCCTCCATGTTCGTGCTCGCGGCCGGACTCCTGGTCGTCCGGGGCGTTTACCTGAACAGCGTTCCTAACGCCAAGCTGCCCGCCGATGCGGCGGCTGTGCTATTCGACACGCTTGTGCGGTTCATCCGGACGGCGCTGCGCACGCTGCTGCTCGCCGGTCTAGTCGCCGCCGCCGGCGCATTCCTGACGGGGCCCTCGGCGACGGCCGTCACGGCGCGCCATACTATTTCCGGCGGCTTGCGCTGGACCCGTGACAGGCTGGAACTCGCGGGGGTGCGAACTGGCCCGATCGGGCGGTGGACCTACGCGCACCGTGCCGCATTGCGGGTCAGCGCCGTCGTCGTGGCCGCACTCATCTTCGTTTTCTGGGGCAGGCCGACCCCGGCCGTGGTGATCGTCCTCGCGGTGCTGCTGCTGCTCGTGCTTGGCCTGATCGAGCTGATCGGCAAACCGCCGGGGCAACTGGCCGCTCAGGCGCCGGGTGAATCCGGCCTGACCGGAGAAGCGCTAGCGGCTCCAGGCGACGACGGGCCCTCGGGCTCGTAGAGTTACCGCGGCGCCGACAGCCAGCTGGGGGCCGCCGACGGTGCGGACGATTACGTCAGGGCAAGCTGACGTGCAGTCCGGCTTGACCCGGACGACAGCATCGTGCCCGTAGTACTCGTAGCCGACCACGTGGCCGGCGAGGGTGCCGGGCTCGCTGGCCGTACCTACCGTGCCTGGGATTAGCTCGAGCTGCTCCGGCCTGAGCAGGACGGTGACCGGGCCGGGTCCAGCGCCCGCGGAGCAGTACGGTTCTAGCGGGAGTCTGCCGAGAATCGTCTCCACCATGCGCGGCGCGCCCGCGTCAGGGAGCTGGCCGTCCAGCAGGTTCGCGTCGCCGACGAAGCTCGCTAGTGCGGCGTCGGCGGGCATCCGGTAGAGATTCTGCGGCGCGGCGTGCTGGACAATGCGGCCGTCCCGCAGCACTGCGATGTGATCGGCCATCGACAGCGCCTCGTCCTGGTCATGCGTGACGAGGATCGCGGTCGTACCCGCCGCTTTGCAGATCCCGTGCACGTCGGCGCGGACGCTCGCACGCAGGTGGGCGTCGAGTGAGGCAAACGGCTCGTCCAGCAGCACGACATCGGGCTGGATCGCGAGCGCGCGGGCCAGCGCGACGCGCTGCTGCTGTCCGCCGGACAGCTGGTGCGGATACCGGCCGCCCATGCCGCTCAGCCCGACCGCGTCGAGCAGTTCCGCGGTGCGCGGGCGCCGCCGCTCGCGGGCGGGCAGCCCGAATCCGACATTGCTCGCCACCGTCAGGTGCGGGAAGAGCGCGCCTTCCTGCGGCACGTAGCCGATCTTGCGGCGCTCAGGCGGTACGAAACCGGCCGGGCCGTCGACCACGCGTTCGCCGATCGCGACGGTGCCTGCATCGGCTCGCTCGAAGCCGGCCAGCACGCGCAACAGCGTTGTCTTGCCGCTACCCGATGGCCCGAGTATGGCAGTGAACGCTCCCGCCGACACCTCCAGGCTCAGGCCCGCCAGCACCGGGTGCGCGCCGAACGCCTTGTGCAGGCCGGATACCGCTAGCTGCCTCATGCGTCCAATCCTTGCGCCTGCGCCGAGCGGTTGAAGAAGCGGCCGAGCACGACGCTCGGCAGCGCGGCAACGGCGATCATCACGAGGGCGAACGGCGCTGCCTGCGCGTAGGACAGGCTGGACTGGTACTGCCAGAACTGGGTGGCCAGCGTCTGGACGCCGGTCGGTACCAGGATGAGGGTGGCGGTCAGCTCGGTGATGACTTCAAGGAAGACCAGGCAGAACGCGGCAGCCAGGCCGGGAGCGGCGAGCCGGAGCGTGACGCGGCTGAATGCGGCGAGCCTGCTGTGGCCCAGCGAGCGAGCGACTTCGTCGAAGCTTGCGGGTGCCCTGGCGATGGCGGCCTTGACCCCGACCAGCGCGAGCGGGAAGAACATGATCGTGTAGCACAGCACAAGGAGCGGCGCCGTCTGGTATCCGGCGCTGCCGAGGTACTGCTCGGTGAAGTAGGTCAGCGCCAGCGCGATGACAACGCCGGGCATGGCGAGCACGAGGTATGTGCTGCGCTCGAGGAAGAGCCGGACTGCACCGGAATGCCTGATGGCAAGCACGGCGAGTGGCAGGGCCAGCAGTGTGTCCAGAGCCGCGGCAGACACTCCGTAGGCCGCGGTATGCCATGCGGCGCTGAGCATCGACACGCTCACCGAGTTGGAAACCGACGGCACGCCGCCTTCGACTATCCAGTAGATGCTGGCCCCTGTTGGCAGGCCGACCGCCAGCGCGATCAGCAAGCAGACACCCGTCAGCGACACCGCCCGCGCACCGCGGCCAAGGTGCAGCGGCGCCATCACCCGGGCAGTCAACGGGCCCGATCGCGCGACCCGGCCGCGACCCCGCCAGCGGGCTTCGCCTGCCAGGACCAGCAGGCTGATCGCCACCAGGACCAGGGCCAGCGCGCAGGATGTGGGCACCTCGGTCGGCAGCTGGAGGTTGGTGAAGATCTCCGTGGTGAAGGTCTGGTAGCCCAGCATCTCGAAGGCACCGTACTCGGCTAGCAGTACCAGGGCGACAAGCAGGCAGCCGCCAAGAATGGCGCCCCGCGCCTGGCCGAGCGTGATGCGGACAAAGGTTCGCACGCGCCCGACGCCGAGACTGCGGGCGACTTCTTCCTGACCGGGATCGGCGCCACGCAGGCTGGCCGCAACGGGCAGGTACACCAGCGGGTACACCGCCAGCGTCATCACCAGCACCGCGCCCCGGAAGCCCTGCACCCAGACGAACAGTGAGCTCCAGCCGAAGCTCACCACGAAGTCGGGAATCGCAAGCGGTATCACGAGAAGCACTGCGAATATCCGGCGGCCGGGCAGGTCAGTGCGCTCTACCAGCCACGCGGTTGCGGTGCCGAGAATGGCGCACAGCACCGTGACCACGACGGTCAGCCGGACTGTGTTCCACAGCAGCGTGCCGGTGAGCGGCCGGACGATCTGCTCGGCGACAGCGCTCCAGCCTGCTGCGCGCGACTCGATGATCAGGAACACCAGCGGGACGGCCAGCAGCGCGGCGATGAGTGCGCAGATGGTCAGCAGCGCTGCAGGTCGCGGAGTCCGTCTCGCCCGGACCGGCGCCAGCCCGGACTGGGCTACCGGCGCCGGCATCGTCTTCATCGCCCGCGCCTCACAGCAGACCCGCCTTAGTCATCAGCGCGATTGCCGCGCTGCCGTCGCCGAGTTCGGCAATCGTGATCGGATAGGGCTGGAGCTGGCTGAACGGCGTCTCCCCGGCCTTCGACGTCACACCTGAAGCTATCGGGTACTCGAAGCTGAGCGACTGGCCGGCCCCGGAGCCCGGTGTGGCAATAATCTCCTGGCCCTGCGTGCTGACCAGGAAGGCGAGGAACTTCTGCGCCGCGGCCTGGTGCTTGCTCGACTTCAGCACGGCTGCGCCGGACACATCGATGACGTAGCCGGGGTCGCCGCTCGCGAAGTAGGCGATCTTCGAGTGCATGTCGCCGGAACCGATCTCAGCCCGCATCCGGTACCAGTAGTACTGATTGACGACGCCGAACGCGACGGCCCCGCGGTTCACTTCGTCGGCGATGGTCTCGTTGTCGGGGTAGATGTGCCCGGCCGCGTTGCCGCCGATGGACTTCAGCCAGCTAAGCGTCGCGGCGGTGCCGTAGGCGTGCTCGTATGCGGTGACAATCGGCTGGAAGTCGGTCTCGCCGGGCGCCAGCGCCAGCTTGCCCTTGTACTTCGGGTCGGCAAGCTGAGTCACGTGAGTGGGCAGCTGGCTTGCCGAAATCAGGGACGGGTTGTAGACGATCACGCTGACCCGGGCCGAGACCCCGACCCAGTCGCCCTCAGGCGAGTTGTACTTGCTGGGAGTCTTCGCGAGCGTGGCACTGTCGACCGGCGACAGCAAGCCCTTGGCCTGCAGGCTCTCCAGCGGCGGCGAGTTCTCGGTGAAGAACACGTCGGCCGGGGACTTGCTGCCCTCCGCCGCAATCTGATCGGCGAGTACGTCCTCGTCGTCGCTGCGGACGACAACGCGGATGCCGGTCCTCTGCTCGAACGCGCTAATCAGGTTGTCAGCTGTCTGCTCGTGCTGGCCGCTGTAAAGCGTGATGGTGGTGCCGCCGCCGCCGCCGGCGGCGCCGCCGCACGCCGTCAGCGCGGCTCCTGCAGCAAGCACCGCCGCGGTGGCGACGAGTGCGCTGACGCGCTTCATGATGTTGCTCCGGGGCAGATGGCGCTGACTTTCCTTGATGCGCTCGCTACGGCCTTGGTCGCCGCAGCGCTCTGGCCGTTGCTGCTGTACACCCCGGCATAGGCGGTGGCTAGATTGCTGATCGCAGTTCGCAGTGCCGGGTCGGCGGTCTTGATCGCACGCAGCGGCTTGATCTGCGCTTCGGCGTAGCCGACCGGGTCTGCGTCAGGATCGGGTCCGTCGGACAGGATGGCGCCGATGTCCGCGCAGGACGCTGAGATCGCGGACGAGCCCGCGGCAGGGGTGTGCGCCGACGCTGAGCCGCAGGCAGCGAGCAGCGGTACCGCCGCGAGCCCGATTGCCAGGGCCAAGGCTGCGCCGCGGGGCCTGACACAGTTAGGTTCGCTCGTATCCACTCTGTCTCCGCGCGTCTGAGTCCTCGTCCGAGGAAGTAGCTTAGGCTTACCTAACTCGAGATTGCTTAGGCTACCCTAACGACTGCGGCCTAAGAGGTAATACGCCGCCCGGTAAATCTCGCTAGGCAGTTCCGGCGCCTGACGTGTCACGCGGCTGCAAAAATGCCCAGGTCTAGTCGGTCAGCAGCCGGGCGATGGCTTCGAGCATGAGGCCGGTGGACTCGGCAAAGCTGCCGTCAGGGTCGCCGAAGATCACCCAGCCCGCCTCGGCGGCGAGTGGCGCTTCCGGCCCGATGACTTCGGCGCGCCGGGCGGGGGAGTAGCGGTCGTCGCCCGATTCGGAGACCTGCGCTACCGCCTGCTGCTCGATGCAGAAGCCGATGGTGAAGTCATGAAGCAACACCAGGCCGCGCGCCGCGTCTCGGAGGGCGAATCCCTGACGGGTGAGACTGGCCAAGGTGACCTCCTGGCGCCTGACCACATCGGGGTCGGTGAACGTGGTCCCGCTGAAGGCCTTAGCCCCGTCGCGGTGGCGCAGCAACTGGTCCCGGACAGTGGCGGCATAGGTCATCATCAGCTCGCGCCAGGGCAGATCGCCAGGCAGGCCGGCCATCGTCGCGCCGATCCGCCGCCATGTCTCGGTAGCCATCTCGTCCAGCAGCGCCTGCTTGCCGGACACATGCCAGTACAGCGCGGGCGCCTGCACCCCTAGCCGCGACGCCAAGGCGCGCACTGTCAGTCCGTCCATTCCTGCCTCGTCGAGCAGGTCAAAGGCGGCCTGGACGATCGTCGCCTTCGTGAGCCGAGCCTGCATGGTTTGACAGTTTAACATTGTTAAGGAATCCTTGAGGCCGACCTGATTTAACAACGTTAAGGAGGCGAGCTTCACGATGAAGGCCGCGATCCTGCACTCCGCAGATTCCGTTCCGGTCTACGGCGACTACGACGATCCGGTGGCTGATGTCGGCACCCAGATCGTGGAACTGGTGGCCGCCGGCATCCATCACGTCACCCGGTCGGTGGCCACTGGCCGGCACTACAGCTCTGGCGGAGCCTTTCCGCTCATCCCCGGGCTGAACGCGGTAGGCCGGACGAAGGACGGCGACCTGTCTTCACCGGCGCAGGCTCGCCGCGCTCCGGCACCTTCGCTGAGCGGTTCGCCTCACCGGATGCGATGCGGTTCCCGCTGCCTGCCGGAGCTGAGCCCGAGACAGTCGCGGCCGGGGTCAACCCCGGCATGGCGTCCTGGCTGCCGCTGACGGCGCGGAGGGCTGAAGCCGGGGCGATCGGCACCGTACTGATCCTGGGCGTCACCGGAATATCCGGCTTCCTGGCAGTCCAGAACGCCCGCCAGCTAGGCGCGACCCGCGTCATCGGAGCCGGCCGCAGCGTAGCCGGGCTCGAGCGCGCACGCACCGCCGGAGCGGAGACGGTAGCTCTGACCGGCAACCGGGACGCCGACGCCGGAGCCCTCGCTAAGGTGCTCGGCGGCGACGCGCCGGGCATAGTGCTGGACACCTCGTCTGGGGAGCTGTGGCCGAAGCCGCATTCCACGCCCTCGTGCGCGGCAGACCCGGCGAAGACAGCGGCGACACCAGGTACGTCCAGATCGGTTCGCTGGCCGGCCTTGAGGCATCGGTTCCGGCAGCGCTGCTGCGCAGCAGAAGGCTGACTATCTCCGGCAGCGGCGCAGGCTCCGCCCGTGAGGCTGACATCAGGACCCAGATTCCGGCCTACCTGGAGCTGATCGCAGACGGGCGCGTCCAGGTGCCGCTGCGGACCTTCCCGCTGTCAGACGTCAGCGCGGCGTGGACCGCCTCGGTCGAGTCCGGCCCCAGGGTCGTGCTCGTCCGGTAACCCGGCGAAGCCGGGAATACCCGGCCCGCCCCTGGCGCTAGAGATACATGCAAACGCATATAACTTGCGCTCAGGAGGGTCGGCATGCAGTTCGGGATCTTCTCGGTCAGCGACATCACCCGCGATCCGGTGTCGGGAGAGACGCCCAGCGAGGCAGAGCGCATCGACGCGATCGTGCAGATCGCGCAGAAGGCCGAGGACGTCGGCCTGGACGTGTTCGCGATCGGCGAGCACCACAACCCGCCGTTCTTCTCTTCCGCGCCCACGACGCTGCTCGCCTACATCGCTGCCAGCACCAGGAAGCTGATTCTCAGCACCGCGACGACGCTCATCACGACCAACGACCCGGTACGCATCGCGGAGGAGTACGCGATGCTGCAGCACCTGTCCAAGGGCCGGATGGACCTCATGCTGGGCCGCGGGAACACGGCTCCGGTGTACCCGTGGTTCGGCCAGGACATCAGGGAAAGCCTTCCGATGGCGCTGGAGAACTACAACCTCCTCCACCGGCTGTGGCGAGAGGACGTGGTGGACTGGAAGGGCAAGTACCGCGCGCCGCTACAGGGCTTCACCTCCGTCCCGCGGCCGCTGGACGACGTGCCGCCGTTTGTCTGGCACGGCTCGATCCGCACTCCGGAGATCGCTGAGCAGGCCGCGTATTACGGCGACGGCTTCTTCGCCAACAACATCTTCTGGCCGAAGGAGCACTACATCCGGCTGATCCGCTTCTACCGGCAGCGCTTCGAGCACTACGGCCACGGCACCCGGAAGCAGGCCATCGTCGGACTCGGCGGCCAGGCTTACATCGCCAGGAACAGTCAGGACGCCAAGCGCGAGTTCCGGCCCTACTTCGACGAAGCGCCGGTCTACGGCCACGGCCCGTCGATGGAGCACTTCGCCGAGCTGACGCCGCTGTCGGTCGGCAGCCCGCAGGAGGTCATCGATAAGACCCTGACGTTCCGCGAGCACTTCGGCGACTACCAGCGGCAGCTGTTCCTGATGGATCATGCGGGCCTGCCGCTGAAGACAGTGCTAGACCAGCTTGAGCTGCTCGGCGGCGAGGTCGTGCCGGTACTGCGCAAGGAAACCGAGGAGAGGCGCGACCCGGAGACCCCTGACTCGCCGGCTCACGGGAGCCTGGTGCGAGCCAGGTACGGCGACCAGGCACCCCGCCAGCCTCGCCCGAACGCGAACCGCGGCGATAATGTCACCGGCGGGTCGCCCTACCAGGACACGGTTCACCAGGACACGGTTCACCAGGACACGGTTCACCTGGACACGGGCGCATGATCCCCGGCAGCAGGCATCCGGCCAACGACGCATGGGAGGCGCTGCTGTCTGCTCACGCGGCGGCGATGAAGCAGTTCGCCGCCGAAGACATCTGGGGACAGGTGTCCATCCGTGAGTACGACGTGCTCTACACCCTGGCCAAGTGCGCCGAACCTATTCGCATCAGCGAACTGCACCGCCATGTCCTGCTCAGCCAGCCTGCGCTATCCCGCCTGGTTGACCGGCTCGCCGGCCGCGGCCTGATCGAGCGCCATCCCGATCCGGCCGACGGCCGCAGCGTGTGCCTGTCGCTGACCGGCGCCGGACGAGCGGTCCAGCACGAGGTAGGCCGCAGTCATGCCCGCAGCGTCGCACGCGCCATGACTGCCGCGCTGAGCCGCAGCGAACTGGCGCAGCTGGAAACCATCTGCAGGAAGCTAGCCGAAGGAGGCCCGCGGCAATGACCGCCAGAGCGGAACAGCAGTCATTCAGGCTCGCGGTGGTTAGCGCCGGAACCAGCGATCCCTCGTCCACCAGGCTGCTCGCCGATCGCGCGGCCGAGCGCACCGCGGCGATTTTGTCTGGAAACGGGCACGAGGTGGCGACTGATGTCATCGAGCTGCGCGAGATTTCCGCAGACATCACTACGGCGCTCGTCACTCAGCTGATCAAGCCGAAACTGCAGCAGGCTATCGCCGTACTCGGCCAGGCCGACGGCATCATCGCCAGCACTCCGGTCTACAAGGCCGGCCCGAGTGGACTGTTCACCTCTTTCTTCGACGTCCTGGACAACGATCTGCTGATCGCCAGGCCGGTGGTACTTGCGGCAACTGCCGGGACCGCGCGGCACGCCCTGGTGGTCGACGAGCAGATGCGCGGCATGTTCGCGTACCTGCGGTCCATGACGGTGCCGACAGCCCTGTTCGCCGCCCCGGAGGACTGGGGCGACCCGGCGCTCACCGAGCGCATCGACCGGGCTGCCGTTGAGCTCGCGCTGCTGATGGAGAGCGGCTTCGCGGGCAAGGTGCGGGGCAACTCCTGGCAGAGCTACCAGCACGAGTTCGGCAGCGCCGGCGGGAGTGAGACGACCATCGACCTTGACACCGACCTCATGCGGCTGGCGACCGGCGGCTCCGCGTCCTGAGCGCCGGGAGCCGACAGACCCGCCGATCGCGGACCTTAGGCACTGGGTGCGGGCTGGCAACCCGGCGAAGCTGAGCGTTCAGTAGCCCGAACGGAGTCGCTCATGCCGTCAATTCGCTGCTTAGGCCTGGCCAGCGCCGCCGCGGTCATTCTGTTCGGCGCTGGCGCGGCCGTCGCCGCTCCGGGCAGCGCCGCAGGCCATCGGCTTGCCAGCAGCAGTTGCCCGGTCCCGCCGTCCGGACCGCAGTTCTACGCGCCTGAGTCGCCCGGCTACGCCAAGACTGTGGCCCTGACCTTTGACGATGGTCCCGGCAAGACGACCGGCCGGATCCTGCGCATCTTGCGTGCCTACCGGGCCCCTGCGACGTTCTTCAACATCGGACAGAACATGGCCGCCAGGCCCGGGCTGCTCCGTAAGGAGGCAAGGTACGGGTTCGTGCTCGGCAACCACACCTGGAGCCACCAGGACCTGACCCAGCTGACCAGACGCCAGCAGGCGGCCCAGATCGACGAAGCGACAGCCGAGCAACGCTCGATCACCGGGACCACGCCGTGCGTGTTCCGGCCGCCATACGGGAGTTACAACGCCACCACGCTGAGCGTGGCGCGGGATCACCGGCTGGCAGTGTGGCTCTGGTCGGTCGACACGGAGGACTGGAAGGCTGACGGCTCAGCCTCGGCTTACTGGGTGCACCGGATCATCAGGCTGGCTGAGAGCGAAGGAATCGACCTGCAGCATCCGGTGATCATCATGCACAACCAGCCCGCCGGGAATCCAGCCACAGCGCTAGCCCTGCCGACGATCATCCGGTTCTTCAGGCGGCACCACTACCGGCTGGTCACGCTGACCGGCTGACTCTGGCCGCCGCCGACGGCGCCGGCTCATGACACCGGCCTGATACCTCTGGCCTGCCATCCTCGGTTCAGATAGTCACCTAACCTCGGCCGGTAACGGTGCCGCCGGAGAGCACGCGGGAAAAGGACAGACGCAGGTCATGAGGGTGCTGGTAGCAGAGGATGTCGAGGACCTGGCCACGGCGATCGCGGCCGGGCTTCGGCGCGAGGGCATGGCCGTCGATGTGGTGCTGGACGGTGCTGCCGCCCTCGAGCACCTCGGCATCACGCCGTATGACGTCGTGGTGCTCGACCGGGACCTGCCGGTAGTTCACGGCGACGAGATCTGCCGGAAGCTCGCGGGGGCGCAGTCGGGGAGCCGGGTGCTCATGCTCACGGCGGCCAGCACGGTCAGGGACCGGGTGGAGGGCCTGGGCCTGGGCGCCGATGACTACCTGCCAAAGCCATTCGACTTCGCGGAGCTCGTCGCGCGCGTCCGTGCCATCGGGCGCCGCCCGTCAGCCTCGCTGCCACCGGTGCTTGAGTACGGCGACCTGACTCTCGATCCGAGCCGCCGGGTCTCGACGCGGGCTGGCCGTCGCCTGGATCTCAGCCCCAAGGAGTTCGCGCTGCTTGAGTGCCTGCTGGCCGCGAGCGGCCGGGTGGTCTCCGCGGAAGAACTGCTGGAGCGAGTCTGGGACGAGGCAGCTGACCCCTTCACCACCGCCGTCAAGCAGACTATGCGCCGGCTCCGGGCGAAGCTCGGCGAACCGCCGGTAATCCGGACCGTCCGCGAGGGCGGCTACCAGATCGGAGAGCTGTGATGCGCATGCCTCACGCCGCTGCTGCGGCACGGCGCCTGCCTCGGCGCACGCTCCGGGCGCAGCTCGCGCTGCTCTACGCGGCCGTCTTCGGCCTTGCCTGTGCCGCCGTGGGCGCGATCGCGGTGATCTTCAAACCCGACTTCCTGGTCGGAACCAGCTGCTCCCCGGCACCCGGCACGGCCGTCCGGCCGGGCCTGTGCGGTCAGTCTGATCAGCTGTCCTTCGCGGGCACCATCGCTCACGATGCCGGGCAGAACCTGGCTGGCCTGGCAATGGTCGTGGTCGTGGCTGTCCTGGCGGTCGGCGTTGGCTGGCTGATCGCCGGCCGCGTGCTGCGGCCGCTGCGCACGATCACGGCGTCCGCGCGGGATATCTCGGCCAGGAACCTGCATCAGCGCCTCGCGATCGACGGGCCAGACGACGAGTTCAGGCAGCTCGGCGAGACACTCGACGGCCTGTTCGGGCGGCTGGAGGCGGCCTTCCAGGCGCAGCGGCATTTCGTCGCCAACGCCTCCCACGAGCTGCGTACCCCGGTTGCCGCGGAGAAGACCGTGCTCCAGGTCGCACTGGCCGACCCGGGCGCCAGCGCCGGCACCCTGCGGTCTGCCTGCGAGAAAGCGCTGCGGTGGAACGACCAGCAGGAACGCCTCATCGACTCACTGCTCACCCTGGTCAGCAGCGAGCGCGAGATCGAGCGCTGGGAGCCCTTCGACCTCGCCGATATTGCCGGCAAGGTGGTTGCCGGCTGCCGTCAGGAGGCAGAACGCCGGGATATCCGGATCGACCCGGCGCTATCGGCTGCTCCGGCAACAGGCGACCCGGCTCTGGCCGAGAGCCTGATCGCGAACCTGGTCGGCAACGCCATCCGGCACAACATGGACGGCGGGCGGGTCGAGGTCTCTACCGGGATCACCGACGGGCTGTCCGTCATCACGGTCAGCAACACCGGGCCGCTGGTTGCTGCCGATGAAGTTGACCGCCTGTTCCAGCCGTTCCAGCGGCAAGGCAGTCTGCGGTCCGGTGTTCAGTCCGGGCAGGCTGGCGGACACGGGCTCGGGCTGGCCATTGTCAGCGCAATCGCAGGCGTCCACGGCGCTGCGCTTACCGTCGATCCCCGTCGCGAGGGTGGCCTGGACATCAATGTGAGCTTCCCCCGGACCACTGGTTAAGCGGCGCACGACCAGGCGCGGCGGAGACGCCACCGGAACCGGGGTTCCCCGTGCCTGGCCGAATGCGACGAACGACACGACGATAGGCGCTAGCCCCGCAGCGATGAGGAGTGCTCCGGCCACCCTGGCAATCACCCAGTAAGGCAGCGGCTGGTGCAGCTGCCAGTCGCCAAGCAGGTACGGCAGCAGGCAGCCGAAGGTACCGCCGAGGACAGTGCCCCACGCCACGGTGATGACCGCGGCGGCGGGCCGGCTCAGGCCGGCACGCTCCTGCCCGGGAGCTGAGGATGTCACCGGACACCTCGCAGATTTGATAGCGACACTCTCAATATAGGAATTGTAATATCACTTACGTGGCTACTGACGTCAAGGGTCGCCCGCCGGGCGCCGGTGCTCGCGGGCAGGCGAGGACTCGCCATGCCCGCCGTGCGGTGGTGGCGGCTGCACAGACCCTGTTCCTCGAGCGCGGTTACGCGGCGACGACGATCGAGGCGATCAGCGACCGCTCCGATGTACCGCCGGCCACTGTGTACCGGCTGTTCCCCGGCAAGCTAGGGATCCTCACCGCAGTGCTGGATACCTCCATCACCGGTGACGACGAAGACCTGGCCGTGCAGGACCGCCCGGAGGTCGCCGAGTTGCTCAAGCAGGCAGGCCCGCGTGAGCAGCTCGCCGGCTTCGCCCGGATCTGCGTGGCCATCAATACGCGAACCGATGGCATGTACCGCATCCTCCTCGGCGCAGCCGGATCCGACGCCGAGGCCGCTGCCCTGCTCTCCGAGTACATGCAGCGGCGCGATGCCGGCCAGGGGCAGATCGCCCGGCTCCTGGCCCGTGCCGGAGTGCTGCGCCCTGGCCTCAGGGAGCGCGACGCGGCCGACATCGTCCATGCGCTGATGTCCCCTGAGCTCTACCGGCTCCTGGTCACCGACCGGGGCTGGAAGCCAGCCCGCTACGAGCAGTGGCTAACGGATGCACTCAGCTCCCAGCTCCTGGCGGCTCCCACCCGGTGATGCGCAGCCGTCCTGGTGGCAATCTGATAGCTGCGGCAGCAACAGCAGGAAGGCGGTCGATGGGCGCGAATCCGATCTGGGGCGATGGCTGGGACGATGTGAGGCGGCTCTGGCTGCTAGACCCCGAGGTAGCGCACTGCAACCACGGTTCCTTCGGTGCCGTTCCGGCCTCTGTCCTGGAAGCGCAGGATGCGATTCGCCGGCAGATGGCCATCAACCCGATGCGCTGGTTCACCCGCGAGCTGCCGGGGCTCATCGCGGCGGCGAGAGCCGAGGTAGCCGGGTTTCTCGGCGCCGATGCTAATGACCTCGCATTCGTCAGCAACGTCAGCGCGGGCGTCTCGGCGATGGCGCACTCCCTGCCCCTCAGCGCAGGCGACGAGGTGCTGTCGAGCGATCACGCTTACGGCGCGGTGTCTTATGCGCTCGACCGGCTGTGCGCCCGGACCGGTGCGCGGCGAGTGGTCACGAGCATCCCGTACCACAGCAGCGACGACGAGATAGTGGCGGCCTTCGCCGAGCACTGCACCGACCGGACCCGGCTCGTCGTTGTCGACCAGGTGACGTCGGCCACGGCGCGGCTGTTCCCGGTCGAAGAGGTCGCCAGGCTGGCACACCGGACCGGCGCCCGGGTGCTTGTCGACGGGGCGCATGCGCCCGGCATGCTTCCGCTGGACGTGCCCAGTCTCGGGGCGGACCTCTGGGTCGGCAACTTGCACAAGTGGGCCTGCGCTCCGGCCGGCAGCGGCGCGCTGTGGGTTGCACCGCATTGCCGCGAGGAGATCCGCTCCCTCATCGTGTCCTGGAACGAACCCGACGGGTACCCGAGTTCGTTCGACTCGGTCGGCACTGACGACCTGTCGGCATGGCTGGCCACGCCGCTGTCGCTGCGGGTGCTCGCTTCGCTCGGCCTGGACCGCATCCGAGATCACAATGAGGCGCTGGTCGGCTGGGCGCAGTCAACGGTGGCTGAGGTCCTTGGCCTCCCGCCGGACGACCTGCGCCATGACCCGGGCCTCAGCATGGCTCTCCTGCGGCTGCCGGCCGGCCTGGTCGACAGCCTCGAGGAGGGCCTGAAGCTGCGGGACCGGATGGCAGAGACCGGGGTCGAGATGGCTATCGGGTACTGGGCCCGTCGCGGAACGATCCGGCTCTCGGCCCAGGTGTACAACCAGCCATCCGACTATGAGCGGCTCGCTATCGGGGTCCGGAGCCTCCTGGGCTGACCGGCCGGCGAACGCTTCGTCAAGTCAGTCTCCACTGTTGGTTTTGACTTGTCTGCCTCGGGCGTTAATGAGTATCAAACGATTCAGGGTGATCCTCCATGTAGTTACTGCTGAACATCTGAATTGCCAGGCTGCCTCCAGCATGTGAGCCCTGCAGCAGTCAGGGTCGCGGAGCACTGCCGGCGCATCCGGGGGCAGCATGAGTCAGCAACAGCTGGCCGCGGATAAGGTTCTGGCTACCCCGGCGACGACGGCCGATCAGCGATTGGGACCGGGGCTGTGGGACTGACGGATCCGCGGAAGGGCGTTCACCAGGTCACCTACCTGTCCGTACCCGCCGGCGCGATCGTTTACCTTGCCCGCCGTGCGCTCGGCGACGAGGGCTGCTTGGGTGGTGACTGCGATCGGGATGATGCCCTCCGCTGGTTCCGGCGGCGCGCACGGACGTCAGCTGCCTTCGCCTCGGCGACGTCTCGCGCACTATCACCACCAGGACGTACAGCAGAAGTAGCACTACCGCATCGAAGAACAGGCCCGCGACGATATTCGGAACGGCCGAGCTGTCGGCGTTGATGAGAGTCCGTCCGGTGCCCCAGGCCCAGACCGGCTCGCGGACAATGAACGGCTTGCCGAGTGGCACCAGGCTGCCCCAGGAGACGTCCGCGTCGCTGTTAGTAAGGAAGCCTTCGGTCACCACGTGGCAGCCCGCAGGCCGCATAGTCGGACAGTGACTGTACGACACCGGGTTGAAGGTTCCCTGGTTCTCCGCGCCGACCGCGTACGCCCACGAGTTTATTTCGGCGGGCAGGATATACGCCGTGATGCCAGCCATCGCGACCAGCATGAAGATGCAGGCTAGCCAGCTGCCAAGGTGGCGCGGCGGATAGCGGTACGCGTAAGCGTAGAGCGGGTAATGCGAAACGCTGTCCTTCGCGCTAACCCCGGCGGTCGCGTCGGCGCGGTGAATGCGTGAGCTATCGATGATTGCGACAACGAGTCCGACCAGAGCCAGGGCGAGCAGCAGAAGGGCGGTGATAGCGCTGAGGGTCTCCGTCGGCCCGGTGAGGCGCGTGAAGAGGTTTCGATCGAGCCCGGCGTATACCGCGAGGCCAATCATGCTGCCTGTCGCCACCCAGGCCCACCCGCGCCGCCGGTGATGCAGTATGACGAGCTTCGCAGCATCCGATTCAGCAGCCATCAGTTTCCGCCTCCGAACCAGGTTGCCAGGGCATCGCGCAATCCGGTTTCGGTGCCATCTTCCACCCAGGCGACGTACCCGTCAGGGCGGATAACCACGGCGGCCGGGGCACTGACTGAGCCCAGGACAGGAAGCTTCCACGGGCCGAGGTCATAGTGGATGTCGAGACCCGACATCGTGGCGGCGATACTCTGCCGCGGCTCGTCCATGTGCAGTAGCTCGGTCATGGTCTTGCGCAGGGCCTGGTGACGGTCGCCCGGGCTGGTCAGTGCCACTTGGGCCATGGTGTTCTGCAACACTCGGGCACCGACCGGATGACGTTCCTCATGGTAGGTGTCAAGCAGGCTCTGGGGTGATGTCTGCTTGACCACCTGCGCCAGCTTCCACCCCAGGTTCACGGCATCCTGGACACCGGTGTTGAGACCTTGACCACCGAGCGGGGGATGCACGTGTGCTGCATCGCCTGCCAGGAGGATGCGTCCCTTGCGGTACGACACCGCCTGCCGGGTGTTGTCGGTGAAGCGCGAAGTCCAGCTCAGACTGTGCACGCCGTAGTCTGTCCCGTCAGCGGCGATGAGTGCCTCGCTGACGTCTTGCAGGGTGGGCTCGCCAGTGTGCTCGACCTGGCGTTCGGTCAGGACTATCCGAATCCGGTCGCCGCCCTCGACCGGTCCGATCCCGCCGCCCGGACGCAGGCCGAACTCCGGCCGCTCGGCCATCTCGACCTCGGCCATAAGCCAGCTCGTCGATGGATCCCACCCGGCGAACTCGATATCGGCCGCCTTTCGGACCACACTGCGGCCCCCGTCGCACCCGACCAGATAGTCCGCCCGGATCGACGTACCGTCGGAGAGCGCGACGTCGACGCAGCTCTCGTCATGGGTGAACCCTGTCACCTCACGTTCGCGCGTGATCGGCACGCCGAGCTCCTCGATCCAGGCAGCCAGCAGGCGCTCGGTCTGAACCTGCGGAAGCGCGAGCCCGTAGTTGTGGCGGGCTGGGAAGTCACTGATATCCAAGGGGATCCGGCCGAATCCCTGGATCTGCATCGCTTTCCCCGCAGCCAGAAACCGATCGGCGACACCGCGCTGATCGAGCACCTCGATGGTGCGCGCGTGCAGGCCGCCGGCCCGTGAGCGGTCGGGATCCGGCGTGGCGCGCCGTTCAACGATGACGACATCGACATGGGCCAAGGCCAGTTCAGCTGCCAGCATCATTCCTGTCGGGCCGCCGCCGGCGATCACCACCGCATGTCTGGCCATTCGCCGCTCCCTCGCTTCCATCGCATGTCCTTCAGCCTGAGAACTGTGCCCTACCACCCGGACCTTGCCGCAATCGGGGAGTCGAGCTGCGCTTAGCCCCTGTCTCGCAGGCGGAATGGCAGTGATAATCCAGTTGGTCACGACGCACGCCTGCTGGGAGGGAAGACATGCCGGACGACCAGGTACCCAAGCTGTCCGAGATCGAGCTTGGGGGAATCGCGGGATTGGGGCTCGCCGCTGCCGCGAAGGCGGAGGCGACGGGAACCAAAACACCGGAGTTCGTCAGCCAAGCTGCAGCCGATGCATATAAGCGAGAGCAGGAGGCGGCGACGGCAGCGGCGGCCAAGCAGCAGCACGCTGCGCTTGAGGCGCTCAGGTCTGAGGTGGACGGCAGGATGGCCGAGGCATACGCCGCGGGTGCAAGGGCCGCGGTCGACCGCGCTGACCGCAATAACTGGAACGCCCGGAGCATCACTCTGTATCTCGTCGTGCTCGCCGTTGTCATCATGCCGGTCATTGCTATGACCACCAAGTTGAGTCCGCAGACGTTCGGAAGCTACATCGCGCCAGTGACTGGCATCGCAGGCACCGTTGTCGGCTACTGGTTCGGCACGCTGGACCGCCCAGGCGGACGCGACTACCGCGCCGCGCCAGGACCACCTCCGAGCTCGAGCCCGGGCTCACGGAGCTAGCTATTGCCGCGCGCTAAAGCGATTTCACGATCGTGGCCTGCGAGCGCTGACTGGAGCGGGCGTACCTTACTTGCGCTTGATGCCGAGGAGTGACTTAGCTTTGGCCCAGGTCAGCACGACGTCGGTCGGGGCGTGCCCGCATACGCCCGCGAACAACTCTGTTTCGCTGCTGAGTCTCGCCGTGTATCCGGCGCCCATGGCCAGGGCGCTGGCGCCGCCGCCGCACGCGGTTTTGCTGCTGAACGTGCCGAGGATGTTGTCTCGGTGCCCCCAGCAGCCGGCGCGGTCCTGCTTGGTGCAGTCTTCGTTCGGGCTATTGAGGCCATCGTCATACATCCAGCCGTAGTCCGCGCCAAGGGCATTCGGCCAGCCGCCCGCCCAGTTGCCGCCGAGGCCGATGACCTGCCCGCCGCCGGGAAGGCGGGCCGGGACCCGGCTCAATGGCGGGTCCTCGTCGCGGCGTGCTCCCAGCTGGGCGACCTTGTCGAGCGACCTGCTCAGGACCGTGGCTGGCGGCAGTCCGCGCTCGGTCCGCTCAAGATTGGCGGTGACGAACAACTGCTCCACCGGCGTCAGCTTCAGGTAGGCCGCCAGGGAGAACGACATGCCGCCGAACTTCTCAAGTACCCTCCGCGCATGCGCGATCGCCCTGAGCACCTCTCGATTGCAGGGCCGGCCGTTGCTCGCGCTGGCGCAGCTGCCCGCCGCCATGAAATCCGGGCTCGGCGCGAGGCTTCGTGACGGGTTCTTCGGCGGGACGATACCCGTTCGCGCCGCCGCGGTACGGCTCGCAGCAGCATCGGCGCCAGCCGCGCCGGTCCACATCATCAGGACCGCAATTGCCATGAGCGCCGCCAGCGACGGAAGCAAGCCGAAGAACCTGAGACCGAATGCAGACTTCGCCGAGTTAGCTGTTTGCATACCGCCGCATCGTAGACATGGCTGAGCGAACCGGCGGCTGAACGCTCAAAACGCCCGGCAACAGCGGTCCAATGACGAGGAAGAGCCGGTCACGGCCGGTAGGCGGAAGTGGCCTCGGCGCCGGTAGAGTCCAGCGCATGTCGTCGCTGCCGGATATCAGCGCTGGGATGCCCGCCCTGCGCCGCGCGACCGCCGCTGACCTGCCCGCGATCAATTCGCTCATCGACGCTGCCTACGCGAAGTACCTGACCAGGATGGACAAGGCACCGGCCCCCATGCTGCGCGACTACGGGCCGGCGGTCGAGGCCGGCACGACCTGGGTCACCGGAACGCCGATCGCCGCCGTGATAACTCTCTACCCTCGCGATGATCACCTGCTCGTCGAGAACATTGCCGTGGACCCCCGCGCCCAGGGCCGCGGGCTGGGCAGGGCCCTGATGAGCTTCGCCGAGCAGGAGGCGGCCCGGTGCGGGCTGACCAAGATGGCCCTGGTCACGCACGAGGCCATGACCGAGAACCAGGCGATCTACACCCGGCTGGGCTACGCCGAAGTCGGGCGGCGCGCAGAGGACGGCTACCGGCGCATCTACATGGAGAAGGTGCTCTGAGTCTCACGGCAGCCGCTTCCGGCAGGGTCACGATGCTTCCGCTGACCGTCTTCAGGCGTGGTACGCCCGCGAAAAATCGCAGCTCTTAGGGTTCGGGCCTGGTGAGTTCGGCGGCTCTACCTGGCTGGCGCCGGGCCGAGTGCTTCCAAGCGTGGCGCGGCAAGTTCCCATAGTGCTAGCACCACGTCCGCGGGCAGCGGCACATTCGACCCCTGGAAACCGCGGAACGGCCGGAACGAGGCGAGCCCGGCGGTAGCGAGCAACTCCACTCTGAGCAACGGCGGATCGATGCGGTAGGCAAACCGGACGCCCGTTCGCCACCGCGCATACGGCGAGTCGCCGACGTGCCAGTCCGGGTCCTCGTGGGTAGGCGCCGTGATCGCTCCCACATAGTAGATTCCGGGTTCATCTCGGCCGACAACCTGGAGCCACACGCGATCTCCGGCAGCAGTCCGGTCCCGGTAACGCGGTGTCCGCCACGACTGCAGGCGCGATCTAGCTATCGCGGCATCGAGGTCGTACAGCTTGCCGTTGCCCTGGAAAATCCAGTCGGTCATGGTCACATCGTGGTAGCGGATGGCGGCCGACGCGGGTTTATGTGGCCGGCCGCTGCCGGCGTTCTTGCGGCAACGCAATGAATACCTGCGTACTTTGTCACTGTTGCCAGAGTGCCTCATGGTGTCGCGGAGGGGGATATGCGCGGGAAATGGCTGCCTCGAGGTGGCTGGCGGCTCCGCGGAGCCCTGCTCGCGAGTTCGCTGGCCATCGTGCTCGGATCCGGGCTGGCAGCGACCGCTCCGGCGGGCGCCGCGGCTGCGGGCAGACTGCACGCTAACGCCACGGCACCGGTTTCGGCAGGCTGGCCCGCCTATCTGAACGGGCCGCGGCATTCGTCCTATGCGCCAGCACAGTCCGCCATCACGCCAGCAAGCGCACCGCAGCTGGCGCAGCTGTGGCATCACGCGCCGGGCCGCAACTACCTGGCCAGCCCGACCGTGGCTGACGGGGCGGTATTCATTGGTGCTGACGGCGGCTGGTTCTACAAGCTCGGGCTGACCAGCGGGGCAGTGCTCGCCAAGAGGTTCCTCGGCTTCCAGCGCCACAAGACCTGCGGAGCGTTCGGCACCGTGGATACGGCCACCGTGGCAACCGATCCTGGCGATCACCAACCGACCGTTTACATCGCGGGCGCCGACGGCTACCTGTACGCGCTGAATGCGTCAAACCTGGAGGTGAAATGGAAGTCAGTCATCGCCATCCCGTCGGCCAAGGTGAGCAACTACTTCGACTGGTCATCGCCCACGGTGGCGAACGGCAGGATCTACATCGGCATCGCGTCCAACTGTGACCAGCCGCTGGTCCATGCCGGGCTGATCAGCTACAACCTGGCGACCGGCAAGAAACTCGCCGAGTTTTACACAACTCCGAAGGGCGACGTCGGCGGCTCGATCTGGTCGAGCGTCGCGGTCGCGCCAGACGGCGATGTGTTCGCCACCACGGGTAACGGCCCGGAAGATCATCAGCTTCTTGGCTACTCCGAGTCGATCCTCAAGCTCAGCCCGCGACTCAGGCTGCTGGGCCGGTTCCAGGTGCCGGCCTCACAGGTGTCCTATGACGCGGACTTCGGGGCCTCGCCGGTGCTGTTCGGGCGCTACGTCGGCGCCTGCGACAAGAACGGCATCTTTTACGCGGTACGCCAGTCGACCATGAAACTGGCCTGGGACAAGCGCGTCAGCGGCGCGTCCAGCCCGGTGACCGGATGCATCGCCGCCGCGGCGTATGACGGGCATCACCTCTTCATCGGCGGGCTCTCGGTCACCATCCGTGGCCGGTCCTACCGCGGCTCGATCCAGGAGCGTGACCCCGGCAACGGCAAACTGGTCTGGGAGACCGGGCTGCCCGACGGAGTGATCGGCAGCCCCAGCCTGGACGGCGGCGGAGTAGTCGCGGTCGGCACCTACGACATCTCCTCGGCCCCGTGCGCCACCTACCTTGTCGGCGCCTCGGACGGCAAGATCCTGCGGAAGCTCGTCACAGGCATGGACTTCAGCCAGAGCGTTTTCGCCGACAACATGTTGTTCAGCGCAAACGACAACGGCGTCTACGCCTGGCAGGTCAAGCCCAGCTAATCCGGGCGGCCGAAGCGGGCGTATCGCTGTGAGGCGGAGTTCAGGCGGCCGGCGAGACTGCCACAGCAACGGTGAGAGCTTCGGCCGTGGGGTCGTAGTAGGCCGGATTGCCTTCCAGCGCGAACGCAATCGCGGCCAAGCAGTCCTGCTCAGCGTCGCGGCGAGAAGTCATCCCGCCTCCGTTGATGTGCAACGCCGGAACGCGATAGTGCCAGTTCCCGGCTTCCTGGTCGAAGAACAGCTCAGGGAAGGCGCGCGCGCAGGAACAGCGAGACGCCCGGCAGCGACTTCGTCGGCAGATAGCGCTCCGCCACGATGACGCCGGTGAGGGCGGTGTTGATCAGCGGCGGAACCTCATCTAGGTCACTGCCAGTAGACGACTTGCGACGCAGCGCAACCACCGGCCGGAGCAGCACGTTCCAGCTCCAGACCTTCTCGACCGTCAGCCCGGCCTTCTGCATCACGTTGACCAGCTCCGGCCTGGTGTAACGGCGCACATGCCCGACCTCGTCGTCGTGAGCCGACCAGAGAGCCATGTCGCACGGGACCGCGATCAGGGCAGTGCCTCCCGGCTTCAGCACCCGGCCGATCTCCGCAGCCGCCAGGTAGTCCTCGTCGATGTGCTCGAGGATGTCGAAAGCGGTCACCAGGTCACAGGTGTTCGAGGCCAGCGGCAGGTCACGGGCGTCGGCCCGGATGGCGCTGATCCCGCGGGCCTTGGCGACGTCGGCTACCGAATCGGAGTACTCGAGCGCGAGCGCCCGCCAGCCGTGGCTCTGCAGGACCCTGGTGTTCCCCCCGCCGGCCGCCCCGATGTCCAGAGCCTGGCCGGTAACCGGCAGTCGTCGCAGCTCACGGGACAGGATGGCGCGCCGCTCCTTGTACCACCAGTGGCGATCCTCAAGCGAGGTGAGCAGCTGCAGCTCAGCGGGTTTCATGGCCTCTTTCTTACCGTACCGGCCGGGGTAGTCAGCGCACGGCTCTGCGCAGCGTCATTGTGCCGTAGGCCACCCCGTTTTGTCCCGCGATCAGCGCCCTGTCAGGGCCTGTGCCATTCAGGGGGCTGTGCCTGCCAGCTCGCCGGGGCACGGCACAATGCCCGGATGGAGACGTTCCGGCCAGAGCCTGCCAGCGGCCGGGTCTACGCGGCCCGGCGGATCGTCCGGAGCACCGACGTGACACCGTCCGGGCGGCTCCGCCTCGACGCCGTCGCTCGCTACCTGCAGACGGCCGCCGAGGATGACCTGGCCGACTCCGGCCTCGCCGAGCCGGTCGTCTGGCTGGTCCGCCGCTGCGAGCTTCGCATCAAGGCGCTGCCGGCCATGGGAGACCGACTCCGGGTCGCCACATTCTGTTCCGGCACCGGACCGCGCTGGGCCGAGCGGACCACGACGCTGTCAACTGCCGACGGCGCGCCCCTTGTCCAGGCCAGCGCCGTCTGGGCGGCAGTATCCGCGGCCGACGGCCGGCCGGTGCCGCTGTCGCCACAGTTCCTGACTGCCTACGGCGGATCAGCCGGCGGGCACGTGGTGTCCGCTCGCCTGACCCACCCGCGTCCCGCCGCCATGAATGAAGGAAACGGGGCAGGCATCACATCGCCGCCAAGAGCCTGGCCGCTGCGTGCCGTGGATTTTGACACTGCTGGGCATGTCAATAACGCCGTGCACTGGGCGGTGGTTGAGGACGAGCTAGCGGCCGGTGACTGGGTCCCGTCCTCAGCCGAGATGGAATACCACCGCGCGATCCTGCCAGGCTGCACGCCGGAACTGATGACCGGCCGGCGGGACGGCGAGACGGTGCTGTGGCTGCTGGCCGGCGGACGCGTCCTGGCCTCGGCACGCCTGTCCCGGTAGCGCAGCGCCTTAAACGCGCAAGCGGGAGGGACCCGCCCGGGCCCCTCCCGCTGCTATCGCTAACCGTTACTGGGCCGGCAGCGGCTCGTTGACCGCGGGCGGCACCGGGAACGGGTTGTCGTTGACCTGAGCCTGCGCGCGCAGGAGCCGGCTCTCGGTCACGGCCAGCCCGAGCTCGCCGTTCGCCGGGTAGCCGGACTGCGCGCCGCCGAACCGGAACGCTGATGTCAGGTCACCGCAGGTCTGGCGGCGCCATGCGCTGATGTTGGGCTCGTAGACGGCGAACCGGGCCTCGATGAACCGGATCAGCGAGGTGTGGTCGAACACCTCCGAGCAGACGAAACCGCCTGCCGTCCAGGGCGACACGATCGTGGTCGGGGTGCGGAAGCCGAGCCCGATGTTCAGGCCGTCGACGAACTCGTCTGCTGTCCCGGCTGGCGCGTACGGCGGCGGCACGTGATCGAACATGCCGTCGTTCTCGTCGTAGCAGAGGATGAACGCGGTCTTCGCCCAGACGTCCGGGTTGGACGCGATCGCGTCGAGCTTCTGGGCAATGTACTCTGCGCCCGCTGCCGGGAAGTAGTCCGGATGCTCGGTCTGCGCTGTGGGCGCGACCAGCCAGGACACTTGCGGCAGCCGGTCGTTACGCGCGTCGTTCTCGAACGCGCCCGCCGGGCCTTTGTACATGCCGCGCTTCCAGAGCGAGGACGACGTCGACGCGTAGCCGAACTGCTTAAACCAGGCCAGCGCATTGTCGTCATAGTTGTCCTCCTCCTGGTAGACCTTCCAGCTGATGCCAGCGGCTTCGAGCCGCTCTGGGTAGGTCGTCCAGGACAGGATGATGTTGTTGAACGCCGGGCTGTTGTCGATGATCGGGCCGCCGCCGGTGCCGTTCGGGTCGATCATCCCCGTCCACATGTACAGCCGGTTCGGGTTCGTCGGGCCGAGTACCGAGCAGTGGTAGTTGTCGCAGATTGTGAACGACTCCGCGAGCGCCCAGTGGAACGGGATGTCCTGCTGCTTGAAGTAGCCCATGGTGTACGGGCCCTTGGCGGCGATCCACTCGTCCATCTTGCCGTTGTCCCAGGCCTGGTGCTGCGTAGGCCAGGAGTGGTCCGTTCCCGGCGTGGCCTGAGCGCTGGTCTTTGCCGGGTCGTAGTAGAACGGCAGCAGGTAACCCTGCGCGTGCGACGGGTCCGGCTGGTAGTACACCGGGTTACCGGTCGGCAGTGTGATCGCGGTCGGGTCCTGGAATCCGCGGACTCCTGGCATCGTGCCGTAGTAGTGATCGAAGCTGCGGTTCTCTTGCATCAGGATCACGATGTGCTCGATGTCGTAGATGCTGCCGCCAGACTTGCGCCCGTCGCGGAGCGTCTTGGCCATTGCCCTGCGCAAGCTGAGCGGCAGCGCGGCCGCGCCGGCTGCGACACCCGTGAGTGCGGTTCCGTTGGCTAGCAGCGCGCGGCGGTTGACGATCAGCCCGCTGTTACTGCCGTTTCCATTCGAATTGTGGTTGTTAGCAGTGGCCGCAACGGAGTTGCTGGCTGGCAGTGGGTTGGCGCCCGCAGGCACGCGGCGGCGGCGCAGCAGAATGAATCCGGTCAGCGCGGCGAGCGCTAGCGCGATGCCTGCCGCGAGCCCGGCTAGCTGCCACGGGAAGCCCGCGGCGGCTGGCCGGATGACTATCGCCGCGGTCGCAGCGTTCGCCGGGGAGTACTCGACGACCCGGCCGTTGCCGCTGTCGGCCACGTACGCCGTGCCATTCGCCGTCACTGCGATGCCTTGCGGGAACGCCATGTTCTCGGCTGCGTTTGCCGGGTTGGCCTGCAAGCCGAACTCGGTGTAGAAGCTTCCGTCCGGGTTGAGCACGGTGACGAGGCTGTAGTCAGCGTTGACCACGTAGATCTTGCCGGCTGGCCCGACCGCGACGCCGGCCGTGTTGGAGAACGCGCCGTACTCTGCCTGGGTGCTGCCGTAGTACTCCAGGTTGGTGCCCTCCGGGGTGAACTCGTAGACCGCGTTTCCGTCGGCGTAACTGGGGCTGGACACCCACAGGTTGCCCGAGGAGCCGACGGCGATGCCGTCCGGCGTGGCCACGTCAATCTGAGAGAGGTAGCTGCCGGCCGCGGAAAACTCCTCGATCCGGTTGTTGTCCTGGTCGGCCACCCAGACGTCGCCTGATGAGTCGAACGCGAGAGCCTGCGGGTGGTCGAGCTGGCCGTTGCCTGATCCTTGCGAGCCGAAGGACTGCAGCTCGCGGCCTGAGGCGGAGAACTCGGCGATCTGGTCGTGCCCGGTGTCGGCGACCCAGACGTTGCCAGCCGAATCGACTGCGACGCCGTCGGGATGCCTGAGGACGCCGCCGCCGATCGCGCGGAGGAAGCGGCCGGACGAGCTGAACTGCTCAACCAGGCCAGTGGCGCGGTCGGCGACCCACACGCTGTTGCCGGGTGCCACCGCGACGCCGAAGGGGTCGGTGAGCTCGCCAGGGCCGTGCTGGCCGAAGGCAGCGGCGAACTGGGGGGCTGGCGCAGGTTGCGACGCGGTGACGGTGAAGTTCACCGGACCGGCTAGCTCCTGATAGCCGTTGTTGTAGAACAGCCAGGCGACGTACTGCCCGACGCCGTCCAGGCAGGTGCTCGGGAACGTGGCCGTGCCGCTGGCGCCGGACACGTAGTTCCAGCAGGTGGAGTCTTCAACGCCGGGCGTCTGCCCTGGCTCGTACATGCCGATCCAGTTGGTCGTGCTGCCCGCGTCAGCCGAGGCGATTGTGTAGGTGAATGTGAAGTTGGCGCCGTTGGGGACCGATGCCGGTGTCTCGGTGAGGGTGGAAGTTGTCGAGTCGTCGCTCGTGGCGCCATTCGCGATGCTGCGCGGGGAGGTGACATGGACGGTGATGGCGTGCCCGCCGGCGGTGTGCGGCGGCTGCGCGTGGGCGGGCTTGGCTGAAGCGTGGGCCGGGCTGGCGAGTGCAGTCCAGAGCGCTAACGTGGTCAGGCAGAGCGCTGCCGCAACGGTCGCGCGGACAACGTGCGGGGTCAGCTGGCGGCGGGTCTGCCGCGGGTAAGTGTCCACGCCTCAGCACGCTGGACTTCTTGTTCGACCGGCCGGGGCAGTAAAAGTGGCCGCCCGGCAAAGTCTGCGTGAAGGCGTCGCCCCGGTGCGAGCGCGCGGGCGTGGCGCAGGGGCGCGGCGGGCGCGGGAGGACCCGGTGCGGTCAGGACCAGGGCCGCTCGGAGCGTTCCGCCCAGTAACGAGCCGGGCTTTCGGCCATCGTCTCGGTCAACTGGCTGGCTTGCGGGCCAGCTGTCGCGGACTGGTCGGCGAGGCCTGGGGCGGCCAGGTTCGCCTTGATCTGGGCGGGGGAGACCGCGCCGGACAGGACAAGCGTGGCCCACGGCTGCGCCAGCGCGGCGCCGATCGCGATCGCGTCCGGGGTGACGTTCGCGGCCGCGGCCGCGGTGGCGAGTGGCGAGCCCGGCCCGGCGGCGTCGCCGCCCGGAGCGAGCCGGCCGTTGGCGACGGCTTCCTTGACGAGGACGGCCCAGCCGGCCTGCGCTGCCTCGGCAGCTGCGCTCTGCACGGTCGGTTCCAGCAGGTTCCAGGTCACTTGCGCGACCGAGAACAGCGGCTCGCCGCCGACCGTCACCTCCAGAGCCCGGCGCAGTGTGTCGGCCTGCCGCGGGCCGCTGGTGGACAGGCCGATCAGCACGCCGTCGGCACGCAGGTCGGCAAGCGCGCCGAGCAGTGCGGCGTCGCTGAGCAGGCCGGAGTCCTCGGTCAGCGAGTGCACCTGGTAGAGCGCCAGGCGGTCGCCGAGATATCCGCGAGTCTGCTCGAGCTGGGCGGTGAACATCGCCAGCGAGTGCTCCTTGACCTCCTGGACGCCGCCGTCGAGCCGCCAGCCTCCGGTATAGCGGTACCCCCATTTGGACCCGACGACTACGTCGGCGTGACCCCGGTCGGCAAGCCAGGCTGCGAGGAACTCCTCAGCCCGGCCGTAGGACCTGGCAGCGTCGACGTAACGGACTCCGCCGGCGTAAGCCGCGTCTAGCACCTCGAAGGTGCGAGCCCCTAGCCCGGCGACGCTGCGGTCGGGCAGGTCGCGGTCCCGGCCGCTGGTGATGTAGGCCGGCCGGCCGAGCGCGGCGAGACCGAGGCCGATCCTGGATACGAGCGGCCCGCCACAGCCGAGGGGCCTCATCGGCGTCGGCGTCGGCATCGGTGGCACGGCGTTCATGCGGCCTCAACCTACCGTGATCAATTCATCGTGATCGCCTCGCGGCGCGCGCCGGTTAGGCCGCGGCCGCGGTCATTGCGCCAGCGAGGGACTCCATGACCCGATGATCTTGAATGGATGTGACTTGGCTGTTGCTGGAGGAACAGCCAAGTCACACCCATCTGCTGCCAGCAAGCGCAAACTGGGCAGTTCGTTCGTGCGCTGACCGAGAATGAGACGAGAACGACCGGATCACGACGCGGATAATCAGGCCTAGCGCCAAAGCGACCAAGCGCCAGAGAGATCAAGCGCAGGAGAGACGGGGCCATGAGCGACGAGCTTGACGAGCTGCGGGCGGAGGTCGCCGGCGCCCGGGTCATCACGGATCCGGACCAGATGGAGGCTTACCGGTACGACCAGACGCCGGTCGTGACGCCGGGACGGCCACGTTGCGTGCTGGTGGCCGGCAGCACCCAGGACGTCGTTGCGGCGCTGGCCTGGGCGCAGCGGAACCACGTGCCGGTCGTGCCCCGAGGTGGCGGCACGAGCCTGGCAGGCGGCGCGACAGCGACCGATGGCTGCATGATCTTGTCCACGGCACGGATGACGTCGATCCTCGAAGTCGACGAGGCGAACGAGCTCGCCGTGGCGCAGTCCGGCGTCTTCACAGCCGACCTTGACCGCGCGGCTGCTGAGCACGGGCTCATGTACGCGCCGGACCCCTCCAGCCACGAGATCTCCACCATTGGCGGCAACCTGGCGACGAACGCTGGCGGGCTGCGCTGCGTCAAGTACGGCGTCACCAGGGACTCCGTGCTCGGCCTGGAGGTAGTGCTGCCCGGCGGCCGCCTGCTGCGCACCGGGCGCCGGACGATGAAAGGCGTCACCGGCTACGACTTGACTGGCCTGTTCGTCGGGTCGGAGGGAACGCTGGGCGTGATCACCTCGGCAACGCTTCGGCTGAGGCCGAGGCCGGACAGGTATCCGGTCACGGTGGTAGCCGGCTTTGACGGCTTTGCCGCCGGGGCGGAGGCCGTGACATCGATCCTCGCGACCCGGATCAGGCCCAGCCTGCTCGAGTTGATGGACTCGGCGACGCTGCGAGCGATCGATGAGTGGAAGAACACCGGCTTCGACGCTGGCGTGCAGGCGCTGCTAATCGCGCAGGACGACAGCGAGTCGGCCGAACGCGGCGGCGCGCTGATGCGCGATCTGTGCCTGGCAGCCGGGGCTTCGATGGCAGAGGTGTCGGCGTCGGAGGGTGAATCTCGGCAGCTCCTAGAGCTGCGCCGGCTGTCTTATCCGGCGATCGAGCGACTCGGCGTCGCGCTGGTTGAGGACGTGTGCGTGCCGCGGACTCGGCTGCCCGAGATGGTCGCCCGGATCGAGCAGGCCGCTGTCCGGCACGATGTCTACATCGCGACGGTGGCTCACGCCGGCGACGGGAACTTGCATCCGGTGTTCGTCTTCGAGCGCGGGCTGCCGGAAGTGCCGCCTGCGGTGTGGGCGGCGGCCGACGAGATTTTCCGGGCTGCGCTGGAACTTGGCGGCACGCTGACCGGTGAGCACGGCGTGGGCATGATCAAGCGGCGATGGCTGGGTACTGAACTCGGCGCGGAGTCGATGGCAGTGCATCAGGCGATCAAAGACGCGCTCGACCCGGACGGGATCATGAATCCGGGGAAAGTCCTATGAGGTGATCGTCGATCGCACGCATCGCGGTGGCGAGATTCGCGGTCAGCAGGGCCTCGCTGACGCCCGCGAGAGCTGCTGCCTGCGCGACCGGGAGGTCCAGGTAATGGGTCAGCACGACGGCCTCCCGCGCAGTCCGCGGCAGGCCGCGCAGTGCAGCGACGACCGGCAAGCGGGCGAAGTCGGAAACTGCGTGCCGCCCGCGGGGCATTGTCTGGCGACGAAACCGAGCAGCGCGGCGGCACCGGATGATGACCAGCCGTTGCAGGTAGCGCAAGCAATCGGCGGCGCTCAAGCTGGCAAGCGCAGCCGACGGTATCGCGGCGAACGCGTCGCCGACCACAGCCTCGGCGACGACCGCATCGCCGGTCAGCAGCGCGGCGAGTTGCAGGAGCGGCTGGTAGTACATTTCGGGCAGCGAGTTGCGAGCGCGGTCAGCCGGCGAGGTTGCGCAGCGTTGGCTGTGCTCACCCTCCTCAACGGGCCCGTCGGTGCCGCCCATGGACGCTCCAGGATCCGGGTTCTGGCGACCTGCAAAAAGGTAACTCAGACGAGGGGCCTGAGCTAGCTTGCGAACTCAGTGGAACTAAGCGCAACCTTAGGAAGAAACAAGAAGCAATGTCAAGTTAATGGTCCAAGCTGTACACTGCGGAGACGAATCGTCGGCCCCAGATACTTCGCCTTTCCGGGGAAGGGCAGGTCAATGATCACCGAGGACTGGCGGCGGCTAGCCGACTACGTTGTCGCGCGTCGGGTGGCACTTGGCATGCGCGACCGGCGTGCCCTTGCTGCCGCGACCAGCATTACCGACAGAACCCTCGGCAAGCTGGAGAATGGCCAGCGAGTATCGGCTAGCACCCTCGGCATCATTGAGAACGTGTTCGGATGGGCGCCCGGTTCATGTCGCCGGATACTGGCAGGCGGCGAACCCGCCGGCAGTTCGACGGCATGGGCCGACGCTCGCTACGACGATCCGACGCTCAGGCACCTGGCGAGCACGCCCGGGCTGCCGCCGGAAGTCGTCCGCGGCCTCATCGCGCTGGCAAGGAACTGGCGTCAGCAAGACGACGACGGTGGCGAGGAGCTAGCCGAGCGAGGAGCCTGACAGCTCGGCCAGGCCGCTCACAGGCAGACCCAGACACTCAGGACGACCAAGCAGGTGACGCCGGCGGGAGCTGCCGGCGAGGCTGAGGGCGACGGAGCTGCAGTCGCCGTCGGAGACGGCGTACCGGGTTGCGGCACACCTGTTGAGGTGCCCGGCTCGGGGGCCGAGGACTGGGAAGCTGACGGCGCGGAATGAGCCACGGTGACCGGGCCCGGCCGCGGTGCCGGCGACGTGCTTGCCGCCCCTGTCCCGCCCGGCGCCGGCAGCGCACCATGACCGGGACCAGATGAAGCTGCGATATGCGCCGGGCCGGGTGATACCGCGGGGGCCTGACCGAGGCCTGGTTGGGGCCCTGCAGCCGTCGGCCCGCGATGCTGCGGCAGCGCGACAATCAGCGCGGCTGCTACGGCGGCCGCGACAACCGCGGTGGCGGCAGTTGCGACCACGTGCGTGCGCAGCGCTCTGCTGATCGGCGCAAGGCGTCGCCCGAAGGTACCGAGCAGCACGCCAATCGGGACCGTCAGCAAGCCAGTGCGCCAGCCGGATCCTCGGATCGAGCGCAATGCCAGCCGCACCGCGGCGCGCTGGCGATCAGGGGCGAGTGCGTCCGAGACGAAGACCTGCAGTCTGCCGTCGATGTCCTTGCGGACGACCGCGCTCAGGCCAGGCGGCAGCGTGAGGTGTCGCACGCGGATCACGCTGGTTCTTCTTCCTGGTGTGCCGTTTCCTGCCCGGCTGCTTGCCAGATGGCTGTCCACCATTCGCGCGGATCCCCCGGGCCACCGACGACGGCGACCACGTCAGCTCCGGCGACCTTCAGGCGGACGGCAACGTCATCACCGCGAAGGTCACGCGCTGCGGCGAGCAGGGCCGGCGGCAGCGGAGCCGATGGCGGCGTGCTGTTTCGCCCTGTGCCGGGTAGCCCTGTGCCGGGTAGCCCTGTGCCGAGTAGCCCTGTGCCGGGTAGCTCCGGTTGAGGCAGCGCTGTCTTCGTTAGTGCTCTCTTCGGAAGTCTTGTGCTGGCCTGTTCTGCGCCCCGGCGGTCCGCTCCCGGCGGCGCTCCTGCGGCCGCCGCGATTGCCTCGAACCACTCGAGGCGCCGTCTCAGCTCGGCTCGTTCGGCCTTGCCCTGGGCGACTTCGGTTTCCAGCTGCTGCAGGCGGCGCCTTCTCCGCCACATCGCCGTACCTCCGAGCACTTGCTTCCTGCAACCTGCCGCCGTTACTCCGGCGAGCCGCTCTCCTCCGAGATCCCCGCCGCTAGCGGGTTAAACATACGACCGCAAGCACTGGCAGTCTGTCCCTTCAGCGTAGATGTGCTCGATTGCGCAACTCTGGGACGCAGTCGAGATAGCGTCGGCTGCGCCCGGGCCCTGGGGTCCCTGATGACAGCTGGCCGGGGGGATGTTGTGCTTGTCCCGTGACGAGTCAGTACGCTGCTGAATTCAATGCGCTGCCTGAGGACTGGGCGTCGGATCCCTGGCTGACGGCGGGTTTGCGGGTAGAAGACGACGACGAACACGACGACCCGGTTCTGCGATGGCCGGACGGCCGGATAGTCGACACGTGGCGCGAGGACTATCCGTACCCCGAGAAGATGACGCGCGATGAGTATGAGTACCTCAAACGCCCGCTTCAGATTGAGCTTGTCAAGCTCCAGAACTGGGTCAAGTCCACCGGCGAGCGCGTCGTGATCGTCTTTGAGGGCCGTGATGCGGCCGGCAAAGGCGGCACGATCAAGCGGTTCACCGAGCACCTGAACCCGCGCGGCGCCAGCGTTGTTGCACTGGCCAAGCCAAGCGAGCGGGAGCAGAGCCAGTGGTACTTCCAGCGTTACGCGCCGCACCTGCCCGCGGCAGGCGAGATCGTCATGTTCGACCGTTCCTGGTACAACCGGGCCGGCGTCGAGCGGGTGATGGGTTTCTGTACCGATGAGGAGTACTGGGAGTTCATGCGCGAGGCGCCGGAGTTCGAGCGCATGCTGGTACGTTCCGGTCTGCACCTGACCAAGTTCTGGTTCTCGGTGACACCCTCCGAGCAGCGCACGCGGTTCATCATCCGCCGAGTCGATCCAGTCCGGCAGTGGAAGCTGAGTCCGATGGACATCGAGTCGCTGGACAAATGGGACGCCTACACCGAAGCCAAAGAGGCGATGTTCCACTACACCGACAAACAGCACGCGCCGTGGACGGTGGTCAAGAGTAACGACAAGAAGCGCGCCAGGCTCGAAGCGATCAAGCACGTCCTGAGAAAGTTCGATTACTCCGGCAAAGACGAGGAAGTCATCGGCGAGCCGGACAATATCCTCATCGGTCCGCCCTCAGTGCTCTCCGAACACAACCCGCACAACTCCTTCCCCGACCTGTCAACGCGTTAGCACTCGGGCCCGCTTCTTCCCTCACTTCGCGACGCGTCGCCGGCACAATGCAGGGATGGAGCACTTCACAACGCCCAGGCTCATCGCCAGGGACTGGACAGTGGCCGATCTGGAAGCTGCGTTCGCCATTTACGGCCGGGACGAAGTGGCTCGGTGGCTGGGTCCGCAGCCCCGCACGCCTGTTCCGTCGCTGGCACGGATGCGGCAGGTCCTCGACCGGCGGATCGCCCGCAGCCTGGAGCAGCCGGATTATGGATTGTGGGCGCTCGAGCTTCGGGCCACCGGTCAGGTCCCTGGCGCTGTGCTGCTGTCGCCGCTGCCGGGAGACGACGGCGCGGTCGAGATCGGCTGGCATCTGAACCCTGACTACTGGGGTGCGGGCTATGCCACTGAGGCCGGCCGCGGTGCGATCGCCCTGGCTTTCGGCCTCGACACGATCGGCCCGGACCAGATCGGACCCGTCGTAGCCAGCCGGCCAGCCAGGCCGGTGCTGGACAGTGTCCTGGCCGTGGTTGACCCGGACAACACCAGGTCAACGGAGGTGTGCCGGCGCTTGGGCATGCGGCACCTCGGCCAGACCAGTCAGTATTACGGACTGACACTTGAGCTTTTCGAGCTCACTCGCGCGGAGGCCGACTGACTGCCGGCAAGCTACCCGGCCCGCCGCGGTTGATGAGAGCCTGGTAGTGGTCTCATATCGGCGTGCGCCCGATACCACGGCGGTCCACGGTAGCGACACCAGCCTGCCTGGCGGATCCAGTGAAACTAGCTAGCCTGCGGCCGCGTTAGCCTGCCGCTGTGGTCTGTGACATCGGACGCGCCGCCGATTGCGGCTCATGCCAGGCCGTGGCCTGACCGGGCAACGGCGGATGGAACCTGCCGGAACGGCGTACGGTTCGACGGCGCCCGCATTGAGGCGAGAGTCGGTCGCACTGCGGAAGCGCCGGCTTGCGGCCGCCCGCCGGCGTGCAACGGCGCTCCTTGCAGCCGTGACGGCGCTCTTCATAGCCGTCACGGCGGTCGGTGTCCACGGAACCTTCCTGGGCTATGTTCAGGCCGGTGCTGAAGCGGCGATGGTCGGTGGTGTCGCCGACTGGTTCGCGGTGACGGCCCTGTTCCGCCGGCCGCTAGGCCTGCCGATACCGCATACTGCGCTGATCGTCGAGCGCAAGAACCAGTTCGCTGCCACGCTGGGCCAGTTCGTGCAGGAGAACTTTCTTAATGCTGACGTTCTTGCCGAGCGGATCCGGGCCGCCCGGCTGGTTCCCCGCATGGGCGACTGGCTCGCCGGCGAGGGTAATGCCGCCCGCCTCGCGGGCCATTGCGCTGACTTCGTGGTCAGGATGGCCGAGGCTGTGCATGACGACGACATCCAGCGCACCCTCGCGGCCGAGTTGACGCGGGCGCTGGACGCCGTCGATGTGGCGCCGCTGGCCGGCCGCGCCCTGCGGATAGTCCTCACCAGAGAGCACAAGGACGAGCTGATCAACGCCGTCGCGTCAGCCGCTGACCGCTATCTGGCGGATCATCACGACGAGCTGCGCGAGCGATTCGAAGACGAGTCACCGCGCTGGGTCCCGGACGCGGTGTACCGGCGGGTCTTCGATCGCCTGCACAGCCGCGTGCGGCAGCGTCTGGCCGCGATGGCCGCCGATCCTGGCGATGAGACGCGGAAGCAGTTCGAGGACTGGATCACCGGGCTGCCTGACCGGCTCGAAACATCCGCCGAACTTCGCCAGCGCGGCGAGCGCATCAAGCACGAGGTCCTGGGCAGCGCGGCGCTGCGGGACTGGTCCTCCGAGCTCTGGCAGCAAGCCAAGGACACCTTGCGTGCCCAGGCTGCCGATCCCGGGTCGGAGTTGCGCCACCGGCTCGCCGAGGCGCTCGTGACGGCTGGCCGACGCGTCGGGTCAGACCAGCGCTTGCAGGTCGGCATCGAGCGTGTGGTCGTGTCAGGAGCCAGAGCACTCGCCGATCAGCTGCACGACGAACTCGCCGGCCTTGTCACCGGAACCATTGAGCGGTGGGATGCGGCCGAGACCTCGAGTCAGCTTGAGCTGCTGCTCGGGCGAGATCTGCAGTACATCCGCATCAACGGCACAGTGGTGGGAGCTGGCGTCGGGCTGGCGCTGCACGCGATCGCCCTAGCTCTCGGCTGATCCTGGAAACGCCCATGGCCAGCTGAGCGGCCAATGGTGCATTACAGTGCATCGCATGACCGACCCGGCGCCCTACGTTCACTTTCCCGGCACTGCTCGTGAGGCGCTGACGTTCTACGGCGAAGTGTTTGGCTGCGGCGTCCAGTTGCACAGCTTCGAGGAGTTCAGTAGGACTGACGGTCCCGCGGATGCCATTGCCCACGGTTACCTCACCGGAGGGCCGGTCGCGCTGTTTGGCGCTGACGTCTCCGGGGACGAGCGACCGCTGCGATCCGAAGGCATGATGCTGGCTCTGCTTGGTACTGCCGCTCCGTCGACGCTGCGCCACTGGTTTAACCGTCTCGGCGAGGGCGGCCGGGTAGTCGACGACTTGCAGACGCGGCCGTGGGGCGGATCCGACGGGCAAGTCATCGACCGTTACGGTCTCCACTGGCTCATCGGATTCGAGGGCGACGAGGGCGGCTGACCGGCCAGCTCAGTCTTCCAGGCTCACTGATATGCCGTCCTTGATCATGGTCCGTTCGTAACGACGTGGTCGGCCTGCCGCATCGATTCGTGGAAAGCCAGGTGCTCGCGCTGGATCTGCTCGATCGTCTCGTCGTCATAGGCGGGCGCGTTATCAGGCCGTCGCAACAGGATCAGCTGGAACGCGTGCAGGTCGAGCGTGACCTGGCCATACAGGTGGCCGCCCGCCACCCCAGTCCTCGTAATGCCGGCCGCCGACCGCCGGCGTCGGCCAGGACACCGAGATGTTGCATGACGGCGGACCTGCTGAGCTCCGGGATCTGCCCGGCCAGCGCTCCGGTCGTCGCCGGGCCGTTGCGGAGCAGGTCGAGCAGGCGGCGGCGCCATGGACTGGCCAGCGCCCGATCCGGTCGGAGCGCCCGATTCGGCTCGGCGGGGCTACCGGACTCTTATGGTCAGGCTCCTGCTCGCGCGCTGTCCCCAGGTTGTGCTGGCCCGGAGCGTCACGTGGTAAGTGCCGTCAGTGCCGCGTTTCGGAGTCCCCGCGACGCGGCCGCCCGCGCCGGAAGCCGACCAGTGCAGCCCGGCCGGGAGCTTGCCCGACAGGCTCACCGAGGCCGCCGGGAATCCGGCGGCGGTGATCAACAGCGAGCCGTGCCTCCCGGTCCTGAATGTCGCTGACCCGGGCGCGCTGAGCCGCAGCCTCGCCGCGAGGAACCTGACCGCGTTGGCAGTGAAATCGACTGCGTACACCCCGGCTGCCGGCTGGACGGCGACCCGGGACGGGCTAAAACCGAGCGGGTAAGTGGCCAGGACCTTGCGAGTGGACTCACGGATCTGGCTGATACTGCTGCTGCCATCGTTGGCGACCCACACGTCGCCGTGCAGCGGATCAACAGCGAGGCTTCCCGGCGAATGCCCTACCTTCACGGTGCGCACCTTCCGGCTGGCCGCGCTGATAATCGCGACGGCATTCCCGGTGTACTCCGCGACGAAGATCAGGCCGGCCGTGGCGTCGGCAGCGATAGCGCCCGTGCCGCCGCTGATGTGCAACGTGTGAAGCACGGTCGGATGTGCGCGGCGGTAAGAGATCTCGGTGACGGTGCCTACCTCATCGGTCACCCAGGCCGTGCGTGCCGAACTATCCGCCGCGACTGCGAGTGGGGTGTTGCCGCCGTTCGCCACGTGCTGTGCTGACGGATCGCTCTCGCGGAACTCGACCAGGTCGCCGAGGTTAATCTCGGTAACGAACACCTCGCCGTGAACCGGGTCGACTGCGATGGCGTTGGCCACGGCGTCGGTCTGTGACAGCGTGACCGTGCGGACGACATGTCCGGTCTTGGCGCTGATCTCGGTGACCGATCCGCTGCTGCCGTCAGCCACCCAGACAGTTCCGGTGCGGCTGTCAACAGCGATGTCGATCGGGCTGACAGCGCCAAGCGGTATCGTCGCGCGGACCTTATCGTGAGCGATTTCCGTGACGCTGTCGCCAGCGTTGTCAGCTATCCAGGCTGTGGCGTTCTGGGTATCGACCGCGATGGCTTCGGGCCCGTTCCCTGCCTTGATGGTGTTGGTCGGTTTTATTGCTGCCACCCCAGCGCTTGCGGCGGCTAGGGGCAGCAGGAACGCGACCGTCGAAGCGACCACCACTACGCTGCGTACCAGGCGAAACGTTAACAAGGCTCGGTCTCCATCCGCTGACGGCGGGAACTCCTGACTCCAGCTGATCCACCCGGCGCACCTCGGGATAGGGTCCGGATGTGACTTCGCCTCAATCAGAACATCTAGACAGCCGTCACCGGGATACCTTGCACCAGATCTTCGAGCACCCGGCCAGCCACAACATCGAGTGGCGGGCGGTGATGTCCTTGCTGGAAGCTGTCGGCACGGTTGACGTCCGGCACGACGGCAAGGTGGGCGTGAAGGTAGGACCCGAGCTGGAGTTCCTCGAGCCGCCCGACGGCAAAGACATCGACGGCCAGATGGTCGTCGACTTGCGCCGGATGCTCGGCAACGCCGGCTATCGCCCGGCGTAGGACAGCAGCTGCGCGTGGAAGTCCAGGTGCTGCCCGCCGCCGGGCGATGGGATGACTTCGCGTCGTTGATGGCGCAGCGCGGATGCGTCTGCATGTCGTACCGCAATTCCAGCCTCGACGGGCCCGGCCGGATCGCGCACATGCGCGCGTTGTGCGCCAGCGAACCGGGCCCCGGCGTGCTTGCTTACGTCGACGGCCAGGCGGCGGCCTGGTGCTCGGTCGCGCCGAAATCGACGTACCGCGCTCTGGTCAACTCCCGGACTATCCCGCATGTTCAGGACGAAGGCGCCTGGTCGGTGGTTTGTTTCGTGGTTCGCGTGGGGTTCCGGCGCCGTGGCCTCATGCACGACCTGCTGCGAGGCGCGATCGGCCACGCGCGCGCCATGGGCGCGGCAGTGCTGGAAGGCTATCCGGTCGACCCGGGCAGCGACCGGGTAGACCAGACCAGCGGATACGTGGGTACTGTCGCGCTGTTCGAGACGCACGGATTCAGCCGGGTCTGCCAGACTGCCGGACGGAGCGCCGGCAAGCCCCGCTGGCTCATGCGCCGCGAACTACCCTGAGGATGGCCTGTTCTGGCGCTCGGAGGAAGCTCATGACGGATTCGGCGCGGCGGGACGAACTTGCGAACGTCTTTGATGACCACTTGGCGGCGGAGTTCCTCACCAAGGACGTGGACGCCACGATGGCGACCATGGCTGACGACCCTTACGTCAATCACGTCCCGGTGCTCACCGGCGGGATCGGCTGGCAGGAGGTCCGCCGGTTCTACGACCAGATCTTCATCGGCCACTGGCCGGCGGACGCCACGATGGAGCGGATCTCCCGGACCGTTGGCGCCGACCAGATGGTCGATGAGCTGGTGCTGTCATTCACCCACGACATCACGATGAGCCACATGCTTCCCGGCGTGCCGCCCACGGGCAAGAAGGTCCGGCTCGCGGTATGCGTGGTGGCTGGCTTTCAGAACGGCAAGCTCGGTTACGAGCACATTTACTGGGATCAGGCGTCCCTGCTGGTTCAGGTGGGGTTGCTGGACCCGGCTGGCCTGCCCGTGACGGGAGCCGAGCAGGCTGAGAAGCTGCTTGCCCCGCGCACCATCCCTGCCAACCGGTTGCTCGGCCCGGACTGGTAGCCGGGCTCGACCTGGCGGCGTCAACTCGAGTCAGGTATCCGGCCCGTCGGCACAAGGGGCATCGAGCGCAACCGCGTGCCGCACGCCCGGAAGATCGCGTTCCCGATGGCCGGGGCGACCGCCATAATCGGTGCCTCGCCGCCACCGGCTGACGGCTGATCCGGCCGGTCGAGCAGCAGGACCTTCAGGTCTGCGGGCACGTCGGCGAGGCGCGGCACCCGGTAGTCCGACATCGAGCCGTTGAGGACGCGGCCCGCCACGAAGTCGATCTGCTCGAACAGCGCCGGGCCGAGGCCCATCACGACCGCGCCTTCGACCTGGTTCGCCAGGCCATCCGGATGCACGATGGCGCCGCAATCCACTGCTGTCACCAGCCGGAGCAACCGCACTGTCCGGTCCTGACCGACCTGTACGCGCGCGGCGGTCGCGACCCGGCCACCCTTTTCCATCCCGAGCGCGATGCCGACGCCGGTTCCGTCCGGCTGAGCGTCATCCCAGCCGATCTCGGCTGCTGCCGCGCTCAGCACGGCGGCCAGCCGCTCGTCGTCGAGGTGCCGCAACCGGAACGCGACTGGATCGGTGCCGGTCGCGGCAGCAAGGTCGTCAATGTGCGACTCGCGGGCAAAGTTGTTCGCCGTCGCAGCCAGCGCCCGGTAGGAACCCTGCCGCAGCGGCGAACTGGCGGGCTGATAGCTCTGCCGCCGGCTGGCGACCCGATAGGGAGATAGCAGGCCAGCGGCGCCAGCGTTGATGTTGGCGAACGTCCAGCCGGTCAGCGCGCCTGCCTCGTCGGCGGCTCCGGCCACGTCGATTACGGCGGCGGGCCGCAGGTAGCCGGCAGTGAACTCGTCGTGCCGGCTCCACTGCACCCGCACCGGCCGGCCAGCCGCGCGGGACAGCCGCGCCGCCTCCAGAGCCACGACGGAGCCGTGCTTGCCACCGAATCCGCCGCCGAAGTCCGGCACGATGACGTGCACACGGGCCGGCTCGATGCCGAGCGCATCGGCGATCTCGCGGCGAGCCCGGAACGGAGTCGATGTGGCCGTCAACACTGTCAGCTGGCCATCGTCCCAGCGGGCGAGAGCGGCCCGGGGCTCAAGGGGCACGTGCGCGACGTAGGCGATCAGGTAGGTCGCGGAGAGCCGAACGGCTCCGTCCCGCAGCGCATCGTCCGGGTCACCGGCCTCGTCACTGAAGGCGCCGAACCGCCCCTCGACCTCCACCGGATGGGCGCGGAGGTATGCCTCGAGATCGGCCGGCCCCGGACCGGGCGTATCCGTCCAGTCGGCGTCGACTGCGGCAAGCGCTGCCTGCGCGGTCCGCTGATCGGGTGCGGTGACTCCGATGAAGTCGCCATCGACGAGGACTGTTACGCCCGGCATGTCAGCCGCCGCCGCCGTGCTGGCGCCGCGCAGTACCGCCTCCTTAGCCGGCGGGTGCAGCACTGCGCCGTGCAGCATGCCGTCCAGCCGGAGGTCCGACGGGAACGGCTTGCGGCCGGTGACGACGTCCGCCCCGCCCGCAGCGCGGGCTGGCCGGCCAGCTCGGCGCCACTGCGTAGCGGGCGTGACCGGGGCATCAGCCGGGATGCGCTCCACCCGGTGCTGGCCAGCCACGAGGTCGCCGTAGCTGACGGACGGCGCGCCGTCCGGCCCGGCGATCCAGCCGTCGGCCGCGGTGAGGTCCCCGGCGGGCAGCCTGAACCGGTCAGCTGCCGCTTGCCGGAGCACCCGCATCGCGGCCGCGGCGGCGGCCTGAAGTGGTGGCGCCGCGTAGGGCATCGACCTGCTCCCGAACGTGCCCCAGTCGAACGGCGACGTGTCAGTGTCAGCCATGACCAGCCGGACCGTATCGGCCGGCACGGCCAGTTCCTCGGCCACCAGCATCGACAGCGCGGTTCTGGTTCCCTGACCGGCCTCGACCTTGCCGGTGAAGGCGGTGATGGCGCCGTCGGCCCCGACATGCACCCACGCATCGTCGGGATCGGCCGCGTCGTCGGCGACCGCGGTGAGCAAGCCCTCGGGCATGGCGTCAGCGAACGACTCGGGCGCTGCGCGCTCGAGATCCCACGGGGTCGCGGGGCGGGGATCGGCAGGGTTGCGAGCCCCGGGCGAGGCCGGCGGGCTGCCGAGCGACGCCGCGGGCACCGGCTCGAGCAATTCCGGATGGTCCATCAGCTCAGCTGCTCGGTGTATCGCCCGCCGGATCCGCGGGTAGGCGCAGCAGCGACAGACGTGCCCGGCAAGCTCCGCGTCGATCCGCTCGTCGGCCGGGTGCGGGTTCCGCGCCAGCAGCGATGCCGTTGCGGTGAGCCAGCCGGGCGTGCAGTAGCCGCACTGCATGGCGCCGATCTCCAGCCAGGCCTGCTGCACCGGATGCAGGACGCCGTCCTCGGCCAGTCCTTCGGCGGTGATGATCCGCTGCCCGTCGGCGCTCGCCGCCTCGACCTGACACGCTTGCACGGCGCGGCTGCCGATCAGCACAGTGCACGCGCCGCAGGAACCCTCGCCGCAGCCCAGCTTGGGACCGGTGATGCCAAGGTCGTCCCTCAGCAACTCGAGCAGGCTCCGGCCGGGCGCCGCTTCGGTGGTGCGCTCGGCGCCGTTGACGTTCACCGTGACCGACACGCTGTCGACCTTAGCCGGTGCGCGGGCAGGCATGTCGCCTCCAGACATCCGCGAACCAGGACATCCGCGCTAGGTTGTGCCTGATCAGTCATGACCTGGCTGGCTCCGCCAGCCTGGGGGCACAGCGGAGGCAGTTATGACAGCTACCCAGCAGCACGCCGGTGCGGCAGCGCAGCCACTGCAGGCTCAGCCGGCCAGCTGGCACCACGCCAAGCCGTCGCATCCGACCACATCCTGATGGGCGCGCCGCTGCTCGTGTTGTCCGGGGCGGACGTGCACGCCCTCCTCAGCTACTCCGAGTGCGCGGCCGCGATGCGCGGCGCGCTCACGGCGCTGGCGTCGGGCCGGGCTCAGCAACCGCTCCGCACCATCGTGACGCCGGACGGCGCGGCGGGGCTGATGGCTCTGATGCCGTCGTATCTGGCGGGGGAGCGCGCTGGCGATGCGGCGTACGGGCTGAAGGCCATCTGCGTCACGCCTGCCAATCCGGCCGCCGGACTGGACACGCACCAGGGCGTGGTCCTGCTCTCCGCCGGCGCGACCGGCGAGCCCCTGGCCATGCTCAACGCATCGGCGGTGACGGAGATACGAACCGCCGCCGTCTCGGTAGTCGCGACCGATCTGCTGGCCCGGGCTGAGGCCGACCAGCTGGCTGTCATCGGCACCGGCGTTCAGGCGCGGGCGCACATCCGTGCGCTGGATGCCGCGCGCGAGCTTAGCCAGATCCGGGTTGCGGGCCGTGACCCGGCCAGAGCCGAGCAGTTCGCCGCCAGCTTCGCCGGGCAGACTAACGTGCCGGTGAAGGCCTGTGCGTCGGCGCGGGAAGCGGCAGCCGGGGCTGACATCATCGTCACCGCGACGAGCTCGGATCAGCCGGTTCTGGAGCGGGACTGGATCGCGCCAGGCACTCATATCAACGCGGTCGGTGCCTGCTTGCCGCATCAGCGCGAGCTCGACACCGCCACGGTCGCCGCCGCGGTCCTGTTCGCCGATCGCCGGGACTCATTGCTCGCTGAGTCTGGGGACTACGTGCTGGCGGCCGCCGACGGCGCAGCGACCCCGGATCAGATCCGGGCCGAGCTCGGGGAACTCTTGCTCGGAACCGCGACCGGCCGGGAAAGCGCTGATGAGATCACCATCTTCGAGTCGCTTGGCCTCGCGATCGAGGACCTAGCCGCAGCCCGCCGCGTCTACGAGCTGGCTGCCGAGGCCGGCGCCGGCACCCGGATCGACTTCTGAGGGCACGCCCATCGCGGCGCCGCTGCGGAAGGGCTGGCCAAGAGCTGCCCCGGGGATTCGGCGACCTCGAGCGCCATTCGTCGTGAAAGACAGACGGAACCCCGCTGCTTCGCGCCGCGTCCGAATGGCAGCAGCACCCCGCGGAGCAGGAGTCCCGTCATGGCTATCAGCACATCACCCAGGTATCTCGCAGCGGCAACCGGCGTCGCTGCCGCGGCGCTCCTTATCGGCGCGTTCACCATCGGCACTCAGGTCAGCGGTGGCGGATCGGCAGGCACACCGGCCGCCGATGCTGCCACCCTTACCGCATCCCAGTCAGCCGGGCGCATCACCGTGACCGGTACCGGCACGGTGACGGGCGTCCCGAATCAGCTCGTGGTGTCCATGAGCATCCAGGCGACGGGTTACAACGTGACCTCTGCGCTGGACCAGGCCAACCGGATCGTGCGCGAGGTGACGGCAGCGTTCCACCAGAACGGCGTCGCCCGGTCTGACATCCAGACATCAGACCTGAACATCTCGCCTAACTACAACAGCAACGGCGTGGTCACCAGCTACGACGTCACCGAGTCGCTGACCGCAACGCTCAACCAGCTGAAAGTCGCCGGCGCCCAGATCGGTGCTGCGGTCCGCGCCGGCGGGAACGCCGTCAGCATCGACAACGTGGCACTCAACCTCACCAGCACCGGACCGCTGATGGCCTCAGCGAGGGCACGGGCGGTGACGAACGCGCGGACCCAGGCAGAGCAGTTCGCCCGCGCACTCGGCGAGCCGCTCGGCTCTGTGATCAGCGTCACGCCGGTCCAGCAGCAGGAAACGGCGCCGACTCCGATCCAGTTCGGCGCGATCGCCAACAGCACCGCCGGCAAGTCGTCAGTCCCGGTCTCGGCCGGCACTCAGCAGCTCTCGGTCTCGGTCACCGTGGTCTTCTCGACCTGACCGGGCGGCTGGCCTGCAGGCTTGCCCGGTCGGCCCGGCGGCCTGCTAAGCTCCCCGGCATGCGCGTTCAGCTGCTCGCAGCAGGCTGGTGGCGCCGCCACTAGGCGGTGCCAGGTTCGCGCGCAAGCAGACCACCCCACAAGGCGACCGCCCGGCACGGCGGTCGCCTTGTTGTTCGGCCGCTGGCCCGCCGGGCACGATAACCGCGAGGCCGAGATGGATGAGACCAGTTACCTGACCGCGGGGGGCGTCCGGGTCCGCCGGGCTGCCGACCCGTTCGACGAAGCTGAGCTGGACGAGATCACCAGGCAGGTCCAGTTCAGGCCCGGCGGGGTGCTCAGCTCCGGCATGGAGTATCCGGGCCGGTACAGCCGCTGGCACATGGCCTACCTGGACCCGCCGGTGCAGATCGTGGCCCGCGGCCGCCTGATCGGCGCGACGGCTCTGAACGAGCGAGGGAAGGTCCTGCTACCGGTGATCGCGGCGGCGATGCGGCGGGCGCCGGGCGCGACCTCGCTGGCTGGCGCCGACGCCGCTGACCACGTCGAGGTGCTGATCAGCGAAAGCGATGAGGTCTTTACCGAGGAAGAGCGAAGCAAGCGGCCTACTGTCTTTTCCGCGTTGCGGGAGATCATCGCCGCGTTCCGGCCGGAAAACGACGGGCACCCCGGCGGGAGCCAGGACACCCATCTCGGGCTCTACGGGGCCTTCGGCTACGACCTGGCATTCCAGTTCGAGCCAGTGCGGCAGCACCTGCCCCGTGGTGGCAGCAACCGTGATCTGGTGCTGCACCTGCCGGACCAGGTCTGGATCGTGGACCGCAAGCGCGAGGCGGCCACCCGGTTCAGCTACGACTTCGAGACCCCGGACGGCTCGACCGAGGGCCTGGCCAGGCCCGGGGAGTCAGCCCATTACCGCGGCGTGACGGGCGGGAGCACGGCGGACGAGCCCGTTCCGGCTAGTAAAAGCCTTCCCGCCGACCCGGTGCCGGGCGCCTACGCGCGCGTGGTCGAGCAGGCACGGGAGAAGTTCGCCCGCGGCGACCTGTTCGAGGTCGTGCCGAGCCAGACCTTCTATGCCCGGTGCCCCGCCCCGGCCGCGTTCTTCGAGCGCCTCAGGCGGCGCAACCCGGCGCCGTACGAGTTCTTCCTCAACCTCGGCGAGCAGGAGTACCTGGTCGGCGCCTCGCCGGAGATGTACGTGCGGGTCACTGGCGACCGGGTGGAGACCTGCCCGATCGCGGGCACGATCGCCCGTGGCGCGGACGCGATCGGCGATGCCGCGCAGATCCGCACGCTGCTGACCTCGCCCAAGGAGGAGTCGGAGCTGACCATGTGCACCGACGTGGACCGCAACGACAAGTCGCGGATCTGCGTGCCGGGCAGCATTAAGGTCATCGGCCGCCGTCAGATCGAGTTGTACAGCCGCCTCATCCACACCGTCGACCACGTCGAGGGCAGGCTCCGTCCCGGCTTCGATGCCCTGGATGCCTTCCTCACTCACATGTGGGCGGTCACCGTCACCGGGGCGCCAAAGAACTGGGCCATGCAGTTCATCGAAGATCACGAGCCGGCGCCCCGGCGCTGGTATGGCGGCGCGGTGGGGATGATCGGTTTCGATGGCGGCATGAACACCGGGCTTACGCTCCGCACCGCGCACATCACCGACGGCGTCGCAGCGGTCCGGGTCGGCGCCACGTTGCTGTTCGATTCTGATCCGGACGATGAGGAGCGCGAGACCGCGCTGAAGGCCCGGGCCCTCCTGGAGACTCTGGCTGAGGCAGATCCCGAGCGTGCACCGTCGTCTGCCGGCGACGTTTCCGGGCGGGAACGGGCTGGCAGTCCCTCCCGGCCTGGCGACGGCCTGCGGGTGCTCCTGGTCGATCATCAGGACTCGTTCGTGCACACACTGGCCGGTTACTTTGCCGAGCAGGGTGCTGCCGTGACCACCCTGCGCGCGGGCTTCGACCTGGCGCTGCTCGACGAGTTCGGCCCGGACCTGGTCGTGCTATCGCCGGGGCCCGGCCGCCCGGCGGACTTCGAGTGCGACAAGCTGCTGAGCGCCCTGGACGAGCGCGGGCTGCCCGCATTCGGGGTCTGCCTGGGCCTGCAGGCGATGGTCGAGCACGCTGGCGGATCCCTCGGCCTGCTCGACACGCCAGTGCACGGGAAGCCGGGTCTCGTCCGGGTTCTCGGCGGTGACCTGCTAGCCGGCTTGCCAGCCGAGTTCACCGGTGCCCGGTATCACTCCCTGCACGCCCGGACAGCACAGGTAACCGGCGGGTTCGAGGTCACCGCCGTCACGCCAGACGGCGTGGTGATGGCGATCGAGGATCCGGCGCGCGGCCGGTGGGGCGTCCAGTTCCACCCCGAGTCGATCCTGAGCATCCAGGCTGGTCACCAGATCATCGGGAACGTGCTGCGGCTCTGCCGGGAGCGATCCGCTGACCGGCGCGTAGAGCATTCCGCGCGCAATAACTGATCACCAATGCGGTTATTCTCAGTGCGACCAATAATAGCTCTCTGCCGGTGATTTGCTACAGAGAGTAATCCCAGCGGGTAAGAGCAACTGCGACCGGCAATTCGCTGCACACGTTTTGCATATGCGGCCGGGTCACACCGGGATGTACTGGCCGCGAAGATGTGACATTGTTTCGCCATGCCAGATATCAAGTATCAGGTTGGCAGCAACTCATGGCCCGGCTATCTCGCAGTGCCATCGGTGTCGCCCGGTCCAAGGCCCGCCGTGGTGGTCATCCACGAAGCATTCGGCCTGAACGATGACATCCGGAGCAAGGCGGACGAGTTCGCTGAGCACGGATACCTGGCGCTTGCCCCGGACCTGTTCGACGGCAAGTCCTGGATCCGTTGCATCCGAAATGCGTTTCAGCAGTTGAGAGCGGGGCGGGGACCGGCATTTGACGTGCTCGACGGGGCCCGCGAGTTCCTCGCCGCGCGGGCCGACTGCACCGGCAAGGTTGGCGTGATCGGCTTCTGCCTGGGCGGCGGTTTCGCGCTGCTCTGCGCACCCCGCACTGGCTTCTCCGCTGCGTCGGTGAACTACGGTGACGTGCCGAAGGATGCCGAGGTGGCGCTGGCCGGCGCTTGTCCTGTGGTGGGCAGCTTCGGTGGCCGGGACCCGATGGGGACAGCTCCTCCCGAGCGGCTGCAGCGCGCGCTCGCGGTCTTGGAGGTGCCGCATGACGTGCACGTCTACCCGGGCTCAGGGCACCGGTTCATGACGAAGTCGGAGGGCGCTGCCGCGGTATTCGCACGGATCGGCCGGATGTCTTACCAGCCGGCCGACGCCGCGGACGCCTGGCAGCGCATCTACACGTTCTTCGGTACCTACCTTGGCGCTGAGAGCGGCAGCGCCGGGTAGCGCGGCAGCGCCGGATACCGCGGCAGCAGCGGGTTACCGCGGCAGCAGCGAATAGGTCAGCGGGTCATGATGCAGCTGAGCGTCCGGGATGCTCGCGGCGAGGACCGCAGCGGCCTGGGTGACCATCGCGGTTGGCCCGCAGACGTAGGCGTCGGCGTTCTGGAAGAGACCGAAGCTGCCGACTGCCTCCGGCAGCATGCCGGTAAGCCCGGCATAGCCCGGCTCTTCAGATAGCACCGGGATCACCCGGAGCGACGAGCACGCCGACTCCAGAAGCTGCAGATCTTCCAGGTCATAAAGGTCAAAGTGCTGCTTGGCGCCGAAGAACAGGGTCATCTTCCGTCCCCGGCCAGCGGGCTGCGCGATCGCCTGCTCGATGATCGCCTTGATGGGTGCCAGCCCGGTACCGCCTGCAACGCAGAGCAGATCCCGGTCAGACTCGGCTAGCGTCATGCCGCCGTCTGCCGGGCCCAGCAGCACGCAGTCGCCCTCGGCCGAGTCGTACACCAGCGTCGTGCTGACCATGCCGCCGGGAACTGCCTTGACATGCAGCTCGATGAGGCCGCCCGGCCGCGGCGCAGTGGCGATCGAGTACGGCCGCCAGACGCGGGGCCACTTCGTCACCTGTACCGGGACGTACTGGCCGGCCTCGTATGGCAGCGGCTGGCTGGGCCGTAGCCGGAGCACGGCGACACCCGGCGAGCGGAGCTCGTGCGAGACGATCTCGGCGACCCACCACGCGGGTGACGTCCGCGCGTCGTCCGCTGCTGCCGCCTTCATCGCTTCGGCGACGTAGTCGAGCGTGCCTTGCCAGGCCGCGGCTGTCTCCGGAGTCCAGTCGCTGCCGATGAAGTGCTCGGCCGTGTCGCGCAGCGTCGTGACGAACGCCGCGTAATGCGCCTCCGTGACGCCGAACCGGCGGTGCTCGCGGCCGAGGCGATCCAGGAGCGCGCCGCGGCGCGGCGGATCGTCGAGGCTCCAGATGAGGCGGGCGAGAGCGGCGAATACGCGGTCACGCTGCGCGGACATGCTCGTCGGGAAAAGAGCTCTTGTTCGCGGGCTCAGTGTGAAAAGGCGCGCATAAAAATACTCCATTGCGGCCGGGCCGACGGAAATGAGTCGCTTGAACGAGTCCATTACCGGGCGCGGGTTAAACTCGGCAGCCGCAGCAATATCGCTAGTGTCGCCTTGCGGCGGCGCCGCGCTCTCCGTGCGGGCGACCGGAGCCGACAACACCGCGCCATTTGTTGCATCAGCGGCAACGAAATGCCGGTCAGCTAACGTGGCAGAGCCGCAAGAATTGTGCTTGCGGCGGCTGGCGAGACGGCCGTGGCCAGCCTGACCTGGCAGTGCGTGGGGATCCGAATCAGGAATGCTCCCGTCGAGCACGATTGCCATAACGGGATTCTTGCACCGTCCGGTGCGTGCTACAACCCTTTTCCGTCAAGCCATGCCGGTCAGTACGCAGCGTCACGGAATGCTGTTCGGTGGCGGTCCGGAGGGTCGCTTCGACGCGGTAAATATTCGTGTTCAGCACTAATTCTGGATACTGAATGGACGGTTAGATTACGGCGAGTTCAGCTGCGGCGCGGCGGGTTCTGGCACCCGGACGGGCCGCGCGCCGGGCATGGGTGATGCCAGCTGGGCAGGCGCGTCTGTGCCCAGCCACTTAGCACTAGAAGCGGCCCTTCTTGCGAGTCCTTTTGAAGCTATGTGCCTGCTTCGCGGGGGCCGTTTCGGGTGCTAAGTGAGATGACAGCGAGGGCTGCGGCCGCCATAGGATGCTCTGGTGACTGCACCCGGATACCTGCGTTTCCCGCATATCAGTGGCGACTTGGTCACCTTCGTGGCTGCTGACGATGTCTGGCTCGCGCCAGCCGCCGGCGGCCGGGCCTGGCGGTTCACCGCCGACGAGGCAGCCGCGCAGAACCCTCGCTTCTCTGCCGATGGTTCCCGGCTCGCGTGGGTGAGCAGCAAGGACGGCGGACCCGAGGTGTATGAGGCCGGCGTGGCGGACGGTGTCGCTACCCGGCTCACCTACTGGGGCACTCAGTGGGCCCGGGTCTGCGGCTGGACGCCAGCTGGCGAAGTGCTGGCGGTGAGCCCGGAAGGGCAGCCGTTCTTTCACCACTCGTGGGCACGCGCGCTCGCAACGCGGGAGTCTGACCCGGCTAACGGTCCTGGCGCGGAACGGCTGCTGCCGCTCGGTCCGGTAGCCGACCTCTCGATCGACGACTCGGCAGTTGCGGTGCTCAACGGGACCTTCGGAGCCTTTCAGGCTGAGCTTGCGTTCTGGAAGCGCTACCGCGGCGGCACTGCGGGCCGGCTGTGGATCGGCCCGGCCAGCGCTGTGCTGGCCGGCCAGCAAGGCCAGGACGAGCCGGGCGGCCGACCGCCGTTCCGGCGGTTGCTGGCCGACCTGCCCGGTGGTTTCAACAGCCCGATGATGGTCGGCGGCCGGATGGCATTCCTGTCCGACCACGAGGGCACAGGCAACATCTACTCGTGCGCGCCCGACGGCACGGACCTCCGCCGGCACACAGACCATGACGGCTGGTACGCACGGCAGGCGAGCACGGACGGGCGGCGGGTCATCTACGCTTGCGGCGGCCAGCTCTGGCTGCTCGCTGACCTCGACCAGGCCGAGCCAGTCCGGCTGGACATCGTGCTCGGCTCGCCTGCCTCAGGCCGCGCGCCCCGGCTCATCTCCGCTGCCGATCACGTGGGCTCGCTGTCGGTCGACGCCGCTGGCACCGCGAGCGCGGTAGAAGTGCGCGGCACCGTGCACTGGCTGACGCACCGGGACGGGCCAGCCAGGGCGTTGTCGGCGACTCCCGGCGCCCGGGCCCGGTACCCGCAAGTACTCGGCAACGAGGGCCTAGTGGTCTGGGCGACCGACGCTGGCGGCACTGACGCGCTCGAGATCGGCAGCGCTCCTCCCGCCAGATCCGACCCGGCCGCCGCGCCGCGGAGACTGGCCGCCGGGCAAGTCGGACGCGTGAACGGTCTCGCGGCGGCGCCTGACGGCAGCGCGGTGGCAGTCGCCGTGCAGGACGGGCGGCTGCTTGTCGTCGACGTCGCGACCGGCGGCGTCCGCGAACTGGCTTCATCCGGCAACGGACGGGTCACCGGCCTGGCGTGGTCACCCGACTCGGCCTGGCTTGCCTGGTCTGAGCCCGCTGCGCAGCCGAGCGGGATGGGCGAACTGGCGCTGCGGCGGCTCCGCCTGGCCAGGATCGCCAGCGACGAGATCATCGATGTCACCGATGGCCGGTTCGCTGATACCGACCCGGTGTTCAGCCTCGACGGAAAGTACCTGGCGTTCTTGTCGCGCCGCAGCTTCGACCCCATCTACGACGCGCACGTGTTCGACTTGTCGTTCCCGTACGGCGCGCGGCCCTTCGTGCTGCCGCTGCAGTCATCTGCTCCGTCGCCGTTCGGCCCGCTGATCGGCGGCCGGCCGATCGGCGGCGACGACGATGCCCGCGATTCCGACGCGGCCGCGGCGTCAGACGGCACCGGCGAGGCAGGCAGCACCGGGAAGCCGTCCGGCGCCAGCAACAACGATGGCGGTCAGCCAGCGCCGGACACTGCTGCAGCGCACCCGACTGTGCCGCCGATCAAGATCGACACCGATGGCATCGGCGACCGGGTGGTCGCGCTGCCGGTGCCCGAGGCACGCTATTCGCGCCTGCGCGCGGTCAAAGGCGGGCTGGCGTGGCTTCGCGAGCCGGTCGCCGGCAATCTCGGGATCGGCGGGGCAGAACCCGGCGACGACGCGCCGCGGCCGGTGCTGGAGCGATTCGACTTCGGCCACCGGGAAGCCTCCGGGCTCCGGGACGACGTTGACTGGTTCGAAGCAAGCAAAGACGGCACCAGGCTTGTCATCAGCGATCACGGCAAGCTGACCGTCATCCCCGGTGCTCGCAAAGCCGGCAACGACGATCCCGACGACAAAGTCCGGATCGATGCGAGCCGGGCCCGGTTCCTGGCCGATCCCGCGACGTTGTGGCAGCAGGCTTATGCCGAGGCGTTCCGCATCATGCGGCATGACTTCTGGGTCGCTGACATGGCTGACGTCGACTGGGACGGTGTGCAGGCGGAGTACCGGCCATTGCTGGACCGGATCACGAGCCCGGCGGAGTTCGCCGACGTGCTCTGGGAAGTGTTCGGCGAGCTGGGCACGTCGCATGCCTACGTCATCCCGCCCGGCCAGGGCCTGGACGGAGCTCCTGGCGGTGGTGGCGGGCAGCCGGGTCTGCTGGGCGCTGACCTCGAGCGCACCGCGGACGGCTGGCAAGTGACGCGAGTCGTGCGCGGCGAGAGCTCGGACCCGCGGGCTCGCTCACCGCTGGGCGCACCCGGAGCGGGCGTCGCGGCCGGCGACATTCTGCTGGCCGTCGACGGCCGTCCTGTCGGGCCGGACGGGCCCGGGCCGCTGCTGACCGGCGCTGCCGGGAAGCCGGTGGAGCTCACCTTTGCCCCGGCCCCGGCTGATCAGAACGGCTCGGCTGGCCAGGACCACAGGCAGCCGCGCAGCGTCGCGGTCGTGCCGCTCGGGAACGACAAGCGGCTGCGGTATCAGGACTGGGTCAGCCGCAAGCGCGCCGAAGTCCGCGAGCTTGGCGATGGCCGCGTTGGCTACCTCCACGTTCCCGATATGGTCAGCGAGGGCTGGGCGGATTTCCATCGCGACTTGCGGAGCGAGATGCTCCGCGACGCGCTCATCATTGACGTCCGGGGCAACACCGGCGGCCACACGTCCCAGCTCGTCGTGGAGAAGCTCGCCCGGCGGGTGATCGCCTGGGACGTGTCGCGCGGCCTGGTTCCGTCGACCTACCCGGAGGACGCTCCGCGCGGGCCGCTGGTGGCGCTGGCCGATGAGTGCGCCGGCTCAGACGGCGACATCGTGACTGCGGCGATCCGCATCCTGCAACTCGGGCCGGTGGTGGGCGCTCGAACCTGGGGCGGCGTCATCGGCTACGACGACGAGCACGAACTGGTCGACGGGACGAAAATGACCGTGCCGCGCCTGGCGTTCTGGATGAACGGCTTCGGCTGGGGGGTGGAGAACTACGGCGTCGACCCGGATGTCGAGGTGATTCTCACGCCGGACGACTGGGCGGCTGGCCGGGATGTGCAGCTGGAGAGGGCCGTTGCGCTGGTGCTGGAGGCGCTGCAGGCGAGGCCGGCAGTCCGGCCGCCCGACGTGAGCGAGCGGCCGTCACGGCGCAGGCCGCCGCTGCCGCCGCGGCCGGCGTGACCGGCGTGACCGCTCTGATGGCGCCCGGCGCTGGCTGGCTGACGACGGCCGGCGCAGGACGGCTCACGCAGGTCGGTTGATGGTGAGAGCACGCCAGCTGGTCTGGGACATGGATGGCACGCTGCTGGACAGCGCTGCTGCCGTCCCGGCCGCCTACGTGACCGCGGTCCGGCGCCTTCGCGGCCCGGAGCTGACGCCAGCGCAGGTGGTGGCCAGTTACCCGGTCGGCCCGCCGGACGTGCTGCTCGCTCACTTGCTCGGCCGGAAGCTGGCCGCCGGGGAGTCAGAGGCCTATTACGCCGAGCTGTCCGGCGTCTGCGTGGACCCATATCCCGGCGTTGCGGAGGTGCTGGCGACGCTGCGGGCTCGCAGGCACAAGATCGCGGTGTTCACCGGCGCCAGCACCCGCGCCGCGACGATGCTGCTGGCCGCGGCTGACGTCGCCGTCGACGTGCTGGTCGGCAGCGATGAGGTGGCGAACCCCAAGCCAGCTGGGGACGGCCTGCTGCTGATGGCGCGACGGCTTGGCATCGCGCCTGGTGACCTGGCCTACATCGGCGACGCGCCGGTCGACCTTCGCGCCGCGGCGGCCGTCGGCGGAATCAGCGTCGCGGCAGGCTGGGGTCACCAGTACTCGAGCGCCGAGCTTGCCGATGTCACGCTGGCTACCCCGGACGAGGCGCTGGCGCTGCTGAGCGAGGCCTGACAGTCAGAGCGGCGCGGTGTAGCCACTCAGCCAGTGCACCTGCAGCCAGGTGATCGCGGCCGACCAGGCACCGGTGACCTCGAGCACGCCTACTGCGATCAGGAGCACTCCGCCGATTCTGGTGATGAGGCGCGCATGACGCCGGGCGAAACCGAACACGCTGATACCGCGCTGGAACGCGAACGCCACGATCAGGAACGGGATGCCGATCCCGAGCGCGTAGACAAAGGCGAGCAGCCCGCCGCGCACCGCCGTTCCGCTCGTGCTGCCGAGCGCGAGCACAGCCACGAGCGTCGGCCCGGTGCAGGGCGTCCAGCCGAGCCCGAAAAGCACTCCGAGCAGGGGGGCGCCGACGAGCCCGGCGCGCGGCCTGAAGCCCGGCTTGACGATCCGCCCGGCGAAGGTGAACCGGTCAAACAGGCCGATGAACAGCAGCCCCAGCACGATGATCAGGCCGCCGAGGATCTGGCTCAGGCCCTCCCGGTGCTGGGTCAGCGCGTCGGCGACGCCGGCAACGGTGACGCCTTCTACTGAATACAGTGCGGAGAACCCCAGGATGAACAGCAGCGTGCCGAGCATCACCCGGCGACGGGTCGACGCTGCGAACTCGGTCGGCCGGGCAGTGCGCGCTGACCGGCCCGCAACGCCGTCAGCCGCCAGCCCAGCAGCGCCAGCCGGAGCCGGGGCGGCGGCACCGGCGGAAGCAGTCGCGGCGGCGGCCACCGTGAGCGACCCTGCCGTGCCCACGGCGGCGACCTCAGCGGGCGCCTGGCTGGGTCCCGGTTGACGATCAGTTTCTGAGGCGCCCGACATCCCGGTGAGATAGGAGAGGTAACCGGGCACCAGCGGCAAGCAGCACGGCGACAGGAAGGTGACCGCTCCGGCAGCGGCCGCGACCGGGATGGCGAGCAGCACTGGCCCGGACAGGATCAGGTGCTGCAATCCGCCGCTCACGGTCGGCCTCCTCTCGCCCGGTCCGTTCTGGCGCAGCCCGTCTCAAGCTACCGGTCGTCTCAAGCTACCGGTCGTCTCAAGCTACCGGCCGGGCCGAGCTATGCGCGTGCTTTAAACTACAGCCCGTAGTGCATCCTCGGTCGAACCGGGGCTAGCGGGCAGCAGCGGCAGCCGGACCGCCGGGCTCGGGATCTGCCCGAGCCGGTGCAGCACCGACTTGATCACGACCGGATTAGGCTCCGCGAACAGTGCCCGGGACAGCGGCGCGAGCCGGTGCCCGAGATCCCTGGCCTCGGCTGCCCTGCCCTCTCGCCACTGGCTGACCAGCCGGGAGAACTCGGGTGTGCACACGTGAGCGGACGCCAGGATACCGCCGTCAGCGCCAAGCGCCAGCAGCGGCGAGATTACCGGGTCGTCGCCGCCGAGCACGCTGAAGCCGGCCGGCCTGCTAGCCATCATCGCGATCGTGTCCGGGTCGATGGACCCGGCCGCATGCTTGACCCCGGCGATGCCCGGAAGGTCCGCCAGCATCGCCATGGCGCGCCAGGTCACCGGCTGGCCGGTCCGGTAGGGGATGTTGTAAATGACGAGGGGAACGGGGGAGCAGGCGGCCAGTGCCCGGAAATGCTCGATCACTCCTGCCTCGCCGGGACGGTTGTAGTACGGCACCACGACGAGGGCCGCGCAGACGTCCGGGTGGTGTGCAAGCGCGGCGAGTTCTGCCGCGGACCGAGCGGTGTCGTTCGTGCCGGCCCCGGCAATCAGCGGCGCGGCGCGCTCCCGGCAGACCCGGCTGCAGATGTCCAGCACCCGCGAGCGTTCTGAGGCGGTCAGCGTGGCGCTCTCCGCCGTGGTGCCGAGAGCCACGATGCCGGTCGCGCCGTCATCGAGAACCCGGTGTGCCAGCTTTTCCAGCGCGTCAGGGGCGAGGTCACCGGTTGACGTGAACGGGGTGATCAGCGGAATGAACAAGCCAGCGAGAGCATCCATGGGCTGATCGTGCCCGCCGTGATCGTACAGGTCCAGTTCCCATTTCTGGACGAACAGTTAAGCTCAGCTAATGCTTGACGTCCGCAAGATGCACCTGCTGCGCGAACTGGCCCGGCTAGGCACGATCGCAGCGGTGGCGCAGGCGCAGTTCTGCACCCCGTCAGCAGTCTCGCAGCAGCTCAGCTCGCTCGAGCGGGAAGCAGGGGTGCCGCTGATCCGGCGCAGCGGCCGGGGCGTCGAGCTGACCGCCGCTGGTGCTGACCTGGCGGACCGGACCGGCCCCGTGCTCGCGCTGCTCGAGCAGGCTGCTGCCGCCCTCGCGGCCAGCCGTACCGAACTCGCCGGTGAGCTGCGCATCGGCGCCTTTCAGACCGCCGTCCGTACCCTGCTCCCGGCGGCACTGGTGGCGCTCGGAGCCGAGCACCCGCGGCTGGAACTGCGCGTGAGCGAGATCGACCCGGCCCAGGTGCCGGATGCGCTGCGCGCGGGCGCGCTCGATATCGCGCTGGTGCACGAGTACGACTACGTCCCGGCCGAGCCTGACCCCGCGATGCGCACTGAGCCGCTGCTGGACGAGACGATCTTCCTCGCTACAGGGCAAGAACCCGCGGCCCGGGCTCAGGCCGCTGAGTTCGAGCCGATCCTGGCGGCGCGGGACCTGCCGTGGATCGTGGCGAGTCCGGGCACCCTCTGTCACCTGATGGCGGTCCGGCTGTGCCAGACGGCCGGGTTCACGCCGCGGATCCGGCACTACGCGGACGACTTCGCCGCCGTACTGACGCTGGTGGCGGCCGGCCAGGGAGTGGCGCTGGTGCCCGAGCTTGCCCTCGCTGACCGGCCGGACGCAGTCACGCTGACGGCGCTGCCGGTCCGGCGGCGCACATTCATCGCCTACCGCACGGCTGCCGCGGCGCACCCGGCCGTTACCGCGTGCGCTGCGGCGATCCGGGCCTCGGCGGCGACCTACCGCACTGGGGGGTGAGCCCACCGGCGCAGTACCGCGCGCTCGGCTGCCGTCCATACCGTCGTAGTCAGCAGGTAAATGCCTGCGGCCAGCGGCACGAACGCGGCGATGAGCACTGTCGTGTACGGCAGGACCCGGCCGAGCAGGCCAAGTCCGGGCAGCTGGTCAGCCGCCGCCGGCCGGCTGGCTGCACCAGATACCCGCGTCACCCGCGCCGCCACGAAGGCCGCGCACGCCAGCAGGGCGAACAAGCCGATGAATAGCAGGCCGTGGGTACTGAGCGGCCCCGGCGCAGTCAGCCAGTGACTGCCCAGCGGGGTTGTCAGCAGGTCCCTTGCCAGCAGCGTGTTCGGCCGGCCTGCCACGGACGCGGACAAGAACAGCCGGTACATGATGCTGAAGAACGGCAGCTGCAGGAGCAGCGGCAGGCACCCGGCCAGCATGCCGCTGCTCTCCGTCCGGTAGAGCGCGGTCAGTTCCTGCTGGAGCTTGTCCGGCTGGTTCGAGTAGCGCTTGCGCAGCTCGGCAACCTTGGGTTGCAGCGCAGACAGGCTCGCCTGCCCGCGGATAGCGTGATAACTGAGCGGGGACAGCAGCAGTCGCACCCCGACGGTGAACAGGACGATGGCAGCGGCAGTAGCAAGGCCGCTGCCGAGCGGGGTCAGGAGCACTGAGAGTGCGACGACGATGTGGTAAGCGACCCCGATCGGGGCGCTGAGAAATCCGAGCATGGCGAGACCCTCCAGCGGGTTCGAGAAATTGACCGAATAGCTGGAGACGGCCGCGGTAACTGGGCTGCGGTGATGCCCGCTGCGAGGTCAGGCGGCCGCCGGGGCCGCCGATGGAGCTCTGGGCCGGGCGCGGCCTGCCGCATCCGGATTCCGCTGGCGCTGGAACACCGCTCCGGCAGATTTCCGGCGCTCGGCGATGGCGCGTGTGAGCAGCGCGCCTGCCTGCTCTGCGCTCGCCAGCCGGGCGGCGCGCGCGAGCATCGAGATGACTGCGCCGGCCAGCGCGATGGCGGCGAGCGCCATCAGCTCGGACGGTAGCGAGTGAGCGAATGCCGACGGCCCGGGCCAGGAGGCGACAACGGCCGTGGCCATCGCTCCCAGAGCGCTGAGAACGATGGCGATGCTGGCCCGCAGCGGCTGCGGAACTGCTGCTCTCCGCACGGCCTTAACTGTACGCCGTAGTGCTGGAAGATGCCGGGCCGGTGAGCGGCATGTTCACCCGAGCCGGATGATGCGGGCCCTGAAGTGCCGTCCGTAGCCTCCTGGCAAACGCTGTCTTCATGGCGGTACACAAGCACGCCCAGCAAGGGGGCACGGACATATGAGCAGTACCAGAGGGCGGCCCGAGGCCGGGAGCCAGGATTACGGGGCTGGCTACCAGGCAGGTTACGAGCAGGGCAGGGGACAGGTACAGGTACCCGAGCAAGCCCGGGCGGCCGAGCACCGCGGCGGCGCGGGCGCATTCGCCGGAGCAGTGCTAGCCGGCGTCCTGATGATCCTGACCGGCGTGTACAGCTTCCTGGCCGGACTGGCCATGATCCTGAGGGCTCCGTTCTTCCTCTACCACGGCGGCTATCTCTATGTCTGGAGCACGCACGGCTGGGGCTGGGTCGAGCTGATCCTCGGTGCGGTCGTGGTGGCGGCGGGCGTATGCGTGATGCTCGGCATGGTCTGGGCAAGGGTCGTGGGCGTCGTCCTGGCAACCCTGAGCGCAGTGGCCAGCTTCCTGAACCTGCCCTTCTACCCGATCTGGTCGATCATCCTGATCGCCTTCGACTTGTTCATCATCTGGGCACTGGTCTCGTACGGGCGCCGCTCGTACGCCTGAACCGCGCTGATCGGCGTTGGTAAAAGTCAGGAAATGATGCCGTTAGCGCGGCCTCACCGCGCAGCAGCATCACCCGAGACGGATGATGCTGCTGTGCCGGTGCCTTCATAGCGTGAACTGAGTAGCACAGCGGCCGGTCGGCACAATGCGGGCCGCCTGCAGGTTAAGAAGCGCCCACGGCGCTCCGGCGTCCTGGGTGATGCTCGCAGTAGGCCAGATGAAGGGGGCTACTTCGATGAGCAGTCCGCAAGAGAGAGGTACTGGCTACGAGCGTGGCGCCCCGACCCAGGGCGGTGCGCACCGGGCAGGCACTGCGCCGCGTGAGGCTGCGGAGTACCGGGAGCCCGGCTCCCAGGCCGAATACGAAGCCCGCGAGGGATACGGCCGCGAGGGGTACGAAGCCCGCGAAGGATACGGGCGCGAAGGTTACGAAACCCGCGAGCGTTACGAAGCCCGCCAGGCAGCCGCGACCGGGTTCACGGCACTCGCTGCGACCCTGATGATCCTGTCGGGCCTGTGGACCTTCTTCGTCGGCATCACAGGCGTCCTGCAGGGGAGCTTCTACCGCGCCGTGCCCGTCTACACCTTCAGCCTGAGTACCCATACGTGGGGCTGGATTCAGCTGGTCATCGGCGCTGTCGTCTTCGCCGCGGGCGTCTGCCTGCTACTCGGGATGACGTGGGCAAGGGTCGTCGGTGTCATCCTCGCCGTCATCAGCGGCCTGGCGAACTTCCTGTTCCTGCCGCACTATCCGCTCTGGTCGATTATCGTCATCGCGCTCGACGTCCTGATCATCTGGGCGCTGACGACCAGCCGCAGCCGGCAACTGGCCTGACCGACGGCTGTTATGCGAACCGGGCCGCACAGGTAACAAAAGCGGCGCCCCGCCGGTCGGCGGGGCGCCGCTTTCCCGTTGTCAGGTTAAGCGTTTGCGCGCTGCATGGCGTTGTGATGCTTCCAGGCGCTGGCGCCCGCGGCCGTGGCCGCCTTGGTCTGACCGTACTTCTGCTTGACCACTTCGCTCGGCGGTACGTCGAGCTCCTGGAACCACTGCCTGGCGGCAGAAATCATCGCGGTTCCGCCGATGATCATGCCGGTAAGCCCGATCAGGCTGCCGGCACCGATCAGGCATGCGCCCACGATCATCGGCGTATTCATCTTGAAGCCGCCTGCTTGGTAACTATTGCCGTTGTTCATTGCATCCTTCCTGGCGTTGTGGGCGATGAGGACCGTTCCCGCAACGTGCGTCTGCGCATCATCCGTTGCGGGTGATTGGCTCCGCGCGGCGGCTCGCTGATGTGCGCAAAGCGTTCTGTCGACGGCATGCGGGGCATCGGGCGATATCCGCCGATCGATCACGTAGACACGGCCTCCCGGTCACGGTGCCTTGGCACTGGCCGGGCACGGCCCCTGGGGCGCCGGAATCGATCACCCACGTGGGGTGACGTATTCGGCTGGCCGCGGCGGGACGATGACTACCGGAGGTGCGCGATGGACTACCCGCCGATTGCGGACCATGGCCTGATCGGTGACCTGCAGACTGCTGCGCTCGTCACCACGGATGGCACTGTCGACTGGCTATGCCTGCCTCGGTTCGACTCGCCGACGGTGTTCGCCTCGCTGCTCGACTGCCGCAAGGGCGGCCGGTTCAGCCTCGCCCCAGTCGGCCGTCATCACGTCAGCACGCAGATGTACCTGCCGAATACTGCAGTGCTGGTGACCAGGTTCCTGTCCGAGGGCGGCGTCGCCGAGATCGCGGATTTCATGCCAATCAGCAATCCGCGCGTGGCCACTGACCGGCACCGGCTGGTGCGGCAGGTCACCGGCATCCGTGGCAGCGTGACGCTCAGCGGCCGGGTTGAGCCGCGCCCTGATTATGGCCGGGCCCGCTACGACACCGCGGTGAGTCAGCACGGCGTCGTGTTCGAGGGCCGGCCCAAGCTGAGTATCTCCAGCACCTGGCCGCTGAAGGTCGATGACAACGGGGACGTGGCGACAGAGTTCACCATCCACGCCGGCGAGGTTGGCGCGCTCATTCTGGAATCCGGCCAGGCTGCCAGACCCGCGGTTGTCGATCCCGGCGAGCTGGCGAGCTGCTTCGCCGAGACTGCCGGCTACTGGCGGCGCTGGCTCGCGGGCGGGACGTACCGCGGGCGGTGGCGCGAAGCAGTCGAGCGCTCGGCGATGGCGCTCAAGCTGATGCAGTACGCGCCGAGCGGCGCGCTGGTCGCGGCGCCCACCGGGGGCTTGCCCGAGCAAGTTGGCGGAGAGCGCAACTGGGACTATCGCTACTGCTGGATCCGGGACGCGTCGTTCTCAGTCGGCGCGCTGCTCCGGCTCGGGTATTCGGAGGAAGCCCTGAGCATGGGCCACTGGGTGAGAGACCGGCTCGAGGAGCGTGCAGGCAACGATGGCGCGCCGCTCGCGATCATGTACCGCGTCGACGGCAGCTCGGACCTGACCGAGGACACCCTGGATCACTTCGAGGGATACCGCGGGTCCCGGCCGGTCCGGGTTGGCAACGGCGCCGCCGACCAGCTCCAGCTGGACATCTACGGCGAGGCAATCGAATCGGTCTACCTCACCTTGCAGGGAACTCCTGAAACGCCGGTGCCCGATCGTGGCTGGCGGCACATCGCAAAGATCATGGACTGGTTGTGCGACCACTGGGACCAGCCAGACGAGGGCATCTGGGAGACCCGTGGTGGCCGCAAGCCCTTCACCTACGGCCGGCTGATGTCGTGGGTTGCGTTCGATCGCGCGATCAGGCTCGCGCGGGATGCCGGGCGGCCGGCCGATCTGCAGCGCTGGATCTCCGCCAGAGACGCGCTCTACGAAGCTGTCATGACCAAGGGCTGGAATCAGGATCTCGACGCGTTCGTCCAGTACCAGGGCAGCGACGTGCTCGACGCATCCGCCTTGCTGATGCCGTCCACCGGTTTGATCTCGCCGGCGGATGAGAAATGGACCTCCACACTCGCGGCTATGGAGAAAACCCTGGTCTCCGACAGCCTGGTGTACCGGTACGACCCGAAAGCCTCGCCCGACGGCCTGCAGGGCGTCGAAGGCACGTTCTCGCTCTGCACTGGCTGGTACGTGGACGCACTGACCAGGTCCGGTCGGCTCGACGAGGCGCAACTCGTCTTCGAGAAGATGCACACCTATGCCAACCATGTGGGCCTCTTCTCCGAAGAGATCGGGCTGACTGGCGAGCAGCTCGGCAACTTCCCGCAGGCTTTCACTCACCTGTCCCTGATCAACGCCGCCGTCAACCTGGACCGTCACCTCGATCGGCGGACATTGCCGGAACTCGTACCGGCCTGACCAGCAAAGCGAAGGAGCAACGATCGATGCCCACCACGGCATGGCGGTTCGCCGGTACCGAAGGAGCTGACGGCGCCGCAGCCCGCATCAAGCAACTGGACAGCCAGGACATGATCAACGTCATGGATCTGGCTGTGCTCCGCTGGCCGGAGTACGCGCCTGAGCCGATGACGCTGGCGCACGTCAACCGCACCGGTGGCAAAGTCGCTGGCCTGAAGCGTATGTTCCGCCATCAGGACATTGACGGTTCGATGATCGACACTGTTAAGGGAGATCTGCGGCCAGGTAGTTCGGCGATGGTGCTGCTGAGCTCGGACGCCGATATTGATGCCGTCATTCACGCGTTCCGGGGCCAGCCCTTGGAACTGCTCAGGACCGACCTGTCGGTGCCCGAGCAGGACCGGTTGCGGCTGGCGGTCAACCAGGCCCGCCAGCAGGACGGGGGAGACGCCCCGGTCTGATCCCGGCCTGCATCAGACCGGGGCCTAGCTGCGGTGCTGCACGTCCGGGTTGTCAGCCCGCCCGCAAGCACGGCTGCGCTGGTGGGGCGGCTTAGCGCAGAGCCAGGCGTCCTTAACCTGGTGGTGGTGCCAGGCGCTGCGATCGGCTCTGCCGCAGGCGCGGGACCAGGCATCCACGGGTCGGCCGGAGACGCCGTGGAGTTCGACGTGACGAGCGCGTCCGCGAACGCGGTCCTCCGGCAACTACGGCAGCTCGGGCTTGACCGGGACAGCTCAATCATCGTGGAGACGATCGATGCGGCGATCCTGGACCAGCCCCGGCGCCCGGCCTGGCGGCCTGCCTATCACCGGGACCGCGCCCCGGTCTGGGACATTATCCATGCCAAGATCGCCGATGAGGCGAGCTACACGCCGAGTTTCTTCATGCTGCTGGTCCTCGCGGGCCTGATCGGGGCCTGCGGAATCCTGACGAACTCGTCGATCCTGATCGTCGGTGCGATGGTCGTCGGGCCGGAGTACAGCGCGATCATCTCGGTCGCGCTCGGCATCGAGCGCCGTGATGGCCGGACCGTGTGGCGGGGCCTGCTGGTGCTGCTTGCCGGGTTCGTCGCGACGATAGCGGTCACGCTGGTGTTCGCGCTATGCGTCCGGGCAACCGGGCATACGCCGAAGCTATACATGCACGGCGTCCGGCCGGTTTCTGACCTGATCAACTCGCCCGACTTGTTCTCGGTAGTGGTGGCCGTCGTGGCCGCGCTGGCGGGCGTCGTGTCCCTGACGCTGTCCAGGGCAGGTGCGCTCATCGGCGTGTTCATCTCGGTCACTACCATCCCGGCTGCTGCCGACATCGCAGTGTCGATCGCCTACGACGGCTGGCGCGAGGCGGGCGGCTCCACCCTGCAGCTACTGCTGAACGTCGGGCTGCTGATCATCGTGGGCGCGCTGGGGCTGCGCTGGCAGCGACTCATCTGGCGGCACTGGACGGCGAGCTGATCATCCGGATAGCGGAGAATATCCGGGCCCGGCTGACCGGGCTAGGGCCGTAGCGCTTCATCCTCGGGTTAGCTGACTGCCGAGAAGGGCGAAAAGCGGGATGTAATCTACGGCGGGCACGCAGCCCGACCGCGAACAGCGCTGGCAGCCCTGCCCCGGCCAGCAGGCCGACAACGACGATTTCCCAGACGGCCTGCTGGTCGATCCACTCGGTCATGGCTGAGGCACCTCCTCGCGGAGCTAACTGGCGCCGGCCGGGGCTACGCCGCCGGCCCATTCAGCGTTCACGTTCCTCGGGTTCACTCTCGTCATGCGCGATCGCCAGTAGATTCCGGCCGAGACGGCGATCAGGATCGGCAGGTCGACCAGTATGCCGGCCGTTCCGCCTATTGCGTTCGCGATGAAGTAACCGGCCGCGCCCATGGCGCCGGCCGACGTCAGCGTGATCAGGCCGGTGTTCACCAGGCCGGTGTTCACCAGGCCGCTGGCGATCGTGGCGGCCACGCTGAGCGACAACAACGCGCCGGCCAGGTTCAGCACGGCGTGCCGGCGACTCCCTGTCGGTTTCCCGGCCTTCTGCGCCCGATATGAGAAGTTTGCTCCCGGCAAACCGACAGGGAGTCACATGCCACGCGCAGCAGGCCCCGGAACTGACGAGCCGTCAGCAATTGAGGCGTCAGGATTGGGCGGTCGGAAGGCCCCGGTCGAGCTGAGTCACGCACGCCTTCTCCAGGCGCAGCGCCCCGGTGAGTTCGTCGAGCACCCGCTGGCCGTCGATCGCGCCACAGCTGAACAGGTCGATGGCGATCAGGCTTTCCTCGGGCCAGGTGTGGATGCTGAGGTGCGACTCGGCCAGGATCAGGACCAGCGTGATCGCGCCGTTAGGGAAGATGACGTGGCTGGTATCCAGCACGTGCCCGCCACCCGACTGGACGGCCGCGACGGCGATCCCGGTCAGCGTGCCGACATCGGTGACCGGCGAGGCAGGCGTGCATACGGCGTCCAGGGCGTACAGACGCTTGGCCGAGACGGCTTCCTGGCGCCGGAGGTCGGTGTAGCTGCTGGCCGCTTCCATGCCCGGCATGATGTGCGAGGATACCGTACGGCCCGCTGGCCTGGCCGGACCCGTGGCCTCGGGCAACTATCGTCGGCTAGTACACCTGGGGGCCGGGGCACGCCGGGGAGCGGGAACAGGCAGCGGATGGACGTGGACAAGGTCGTGGCCGAGGTCGCGGCAGCCGTCGCCCTGGCAGAGGGCGAATCGGGTATCCGCGACATCCTGGCCGTCCTGCTCGAAGCCGAGCCGGCCGCGGTGCGCGAGGTTGCGCGGCTCGCCGAACTGCCGGTCCCCATCGCAGCCGCTGCGTGCAACGAACTGCGCAGGCACGGCGTGGTGGACACCCAGCGGCCGGTCCGCTTCACGCCGGCCGGCCGGACTGCCGTCGCAGCGGCGGCAGGCCCGGTCGGACTTCCGGTCAGCTGCCCCGAGTGCGGCGGACGGGGCGTCGTCGTTCCCTCCGAGCTTGCCGGGGTTGCCGCAGCGTTGCAGCAGGCGGCAGACGGCGCGCCCGGTGCCAAGACCGAACTGGACCAGACGCATTGCACAGTCGCTACCAAGCTCAGCCGGGTGCTGCGACTGCACGCCGCGCATGCGCTCGCCGGGCAGCGGATCGTACTGCTTGGTGACGACGACCTGATCTCGATCGCGCTGGCGCAGTTCGCCGCGTGGTCCGGCAATACCGGTTTGATGCGCAGGCTGACTGTGGTCGACGCTGACGCAGACGTACTGGACTGGATCGGCCAGCAGGCTGCCAGCACCGGCGTGCCTGTCGAGCTGGTCCACTCCGACCTGCGCAAGCCGCTGCCGGCGTCACTGACCGGCGTGTTCGACGTGGCAATGACCGATCCGCCGTACACGGTCGCGGGAGCGGAGTTGTTTCTCAGCCGCGCGGTGTCCGGGCTGGCAGCGCAGCCCGGCCGGCACGTGTTCTTCTCCTTCGGCGCGCGCCGGCCGGACGAGACGCTTGCGGTGCAGCGCATGATGGCCGAGATGGGCCTGGTGGTGCGATCGATGACGGCAGGCTTCAATTCCTACCTCGGTGCCGGGGTGCTGGCCGGCACCAGCAACCTGTATCACTTGCGGACTGCTGCGGGAGCTAGCCCGCTGATCGACGGTGATTATGATGGCCCGCTATACACCGCCGACAACAGGGCAGTAGCCACCCGGCCGTACCGGTGCGCGCAATGCAAGGCGGTACAGCAGGTCGGGCCCGGCGCTCGCTGGCCACAGATCGCAGTGCTGCAGGCGGCTGGCTGCCCGGAGTGCGGCAGCCAGACCTTCCGGCCCCTCCCATTGACGCAGCGGCCTTCGCCGCCGGTGCCGCGATGAACTCCGGCGCCGACATGAGCTCCGACGCGACTTACCTGGTCCGGGCGGCGACGCAGGACGATCTCGAAGCCCTGGTCGGATACGAGATCGAGATCGCAGTGGTCTCGTTCGCGGACGAGGCGATCACGGACCCGGCACTGCACCGCAAGCGCGTCAGCGGCGCGCTCGGCAAACCGGGCGAGATCACCCTGGTCGCGGTTGCGCGGCAGGAGCCGGACCGTCCGCTCGGCTGGGCCTGGCTGTCCGCGCGCACGAACTCGCTGACCGGCGAGCGGTACGGCAACTTCCGGTCACTTGCCGTGTCGGACGTGCCGGATCGCAGCGTGATCGCCGAGTTGCTGATGACGGCGGTGCTGGCGGCAGCTGACGAGACCGGGATGACGCAACTGACCGGCAAGGTTCACGCTGGCAACCTGGGCATGCGCGCGCTGTACCGCAAATTCGGCTTCACCGCCACGCACCTGACCATGGAGCGCAAGGCGGATTCATGATCAAGTGCGTGGTCTGGGACATCGACAACACCCTGCTGACCGGCGTTTACCTGGAATCCGGCGCGGACCTGCCGGCCGCCGACCCGCAACTGCTCGGCGTGCTCCGCGAACTGTCCGGGCGCGGCATTCTGAGTGCCCTGGCCAGCCGCAATCCGCCGGCTGCCGCTGCTTACGTCGAGCAGGTGACGGGTGCCGCCTTCGCCGCGGTGGAATGCGGCTGGGGGAGTAAGGCGGACGCGATCAGCCGGATCGCCAGCGAGCTAAGTCTGGCATCGGACGCCATGGCGTTCGTCGATGACGACATGGTCGAGCGCGCTGAAGTGACCGCTGCGTTGCCTGAGGTGCTGGTGCTGACCCCGGAGGAGGCAGCAGAAGCGCCGGACTGGCCGCAGTTCAGCCCGGCTGTCATCACCGCAGAGGGGCGACGCCGTAGCCAGCTGTACGCGGAGCGCCGCCGTCGTCAGGCTGCTGCTGCGGAGTTCGCCGGCAGCCGGGACGACTTCTTGCGCCATGTCGGCACCAGGATCACAATCGCGCCTGCGGCGGCAGCGGACCTGCCCCGGTTGCACGAGCTCTCGGTCCGTACCCACCAGCTCAACTCCGCGGGCGAACCGGTGACCCAGGCCGATCTGGCCCGCACGCTCGCCTCGCCCGAGCACGCTGTCATCACTGTGCGGCTGGCTGACGACTTCGGCGACGACGGCCTGGTCGGAGCCGCGATTTCCACCGGGCACGGCGGCAGCGGCGGGCCGGCAGTGCCCGTTTCCTCGCAGGTGCTGGTTGTTATAGCGCCGTTGATCATGATGTCGTGCCGCGCGCTCGGCCGGGGAGCGCTGGACGCGCTGCTGGCCTGGCTGTGCCGCGCGGCTGCGGCCGACGGGGCTGCCGAGCTGCGCGTGCCATGCCTGGTCACCGACCGCAACGTGCCGATGCGCCTGGCGCTGGCCGCCGCCGGCCTGCGTGCTGAGGCGGGCTCGGTCGCGCCTGACGGCCGCGCGATCTTCGCCCGACCGCTCGCTGGAGAGCTGCCGGCGCTGCCCGACTGGGCGATCGTCGAGTGACCACCGACCAGGCCGGCGCGGTCGCTGACGAAGTGCGGGCAATGCTTGCGCAGGTGACGGGACGGGCGGAGATGCTGGACGTGTCGCTGGAGACGCGGCTTTTCGGGGCCGGAGTGGGCCTGGACTCGCTGGCTGGGACGCTGCTGCTGCGCCAGGTACAGAGGCGGTTCGGCGTGGACGTGGCCGGCGAGGACCTCAACCTCGATTCACTCGAAACGCTCGGCACGCTCGCGAACTTCATCGCCGCGCGGATCTGACGATCCCGAGGGGCACCGCTGGTACTTCAGCGAGCCCCTCTAGGCCTGCCTGCCGGCGGCTTAACCGTGTTAAGAACGTGGCGGTCAGCTAAATCGGGCCGGATCGAACGGTGCGATGTCCGCAGCCGGCTTCGTGCCCAGTACGAGCTCGGCCGCTAGACGTCCCATCCAGGGCCCGGCTGTCAACCCCTCCGGGCCGTTGCCGGCTGCGACGAAGACGTCGTCGGTCACCGCGCCGAGCAGAGGGCAGCCGTCGGCGGTGACGGGCCGGAAGCCGATCCGCGTCTCGAGCAGCGTGGCGTCCGCGAGACCCGGCGCGATCTGTGCCGCTGCCGCCAGCATCCCGCCGACGCCGCCGACCGTCGTCCGGTAGTCGAACCCGGCGTTCTCACGGGTCGCTCCGAAGACGATGCGGCCACCGGGGAATCCAAGCAGGTACGGGTCGCCGGGCGGCAGGATGACTGGCCACGCGTCGGTATAAACGGCTGGCAGGCCGACGTGGATGATCTGGCCCCGCTGCGGGCCGATCGGCAGACTGATGTCGAGGGGCGCGCAGATCTCCGCCGTCCAGGCCCCGGCCGCAACGACAACGACATCCGCAAGTACGTGCTTGCCGTCCACTATCACACCCGGAGGATCGAGCACCGCAGTGCCGCGCATCCGCCTCGCGCCGTGCCGCTCCGCGGCCTGCAGGAGGGCGTCGCGCACAGAGTTGCCGGTGACTCTGGCACCACCGCCGATCCACAATCCGCGTAAGCCCGGCGCCAGCGGCGGGAATGCGCGCTTCGGCTCACCCGGCCCGACGAAGTGAACGTCGCCTATCTCAGGCCTGGCTGACCGCCGCGAACGAACCAACGTCTCGATGGTTTCCAGCGGAGCAATATCATCGGCTACGCAGAACGTCCCAACCTTGGCGTAACCAATATCGTCCTCGCCGTCCTCGGTCAGCATCGCGACCAAGTCCTGATAGTAACGTGCCCCGTCGGCGGCAAGCTGGTAGCGGGCCTCGGTCAGCTCATCGACCCACGGGCAGACGATCCCAGCCCCGGCCCGCGTGGCCGTACCTGGAAGATCTGCTTCGACAGTGATCACCGATGCGTCTTCGCGGGCCAGATGATAGGCCACGCTTGCCGCGACGATGCCACCGCCGACCACGAGGATCCGGGTACTGCCAGCCATGATCTAAAACTACCCAGGAGCGGCCGAAGCTCGCGGTCAGTCGCAACGCTCGCCGTCAAGATCGGCGCTGGTCCCATTGGCCACGGCGGGGCGAGGAGTGCTCCCGCTCCGCTGATGCCGGACTTCGTCACCACCGGCCATCTCGTTCTCGGCCGTGCTGGCTGTGTCAGGTACCGGCTCGCCGATGTCACGACGCCGTGCCCGTCGGCTCAGCGTGACGGCTGCGGCAGGGAAAATCAGCACCGACACCACCCCTGCGCCGACCATGGCCGCCGCGTTCGCCGGCAGCATGACTCCGTCTTGCTGACCGATCGCAGCCAGCGCGATCAGCAGCGGCAGCGTGGTAGCAGTTATCAACGTCATCTCGAGCCGCTGCCTGAAGGGCATCACCTTCACGTAGATGAGTAGGGACGGCAGTCCGCGAACGACGAGCAGCAAGCCGACGAAGGCGAACAACCGGACCGGGTCCGAAACGATCGCGTGAATGTCAAGCGTCATGCCAGTGGCCACGAAGAACAGCGGGATGAAGAAGCCATATCCGACAGCGTCCAGCTTTTCCTCAAGCGGTTTGACGTCCACGCCGATCCTGCGGGTCCAGCTACGCAGCACCATGCCCGCCAGTACCGCCCCCAGTACTACATCGAGCCCGAACCGCTGAGCGGCAACCAGCAGCAAGAGCAGCAGCACTATCGCCCAGCGCAGCGTTGACTGCGCGGTTGCCTTGTGACCTTGCCTGATGAGGGCCTTCAGCTGACGTTCGCCGAGAATTCTGGGCGCAGCTGTCAGCAGCAGCGCGGCAAAGATCACTGCTGCAAGCGACTCGATGGCGACAAACTGCTGCCGGTTCGTCAGGAACACCGAGATTGCCACGATCGGGAGCAGCTCGCCGACCGCGCCCGCAGCGAGCACATACCGGCCGAACTTGCCGCTCAGCATGTTGTGGTCGTGCAGGATCGGCAGGAGAGTGCCGAGCGCCGTCGTGGTCAGGGCGAGCCCGATCGGCACGAAGTCGTACACGAAGTGGATGGCGGTCAGCGCCGCCACGGCCGCGACTGCGAGCAAGGCGCTCACGGCCCAGGCAATCATCGCCATCCGGCCGGCCTGCTCGCGAAACAGCTGCAGGTCCAGCTCGTATCCGGCGAGCAAGAACAGGAATCCGAGGCCGATGTCCGAGAGCAGCACGATGGTGCCCGGGCTCGCCAGGTGCAGCACGTGCGGGCCGATGAGTACGCCGGCCACGATGAGCACGACGACCTGCGGGGTCCTCGGACCGGGCAGGATAGCGACGACGACCGGCGCCAGCGCTGCGACGAGCGCGACAGCAAGCAGTGTTTCGAGGCCCCTGGCATCCACCGTTCCCCCGTACGGCCCGCCGCTGGCCCCGTGCCCGGCGGCCAGGTCAGGATGCCCGCGACCAGCCCGGTCGTAACAAAGACCGGTGGCCACGACAAAGACCTGGGGGCCGGGCAAGATGCCGGGCCCCCAGGGGAGATGGTGCGCTAGCTGATTGCCTCAGCCGGCCAGGTAGTGGTGCAGGAAGATCCTGGCGTCGGTGCGGGACACGTTGGCCAGGGTGCCGTGGACCAGCGCCGGGCCCAGGGCGGTGGTGTTGTTGTTGCCGTTGACGAACGCGTGCGCGGTCCAGCCGGTTCCGGTGAGGGTCTGGTACCGGATGAAGAACCCGCCCTTGCCCTTGTAGGCGAGCAGCAGCGGGCCGTCGCCGTGGATGTCGGCCGAGGCGACCGCCGGGCTGCCCGTTGTCTCGGCAATGGCCGTGGGGCCGTCCGGCACCGTAGCCGGCGTCGACCAGGTCAGCGTGGCGTCGCCGTCCAGACCGTGACCGGCCGCATCCGGGGTGGTGGAGTAGTAGATCGGCGCGACCGCCTTGTTGCCCTTCCAGAACACGTACACGGTTCCGTTGCCGCCCGAGCCGATGATCTCGGCGAGGGCCGGCTGAGCGCTGGTCTCACCAGTCGTTGGCGAGCTGTTGACCCAGGCCGACTTCACCTTCTTGGTGCCCCAGCTGAAGCTGCGCCCGGCAGTGCCGATCTCGGTGCCAATCTCGATCCGGACGTGGCCGAACGGACCGCGGTAGGCGACGATGACCCGGGGGCTAAGCGCATTGGCCGGGAAGAGGACGGCCGGCGATGCATAGGTCTCGGAGTACAGACCGCCGGGCATAACGTGCGGCGTCGTCCACTTGATGCTGCCGTTGTTGGCGACAACGCCATCGGAGTACTTGATGGCGCTCAGGCCGCCGGTCTTGCCGATGGACTTCCAGGCGACCAGCACGGCCTGCTTGCCCAGCTTCGTGGCGAACAGCGCGGCTGACGGTGAGGTGTTGGTATACGCACCGGGGATGACCTTGGTGGCGTGCCAGGTGCCATTCAGCCGGTACTTGTACTGCACCTTGTTGTCAGCCTGGCCCTTCCAGGCAAGGAAGGTGCCGAGCTGGCCGTTTACCTGGATCTGGGAGAGTGCCGGGGTGGTGTTGGTGTAGGCGTGCGGGACCGCCGGATTGTGCGTTGACCAGGGCGGGGTGGGCCCGGCCATGGCTGCGCCGGCCGCGACGAGCGCACAGACCGTGCCCGCTGCGGCCGCGATGGCGAGCCTTGACTTCGAGCGGTGGAGCATCGTAGATCCTCGCGTTCTGTGGTCGATGAGCCTGCCGCGGGTGCGGGAGGCACCCCGAACGTTAGGCTCGCAAAACCGCCGCGGCCGCCTGAAAACCTTTGGACTTAGCTGGGTTTTCGCTGAGCACTCGCACCAGGCCTTCCACCGGTCGCTGGAGTGCGCTCCGGCCCCAGCCGGGGCGCAGCCGCCCGATAACTAGCCCACCCTGCATGATTGGTCTCGTGGCGGTGACTCCTACGTTCCCCAGCCGGGAAACCCTGGACAGGCTCAGGTTCCGCCCGCTCGATATCGTCGTCGGCGCCGGCGTAGTGCTGCTGATCTACGCGGCCGTGCGGGTTGGCGCCGGGGCACGAGCGCCACTGCATCCGTCGACGACTATCAACCTCGCGCCGTCGAACCTGCCGTACTACGCAGCCAGAAGCCTGCTGCGCATGTTCATCGCGCTGTTCTTTTCCTACGCCTTCAGCCTCAGCTACGCCTATGCGGCGGCGCGCAGCAGGCGCTTGCGGCGGGTGCTGATCCCGGCGCTGGACATCTTGCAGTCCGTCCCGGTACTTGGCTTCCTGGCGATCACAGTCACCATTTTCATCGCGCTCTTCCCCGGCGAGATCGGGCTGGAATGCGCGGCGATATTCGCGGTTTTCACCTCGCAAGCGTGGAACATCACATTCTCCTTCTACCACTCACTGATCAGTCAGCCGGCTGAGTTCAACGAGGCCAGCAAGCTGATGGGGCTGTCGAGATGGAAGCGATTCTGGGCGGTGGACGTGCCTGGCGGCGCGATCGGGCTGGTCTGGAACGGAATGATGAGCTTCGGCGGCAGCTGGTTCTTCCTGACCGCATCCGAGTACATCTCGGTAAAGAACCGGCATTACACGCTGCCCGGCGTGGGCTCCTATGTCGGTGTCGCGGAGCGCGAAGGCAAGCTCGGCGCGGTGTTGTGGGGCATTCTCACCATGATCATCATGATCCTGGTGGTCAATTTCTTCTTCTGGCGGCCGCTGGTCGCCTACGTGGACAAGTTCCGGGTGGAGCAGTCCGAGTCCGGCGTGAAGGCCAGGTCGCTGGTACTCGATGCGCTACGCCGGTCGAACTGGCCGACGCTGCTCGGGCAGGGCAAGCGAGCCATAGCCGAGCCGGTCAACGCGTTCATGGGGAAAGCTACCGGTATTGACGACCAGAGCCTGGCCACCCATGCAGCCCGCAGGCGGGCGGCTGACCTGGCATTCACTATCGTCGTAGTGATCGCGCTCGGCTACGGCCTGTACAGCATGCTGGCCTACATCGCGACCGGCAGCAGCGGCCTGGCGGTCTTCGGGACCACGTTCGCCGACGGATTCCTGACCTTTCTCCGCGTCGTCGTCGTGGTCACGGTGGCGTCGCTGATCTGGGTCCCGGTCGGCGTATGGATAGGATTCAACCCGCGAGTCGCCCAGTTCATGCAGCCGGTCGTGCAGGTGCTTGCCAGCTTTCCGGCCAATTTCGTCTTCCCGTTCGCCATTGTCATCTTCCTCGACCTCGGCATCAGCCTGAACTACGGCGCCATCGTGCTGATGGCCCTGGGCACGCAGTGGTACGTCCTGTTCAATGTGATCGCCGGGGCCAGTGCCGTTCCGTCCGATCTGAAAGAAGCCATGGACAACCTGGGCGTACACGGATGGGACAGGTGGCGGCGGCTGGTACTGCCCGCCATCTTCCCGGCCTACGTGACCGGTGCGATCACTGCCGCCGGCGGTGCCTGGAACGCGACCATCGTGGCCGAGATCGTCACCTACAACGGTCACACGCTGGTGGCCAGGGGCCTCGGCAGCTTCATCTACCTGAACACCGGCAACCTGCCGGAACTGTTCGCCGGGTTGCTCGTCATGGCCTGCTATGTCACCGGGCTGAACGTGCTGCTCTGGCGCCGGATGTACGCGCTAGCCGAGACGAAATTCGCGCTCGCATGACCGGCCCGGCATCTTCGAACGCAGCTCTGGCGGAGCCGGCCGCGGCGATTCCGCTCATTAGCGTGCGGTCGCTGAGCAAGTCGTTCTCCGGACCCGGCGGCCGGCCGATCCCGGTCCTCGACGACATCAACCTGGATGTGGCCGAAGGTGAGTTCGTCGCACTGCTCGGCCGCAGCGGCAGCGGCAAGTCGACGCTGCTCCGCTGCATCGCCGGGCTGATGGCGCCGACCGCGGGCGAGGTACGGTTCCGCGGCCAGCCGCTTACCGGCACGAACCGGGAGACCTCGATGGTCTTCCAGACCTTCGCGCTGATGCCGTGGCTGACCGTGCAGCAGAATGTCGAGCTCGGCCTCGAGGCCCGCGGCGTGGTGCCCGGCGAGCGAGCCGAGCGGGCGCTCCGCGCGATCGACATCGTCGGCCTGGACGGCTACGAGTCGGCCTACCCCAAAGAACTGTCCGGCGGCATGCGTCAGCGCGTCGGTTTCGCCAGGGCACTGGTCGTCGAGCCGGCGGCGCTCCTGATGGACGAGCCGTTCAGCGCGCTGGACGTGCTGACCTCGGAAAACCTCCGCGGTGAGCTGCTGGAACTGTGGGAAGGCCACAGGTTCCCGACCAAGACCATCGTGATGGTAACGCACAACATCGAGGAAGCAGTGCTTCTCGCCGACCGGATCCTGGTGCTCGGGACCAACCCTGGCCGCATCATGTCCGACATGCCGAACCCGCTGCCGCGGCCGCGCCGCCGGCGGACTCCGGACTTCGACGAGCTGGTCGACCAGATCTACCGGATGATGACCAGGCGGCCCGCGCCCGAAGAGCAGCCGGCGGCGAAGCCGACCGGTACAGTCAGCGATACGCCGCTGCCGGCCGCCACCGTGGACGGCCTGTCCGGCCTCGCCGAGATCCTGCTCGCCCGGCACGGCGGCGCGGCCGACCTCGCCGACCTCGCCGACAGCCTCGGCCTGGAGGTCGACGACCTCCTGCCGCTGGTAGACGCCCTGGTCCTGCTCGGCTTCGCCGCACTGCGCGACGACCGGCTCGAACTTACCGGGAACGGGCGCGTATTCGCCGGTGCCAGCATCCAGGACTCCAAGGAAATCTTTGCAAGGGCGTCCCTTGAGCACGCGCCGCTGGTCCGCACCATCTACCGCAGCCTGCGCGGCAGCATGGATGACGCGCTGCCGGCCGGTTTCTACACCGACATCCTGCGCACGAGCTTCGGCGAAGAGGAGGCAGCGCGGCAGCTCGATGTCGCGGTGAACTGGGGCCGGTACGCCGAGCTCTACGACTACGACGCTGCCCGCGGCCTGATCATGCGAGAAGAGCAGGGCATCGGCGCGACGATTGCCGAGGCGCCCGTCCCGGTCAGCAAGGGCTCGCTGACCACCTACCTGGGTGCCGCGCCGGGAGCAGGCACCACATACACGATGCTGAGAGAGGGCCGCGCGCTGCGCGCCCAGGGCGAGGACGTCGTTATCGGCTTCGTCGAGACAAACGACCGGCAGCACACCACCGAGGCGCTCGGCGGGCTGGAAACCGTCCCGCCTGCGAATGGCGAGCTTGACCTGCCCGGTGTTCTCGCCCGCCGGCCTGTCGTGGCGCTGATCGACGACCTGGGCCGGAACGCGGTAGCCATCGAGGCGCTGCGCAGCGCCGGCATCAATGTGGTCAGCACCACCGAGGTAGCGGACGTGCAGCGGGTCGCGCCGGACGTGGAGGCGGTCACGGGCCGATCTGCGCCAGGCAGAGTCACCGACGCCGTGCTGTCCGGCATCGACGCGCTGCAGTTCGTCGACTCGTCGCCCGAGGCGCTCCGCAAGCGGCTGCTGCACGGCAACATCTACCCGCCGGACCAGATCGAGGCCGCGCTCGGGACTGAGTTCCAGCCGGCCAGGCTCGCCGCGCTGCGCGAGATCGGCCTGCGGCTAGTGGCGCAGAGCGTTTCCGGGCCGGTCACGCTGAGTCAGCGCGGCCCGCAGGATGTGCTGGTCGTGGCCTGGCGGCCGGAGCAAGTAGAAGCACTCGTCCAGCGCGGCGTCCGACTGGCACGCCGGCGCGGCGCACGCTGCTGCGTTCTTGCCCTCCGGCAGCAGCGACCTGGCCAGGAGGTGCTTGCTGAGCAGGTAGAAGCAGCAGCGACGGCGGCCGGCGCAGCGGTGATAGTCAGGGAGAGCCGCGACGCCGGTGCCGCGATCATCTCGGCGGTGCAGGAACTTAATGCCCGGCATCTGGTGCTCGCCGTTCCCTACGCCGGACTGATCGAGCGCCTGCGTGGCACCCTGCTCGAGCGGCTCGCAGCCCAGCTGCCGCAGGTGCACTTGCACATCGAGGCCGCGGCGGGGCCGCAGCCCGCGGCCGAACCTGGCGACCGCACCGCGCAGGCCCGTCGCCGCGGCGCGATCAGGGTCTATCTCGGCTATGCGCCCGGCTGCGGGATTACCACGGCGATGCTGGAAGAAGCGAACCGGCGCAGGTCACGCGGTAGCGACGTGGTGGTCGGTGCAGTCGATGCGCGGGATCGCGAGGACGTGACGGCCGAGCTTGAACACCTGGTGCTGATCGGCGACGGGGCGACGCTGGATACAGCGGCGGTACTCGCACGGCGACCGGAGGTCGTGTGCATCGATGACCTGACGGCCGGGACCACGTCCGCGGAGCGCAGGTTCGTCGCGGCCAGGCGGCTGGCAGACGCGGGAATCACCGTCGTGGGCACCGTTCAGCTGAGCAAGCTGGGCGGCGCGCCGGCTACCGGTGCGGCGGTGTTCCTGGACGAAACGGCTCTGCTCGCACTGGCCGACGAGATCGAGTTGGTCGACGTGCCGCCGTCGATCCTGGTCGACCGGGTCCGCCGGGGCCTGATCGTGCCGCCGGGTGAGATCGGGCAGGCGCTGGAGTCCACCTTTGCTCCCGACGTGCTGCGCGCAGAGCGGGAACGCGCGTTCCGGATCGTCGCCGAGCACGGCGAACGCCGGCTCGCCGCCTACTCCGGCGAGGCAGGCCAGGCTCCCGCCGCATCGGAGGCGCTAACCGGATCGGACCGGCAACCGTCGATCCTGGCCTGCGCCGCGCCGTGGCCCGGCATGGAGCCGCTGATCCGCCGGTCAGCGGCCCTGGCCGCGCAAGTCGACGGACTGTTCCGGGTCGCGACGGTTCGGCTCGACAGCCCGGAGGAAGATGCGCTGCTGGCCACCTATGCAGTCATGACCGAGCAGCTCGGCGGTGAGTTCGTGACGCTGGCCGGGCCGGCCCCGGCTCTGGCGCTGGCGCAGTACGCGCGGGAGCGGCAGGTGACGGAGCTGGTGCTGAGCCGGGCAACGCCGGCCGGGCGCTACCCGGTGCTGCGCGAGCTGGCCAGGCTGGTGCACGACGCGGAGCTGCACGTGCTGCCCGCCGAGCGCGGCTGAGCAGCCTCGATAGCTGCTAGCCGCCGGATACCGCGGTCACGCCGGTCATCGTGCCGACCAGAACCAGACTGCCGGACAGCGACGGCGACACGAAGTGCGGCAGCTGCGAGGCAATGGTTATCCGGTCGCGCACATGCCCGGTGCCGGAGTCAAGCTCGTACAGGACGCCGGTCGCGGGACTTGCCACCCACACGGCGCCGCCGCCGATCACCGGTGAGCCCCACACGTCCGCCGGCCCGCGCCAGAGCACCCGGAGGCGGTCCGCGGTGGTGCCGACGGCCTCCAGGCCGGTTATACACGGAACGAACACAGTGTCGCCGCTGGTCGCCGCGCCGCCGAACGCCATGCAGACCGGTGCTGTCGAGATCTGGCCGCCTACCCCGCCAAGACGGGCGGAGTTCAGCAAGTAGCCGACAGCACTCTTGCCGACCTGGAGGATCTGGCCATCGCTCAGCAGTGCCGGCGACATCGAGCCGAGGTCCAGGTCGTCAGCGCTGAGCGTGCGCCAGTCCGTCGGAGCGAAAATGCCGATCTCCTGAAGCGCCGGCGTTAGCGCGGTGACCGAGTCGCTGCCGTCGTACTGCCGGCTGGACGGTGCCCCGTTTCCGGTACTTATATAGATCGTGCCGTTCGGGCCTACAACCGGTCCGCCGCTTGCCCAGATGCCACCCTGCTCGGCGGTCGGCACCACGTAGTGCCAGACCGGGCCCTGTCCGCTGGCCGGCATCCCCAACACGGTGCCGCGGTACGGCCCGCAGTCGCCGTAGTGGCCACCGAACACGACGTAGATGTGGCCATCGGTGAGCGCGAGGGCTCCGCGCTGCTGGTCGTAGTAGGGCTGATGGTCGGGCGAGGGCACCTTCATGCTCATCGACACGTGACCGTCGGACACTCGCAACCCGGTGAGGACGTGGCCGGACCTGCCGTCCTGAGCGACCACGTAGACCAGCTTGGTCGCCGGATCGTAAACCGGAGTGCTCGTGATGCCGAGCGGGGAGATGTTGCCGCATGGCTGCTCGCCGATCGGGATCGGCGTGCCGACCCTGGTCTGCCAGCGGATCGCTCCGGTCGCCTCGTCCAGGCCGTAGACCTCGTCCAGTTCGGTTGCGGCGATCACAGTGCTGCCGATGACCAGCGGCTGCCCGTAGACGGCGCCGTTAAGCGGGCGCGACCATGCCACCGAGAGCCGGCCGGCCGGCGGCAGGCCGGGCACCGTGCCGGTGCGGGCCGCGTTGGCGTGGTACTGCAGCCAGTCGGTCGCTGGTGCGCTCGATGCCGGACTGGTCGCCCGGGCCGAGCCGGCCGGCCCGGATCCGGTACTCGCCGGGCTGCCGGAGCCTGCGTTCGAGCAGGCGGCAAGCGCCAGCAGAGCGACAAGTGAGCCCAGCCGGACCAGGCGCGTAGTCTGCACGCGGCCAGTCTGCACCCTCGGACACCGCCCTGGCCGGACAAGCAGGGTAGGGTCGTGGCGGAGGAGGCCGATGAGCCAGCCGATGACCAGCAACCACGGTTACACGGCCGAGCCCGCGGACCGGATCTGGACCATCCCGAACCTGATCAGCGTGGCCCGGTTGCTCGGTGTCCCGGTATTCCTTTGGCTCGTGCTCGGCGTCCGGACGGCGGCGGGGGACTGGTGGGCGGTCGGCCTGCTGATCGCGTCCGGCGTCTCGGACTGGCTGGACGGCAAGATCGCCAGGGCGCTGAACCAGCAGAGCAAGCTCGGCCAGATGCTGGACCCGGCGGCGGACCGGCTCTACATCGCGGCCACGATCATCGCGCTCGCGGTGCGCGCCATCATCCCGTGGTGGCTCGTAGCCGTGCTGGCAGCCAGAGAACTGCTGATGGGTGTCGTGCTGGCCAGGCTCCGCCGCGAGGGCTGGCCAGGGCTGCAGGTGAGCTTCGTCGGAAAGTCAGCCACGCTTTGCCTGCTGTACGCTTTTCCGCTGCTCTTCCTGGGGTCGCATGTTGCCGGGTACGCCGAGACTGCCAGAGTGGCTGGTTGGAGCTTTGTTATCTGGGGAAGTGCCCTGTACTGGTGCTCGGCCATGCTGTACATAGTGCAGGCCAGAAGGCTGCTAACCGGAACTGATGCGGCGATGGGGTAGGCAGTAATTGGAATAGCCACGACGGTAGACAAGGAGGCTCGGCGGCTGTGAAGCCCGTGATGGTGCCGTGAAAGCTGTGGTCATGGCTGGCGGTGAGGGGACAAGGCTGCGCCCGATGACGGCGAATCAGCCCAAACCCATGCTGCCAGTTGCAAACCGGCCCATCATGGAGCACGTGCTGCGCCTGCTGCGGCGGCACGGTCTCACCGAGACAGTCGTCACGGTCCAGTTCCTCGCCTCGATCGTGCGGAATTACTTCGGCGACGGCGAAGACTTCGGGATGAGCCTGCAGTACGCGACCGAGGAGACCCCGCTTGGTACCGCAGGCAGCGTGAAGAACGCGGAGGACGCGCTGCGAGACGAACCGTTCCTGGTGATCTCTGGTGACGCGCTGACCGATATCGACCTTTCTGACTTGATTGCCTTTCACAAGGACAACAACGCGCTGGTGACTGTCGCGCTGGCCCGGGTGCCTGACCCGCTTGAGTTCGGCATCGTGATCGTCGACGATGACGGCAAGATCCAGCGGTTCCTGGAAAAGCCGACCTGGGGCCAGGTCTTCTCAGACACCGTCAACACCGGCATCTACGTGATGGAGCCCGAGGTGCTCTCGCACGTCCCGGCCGGACAGGTGGTCGACTGGTCCGGCGACGTCTTCCCCAAGCTGCTGGAGAACGGCGCGCCGCTGTACGGCTGGATCGCCGACGGCTACTGGGAGGACGTGGGTTCGCTCGACAGCTACCTGAAGGCCCAGGCGGACGTGCTGACCGGCAGGGTCGATGTGCAGATGGACGGCTTCGAGGTGTCGCCGGGCGTCTGGATCGCCGAGGGAGCCGAGGTCGATCCGGACGCGGCGCTGACCGGACCGCTGTGCATCGGCGACTACGCCAAGATCGAGGCTGGCGCCCAGTTGCGCGAGTTCTCTGTAGTCGGCAGCAACGTGATCGTCAAAGAAGGCGCGTTCTTGCATCGCGCGATCGTGCACAACAACGTCTATGTCGGCCGCGGCGCGACCCTGCGCGGCTGCGTAGTCGGCAAGAACACCGACGTGATGAGCCAGGCCAGGATCGAGGAAGGCGCGGTCGTCGGGGATGAGTGCGTGATCGAGCCTGACAGCTATGTGTCGGCCGGGGTGAAGGTGTACCCGTTCAAGACCGTCGAGGCCGGCGCGGTCGTCAACACCAGCGTGATCTGGGAGTCGCGCGGACAGCGCACGCTGTTCGGCCCGCGCGGGGTGTCCGGGCTGGTCAACGTCGAGATCACGCCGGAGCTGTGCGTCCGGCTCGCGAGCGCGTACGCGACGACGCTGAAAAAGGGCGCCGTTGTTACTACCTCGCGGGACGCTTCCAGGGCTGCCAGGGCGCTGAAGCGAGCGGTGCACGGCGCGCTGAACGCCAGCGCCATCAACGTGGTAGATCTCGAGGCCCAGCCGATGCCGCTGGCGCGATTCGAGACCGCGCGCAGCGACTGCAGCGGCGGGATTGCGTTGCGAACGACTCCCGGGGATCCGCAGTCGCTGGACATCATCTTCATGGACGGTGATGGCGCGGACTTGTCCCAGGCGGCGCAGCGCAAGCTCGAGCGGGTCTTCTCCCGGCAGGAGTACCGCCGCGCCTTCCCCGGTGAGATCGCCGAGCTGTCATACCCGCCCCGGGTGATCGAGGCTTACACGCACGAACTGCTCGGCAGCATTGACATGACTGGCGTGTTCGGCGCCGGGCTGCGGGTTGTGGCGGACTGCGCGGGCGGTACGACGTCGCTGGTGCTGCCCGGCCTGCTCGGCAAGATCGGCGTCGATGTCCTCACCGTGAACAACCGGCTGGACGAGTCGTCCCCGACGCAGTCAGTCGCCGCGGTGCGGGCCGACATGCACCGGCTGGCCGAGCTAGTCTCGTCGTTCGGGGCCGCGTTCGGCGTCCGGTTCGATCCGGTGGGCGAGCGGATCGCGCTCGTGGACGACAAGGGTTCGCTGGTCAGTGATGACCGGGCACTCCTCGTCGTGCTGGATCTCATCGCGGCCGAGCGGCGCAGCGGCCGGGTCGCGTTGCCGGTCACTACGACGCGGGTTGCAGAGGAGGTCTGCCAGTTCCATGGCGTCGACGTCATCTGGACACCGACGTCGCTGCACGGACTGTACGAGGCGGCATCAGGTCCTGACGTGATCTTCGCCGGTGACGGCCGGGGCGGCTTCATGGTACCGGGGTTCTCCCGGTCGATTGACGGGATCGCTGCTTTCGCCCAGATCCTCGGCCTGGTCGCGCGCACCCGGCTGACGCTCAGTCAGATCGACGCCCGGATCCCGGACGTGAATTTGCTCAGGCGCTCTATGCCGACCCCGTGGGCGGCCAAGGGCATGGTGATGCGGACGGTGGTCGAGGCGGCCGGCGACCGCGAAATCGACACCACCGACGGCGTCCGGGTGATCGAGCCGGGCAAGGGCTGGGTACTCGTGCTGCCCGATCCGTCGGAGGCAATCACCCACATGTGGGCCGAGGGGCCGGACCCGGACAGCACGCAGGCGCTGCTGGACGAGTGGGCCGCCGTCGTGGAGCAGGCTGGTCGCTGATCCCAGACTGGCGGCGAGGATGCCGCTGACCGTGAGACAATCGCCGCTCAGGTTCGCTCTGGGCAGTGGATGTCGAGCGATACGGCGGAGGTGCGGCCAGGATGTGGCGAAGGCGTCGCGACGATGCCCGCTCGGAGTGGCCAGCGGCGCGTATCGGGACAGATACTACCGGATCGGGGCGGCGCGGTCCGTTCGGCTCGCGGCGCGCCCGGCGCGTGGACCGCCGAGGGCCGGCGCAGGTAGCGTTGACGGTGCCACCGGATTTCGCGCGGGTCCCCGCCGCGGCGGCTGCTGTTTCTGTCGCTCCTTCGACGAATGGGAGGCTCGGGGATCTGATGCCCAGCGTCTTCTGCACAGTGTGTGGCGCAGAGAATCCCGAAGGTGCGCGATTCTGCTCGCATTGCGGTACGGCACTGGTCCGGTTCCCTCCTGACCGGGTCGGTGACACCACCTCGACCATCTCGCTCGGCGGCAGCGACCTGGACGAGGACGACGTGCTGGCAGCTGATGCCGCAGCGGTGGCCGCGCTGCCGCCAGGCACGGCACTGCTCGCTGTCCTGCGCGGTGCCAACGCGGGCAGCCGGTTCCTGCTGGATAGCGACCTCACGCTGGTCGGCCGCCATCCCGACAGCGACATCTTCCTCGACGACGTGACCGTGTCCAGGCGGCATGCTGAGTTCTACCGGCAGGGCGGCAGGTTTGTGGTGCGAGACGTGGGCAGTCTGAACGGCACCTACGTGAACCGCGAACGGATCGAGGAAGCCGAGTTGCATGAGGGCGACGAGGTCCAGGTTGGCAAGTTCCGGCTGGTCTTCCTGGTCGGACCTGGATCTGCGACCGACTATGGCGGAGGCTCGCAGGTCGGCTGATGAGTGCCCAGCCTGCGCGCGCCTACCTGGGCATCAGCGAGGTCCTGGCCCAGCTGCGCACCGATTTCCCTGACATCTCGGTCTCCAAGATCAGGTTCCTGGAGACCGAGGGCCTGCTGACCCCGGCGCGGTCGCCGAGCGGATACCGGCGGTTTAGCGCAGCGGACGTGGATCGCCTCCGCTACATCCTCGCGGCCCAGCGTGATCAGTACCTGCCGCTGCGGGTGATCAAGGAGCGCCTGGCCAGGCCCGAGGTGCGCTGGCCACCGTTGGCCGGTGCCGTGCCGCCGCCCGCCAGTACCGGGCAACTGCCCGCCGGTCATGGGCTGGCGTCTTCCGGCCCAGTGTCAGCCAGCACAGTGTCAGCCAGCACAGTGCCGGCGGGCTCCGGCTGGCTGGCTTCCGGCTCGGGGAAAGCAGGCGCGCACGAGCAGGGAGCCGGCACCGGCCAGCTGCTTACCCGCCGAGAGCTTGTGGAAGCAGCGGGCATTTCCGACGCCTTGCTCACTGAGCTGGAAGCCTTCGGTCTGCTCAGGCGCATCGGCCGGCAGTATGGACCAGAGGCGCTGGTGGTGGCGAGGACCGCTGCGGCGCTGACTGCTTACGGGGTGGAAGCGCGCCACCTGAGGGCGGTCCGGGCGGCAGCCGAACGCGAGTCGACCATGATCGAGAGCCTGGTCTCGCCGATTCAGCGGCAGCGCGGAGCGGGCGCGCGCGAGCTTGCCGCCCGCACCGCTGCTGAACTGGCCAGCCTGGTTATGCGGCTGCACGGCGCGCTCGTCGAGGGCGCGCTCGCCGAAGCGGGCCTGGCCGAAGCGGGGCTGGCCGATAGCGGGCTGGCCGGGACTGGGCTGGCCGATGAGCCTCGCGCGGAGCCGAAGGGGGCCAGCGCATGACGTGCGGCGGCGCTGGCAACCGCTGCGCCGTTAAGCCTGGCCGAGGCCGCAGGGTGGCCTGTCCCGATTGCGGGTGTACTTTGACAAAGGGAGTGCCCGCAGGCGCAAGGGGAATGCCTGTTGGCAGATCCGCTAGTAACCGCAGCGCGCAGGCGCGGACAGGGACGGAGCCGCCGTGAGGCAGATGGAGGTTGTCGGCGTCCGGGTGGAGATGGCCACGAACAACCCGATCGTCCTGCTGAAGGAGACTGAGGGCGAGCGTTACCTGCCAATCTGGATCGGGCCGAACGAGGCTACGGCTATCGCGTTTGCTCAGCAGGGCATGGTGCCGCAGCGGCCGCTGACTCATGACCTGATGAGGGACATGCTTGAGGCGCTGGAGGTCCGGCTAACCACGGTCAATATCACGGCGCTCAGAGACGGCATCTTCTTCGCTGACCTGATCTTCTCCAACGGCCGGGAAGTCAGCGCCCGCCCGTCGGACTCGATCGCGCTGGCGCTGCGGACGGGAGCCGCTATCTACGTGCGCGACGAGATCCTGGACGAGGCCGGGGTGGCGATCCCCGACGAGCAGGAGGACGAAGTCGAGAAGTTCCGGGAGTTCCTGGACTCGATTACGCCGGAGGATTTCGGCCGGTCTACCTGAGCTGGCAGGTGTGCGATATGACCGTCCATGCGCCGCCTGACCGGTACCGCGACGCGCCGTCCGAGATCGTTGACTCGGCTACGCCGACCGGCCTAACGTGCGAGAGGTGTACCTGGGCGAACAGCGGCCCGGGTACGGCGGCAGCAAGGGGCGACCGTGTCTGGAAGCGATAGGGCAGTGCCGCAGAAACCCGTGCCGCAAAACGTGCCGCCAAAGTCAGCCGTGCGAAACCCGCTGCCAGGTACAACAGGGCAGCAGCAATCGCTCTTCGGCGATGAGGTCGCCGCCCAGTCGCTTGACGCGCAGCCGGAAGATCTCGGTTACCGGGGTCCGACCGCATGCGCCGCAGCAGGTATTACCTACCGTCAGCTGGATTACTGGGCGAGGACCGGCCTGGTCGAGCCGAGCGTGCGGCCAGCTGCTGGCTCGGGTTCGCAGCGGCTGTACGGCTTCCGCGACATACTGGTACTTAAAGTAGTGAAGCGGCTACTGGATACGGGCATCTCGCTCCAGCAGATCCGCGCTGCCGTAACTCACCTGCGCGAACGCGGCTCGGCCGACCTGGCGGAAGTCACTCTGATGAGCGACGGCGTCAGTGTGTATGAGTGCACCTCCCCGGACGAGGTCGTCGACCTGCTGCAGGGCGGTCAGGGCGTGTTCGGGATCGCACTCGGCCGGGTCTGGCAGGAGGTCGAGGGCACGCTGGCCGAGCTGCCCGCCGAGCGAGCCGAGAACGAGTCGGCCACCGCCGCCGATGAGCTCGCCAGCCGCAGGGCCCGCAAGACCGGCTAGCGCGCCAATCGCAGCGATCTGCGGTCCGCTCGAAGCGATCTACGGCCGGTTCACACTCGTTGCCGATGCGCTGACCGAAGCGGCTGCGCTGCTGCCGAGCAGGTGTGCTGGCTGGACGGTAACGGATGTCCTGTACCACCAGTTGCTGGACGCGCGCCGTGCTCTGGTGACGTTCGCCTCCCCGGCTGGTCGCGAGCCTGACACCGACGCAGTGTCGTACTGGCGCCCGTATGCGCCGGGGAGCGGCGATCCGGTAGCAGCGGGTGGCGACGGCGCTGCCCGGCACGCGCGCCACGTCCGGATTGTCGCGTCGGCGTATCCGGTGGAATTCCTGGCCGGCGAGTGGCGGGAGACAGCGGCAGCGGCGGTGCGCGCGGCCCGCGCCTGCACGTATCAGGTAGTGGCGACTCAAGGCCGCGCGCTGCGTACCGAGGACTTCATAGCCACGCTGGTGTTCGAGGCAGCCATCCACTACCTGGACATCACCGTGGCGCTCCCGGCGGCGGCGCCCGCCGATCCGGCGGCCCTGGCGCTCGTCCGGCACGTGCTCGGCGAGCTCGCCGGCGGACCGTTCCCAGCTGAGTGGGACGATGTGGCCTGCGCGCTGAAAGGCACCGGCCGGATACCTGTCAGCGTCGCTGATTCCGCGGCGCTCGGCCCGCTGGCCGGCAGGCTGCCCTTGCTCGGCTAGCGGCCAGCAACCAGATGTGACGGCTGCACTGCGCGCACGCGCCCGTTTCATCCGCATATCGGCGCACCGCAGTCGTGAGCCGTTGCAACGTGAGGTCACTTATCATCGATTCTTGCCGCAGCCTGGGATAGTTTGTCCCGGTTCTCGCGGCAAAAACCCGTGAAATGTAGGCCGCCGGCGCCGCGCCAGCCGGCCAAACTTCGCAAATAGGAGCCCCGCTCATCTCGGCGGGGCCGGCGGCCAGATTACGAAAGCACCCGTCTGCATGGCGTTCGGTCCCGCCTGGGACCGCCGCCAGGCCGGAGCGAGTCAGGCCTGGTGACGCGGGGGCAACGTGCCCATGCAGCCCTTCTCGAAGCCCTCGGTCCACTGCAGTACCCCGGCCTTAATGCTGCGGATGTCGTGATACGCCGCCTCTACGCAGAAGGCGGTGATGTGGTACCTGGTCGCGCCGTGCTGGAAGTCGTGATGAGAGCGGGCGGTCTTCCCGGCGCTGTAGCCGCTGTGCCAGGCGGGGCCGCCAGAGCTGCCGTTGAACGACAGGCCGCAAGCGGACACCAAAAGTCCTGCTAGCACAGCCATTACCGGAATACCCCGTGCTGCGGCCACCCGTGACTCCCCCCGGAGGTGTAGCCAGACTGCCTTCGCAGATACTTACTCGGGCTGTACTTACCCCGGCTGGCCCGAGATCGCGCCCTGGCTCGGGTAGGCTCGGAGTCCTTGCGAACATCACACTGACCGGGAGAGTCTCCGCGCAGCCAGCGCGGGGCGCCGAAGGGGCAACCTCCCCGGAACCTCTCAGGCATCAAGGACCGGGCGGTGTGCGCACTCTGGAGCCCGCGGGCGCGGTTGACAGACGGGGAGTTCCGTCACTCTCTTGGAGGCTCCCGTGCAATTCAGCCAGCGTCACATCGGGCCCGCCGACACTGCCCAGGCCCGGATGCTCGAGGTCGTCGGCTACGACTCACTCGATGACCTGTCGCGGGCCGCGCTGCCGGGCGGGCTCGGGACCGCCGAGCTTACGCTGCCCGAGGCGCTCACCGAGGCGGGCGCACTTGCCGAATTGCGCCGCCTCGCCAGCCTCAACACCGTCGCCACCTCGATGATCGGCCTCGGCTATTACGGCACCGACACTCCGGCCGTCATCCGGCGGAATGTGCTGGAGAACCCCGCCTGGTATACCGCCTACACGCCCTACCAGCCGGAGATTTCGCAGGGCAGGCTCGAAGCGCTGCTGAACTTCCAGACGATGATCGAGGACCTGGCCGCGCTGCCGGTCGCCGGGGCGTCCATGCTGGACGAAGCCAGCGCGGCTGCAGAGGCGATGACGCTGGCGCGCCGCGCGCGCGGCAAGGGCAGCGTCTTCCTGGCTGACTCCGATTGCCTGCCGCAAACCCTCGCGGTCCTGGCCACCAGGGCCGAGCCGCTCGGCATCACGCTGCTGACCGGCCCGGTAACTGCCGAGCTGATCGCGGCGCAGCCGGCCGGCGAGCTGTTCGGCGTGCTGCTGCAGTACCCCGGCGCCAGCGGCGAGGTGCGCGACCTGGCGCCGGCTATCGCGGCGGCGCACGAGGCGGGCGCGCTCGCTGTGGTTGCCGCCGACCTTCTCGCACTGACGCTGCTGACTCCGCCCGGCGACTTCGGCGCGGACATCGCAGTGGGCAGCACGCAGCGATTCGGCGTGCCGATGGGCTACGGCGGCCCGCAGGCCGGCTACATCTGCGTGCAGGACGCCCTCAAGCGGCAGCTGCCTGGCCGCCTGGTCGGCGTCTCGGTCGACGCCGACGGGCACCCGGCCTACCGGCTCGCGCTGCAGGCCCGCGAGCAGCACATCCGCCGGGAGAAGGCGACCAGCAACATCTGCACCGCGCAAGTCCTGCTGGCGGTCATCGCCGCGATGTACGCGGCTTACCACGGGCCGGACGGCCTGGTTACCATCGCCCGCGAGATACACCGCAAGGCGGCCTTCTTTGCTGAGGTCATGACCAACCTTGGCTACGAAACGGGGTCTGACCACTTCTTCGACACCGTCCGGCTGATCATGCCGGGGCAAGCAGCCGCCGCGGCAGCACGCGCGGCCGAGGCAGGCTTCAACGTGTACCTGGCGGGTCCGGATGCAGTGCAGGTGGCCGTCGACGAGACCACCACGGATGAGCAGCTGGCCGCAGTCGCAAGCGCGCTTGCCGGGCAGCCAGCGATACTGCCAACCGGAACGTCGTTGACCGGCACTGCTGAGACCTGGCCGGCCGGACTGACCAGAACGAGCCCGTTCCTGGCCCATCCGGTGTTTCATCGCTACCACAGCGAAACCGCGATGCTGCGGTACCTGCGCCGGCTGGCCGATGAGGACATCGCTCTCGACCGCTCGATGATCCCGCTCGGCTCATGCACGATGAAGCTGAACGCCGCCGCGGAGATGGAGGCCATCACCTGGCCGGAGTTCGCCGGGCTGCACCCGTTCGCGCCGGCTGAGCAGGCGGCGGGCTATCACCAGCTGATCGGCGAGCTGTCGGCTGCGCTGACCGAGATCACCGGATACGACGCGATCAGCCTGCAGCCGAACGCCGGCTCGCAAGGCGAGCTGGCAGGCTTGCTGGCGATCCGGGCTTATCACCGGTCCGTCGGCCAGCCCGAGCGGACCGTGTGCCTCATCCCGGAATCCGCGCACGGTACCAATGCCGCCAGCGCGGTGCTCGCAGGCCTCAAGGTCGTCGTGGTCAAGTGCGGCTCGGACGGCGCGATCGACCTCGGTGACTTGCGCGCGAAGCTCGCCGCGCACGAGGGCGCGGTGGCCGCGATCATGGTCACCTACCCGTCGACAAACGGCGTGTTCGAGGAGACGATCGGCGCGGTGTGCGAGGCGGTGCACGAGGCCGGCGGCCAGGTCTACGTGGACGGCGCCAACCTCAACGCGCTGGTCGGGCTCGCCAAGCCGGGCAAGTTCGGCGCCGACGTCTCGCACCTGAACCTGCACAAGACCTTCTGCATTCCGCACGGCGGCGGAGGACCCGGCGTCGGCCCGGTAGCGGCACGGGCGCATCTGGCCCCGTTCCTGCCCGGTCCGGCCTACTCTGCTCACCCGGCCCCGGCCAACACCGGGCTCGGGGGCGAAGCGGGACACGGGCACCCGGTCGCGGCGGCGCCGTACGGCTCGGCCGGCATCCTGCCGATCTCCTGGGCCTACGTGAGGATGATGGGCGCCGACGGGCTACGGCGCGCAACCCAGGTCGCGATCTTGTCGGCAAACTACGTCGCGCGGCGGCTAACCGAGCACTTCCCGGTGCTGTACACCGGGCGCGACGGGCTGGTCGCACACGAGTGCATCCTGGATCTGCGCGGGATTACCGCGCAGACCGGCATTACCGCCGAGGATGTGGCCAAGCGCCTCATCGACTACGGGTTCCATGCGCCGACGATGTCGTTCCCGGTGGCCGGCACGCTGATGGTGGAGCCGACGGAGAGCGAGGACCTGGCCGAGCTGGACCGGTTCTGCGACGCGATGATCGCCATCCGCCATGAAATCGACATGGTCGGCGCCGGCGAGTACGACGCCGCCGACAACCCGCTCAAGAACGCGCCGCACACCGCGAGCATGCTGATCAGCGGCGACTGGAAGCACGCCTACGACCGGGAGACCGCGGCCTACCCGGCTGGCGGGGACCGGCGGGCAAAGTACTGGCCGCCAGTGCGCCGTATCGACCAGGCTTACGGCGACCGCAACCTGATGTGCGCCTGCCCCCCGCCGGAGGCATTCGAGGGCTAGCGCCCCGTCGTCGTTCGCCAGTCCCGCATGGGTGTGGATCTACTGCGGCTTTTGCAGCAGTAGATCCACACCCATGAATGGCATGGTCTTACTTCTCCGGGTCCAGCCCGTCGTAGGCGGGAACCCGGACGGTGCGATGTCCTGGCGTACCGCTGATGATCACCCGGCGGAGCGAGGTGTCGTTCGCCGTGCTCACCTCGTGCAGCAGGTGCTCGGGGTTGGCGATGATCTCGATGTAGTAGGTGCCGTTCGGGATATGGGTGATCTCGAACGACTGGTACGGCACGGTCTGGAAGTAGGTGTCACCCCAGCCGAGCGGCAGCAGCTCCTGCACCCAGAGAGCGGTTTGCGAGCCGCAGTTGCCCGCGATGCCGGTGTACGTCGGTACCCAGGTAGCGTCGTGCAGCAGCATGTCGATGCCGTCGGTCGGCGCGATGCAGAACCCGATCTTCCGGCTGACGACGACCACTTTCTTCTTCGCGTTGAGGAGCTTGTACTGCGCGAACTGCTGGAAGTGCCAGCTGTTGTAGCCGGAGAACCCCATCGTCCCGACCCGCATCCGGCCGACCAGGCGGCCGTGCAGCCAGAAGTACTGGTAGGCGCGCATCAGATCGGAGCCGTTGGTCCGGAAGCCCTCGACATCGAGCTTGGAGTGCCCGCCGATCCAGACGGTGGCGCCGAAGTCCAGGTAGCCGTCGCCGCCCTTTTCGTTCGAGACCGAGATGCCCCAGGATGGCAGCGGGATCAGGTCGGGCAGCGAGTCAGCCGGGGGCCGGGTCAGCGTCGGTGCGGCCGGCAGGCTGGGCAGTTGCGGGTGCGTGGTGCGGCTGGCCTTGCTCTGCTGGCGAGTCCGCATGAGCACGAAGTGAGCCGGAACCTTAGCGGTGTCGCAGCAGGTGATCGGGCCGCAGCACTTCGAGAAGGCAACGACCCTCATGGTCACGCTCGCCTTAGCGTCGTTGCTCGGAATGTCGAAAAGCTGCCGGTATACCGGTTCGATGCTCTCGGTGAGCCGGTAGGTGCCGTAGGCGAGCTTGTAGCCGCGGTAGCTGGCCGGGTCGACGGCCCAGCCCCGGGTGATGCCCCAGACTTCGCCCAGCGAGAACGCGTCGCCGCTGCCGCCGAAGTAGAACTCCCCGCCGGCCGAGCACTGTTCCGGGTAGCCGGAAGTTGCCGGGCTGTTCGGGGTTGTCCGGGAGAGCGAGTACTCGTCCGGGCAGAAGGTGAGGCTGTTGCTCGCGACGAGCTTGCCCTTGTGCCGGATCTCGATCTTCAGGAAGTGGGACAGGCCGTTCCAGCCGTTCAGTAGCCTGGCCGGGATGGCCCGCCGCTCTGTCGTGGCGCCGGCTGAGTTCTTGATGATCTGGGTGACGGTCAGCGGCTTGGTGTAACTGGCGCGCTGTACGTTCAGCTGGAATGCGCCGCCAAGCGATGCCACCCAGATGCCGGGGTCGACATAGACGGCCTGCTTGCCGAACTTGCCGACTTCTATGCTGTTCTGCGCTGCGATCAGCTTGAGCCGCGGAGTGCCTGCCGCGACAGCAGTGCGGGCGTCGGCACTTCGCGCCGCCGGAACGCCGAGTGCGAAGAGGCCGCCTACCAGGGCCGACAGTGCCAGCGCTAATGCGAGGATCCGCGGTCGCGTGATGGCGGCAAGCTGATGTGATCTGCTCACGTGTACCTCCCGTTACCGGACGAGGATCGCCAGTAGGTATCCGTCTCCTTAGACACGCTTCAGGTGGCACTCAGTTGCCGTTCAGGCAGTTAGTTACCGTTTCGTGATCATCGGCTGCCCGCCGGGCCGTCCCCTGGCTCTGCGTTGCCCCAGGTGAGACAATTGGCCGGTGACCGATCGCAGCGATAACGAGCTCGCCGACAGGCTGGCTGAGGTCGGCCGGAGGGTCGGCGTGGCGGTAACCGAGGCACTGGAGCGCATCCGCCCGGCCGTGGAAGGCGCGCGCGACCTGGCGAATCGCCCTGAGGTCAGAGCTGTGCGCGAGCGCGCGGAGAAGCTGCTGCGGCACCGGCTGTGCCTGTGCTTCTGCGCGCGAGCGCACCCGGCTGATGCGGGCATCTGCGAGCCATTCGATGCCGTGATCACCCGTCCGCATAGCTCCGACCTGCTCGGTGAGGTCGACGTGCCGCTCTGCGCGCCGTGCGCGGCGGCACGGGCTGCACGCGAGTTCGCTGGCTAACCCGCCAGACGGCCTTTCCACTCCCCGCCACGGCCGCGCAGGTGGCGCAGGGCCGAGTCGGCGGTCATGGCTGCGTACAGCGCCGCGATCAGCGGGAGACTCGGGGCGCGCAGCGCGGAGAGCCGGTACAAGCGCAGCATGGGCAAGTACGTCACGGCCATCATCAGCCAGCCGGCCAACCCGGCGACCGCCAGCCAGACAGCCAGCCATAGCCAGGTCGCGGCTGGCAGGCCGGCGCCGAGGATGATCAGCCCGGCGATCCCGGCGGCCGGCGGGAGCAGGTACAGCCAGCCAAGCCCAAGCACCGCAGCGGCAGTGGCGGCTACCGAGTAGTGCAGCTGCGTGTAGGCGCTGCGCGCGACCATGTCCCAGATATCGGCCAGCGCGCCGTACGGCCGGGCGCTGGTGACGTCTGTGGTGAGGCCGAGCCAGCACCGGCCGCCCGCACGCTTCAGCAGCGTGCCGAGAGCGACGTCGTCGATCCGGGCGCCGCTGATCCGGCCGAGGCCGCCAGCCGCCGCCAGAGCTTCGGCGCGCACCAGCATGCAGCCGCCGGCTGCCGCGGCTGTCCTGGCTCGAGGCCGGCTAACCCGCGGGAACGGATATAGCTGGGCGAAGAAGTAGACGAACGCCGGGATCAGCAGCTTCTCCCAGCGACTGGCCGCGCGCAGCAGCGCCATCTGAGACACGATCGCGAAGTCGCCGGCCGTGGCGGCACTAGCAAGCCGCTGGAGCGTGCCCGGCGCGTAAGCGATATCCGCGTCGGTGAACAGCAGGTACTCGGCATCAGGACCAGCCGCCCGCACGCCCTCCGACATGGCCCAGACCTTGCCTGCCCAGCCCGCTGGCATCGGCCGGCTGGCGACGACGGCAAGTTCCGCGGCTGGCAAGCCTGACGCTCGGGCGGCGTCCCCGAGCCCGGCAGCGACCTGCGCGGTGCCGTCGCCGCTGTCGTCGTCGACAACGATCACCCGGAAGCGGCCCGGGTAGTCCTGGCCGAGCAAGCTGGGCAGGCAACCGGGCAGGACCTCGGCCTCGTTTCTGGCCGGAATGATCGCGGTGATCGCAGGGAGTGATGCGGCCTGCGCAGGCGGGAGGCGGTGGCTGGTGTGCCAGTAGCCGCCGTGTAGCGCGAGCAAGTACAGCCAGGCAGCGGCGGCGACCGTGGTGAGCACGCAAACGGTGAGGACTGCGCCCTCCTGTCGGTCGGTGCCGGGCCTGTCCGCCGCGACGACAAGCGGCAGTGCACTCTATCGTGGGGCATGTGACGCAGATCGCGCTGTTTGCCACCTGCCTTGCCGACACCCTGTTCCCGGACGTACCGAGGGCTACGGTGACGGTGCTGGAGCGGCTCGGGCACCAGGTCATGTTCCCGATGGAGCAGACCTGCTGCGGGCAGATGCACGTCAACACTGGTTACCAGCGCGAGGCGCTGCCGCTGATCCGGCGGTACGTGAACGTGTTCGAGCCGTACGAGCTGATCGTCGCGCCGTCCGGCTCGTGCGTGGGCTCGATCGGGCACCAGCACGCGATGGTCGCGCGCCGTCACGGTGACGAGCAACTGGCGGTGCGCGCCGAGGCGGTCGCGGCGCGCACCTACGAGTTTTCCCAGCTCCTCGTCGATGTGCTCAGCGTCGAGGATGTCGGCGCACATTACCCGCACCGGGTCACCTATCACCCGACCTGCCACTCGCTGCGGCTGCTAGGCGTCGGTGACCGGCCGCTGCGGTTGCTGCGCCGGGTGTCCGGGATCGACCTGGTGCCGCTGCCTGATGCCGAGGTGTGCTGCGGATTCGGCGGCACGTTCGCGGTCAAGAACGCCGACGTTTCGACTGCGATGCTGGCCGACAAGATGCGGAACGTGCTGGACACCCGCGCGGAGATCTGCACGGCCGGCGACTCGTCGTGCCTGATGCACATCGGTGGCGGGCTGTCCCGGCTGCGCGCCGGAGTCAGGACCGTCCACCTGGCTGAGATCCTGGCAAGCACGTGACGACGTTCCTCGGTATGCCGGTGCACGCTCCACGCGGCGTCGGTCACCTGCGGGCTAGTGAGGAGTTCCCGGTCGCTGCCCGGCGGGCGCTGGCAGATACCCAGTTGCGGCGCAACCTCGGCAAGGCCACCACCACGATCCGGGCCAAACGGGCGGTGGTCGTCAGCGAGCTGCCGGACTGGGAGGAACTGCGCAACGCCGGGCAGGCCATCAAGGCGGCCACGCTGGCCGGCCTCGGCGGCTACCTGGAGCAGCTCGAGTCCTCGGTAACTGCCCGGGGCGGCACTGTGCACTGGGCCAGGGATGCCGTCGAGGCCAACAACATCGTGACCGGGCTGGTGCAGGCAGCCGGCGCCACCGAGGTGGTCAAGGTAAAGTCGCTGGCCACTGACGAGATCGGGCTGAACGACGCGCTGGCTGCGGCTGGCATCGCGGCATACGAGACCGACCTCGCCGAGCTCATCGTGCAGCTTGGCCACGACCGCCCGTCGCACATCCTGGTCCCGGCCATCCACCGTAACAGAACCGAGATCCGCGACATATTCCTGCGCGAGATGGGTGACGTCAGCCCCGGACTCACCGATGACCCGGCGGCGCTGGCCGAGGCGGCCCGGCAGCACCTGCGGCGCAAGTTCCTGTCCGCGACCGTGGGCATCAGCGGCGCGAACTTCGGCATCGCCGAGACCGGCACGCTGTGCGTGGTCGAGTCGGAGGGAAACGGGCGCATGTGCGTGACCCTGCCGAAGACCCTCATCACCGTGATGGGAATCGAGAAAGTTATCCCGCGATGGGCCGATCTCGGGGTGTTCCTGCAGTTGCTGCCGCGCTCGTCGACCGGCGAGCGGATGAACCCGTACACCTCGATGTGGGCCGGCGTGACGCCGGGCGACGGCCCGCAGTCGGTGCACCTGGTGCTGCTGGACAACGGCCGGACCGCTGCGCTCGCCGACCCGGTCGGGCGCGCGGCGCTGCACTGCATCCGCTGCTCGGCGTGCCTGAACGTGTGCCCGGTCTACGAGCGGACCGGCGGGCACGCGTACGGCTCGGTTTACCCGGGACCGATCGGCGCTGTGCTCACGCCGCAGCTCACTGGCATCGAAGACAACGCGTCGCTGCCGTATGCCTCGTCGCTCTGCGGCGCCTGCTATGACGTCTGCCCGGTGAAGATCGACATTCCGGCGCTGCTCGTGCACTTGCGCGCCCGGCACGTCGAGGAGTCTCGCCGGGCGGTTCCCTCGGCCGAGGCAATCACGATGGCGGCGGCTTCCTGGGCGATGGCGTCGCCGGGGCGGTACGCCGCCGCGCAGCAGGCCGGGCGGGCCGGACGGCTGCTGGGCAGGCGCGGGAAGATCAGCGCGCTGCCGCCGCCGCTGGCCGCCTGGACGCGCGCCAGAGACGCGCCGGTGCCGCCGGCGCAGACGTTCCGGCAATGGTGGCGCAGCCAGCACCGCGATGACCGGCCGGGTTCCTCCGTGGATGGCCCGGGGTGAGCGCGCGCGAGGAGATGCTGGCCAGGATCTCCGCGGCGGCCGGCTCGGGCGGCCCGGCCGGGTCGCCGGGCGACGCTACCGGCGAACCGGCACCAGCCGCGCGCTACCGGACGCACGGGGAGCTGGCCGGACCGGACCTGCTGGACCTGCTGGCCGCCCGGCTGACCGACTACCGCGCGCTGGTTCAGCTGGCTTCGGCGGCGACGCTGGCCGACGAGATCGGCGCGGCGCTTCGACGGCGTCAGGCCCGCCGCATCATCGTGCCGCCCGCCCTGCAGCTGCCGCTGCCTGACTTCGTGACGGCCACAGCAGACGTGCCGCCCTTCGCCAGTCCTGCGGAGCTGGATGCCTTCGACGGCGTCGTCACACGCGCCGCGGTGGCTATTGCCGAAACCGGCACCATCGTGCTGGACGGCTCGCCCGATCAAGGCCGGCGGGCTATCTCGCTGGTGCCGGACTATCACCTGTGCGTCGTCGAGGCCGCTCAAGTCGTGCACCTGGTGCCGGAGGCGGTGGCCCGGCTGTCCGGCGGCCGGCCGCTGACCTGGATCAGCGGCCCGTCCGCGACAAGTGACATTGAGCTAGAGCGGGTCGAGGGTGTACACGGCCCCCGGACTCTCGAGGTTGTCCTGGTGTCCGCGTGACTGACGCGACCGGCACCAGGGTTGTCCGCCCGATTGCCCGCGCCGACGTGCGGGGGGCGGTCGGAACACTGGCGCGGGCCTTCCACGACGATCCGGCAATGGCATGGATCTTCCCGGACGAGCAGATGCGCGCGCGCCGGCTACCGCCGTTCTTCGCCTCCGCGGTCCGCGCCAACGTGCGTCAGGGCCACAGCGAAGTGGTGGTGGCCGGCGAACAGGTGCTTGGCTGCGCGATCTGGATCGCACCAGGGGCCTGGCGGCCGCCGCTGCGACGGCAGCTGATGGCCCTGCCGTCGGTCATCGTCGGGCTCCGGTCCCGGCTCATCGTGGCAAGCGCTACCTACGGCGCGCTGCTCTCCGTCCATCCGGAAGCGCCGCACTGGTATCTGTCCGGGATCGGCACCGATCCGCCGGCCCAGGGCACCGGAGTCGGCGGCGCCCTGCTGCAGTCGCGGCTGGCCCGCTGCGACGCTGCCGGTCAGGCCGCTTACCTGGAGTCGAGCAAAGAAAGCAACGTGCCGTTCTACCAGCGGCACGGGTTCCGGGTTACCAGGGAGCTGACCATTCCCGGCGGCGGTCCGACGTTCTGGCTGATGTGGCGCGAACCGCAGGAGGTGCGGTGTTAGTGGCGGTCCGGGCAAGCGGAGGGGTGGGCTGATGCAGGTCATAAGCGGGGCAGGAGAGTTCGCCGGAACAACGGGTGGCTGGGCTGAGCAGTTGCGTGTCGCCGATCTCAGCGTGGGCACGTACTCGATCCCGGCTGGCGGCACCGACACCCAGGAGCCGCATACCGAGGACGAGATCTACCTGGTCACGGCCGGCCGGGCAGTGCTGGAATCAGGCGGCGTCCGGGCCGAAGTGCGGCCAGGCTCGGTTATCTATGTCCCTGCCGGGGAAGTACACAGGTTTGCCGAGATAGCCGAGGATCTCGCGGCGATCGTGGTATTCGCCCCAGCAGAGTACTCGCGGGCGCGGGCCTGACCGGTCCGGGCGGTTGGTGCGGACGACAGGGGCACGTTATTTCGCTATTACCCCTATTAGGAAGTTAGCGCTACAGTGGGTGAAGGGACGGAAACAAATCCGGGACAAGGCTTGGCCCGTCCAGGGGGCAGGAGGCGGTCAGGGTGAGTGGTAGGACAGTCCCGGATGCCGAGAGGCTCCTTACGCCGGCCGAGGTGGCGGCGATGTTCCGGGTCGATCCGAAGACGGTGACCCGGTGGGCACGCGATGGCAGGCTCACTTCGGTTCGCACGCTCGGCGGTCATCGCCGGTACCGGGAGAGCGAGGTACTGGCGCTGCTGCGCGCGGCGCATTCAAGCTCGGAAGAAGGCGACACCGGAGCTGAGAGCGGCTAGCCGGTACTGCTGAGCGGGAAGCAGCGCATCCGGGCGGACCGTCGTGGGGAGTGCATAGAGTGACCCTGTGGCAGATCCGGCGAGCTACCGGCCGGCGCCCGGCTCGATTCCGGAGTCGCCTGGCGTCTATCGCTTCCGCGACGCCCGCGGCCGGGTCATCTATGTCGGCAAGGCCAAGAGCCTGCGGTCGCGGCTCAACTCCTACTTCGCAGACTTTGCCGGACTGCATCCGCGCACGCAGTCGATGCTGCAGGCCGCCGCGCAGGTGGACTGGACGGTAGTCGGCACCGAGGTCGAGGCGCTGCAGCTGGAGTACTCCTGGATCAAGGAGTTCGACCCGCGGTTCAACGTCCGCTACCGGGATGACAAGAGCTACCCGTATCTCGCCGTCACCATGGACGAGGACTACCCGCGCGTGCAGGTCATGCGCGGGGCTAAGCGGCGCGGCGTGCGGTATTTCGGACCGTACTCGCATGCCTGGGCGATCCGGGACACCGTGGACACCTTGCTGCGCGTGTTCCCGGTGCGGACCTGCTCGGCTGGCGTATTCAAGCGGGCCGGGCAGATCGGCCGTCCGTGCCTGCTCGGCTACATCGACAAGTGCTCCGCCCCGTGTGTCGGCCGGATCAGCGAGGCCGATCATCGCGCGCTGGCTGAAGAGTTCTGCGACTTCATGGCCGGCCATACGGGCAAGTTCATCAAGCGGCTCGAAGCGCAGATGCGCGAGGCGTCAGCCACGGAGGAATACGAGCGAGCGGCCCGGCTGCGCGACGATGTCCAGGCGCTCCAGCGCGCGCTGGAAAAGCAGGCCGTGGTGCTGCCCGACGGCACCGATGCCGACGTGATCGCGCTGGCCGAAGACCAGCTCGAAGCTGCCGTCCAGGTCTTCTATGTGCGCGACGGCCGGGTACGGGGCCAGCGCGGCTGGGTGCTGGACAAGGTCGAGGATGTCAGCACCGCCGAACTGGTCGAGCACTTCCTCGGCCAGGTCTACGACAGCGACCCGGTAGCCGCGGACCGGCCGACGCCGAGCGCGAGAAGGACCGCTCGCAGTAATCCCAGCCACGACAGGGTCAGCCGGGAGAGGGCCAGTCGTGAGCAGGCCCCGAGCGAACCGTCAGCCATTCCCCGCGAGGTGCTGGTGCCCGCGCTCCCGCCGGACGCAGCCACCGTCGAGGAATGGCTGGCGGTGCGCCGCGGCGGCCGGGTCAGCCTCCGAGTGCCGCAGCGCGGTGACAAGAAAGCGCTACTGGAGACCGTGGCGAGGAACGCGGGCGAGTCGCTGGCGTTGCACAAGACACGAAGGGCCAGCGACCTCACCACGCGCAGCGTCGCGCTGACCGAGATCTCCGAGGCGCTCGGGCTCGACGAAGCCCCGCTGCGAATCGAGAGTTACGACGTTTCCAACCTGCAGGGAACGCACGTGGTCGCCTCGATGGTGGTGTTCGAGGACGGCCTCGCCCGGAAGTCGGAGTACCGCAGGTTCGCAATCAAGGGCCTGGACGGGACCGACGACGTGGCCGCCATCCACGAGGTGATTACCCGGCGGTTCCGCCGGTATCTCGAGGAGCGGACAGCCGAGGCAGCGAGCCTGCAGGCAG
>DATJNX010000030.1:0-15878 GCA_035507615.1 Streptosporangiaceae bacterium
GCTAGAGGTCGATGACGACCTTGCCGTGCACGTGCCGGCCGGCTTGAAGCTCGACCGCGGCGCGGATCTGCTCCACCGGGAAGGTTGCCGCGATGGGCACACGGACCTGGCCGGCCGCGACCAGGCGCGCAATCTCCTCGATGGCGCCGGGGGCGGCATTAGCACCGTTTGCCGGCGTGATCCCGCCGACCTGTGCAGCGATGGTGGTGATGCGCTCGTCAGGCACTCCAAGTTCTCGTGCCGCCTGCACCGTTTCGGTCCCGTACAGGTCGATCGCCGCAGTGACGCCGCCGGGAGCCAGGGCACGGAGCCGGTCGGCAAGGCCGTCCCCGTAGGCAACCGGCTCGGCCCCGAGGGCACGCAGGCCATCGGCCGACAGCGCCGATCCCGTTCCGATCACTAGCGCACCCGCGTGCCGGGCGAGCTGCACGGTGAACACGCCGACTCCGCCTCCCGCGCCGCCAATGAGCAGCGTGTCGCCCGGGCCGGGATTGACAACAGCGAGGGCGGCGGCGGCCGTGCACCCTGCGATAGCAAGGGTGGCGGCTGTGCGGTCGTCAACAGCGTCGGGGGTATGGTGCGCGTCGCCGCCCGCGGCAATGGTCCCTGCCACATCTATTACTACGTAGTCGGCGACCGCGCGGGAGAGGGCGCCGCCGAAGACTCGGTCGCCAGCCGCGAACTCTGTCACGCCGTCACCAACCTGGTCGACGACCCCGGCAAAGTCGGTTCCGAATCCGGAGGGCAGGCTCAAGCCGAACCGGGTGGCGGTGTCTGCGTCGGCGGTCATGAACCAGTCCATCGGGTTCAGTCCAGCCGCGGTGACTCGGACGCGGATCTGCCCCGAGCCGGCCTGTGGCGCGGGTACCTCGCGGAGGTTCAGGACCTCGGGGCCGCCAAATGACTCGAGCCGGACCGCTCTGCTCGTGGTCGCCGACGCGCTGACGCTCGGTTCTCGCATGCTCAGTTGGCTCCTTTGGCGGCGAGTGAAAGGAGCGAAATTGGACTATGCTCCGGTTACGCAAGGCAGCCTAACACAATCGGAGCGTGATCCGATTTGGCAGAGTTGGAGGCTCGCGCGCTACGAGCGGACGCTACTCGCAACCGCGACCAACTCCTCAAAGTCGCGAGCCGCGTGTTCGTGTCTGCCGACACCGAGCCGTCAATGCGCGCGATCGCACGCGAAGCCGGGGTCGGCATCGCCACGCTCTACCGGCATTTCCCTACCCGCGAGTCGCTGGTTGAGGCGGTCTACCGCGATCAGGTCGCGGGACTCACCGCCGGCGCCCGCGAGCTACTCGCCCAGCTTCCCCCGCCCGCGGCGCTGCGACGCTGGATGGACCTGTTCGGTGACTGGATCGCGACGAAGAACGGCATGCTCGACACGCTGCTCGCGATGATCGAATCGGGCGAGATCGCCCATGCCCAGACGCAGGCCGAACTGCTCGCGGCTATCGACGACATCCTCAACGCCGGCCGCGCGACGGGCGAGCTCCGCCTCGACGTCACCGCCGAGGACATCGCTGCCAGCCTCATCAGCATCTTCACCGTGGCCCACCCGCCCGAGCACGACGGCAGGGCAAGTCGCCTGCTGAACATTCTGATGGACGGCCTCCGACCTGCACCATGAACCGCTCATCTACCGCGTTCGGGGTACGAGCGTGCGTGTCCGTCTACCCCCCGTCCCCGGTCGGCTGCGCCGGCAGCGGCGCCACCGCGTCTCGCTCGGGCGTTGCCGGTCCTGTCGGCGTCTCAGCTCGGCCAGCGGGTCCGCCGCTGCCGTGCCCGTAGCCGGTCGCTGAGCACGCGGGCGATCTGCCGGTCGGCGTCCCGCTGGGCGATTGCCTGTCGTTTGTCGAACGACCGCCGGCCGCGTGCGAGGGCGATCTCCACCTTCGCCCAGCCGTTGTGGAAGTACAGCGACAGCGGCACCAGGGTGACGCCGGCCTCGCCGAGCCTTGCGATGATCTTGTCGATCTCGCCGCGGTGCATGAGGAGCTTGCGGGTCCGCCGGGACCGGTCCAGGACGCGGATACCGGGGCGGGTGTAGCCGTGCTCGGCGATGTGCAGGCCATGCAGCATCAACTCGCCGTCGTGCTCCTGAACGAACGCCCCGGCCAGCGACGCGTGACCGGCGCGCAGCGACTTCACCTCATTGCCGGCCAGCACAATCCCGGCCTCATACGTCTTGAGAATCGTGTAGTCACGCCGGGCCCGCCTATTCGAGGCGATGGACCGGCTGCCTGTATCCCTGGACGCGGTAACCGTTACCTCCTCGTCAAATCCGCCGCTCCGACCGGCGGGCAGCGCATCCTCCGGCCTGACCGACATCGGAACGGTACCGCCTCCGTCGCGGAGGAGCACGTCCGCGCCGGGCACGCCGGGCCGTCGCGAAGCCACTCACAGGCACTGTCCTGCCGGACTCCGCGCACCTCGTTTCATGCCGATGTGCGAGCAAGTGCGAGGATCCACGGTGTGGAGGCGGAGCTCGTTTCGCGTGCGATGGCCGCGGCGACGGCACTGGCCGCAGAGTTGCATCTGCAGGCCGACGACGCAGTCGTGATTCACAATTCCAACAAGCTCGCCCTGCGCCTGTTGCCGTGTGACGTCTTCGCCCGGGTAGCACTGGCGGGGCAAGAGGTCGCCGCGATGGAGGTCGAGCTCGCCCTGCGACTGGCTGGGACCGCGAGCCCCGTCGCAGCGCCGGAGCCCCGGGTTCAGCCGCGGGTCTACCAGCGCGACGGCTTTGCCGTGACCATGTGGACCTACTACCAGGTCGTGGCTGCTGGCCTGGACTTGCCAGGCGCATACGCAGACGCGCTCCGACGCCTGCACGCCGGCATGCGAAGCGTCCAGATCGCAACCCCGCACTTCCTGGACCGAGCCGCAGAGGCTGAATGGCTCGTCACGCACCCAGACCAAACCCCCGCCCTCGCCGAAGCCGACCGGTATCTCCTCCTCGGCACGCTGCACAGCGCAAGTGAACGCATCCGCAGCCGCGGCGCTGCCGAGCAGCTGCTGCACGGCGAACCACATCCTGGCAACCTCCTCACCACCCGTGACGGCCCGCTGTTCATCGACTTCGAGACATGCTGCCGCGGACCCATCGAGTTTGACGTCGCCCACGTGCCACAGCAGGTCAGCGCACGCTATCCGGACGTCGACCAAGTTCTGCTCGCCGAATGCCGGCGACTCGTGCTCGCGATGATCGCTGCCTGGCGCTGGGACATCCGCGATGAATTCCCCGACGGGCACCAGCACGGCCAAGACATTTTGTCCTTGCTCCGCCAAGGCCCGCCGTGGCCAGCACTCGGTACACTCGCCGCCGAGTACCCCGACGTGTGAACCCCTGCTGCGGCGGGCCGGGGCTCACGGTAACGTCGCGTCGTGACCCGGTCTCGGTTCGTGGTGCAACTGCACGACGCTACCCGGCTGCACTACGACCTGCGGATCCTTGTCGGCGGCGCGCTTCGGTCATGGGCGGTCCCTAAGGGCCCGTCGATGGACCCGGCGGTCCGGCGGCTGGCCGTGCCGGTTGAGGATCACGAGCTGTCGGCTGGCGACTTCGAGGGCGTGCACGAGGGCTCGCGGCGCGGCACCGGCGCGGTGATCATCTGGGACGAAGGCCAGGCGGAGATCCGTCGTGACGACCCCGGCCATATGTCGGTTGTCTTGCACGGGCAGAAGCTGTGCGGCGGTTTTGGCCTGACCCGCACCGGCGAGCAGCGGTGGGTGCTGGTCAAGGTCAAAGACGAGTTCGCGCTGCCGGGGTCGGATATCACGGCCGGCCGGCCGGAGAGCGTGCGGACCGGCCGCAGGTGGCAGGACCTAGTGCGCCGCTAGCGGCCGCCCACCTCGTCGCCTGCGTGCGGCTGTAGCGTTGCCGAATCGGGCTGGCGACTGGTGACGCGGGCCGTTTCGTGCGTTCGGACAGGCAGGCTGGTCATGACATCTCCTGGCGTCTTCGCTGATCTTCAGTCACTGCGCGCATGCTGGCATCCGGTCGGTTTCGCGGCGGGACTGGCCGATGCGCCCGTGCGCGCCGACTTGCTCGGGGAGCCGCTGGTGTTGTGGCGCGGCAGGGACGGCAGCGCTCGGGCAATGTCGGATGTGTGTGTGCACCGCGGTACGGCGCTGTCGCTGGGCACTGTTACCGGTGACGAGATTGCCTGTGCTTACCACGGCTGGCGTTATGCGGCGGACGGACGGTGCGTCGCGATCCCGCAGCTAGCTGATCCGGCCCGGGTACCGGCCAAGGCACGCGTCGCGGCGTTCCGGACGCAGGAACGCTACGGCCTGCTGTGGGTGGCGCTGGAGGAACCTCGGTGGCCACTGCCGGAAGTTCCCGAACTGGAGGACGGTCGCTGGGCCGTCGTGACCGCCGGGCCGTACAGGTGGCAGTGCGACGCGGCGCGCCAAGTGGAGAACTTCACCGACCTCGGTCATTTCCCGTGGGTGCACCCCGGTTTGCTTGGCGACCCGGAGCGGCCGGTGGTGCCGCCTCATGACGTGCGAACCGAGGGTCATGTGCTGCACTACACGATCGTGCGGCCCGAGGCGCCGAACTCCGATGACTTCCCGGTCTTCGGCAACGAGCAAGCGGGGCCGCCCGAGCGGCGCAGCCGCTACGAGCTGCACCTGCCGTACACGATCGCGCTGCGCCTGGGCTGGGGCGGCGAGAAGGGCATGGTCTACTTCTTCGCGTCGCAGCCCGTCGCAGCCGACCTGTGCACGGGGTACGTGGTGATCGGCCGCAACTACAACCTCAGCCAGAGCGACCAGGTCATCCAGGACTTCGAAGACACGATCTTCGGCCAGGACCAGGTCGTCGTTGAATCCCAGCGACCCGACCGGGTTCCCTTCGACCTGGCCGCCGAGCTGCATCTGAGATTCGACGCCATCGCCGTTGCTTATCGCAAGGCAATGCGAGCCAGCGGGCTGGCCTCAGACGCCCCGATCGGCATCGAAGCCGACGTCGCCGGCTGACCCTGGGTTCGGCGCCCGCGGCCGATAGACGCTGCTGGAGCCGTGCCGGGTCTGCGACTACGGTGGGGACCGTGCGGGCCGTGCCTTGGTGGGGGGTGGTCTCCTCAGCCGCCGCTCCGGTGCTGATGGCCGCCGGGTGGACAGTTGCCGCCAGGCTGCAGCCGCACTCCTACAGCCAGGTCGCCGATACCGTCAGCGCGCTGGCCGCACCGGGCGCCGCGGACCGCTGGGTGATGACGGTGACCTTTCTGGTGGTGAGCGCCTGCGACGTTATCACCGGGCTTGCGCTACGGCCAGCGCGCGCACTGGGGCGGCTGATCTTGATGGCCGGGGCCGTGGCCGGCATGCTGGTCGCGGCCAATCCCGAGCTTCCCGGCACCAGGTTTCCGCTGCCGCACATGATCTGGGCGGCGGCCGGATGCGCCGCGCTGGTGACCTGGCCGGCCGGAGCTTCGCGGCGCGGGCCTGCGGTGCCGTGGGGCCTGCGGCCGGTGGTCTCGGCGGGTGCCGTCGCGGTGCTGGTAGGCCTGCTGGCCTGGTTCGCCGCGGAGCTGATCACGGCGGGCGGGCAGGCCGGCCTGGCCGAACGCATCTTCGGTGCCGGGCAAGCATTGTGGCCGCTAGCGGTCGTCGCGTCCTGCCAGTACGCGGCCAGCACGCGCACCCGGCCTAGCCACGCGCCAGCCTGAGCTTCTTCACCAGGGCACGACCCCGGCGTCCTCGAAAAACCCGCCGGTCGGGCCGTCGTCCGGCAGCGTCGCTAGCTGGATCGCGATAGCCGCTCCCTGCTCAGGAGTACGGAAGCCGCGGAAGTTGTTGAGGTCGGTCGCGGTGTAGCCGGGACATCCGGCGTTGATCAGGATGCCGGTGTCGCGGAGTTCCTTGGCGTACTGGACGGTGACCGCGTTGAGGAAGGTCTTTGACGGCGCGTACGCGACAGAGATCGGGCCCGTCTCGGCACCGGGCGTTGTCTGGCGGGTGAGAGAGCCGACGCTGCTCGACATGTTCACGATCCGCGGCGAGGCTGACCGGCGCAGCAAGGGCAGCATTGCATTGGTGACCCGGATGACGCCGATCACATTGGTCTCCACGGCCGTACGCACTGCCGCGAGGTCCACGTTGGTTGGCTGCTGCGGCATGCCCCCCGTCACGCCGGCGTTGTTGACAAGCACGTCCAGACGGCCGGCCCGGTCGTCGAGCAATTCGGCGGCGGCGGCCACGCTCGTGTCATCGGTCACGTCGAGCGGTACCCCGAACGCGTCGGCGCCGGCCGCGCGTAGCTTCGCCACAGCAGCTTCCCGGCGCTCGGTGTCCCTGGCGCCGACGCCGACGCTCCAGCCGAGGCTGCCCAGGCCGACTGCGATCTCGTATCCGATCCCTTTGTTCGCGCCGGTAACCAGCGCAATTGTCTGTTCGCTCATGCATTCGATCCTGTCCGGACAGGCGCGGGACGTCCAACACCGGTTGGGTGTGCGTCGATACCCGCCAGGTATCGGCCCAGGCCGAAGGGCCTCCGCGCGGCCTGCTGGCCACGTTTCGGGGCGCGGCCGGGGTAATCCCGCGGGTAGCGTGGCTTCATGGAGACGCGGGAACTGCGATACTTCGTCGCGGTCGCCGAGGAGCTGCACTTCGGCCGCGCCGCTCAGCGGCTCGGGATCGCGCAGCCGCCGCTGTCCCGCGCGATCAGCCAGCTAGAACGGCGGCTCGGGGTGGCGTTGCTAGAACGCTCCAGCCGTGCCGTGACGCTGACTGAAGCAGGAGCCGTGCTGCTGCGCGAGGGCCGGGCGGCTCTCGACGCGGTCGAAGCCGCCGACCGGCGTACCCGCCGGGCCGGCCATCCCGGCCTGATCCTCGTCACGAAGGCCGGATCGTCGAGCGAACTGCTGGCGAAGCTTCTCGACGCGTACGCGGCCGAGCCCGGCGCGATGACCGTCGACGTGCTCCTGTGCGGCCCCGCACAGCAAGAACGGCTGCTGCGCGACGGGCGGGCCGACGTGGCCTTGCTGCACCGGCCGTTCGACTCGACGGCCGGGTTCGACACCGAGGAACTGTGCAGCGAAGGGCAGGTAGCGGTCCTGCCCGCAGGGCACCCGCTTGCCAGCCGGGCTCAGCTGCGGCTGGCTGACGTCACAGCCCTGCCTGGCCTCCCGCTGCCACGTTGGCCCGGACCCGACGGCAGTTACGCGGACGGTCCCGGCCCGGAAGTTCACGACAATGCGCAGCTGTACCAGCTGATCGCGCTCGGCCGGGCATCGGCGGTACTGCCCGAGTCGTGCCGGGTCCATCTGCGCCGCGACCTCGCCGCAGTGCCGGTGCCGGACGCGCCCACCGTGACCACGGTGATCGCGTGGCCGCCGCACAGCCGGTCCCTGGCGCTCGCCGGGCTGGTCCGCGCCGCGACCCGCCTGTAAACCAGTTTCCGTGGAGTTCATCGCCGATCGGCTAGCCGCGATCCCGGGAGTCGTGGCTGTCACCCTGGGCGGCTCAAGGGCGACCGGCTCTGCCGCGCCTGATTCTGACTGGGATTTCGGCCTCTACTACCGGGGGTCGCTTGATCCGGCCGACATCGCATCGCTCGGCTGGCCGGGCCGAATCTTCGCTCCCGGCGAATGGGGCCGGATCGTGAACGGCGGAGCCTGGCTGAACATCGACGGCACCAAGGTGGACCTCATCTACCGCGACCTCGACGACGTACTGCACTGGACCGCGGCCGCGGAAGACGGGAGATTCGAGATCCAGCGGGAGGTTGGCTACGTAGCCGGAATCGCGACGTACATCGTGGCTGGTGAGCTAGCGCTGGCCAAGGTACTGTCCGGCCAGCTGCCTCGCCCGCGATTCCCGCAGCGGCTGCGAGAGACCGCGCCGGCTACCTGGTTCACCATCGCATCGGGAGCACTGCACTACGCCGACATCTATGCCCGTCACGGCGACACCGTCAGCTGCCTCGCGAATACTTGTCAGGCCGTGCTGGCAACGGCCCAGGGCCGCCTGGCGGCGGCCGGCGAATGGGCGCTCAACGAGAAACGGATCGTCGGCCGGGCCGGGCTCGGCAGCGCTCAGGACCGGCTGCAGCAGCGTGATCAGGACCTGACGACCCTGGTATCTGACGTCCGGACAGAGCTCGACCTCACCAGCACTGTCTGGGCAACCTAACGGGCGCGGGTATCCCCGCGCGCTACTTACCCATGCCCATCGTGATGCCCCGCACCAGATGCCGCTGGAAGATCAGGTAGACGATGATCGGCGGGATAATGCTCATCACCGAGCCGGCCATCAGCACCGGGATGCTAGTCACCCGGCCGGACGACAGCAACGCCAGCCCGACGGTCACCGTCCGGTCGTTAATGTTCTGCAGGAACAGCAGCCCGACCAGCAGGTCATTCCAGATCTGGATGAACTGCAGGACCGCCACGGTGAACATAGCGGGCCGGGCAAGCGGCACGCCGAGCCGCCACCACATCTTCCACATCGAGACGCCGTCAATGGACGCGGCCTCGATAAGGTCATCGGACAGGCCGCGGAAATACGTGGTCATCAGGAAGATCGAGAACGGGATGCCGAGCGCGGCGTAGACGGCGATCGCTCCCCAGTAGGTGTCAAGCACGCCGAACCTGCTGACGTTGACGTACTCCGGGATCACGATCGAGGGCAGCGGGACGAACATGCACGCCACGACGAGCACGAAGACCAAGGTCCGCCCGCGGTAGCGGATCTTGGCGAACGCGAAACCGGCCGCCGTGCTGATAACCACGATCAGCGCCACCGCGCACGATGACACGATCAGGGAGTTGAGCAGCTCGCGCAGAATCGGCTGGCTGCTGACCAGGATGCGCCAGCTCGCCAGCGAGAACCCGCCGCCAAGCTCGTACTGCACTTCGCTCTTGAACGACGTCATCACGATGTACAGCAACGGGTACAGCATGACGACCGCCACCGCGATCATCGTCACGAACATGACGATCCGGGCCGGCCGGATGCGGCGTCGCCTGGTCAGCCTGGTCCGCGCCGGGCTGCTGACGGTTGCCGGGCTGCCATGGCTAGCGGAGCCGGCTAGGCCAGCCGAGCCCGCATCTGGCTGATCCGCGGAGCGGGCCAGCTCGGTCTGCTCGGCCTGCTGGCTCATATCCGGGCTCGCAGCACTCGGACCTGCACGACACTGATGCCAGCCACGATCACGAAAAGAAGCACGCCGAGCAGCGCTCCGGTCCCGAACGCGCTCTCGCTGAACGCCTGCTGGTAAACGTAGAACTCGAGCGTTGTCGAGCCGTAGTCCGGTCCGCCGCCGGTCATCACGAAGATGAGACTGAAGATCGCGGTGAATGCCGTCAGCACCGTGATGATGAAGGCGAACTGAATGAACCTGATCATCTGCGGGATGATGACCCGCCGGTACACCGTGAGCGGTCCGGCGCCGTCGACCCGCGCGGCTTCCGCCAGGCTCGGGTCCAGCGCGGCGAGCCCGGTAATGAAGATGATCGTGTTCGTGCCGAGCTGCGACCAGATCAGCGTGATCGCCAGCGCGGCCAGTGCCTCATGCGTGCTGCCCAGCATGTTGGTCTTGATGAATCCGAGGCCGACCGCCGACAGCATCGAGTTGAGAATTCCGTGCAGCGCATAGAACCGGACCGCGATGACGCCGATCACCACCCACGAGATCGCCGTGGGCAGGAACACCGCTGACCGGAAAAACTTCCAGCCCGCGATCTGCTCGTGCAGCAGGAACGCGATTCCGAGCGGGATCGCGATGACGACCGGCATGGCAAGCAGCAGCAGCCCGTTGTTCTCCAGGACCCGCAGGAACGTCGGATCCTCGAACAACTGCAGGTAGGCATCCGGCCCTACCCAGGTGCTGGTGATGCCATTCCAGGTGGTCATGCTGTAGTAGAAGGCCTGCCCGATCGGCAGTACCAGGAGCGCGGCGACACCGGCGAGTGCGGGCAGCGAGAGTACCCACCCTGCCCTGGCCGCGCCGCGCTGGCTGCGGCCCCAGTTTCTGCCGCTACCGCCTGCCAGGCGGAACGGGGAGGCGGGGCGCATGCTCAGACCTGCGGGCATGCGCCCGGCCCGCCCGCTGCTGCTCATCCGCCGAAGTATGCCGCGTAGGAACTGCGCTGCGCCACGGGCAGTTCGTTGTGTTTGACATACATCGCGTTGACCGCCGACGCCACGCTGGTCTGGCCGACCATCAGAGCCGGGAGAACCTGGTAGCCGACGTTGACGATCTGGGGCTGCGTCACGTTGTCCAGCATCGGGTAAACCGTGTAGCCGGACTTGACGAACCCGAGCATCTGCGAGTTCAGCGCGTTCGAGGACTGGTAATTCTTGATGTCCGGAATCAGCCCGGCAGCGGCAATCTGCGCCGCACCGGCCGGCGAGTCCATGAAAGCCAGGAAGTTGGCAGCCGCCGGGATGTTCTGCGATTCCTTCATCACCGAGATCGCGTCACCGGGGAAGTAAACGACACCGTGCTGAGGGGCGACCGAGAACGGCGGCGGCATAGCGCCGACATTTCCCTTCATCTCCTGGGTGAACTGGCCGACGTCCCAGCTGCCGTCGTCTGTGGTCATCGCCGCTTTGCCGGAGATGAACTGGCCGAGGTTGTTGGCATCGGTCAGCGCGTCAGGGTTCACGCAGCCCTTGACGAACAACTGGTGCCAGCGGGCCAGCTGGTCCTGGACAATCGGCGAGGTCCACGCGATCTTGCCGTTGTACAGGTCCTCCCACTGTGACGGCTGCAGAGCACCGATCATCAGGTAGCTGAAGTCGTACCAGGGATTGAACTCCCCGGTGTAGGACGCGCTCGCGCTGCCGTACACGATCGGCGTGACGCCGACCTTCTTGAGCGCCGTGCAAGCGGCGTAGAGCTGGTTCCAGTCCTGCGGGACTTGCTTGATGCCCGCCTTCGCGAAGTCTTTCTTGTTGTAGAAGCCCATGTAGAACTGCGCATCGACGGGCATTGCCAGGATGGCCTTGGACGAGTTGAAGTCCTCGGCACCCCACTGGAGTTCCTCGATGTTGTTGAACGTGGACTGTGAGATGTACGGCCTCAGGTTGGCCAGGATGTCCGCGTACGGCGGCAGGTACAACCCGGTCCACATCACCGCCAGGTCCGGCCCGGTGTGCGAGATCGCCGACGCCTGCAACAGCGCGAAGTAGTTGTTGGCAGGCTGGCTGACCATCTTGATGGTGACGTTCGGGTGCAGCTTCTCGTACGCGTGGATTAGGTTCTTCGCAGTGTTGAGCAGGCTGAGCTGGGTGCCGTAGTTCTCCCAGAACGTCAGCGTGATCTTCGACCCGGACGAACCCGAGGACGAGGAGTTGCCGCACGCGGCAAGGGCAAGCCCGGCCGCCGCGATCACGCTAAGTCCGCCGATCAGCCTGCTGCGCCTTCTGAGCATCCGCATCTCCCTTCGATGACGGAATTCGCAGCCTGGCAGAACCTCGCGAGCTCTGCTTCGCTGGCTGCGCATGACTGCCGGTAACGATTGCGCAAACGGTTCCTGCTTGTGCGAATGCTCTCAGCAGCGCACACGGCTGTCAATAGCCTTGGCAGGACCCGGACGGGGCCGCCAACGGCGCGCTGACCAGCGGCCATTGACGTCTTGGGTGCCATCATGCGAGCATCCGCACAGGTCTGAGGAAACGGTTGCGCAATCGTTACTCTGATTCCGGCGCGCGCGCACGGCGCGGGCCGGCACATCGCCCGGCCGGAGCTTGGGAAGGACGGCACGTACATGCCATTGCCGCTGAGAGTCGGAGTTGTGGGTTGCGGCTTGATCGCCCAGGTCATGCACCTGCCGCATCTGGCCGAGCTGACCGGCAACTACGAGATCGCCGCGCTCTGCGACGTCAGCGAGCCGGTCGCCGCTGCCTGCGCGGACCGGTATCACGTCAAGACCGTGCACACGCGGTGGCAGGATCTCGTCGACGAACGGCTCGACGTCGTGATGGTGCTGACGTCTGGCAGCCACGCGCCGATCGCTGTTGCCGCGGCGCAAGCGGGCTCACATGTGTTCGTCGAGAAGCCGATGTGCCTGAGCCTGGCCGAAGGCCGGCAGATGCGCGAGGCGGCCAGGGACGCCGACGTCCGGCTGATGGTCGGCAACATGAAGCGTTACGACCCCGCTTACCAGCGGCTCCAGCAGCTCATGCCGCTTGAGGATCTGCGGCTCGTCGCCGTCACGACCCTGGAGTCGCCATTCGAGCCCTACGTCGAGGCGTACCCGATGGTCCCGAAGGTGCCGCCGCCAGACGACGTGCTAGCCGAGCTGCGCGCTGACGACTCCGAGCGACTGGCCGCGGCTCTGCCCGACGGAGATGACGAGGCCAGGTATTGCTACCGCTGGATGCTGCTGGACAACCTGGTGCATGAGCTGAACATGCTCCGCGGCGTGCTTGGCGAGCCGGACCGGGTGCACCAGGCCCGGCTCGGCCGCACCGTCTGCGACATCAGCCTCGGCTTCGGCAGCACCGAGGTTCACCTGTCCTGGGTCGACCTGCCCGGCATGGCGCAGTACAAGCAGGAACTCGCGTTCTACGCACTCGACCGGCGGGTCACGCTGACGCTGCCATCGCCGTACCTGCGCAACATGCCGAGCCTGCTCACGATCGAAACCGGGCGGGAGGGCACCCCGTTCGCGGCGCGCACGGTCGAGGTTATCTCCTACGAGGAAGCATTCAAGCGCGAGCTGGCGGAATTCGCCGCAGCCATCGAGGCCGGCCGGAGCCCGCTTACCGACGTGACCGAGGGGCTGCATGACGTCGCCCTGTGCCACGCCATCGCGATGTCGCATATCACCGGCCAGCCCGTCGGCTTGCCGAGCGCTCTGCCGGACTGGGTCACGAGCGGCCGCGAGACCGCGGCCAGCCCGGAAAGGGGCCAGTGATGGCGATATCCGTGGCCAACGCCCCGTGCAGCTACGGCGCTTTCGAGTTCACGGTCGGGATCGACCCCAACGTGCCGGACGGCGTCGCGCTGCTCAATCAGGTCTCGACGGCCGGCTACGCGGGCATCGACCTCGGCCCGGTCGGCTACCTGGGCACTGGCCGCGCGCTGCACGACCGGCTCGCGGCCCGCGGACTGGTGCTGGCCGGCGGTTATGTGCCGCTGCCATTCCCCGATCCGGCTGCCTTTGCCGACGAGATCGGCTATCTGGACGCGCTGCTCGATATCTTCGACGCCGCGCCAGACGGACCGCCGCCCCGTCCCACGCTGGCCGATTCCGGCTCGCCCGCACGCCGGGCTGCGCCCGGTGGCGGCGGACATGACCCGAGCCTCAGCCTCGATGCGGCGGGCTGGCGGAACTTCGCCGATAGCGTGGCCCGCGCGGCCGAACGCTGCCGGAAGCGCGGCTACGAGCCCGCGTTTCACCACCACACCGGGACCTACATCGAGGGCGTCGCAGAGATCGAGCAGTTGCTCGAGCTGACCGACGTGAACCTCTGCCTCGACACCGGTCACCTGCTCGTCGGCGGCGGCGAGCCGGCCAAGGGCCTGCGGGACTGGGCCGAGCGGATCAACCACGTGCACCTGAAGGACGCCCGCCGCGACATCGTGGCAGGGATCGTCGCTGACGCGGCGCCACTTGAGGAGATCTGGCGGCGCCGCGCGTTCTGCGCACTCGGCCAGGGCGACGTAGGCATGGAGGATGTGCTGTCGGCCATCACGGACATCGGCTACTCCGGCTGGCTCATCGTGGAGCAGGACATCTTCCCGGACCCGACTGAGCCGCCAGGGCGAGCTGCCGCCGACCAGGCTGCCAACCGGGAGTGGCTCCGCGCCCGAGGCATCTGAGCGTTGCAGCAGCCAGGCTCGCTAAGGTCTGCATGTGGCCGATCTGACTGTGGATGTCCTTGTGCTCGGCGCCGGAGTCATCGGCCTCAGCACCGCGATCTGCCTGGCGGAAGCCGGGGTGAGCGTAACGGTCGCCGCCGCGGACCCGCCGCAGCGGACCACTTCGGTGGCGGCCGGCGCCATCTGGGGTCCACACCTGGTCGGGATGGACGACCGGGTCGAGCGCTGGGGCAACCTCACGCTGGACCGCCTTGCTGGGCTGAGCCATCCGGAACTGGGAGCCAACGAACTGGCCGGCGTCGTGCACACGGTGACCGGAATTGCCGCGACCCGCGATCCTCATGCGGCCCCGCCGGAAGTCGCCGGCCCGGCCAGCGCATTGTCGCCGTGCCCGCCCGATGAGATCCCGTCCGGCTATGCATCGGCCTGGCGGCTGACCGCGACGACCATCGCGATGCCTGGTTACCTCGACTACCTAGCCGGACGGTACGGCCGCGCTGGCGGTACTACCTCGTTTCCGGAAAAAATCGCCGCGCTCACGGACGCGAGCCGGCTTGCGCCGTCAGCCCGTGTCATCGTCAACTGCACCGGCTGCGGCGCTCGTGACCTCGTGCCCGACCCCGATGTGGTCCCGGTACGCGGTCAGGTCGTCGTCGCGGCCAATCCGGGAATCACTGAGTTCTTCGTCGGCACCAACAGCAGCGATCCCGCCGACCTGACATACCTGCTCCCGCACGGCGACACGATCGTGCTGGGCGGTACCGAGCAGCGCGGCGACTGGAGCCTGGAACCTGACCCGGACACCGCGGCGCGCATCATCGCACGGTGCGCGCTGGTCGAGCCGGCCTTGCGCGACGCCGAGGTACTCGACCACCGGGTCGGGTTGCGGCCGGCGCGGCGCAGCGTGCGGCTGGAAGCAGAGCGCAGCGGCGACCTCACGGTCGTGCACAACTACGGGCACGGCGGCGCCGGGGTCACGCTCTCCTGGGGCTGCGCCGAAGACGCGGCCGAACTTGCGCTGGCAGCACTAGGCTGACGCTGGTCAAACCATGAAAATCAGAAGCCGGGGAAGATCGCGCGCAGCTTGTCCAGCGTGTCCTCGTCGCCCTGCACCGACGCGGGCGTGTGATCCGGGTCAAGCCGCCCGTAGGACAGCCGCAGCAGCGCCTCGGCGGGCATCGTTACGTGCGGTGCCGCGTCGGCGTCCGCTTCGGACAGATCCCCCGGCCAGTCCGTCATGCTGACTGCCTCGCCCGAGGTCAGCAGGTAGTCACGGGCCGGGTCCGTGGGGGTGATCCGCACCGCGAACGGCTCGGCCAGCGGCTTGCCGAGCCGAGGCGCGAGGAACTGCGGAACGTTGTCGACCAGCAGGTCAGCCGCGTCGGCCTGAACCGTCGCGGCCGGGTCCTGCATCACTGCCAGGTCCCAGGTGTGCAGCACGTGCTCGCCGAGGCGCAGCCGGATCATGCCGACCGCGTCGAGTTGCATGCCGAAGAAGTCCATCCGCGCTGCGGCTAGTTCGGCATCGGTGAGCCGTTCCAGAGTGGCCACATGCCGCTCATCCGACTCGATCGCGTCCGCGGCCTGCGCGTCCGGGGTCTTCGCGTTCCAGATGTCCCAGATGGGCTGAAATGCTTCCCGGCCGAGGGGCTCGCCGGTGCCGAGCGCACCTGGCAGTCCCGCAAGCGCGATCTCCGCTCCGCTTCCCAGATGGGACAGCACTTGCGCGTTCGTCCAGTCCCGGCAGTAGGACTGGCCGCGAACCTCGTCGGGCGTCATCGGCTGCACCAGGCCCGCCAGCCGGTCGTGCGACTCGCGCAGGGTCGCGATCCAGGTACGGGGGTCGTCGCTCACTGTGTTCCTCCTAATAACGAAACGGGTCCGTTCAGGATCTCAGCATCTTGCCTGGCCGCTAAGGTGGGCAGGATGGACATCGGATTCGGCGCCCCCGTGTCGGGCGCATGGGCCACACCGCAGAATCTAGCGGCCTTCGCCGCTGGCGCTGAACGCGACGGGTACCGGTCGTTGTGGAGCTTCCAGCGGTTGCTCGTCCCGGCTGGCTCGGGCATGGACCCGGTCTACTCAAGCGTGCTCGACC
>DATJNX010000031.1:0-12076 GCA_035507615.1 Streptosporangiaceae bacterium
GTCGCGAGCGCTATGCGCTGCGGCGCCGGCCCGCCCGTGCATCCAGGCCACGCCGACTTGCGCGGTCGCCACGGTCGCGCAAGCCTAGGTCAGCGCAGCAGCGTCCGGCCAGCAATTGCGAAGGAGCGAAGCGTGGCGTACCAGACCCCGGCGAGCGACATCGTCTCGATCATCGATGCGCCGCCGACGCCTGTTGCCTCGCTCGGACCCGGCCGCAGGTTCGTCGCGCTCGTGCACTATGAATCGCATCCGCCAGTGGCACACCTGGCCAGGCCATTCCTAGCGGTGGCGGGCCTGCGTCTCGATCCTGTGCTGGGCGGCCGCCAGCGCACCCGGCGCCTCACCGGGTTGTCGGTGATCGCGCTGCCGGGCGGTCAGCCAAGCCCGGTCGAGCTTCCGGAGGGTGCGTCGGTCAGCATGCCGGCCTGGGCTCCAGATGGAAGGCGATTCGCTGTCACGCTCGACGAGCCGGCTGGCATCGCGGTCTGGGTTGTCGACGCACAGGCTGCGACGGCAGCACCGGTACCCGGACTCACCGTCCGCGACGTCCTCGGCGGCGACCCGACGTCGCCTGGCTCGACTGTGCACTGGTCCAGGAACGGCCGCTGGCTGCTGGCGCTAGGGTCCCCGGCGCTGGCCGAGCCACCCGGCCCGGGCGCCCAGATCGAGCCGCGAGTGGAAGAAACGGCAAGTAAGCGGTCGCAGATGGCAACCTTCACCGACCTCCTACGTACCACGGCGGACGAGGACGTGTTCGAGGCGCTGGCCACCACGGTCCCGCTGCGAGTCGACCCGGACTCGGGCGCCGCGACCAAGCTTGGCCCGCCCGGCCTGTACCGCCACATCAGCGAGTCACCCGACGGCGAGCACCTGCTCGTCCACCGGCTGCAGCGGCCGTTCTCGTTCCGCGTCCCGTTCCCCTACTTCGCCCGCCGGGCCGAGCTGTGGTCAGCCACCGGTCAACTCGAGCGGGTGATCGCCGACCTGCCGGTCAGCGACGAGGTACCGCCGCATGGCGTGCCAACCGGGCCGCGGATGGTCTCCTTCGAGGAGTCCGTCCCGGCCAGCGTGGTGTGGACCGAGGCGCAGGACGGCGGTGACCCGCTGGCGACGGCTGAGCACCGGGACCTGATCTTCCGGCTGTCCGCCCCCTTCGACGGATCGCCGCAGGCCGCCGTCCCAGTGACGCAGCGCTGCCTCGGCTGGTACGACATGGCTGCGCCAGGCCAGCTGCTGATCACCGAGCATGACCGGGACCGCCGCTGGCTAACGTCACGGCTGGTCGACCTGGCCGCGCCGCAGGACAGCACGGTCATCTTCGACCACTCGGCCGACGAGGCTTATAACGATCCCGGCGCACCGATGATGACCGTGCACCCGGATGGGACACGCACGGTCCTGCAGGACGGGAACCACGTCTACCTGCGCGGCGATGGCGCTAGCCCGGACGGCGACCGGCCGTTCCTGGATCTGCTGGAGCTGTCTGACCTGAGCAAGCAGCGGCTATGGCAGAGCCCGGCGGATGCCTACGAGCAGGTGCTTGGCTTCGTCGGTGACGGCAGGAGGCACGTGCTGATCTGGCACGAGAGCCGCACCGAGCCGCCCAACCTGGCAGTAGTGCGGCTGGACGGCACCGACGGCGCTCAGCTCACCTTCTGGCCAGATCCGCACCCGCAGCTGACCGGGATGGATAAGCGGCTGCTGACCTACGATCGCGGCGACGGCGTGCAACTCACCGGCATGCTGCACTTGCCGCCCGGTTACGATCCGGTCCGGGACGGACCGCTGCCCCTGGTCATCTGGGCCTACCCGCTCGACTACGGTGACGCCGCGACTGCCGGTCAGGTCCGCGGCACGACGGAGCGGTTCACCCGCCTCATGGCATCGGACCCGGTCTGGTTCGTGCTGCGCGGGTACGCGGTGCTGCAAGGTGCCACCATGCCTGTCATCGGCGACCCGGAGACGATGAACGACAGCTACGTCGAGCAGATCACGCAGGCTGCTGCCGCGCACATCGCGGCGCTGGCTGAGCTCGGCATCGCCGACCCGAAGCGGGTCGCGGTCGGCGGTCACAGCTATGGCGCGTTCATGACCGCGAACCTGCTGGCCCACACTGACCTGTTCGCTGCGGGCATCGCCCGCAGCGGCGCGTACAACCGCAGCCTGACTCCGTTCGGCTTCCAGACCGAGCGGCGCAACTTCTGGGAGGCGACCGGCGTCTACGACCGGGTCTCGCCGTTCCGCTATGCCGACAAGATCGCCGCCCCGCTGCTGCTCGTGCACGGCGAGCGAGACGCGAACTCCGGCACCTTCCCGATCCAGTCGGAGCGGCTCTTTCAGGCCATCCAGGCGACCGGCGGGATAGCCCGGCTGGTGGTGCTGCCGCACGAGAACCACGGCTACCTTGCCCGGGAGTCAGTACTGCACTTGCTCGCCGAGCAATTCAGCTGGCTTGAGCGCTGGCTGTGATGGGGTGCCTCGTTGCCAGGTTTACGCAGCGCCAGCAACGAGGCACCCGTGCTCCTGACTAGTGCAGCAGACGAAGCGTGTTCTGGGCGTCGTCTACGTAGTAGACCCCGCCGCGCCCCTTCAGCACCGCCAGGCCGAATAGTGCCCCGGCACCTGGCGGGCTACCGGAGGTGTCGAGGAACCGGGAGAAGATCTGCCTGCCATTCGGTGTCGTCTCCACGATCCTGCCGTTGCCGCCGTTGACCGTGAGCACGTTGCTGTTCGGCGCAAGGGCAAGGCCGAGCGGCATGCTCAGGAAGCGACCCTTTGTCAGCAGCCGTCCCTGTCCCGCGCTGCCGTGACGGGTGAGCGCCCGCGGGATCTGCCAGATCCGGCTGGTCAGTGTCTCGGCCACATAGAGCACGCCGCGCTGACCGATGCCCACGCCGGTCGGCCCCAGTATGAACGCGTTGGGGTCGGTTCGCTGCGGGAAGCCCGAGCCGATCACCGTCGTCTTCACGCGAGCCGGCGGTGCTGAGCGGAACAGCTGCAGGGTGATCCGAAGCACCGTGCCCCGGTGCACGACCTTGCCGTTGGCACGGCGTGTGCCGTTCAGCACGTTGGTGACGAAGAGCTGAGCAAAGTGGCCGGTTATCACGACCGTGGCGTCCCATGGCCCGTTGATGCCGCGGCCGCTGATGGTCTCTGCGACCTTGCCCCAGGCGTTGAGCACGATGAGGCAGCCGGCCGCTGAGGTAGACGCCATCCCGTTCCTCGATGGCGTGCTGCCCACCACAACCCAGCCGTTCGGCAACACCACGAGTGCCGTAGTGAGGCCGACGCCGCCTGGGCATGCGCCGGGCAGCGTGCGAGGGTTGATGTCGGCAAAGACGGTCCGGCGGCCTCGCGGCGTGATCTGGACGATCGTTCTGCCGGTGCCCTGCAGGTTGTTCTTGTTGTTGAAGTTGCTGACCAGGATGTTGCCCTTGTGCAGGCGGCCGATGCTGTCCCGGAGGATCCAGACACCGTACGGGTTGAGGTCGCCGTTCGCGGGCACTGTCGATGCGATTGTCTTCAGCCGCTGGAACTGACTCAGGTAAGGAAGTGACCCGGCCGGGCGTGCTGATGCAGCAGGCGCTGCGGCGAGCCCGACCGCGGCGATAGCTCCAGCCGCGGCGGTTGCCGCCGCCACGAGCCGACGTAATGCAGGCATGCGTGCTCCCTTCGAGGTTGGCAGGCGGCGTGTTGTGCCGGGCAGCGGGTGCGCTAGGTCCCGCCGCCCCCTCTCCGGGAACGCGCGTTGTGGCCGGGCGGTTCAGCTACCTGACGTAGCGATCGAAGGGCGACGCGTAATCGTGGACCTCATCCTTGGCGAACCAGACGTCGATTTCGTGCGCCGCTTCCTCGGCATTGCCCGAGGCGTGCACGAGATTGGCCACCGCGATACCGCGCTCGTTGGCGTATGCCCTGCTCATATGGGCCAAATCGCCTCGGATAGTTCCGGGCGGCGCCTGGTCGGGATAGGTCGAGCCCACGATCTTGCGGGTGCAGGCAACCGCTTCGACGCCCTCGAGAATCAGCGCGATGACCGGGCCGCTTTCCATAAACGCCGCCATCGCGTTAAAGACGTCAGGCCCGAAGCGTTCCTCGAGGTCGAAATAATGCCGCTTCGCTAGGTCTGCGTCCATCCAGACCATTTTGGCCGCGACTATCTTCAGCAGGGCTTCCTCAAAGCGCGTGATCACGCGGCCGACCAGACCCCTGGCCACGGCATCGGGCTTGAGCAGCACTAGTGTGCGCTCGACTCCGGTGTCGTTATTCATGAACTTCCTCTCGGTGCGCTGCGCCCGCCGCACTGGGGGCGCGCATAGCTTAGCGATGTCGCGGCGATGCCCGGCCCCGACCCGGCGAAGAGCGCATTAGCGCTGCTTGCAGCCTCTATTGTCGGTATTCTCGTAGGTGCCGGATAGATTGCCCTGACCTTGCATGCCGGGGCCAACCCGACGATTCAGGGACCCTGCTGAGCATCACATGCCACTCGCCGGATCCCGGTTAGGCAGATGTTCGTGCATGACACCTGGGCAGCTAGAGATCTGCCTGTCCTGGACGCTACGGTCAGCCTGCTCGAGCAAAGTTACATGGTCACGGTCACCGATATCGCGGCCAGCACCGGACTCGATGCGGGCGCGGTGGCGAAGGCTCTGGAAACCCTGGACCCGGTGTACGTCGACTTCCGGAAAACGACCACGGGTGGCGATCCGCGATTCTGGTACGTGTTCAAAGTCACCCCGGAGGCCCGCCGCGCGGTCGGTCAGTGGCCGACCGCGCAGGCGCTGGCAGGCCGCCTTGCCGATGAGCTCACAGCCGAAGCCCGGCGGGAGACTGACGCCGAGCGCCAGGGCCTGCTCGCCTACGCAGCCCGGCTGGTCGGCGACACCTTGCGGGACGCTACGGTGCGAGCAGCCGGCGCGGTCCTGTCGCCCGCCTTTGGCGGAGTGCCCCAGCCCGAACTCGGGTCTGAAATGCCCGAGCCGGTACCTGCACCCGCCGACGACTTTGGCAGCCTTGTGCCGCTGCCAGAGCTGCCGGAACTGCTGCGTCCGGAAACTTCTGGCGGGAGCGCCGATGCGCACGCGGATCAACCTGCCGCCGGCGGGCCCGCCGCCGACTCGGATGCTAGCCAGCCCGAGACTGGCCATTCGGGGGCTGTCTATGCGGGCAGTGGCGACACCGACACCGACCTGGACCTGGTGCAGTCGCGGCCAGACGCGACGTCGGCGATCTAGCCGCCGGCTGGCTTGTCCGGCTCCGGCTCCGGCTTCGGCTTGATCGGGCCGTGCTTGGGCGTGAACGCTTTCTGGTCGCCATTCGCACGGCCGCGCGGCGGCCGGATCGGCGGGATTGGCGGCCGGCCCTTCTCCCGGCGCGGACCGGACCACAACGCCGGGACTGCATCGATCTTGAAGGCGATGGCGTAGGCCGCTTGCTCGTAGTTGACCCGCCAGCCGACGAAGTCCTGCCACGCGTCTTCGGGGTCGCGCTCTATCGGGAAGTCGAGTTCTTCCAGCCTGGCAATGGCCTCCAGGAATTCCTCGTAGGTAAGGCTGATTCCGTCGGCTGGGTCCGGCTCGAACGGGATCTCAAAACCCATCGCGCGCGCGACGTCGCCAAGGCAGGTGAAACCGGCGCGCAGGCAGAGCCGGGCCGGCACTACCGGAGCGGTGGAGGGATTCAGGGCCAGCATCAGAGCGGCTGAATCAAGCACGGCGAGCAACGACGTCACCCACGACGACAGCGGCTTGGGTGAGCGGAACCACACCAGCGGCAGATACGTCGTGTGGCTCTCGCCTACGTCGGCTGCCCACCGCTCCCAGATGGCATACAAGTCAGGCAGCGTGTTGATGGCGGAGACGCCGGAGCCGAGCGCGTAGTGCGTGCGTGCCAGCAGCTCAGGCCCCCAGCTCGGCGGTCCGCCTCTCGCGTTCAGCAGCGCGACCTCGTTCTCGCGGCGGTTGAACGCGGAGTATAGCGTCGGCAGGTAGGCGATCTGCAGCGTGACGGTGATGATCCCGATCAGCGAGGCGATGTCCAGGATGGCCTGCTGAGGGCCGCCCCTGGCGATATCGGAGCCGATCTCCCACAGGCCCGGCCCGGCGGCTCGGAATGCGCTGGTGATGCCGCCGTGGACCAGCGGCCAGAAGATCAGCGCGAACCCGACGAAGAACATCCCCAGCCAGGCGATGATCTGGCAGAGCAGCAGCGCCGCGGCCTGCGTCGCCAGGATCCGGTCCCGCCGGAGGAAGTTACGGACGTGCTTGGTGATCAGCACGTAGACACTGGCCACCAGCCGATCGACTTGCCTGGTCAGCCAGCTGGCCGCCGACCGGGGGACGATCAGCGTGCCGATCACGCTGCTTGCCGAGGTGATGACGAGAGCAACGCCCACGGCAGCCGCGACGTAACGTGCAGCCAGCGGAACGACCATGTTTCTCCTCGGCCGGGACCGCGCCGGCCCGCAGGCACAGCGCGCCGGCAGATTAGCGCATGGTCCCCGGCCCTTCCTCCGCCGGGCGGCCCGTCGGCTGGCGCTGCTGCTGAAAAGAGGACAGATCGGCGAGCGGGCCAAGGTGGCTCAGCTTCGGCCTGCTGATCACGGACCTGACGGTCTGGACCTGGCCGCCGGCCACGTCGATGCTCAGCACGGCGATCAGGCCGCCGTCCGGACCGCGGGCAAGCGCGCCGGGCTGGCCGTTGACTTCGGCGAGCTCAAGCGAGCCCTGCGCGTGCCGCAACTGGTTGCCGAGGGCGGCCATGAGCCGGGCGACGTGGTCGCGCCCGGTGATCGGCCTTCGCCAGGACGGCGGCACGCCGCCGCTGTCGCCGTGCACCTCGGCGTCGCCGGCCAGCATGCTGACCAGCCCTTCAATGTCGCCAGTACGGACGGCCGCGAAGAATCGCCCGGCCAGCTCATCACGCTCGCGGGCGGCGACGTCGAATCTTGGTCGCGCGGCCTCGATGTGCTGCCTGGCCCGGTGGGCCAGTTGCCGGCAGGTTGCCTCGCTGCGGCCGACGATGCCGCCCGCCTCGGTGTAGTCGTATCCGAAGACGTCGTGCAGCAGGAAGACGGCCCGCTCCAGCGGTGTCAGTCGCTCCAGCAGCAGGAGGAACGCCATTGACAGGGAGTCCGCCTGCTCGGCCGCTGTGGCCGGATCGGGCATCGGCTGGCCAGGCATCAGGTAGTTGCCGCGTGTCGCGCCGGTCAGCAGCGGTTCGGGAAGCCAGTCGCCGACATAGGACTCGCGGCGCGCTCGAGCAGAGCGAAGCTGATCAATACAGAGCCGGGTGACGACCGCTGACAGGTAAGCCTTCGGCGAGTTGGGCTGGCCGTGCTCCGTTGCCGCGTTGTGGTAGCGAAGGAAGGCCTCCTGCACGATGTCCTCGGCTTCGCTGACGCTGCCGAGCATCCGGTAAGCGATCGAGAAGAGCAACGGCCGCAGCGCCTGGTAGACCGTCGCGGTGTCTTGGTACGGTGTGGCGCTGTCGTTGCCAGTCCCTGATTCCATCCGTCTGCCAGTCATCGGTCCGATTCCTCCATCTGATCAGACTCGAAGACGATGTAGCCCGGCGCGGCGTGACATCCGGACCGGCGGGCTGAGCGTCGCTATGGCTCGACGTCCGCGAACTCGGCTCGCACGCCGAGCAGGCGCACTGGCCGGCGGTCGGTGAACTTTCCGAGTGCCTCCAGCGCTGCCTGCTCGATAACATGCTGCTCGCTTGACGGCCGGCCGAGCGGCACGCCGTGCGTGCTGGTGAAAAACGGCCGGTAGCGGACCTTCACCACGATCCGGGCCGCAGGCCGTTCCTCGGCCAGCACGTCCGCGGTCACCTGCCCGGCGATCTTCAGAACCTCGGCGCGGACCTGGTCCCAGTCGGTGACGTCCTGCTGGAAGGTGACTTCCCGGCTGCGGGACCTGGGCACGTACGGCTCGGCGCTGACTTCGTCGGAGCCGATTCCGCGCGCGGTCAGCACCAGCCAGGGCCCGGTCGTCGGGCCGAACCGGGCCGCGACAGCATCGACGTCGGCCGAAGCGAGCGCGGCTACGGTGGTGATACCAAGCTCGGCGAGCTTGCCGGCGCTCTTGGCGCCAATCCCCCACAGGGCGCTGGGTGGCTGCTCGCCCAGCACCTGGTACCAGGTCTGGCGCGTCAGCCGGTAGATGCCGGCGGGCTTGCCGAACCCGGTAGCGATCTTTGCCTGCAGCCGGTTCTCGCCGATGCCGACCGTGCTGTCGAGTTGCGTCGCCGACTTGATCCGCTGCTGGATCTGCCGCGCGAATGCCTCCGGATCCTCGGTATCGACAGCAACGAACGCCTCGTCCCAGCCCATCACCTCGGTCACCGCGCCGAGGCTGCGCAGCGCCGTCATCACCTCATCCGACACTGCCTCGTACGCAGGCCGGTCGACCGGCAGGAACACGCAGTCCGGGCAGCGCCGTGCCGCCGTCCGCAGCGGCAGCCCGGACTGCACGCCGAAGGCGCGTGCCTCGTACGAGGCAGTCGCCACCACGCCGCGCTTGGCCGGATCGCCGTCTCCGCCCACAACAACCGGCAGCCCGCGCAGTTCCGGCTTGCGGAGTACCTCCACAGCCGCGATGAACTGATCGAGGTCGACGTGCAGCAGCCACCTGGTCACTGCCCTAGTCTCTCGCGGTCCTGCTGGCCTGGCTGCCGCGCTAGGCTCACCGAACGTGGCAGGACGCGGCGGGACCAGGGCGACGCAACAGCTGGCAAGCCTCGGAATCGCGCACACGATCCACCGCTACGCGCACGACCCGGCGTCCTCGTCCTACGGCCGGGAGGCCAGCGAAGCGCTCGGCGTGCCTCCCGAGCGGGTGTTCAAGACGCTCGTCGCCGAGGTAGACGGGCAGCTCACGGTCGCCGTCGTGCCGGTATCGGGCAGCCTGGACACCAAGGCCCTGGCGGCAGCAGCCGGCGGGAAGAAGGCAGCGATGGCCGACCCTGCACAGGCAGAAAAGGCATCAGGCTACGTAACGGGCGGTATCGCGCCACTCGGGCTGCGCAGGCCGCTGCCCGTCGTGGTCGATGAATCCGCGCTCGGCTACCAGACCGTATTCTGCAGCGCTGGCCAGCGCGGGATGCAGATCGAGCTGGCTCCGGCTGACCTGGTGGCAGCCGCACACGCGCGGACCGCGCCGATCGCGCGCCGGTAGCTGCTTTGGCGGTTTCAGTCGATCCGGTCCTTGCGCCGGATGGTCTTGGCCGGATGCCGCGGTCGCTCCGAGGCACCTGCCATCGCCTGGCGGGCTTCCTCCTCGTCGTGCTCGATGACATGCATCACGGCGTTGATCAGCGCCAGGTGCGTGAAGGCCTGCGGGAAGTTGCCGAGGTGCCGGCCGGAACTCGCCTCGATCTCCTCGGCATACAGCAGCAGCGGACTGGCATAGGACAGCACCTTCTCGCACAAGTCCCTCGCGCGGTGATGCTCGCCGATCTCAGCAAGCGCAGAGACAAGCCAGAACGAGCAGATCGTAAACGTGCCTTCCTCGCCGGGCAATCCGTCGTCGGTATCGTCTACCCGGTATCGGAGCACCAGGCCGTCTGCGGTCAGCTCGTCTGCGATAGCCAGCACAGTGGCTCTGACGCGCGGATCGTCCGGCGGCAAGAACCGCAGCAGCGGCATCAGCAGCAGCGACGCGTCGAGCGCTGTCGTCTCGTAATGCTGGCAAAACACGCCCCGGTCATCGACGGCGTTCGCGCAGATGTCGGCATGGATCTCGTCGGCAGCCCGCTGCCAGCGCCGCGCTGCGTCCGGATCGTCTCTGATGCGCGCGAGCCGGGCGCCGCGGTCAGCGGCGACCCAGCACATCATCTTCGACGAGGTGAAGTGCCGCGGCGGGCCGCGCACCTCCCAGATGCCCCGGTCCGGCTCCCGCCAGTGCTCGAGCGCGTGCTCGACCTGGTGCCTGGCCATCTGCCAGACGCGCTCGTCCAGCCTGTCCCGCGACCTGGTGTGGAGGTACAGCGAGTCCATCACGACGCCCCAGACGTCGTTCTGCTGCTGGGCGTATGCGTCGTTGCCAATCCGCACAGGCTGGGCGCCATCGTATCCATGCAGATGCTTGAGCGTGTGCTCGGACAGATCACGCCGGCCATCGATGCCGTAGACGATCTGCATGTTCCCCCGGTCGCGCTCGATCAGATCCGCGAGAAAGGCGAAGTAGTCGCTGGCCTCCCAGTCGAAGCCGAGGGTGAACAGCCCCCACAGAGCGAATGTCGCGTCGCGGATCCAGCTGTACCGGTAATCCCAGTTCCGTTCGCCGCACGGCGTCTCTGGCAGCGAGCTAGTAGGTGCCGCCGCGATCGCGCCAGTCGGCGCGAACGTCAGGCCCTTCAGCGTCAGCGCGCTGCGGGCCAGGTAGCTGCGCCACCGGTGGTCAGGGAAGTCGCCGCGGGCCAGCCAGTGCTGCCAGTGATGGGCGGTCCAGACAAGCCGCCGGTAAGCGTCCTGGAAGTCGCGCGGCGGTGCGAGGCTGCCCCAGGACAGCGCGACGAACCTGGTATCGCCTTCGTGCAGCAGCGTGCGGGAGCGGGCGCTTGAGCCTTCGAGGCCGATCCTGATGTCGGACGTGATAGTCAGCGTCAGGTCGCTGTCGTCTGGCGCGACCTGAGCCTGGTAGTAACCCCGCTCGGTGTGACGCCAGTTGCACCTGAACCGGCCGTAGTCGAAGACCGGCTCGCAGTCCATGACAAGCTGCGCGTTCCCGTGCACACAGCGAACCGTACGCAGCAGGGTGTGCTCCGCGTCGTAGTCTGTCGGCGGCCTGGTGTGCGAGCTACGACCGGGGTGCTCATGGCGCCACGGTCCCATCAGCAGGCAATCGCGGACCACGATCCAGCCCTCGCCGCAATCCCAGCTGGTCTCGACGACCATCGTGCCCGGCAGATAACGCCGGTCGGCCGGCTCGTTGAAGTTCTCCGGCCCGAACCGGAATCGCCCGGCGTCCCGGTCCAGGATTGAGCCGAACACGCTCGGGCTGTCCATTCTGGGCAAGCACATCCACTCGATCGTGCCGCTGGGCGCGACGAGGGCAGTCACCTCGCAGTCGGACAGGAACGCGTAGTCGGCAATAGGCGGGAAGGGCGACGCCGCGGGTCCCGGGCGTTCGTCCCAGTCAGAATCCATCACGAGGTACGGAGCCGCGTTTCCCGGTGCCAGCGATACCGTGATCTCAGCTGGCTCGTTGAGCATCTCCGCTGACGTGCGTGGTGGCAGCAGTTCCCCGTCACCCGCGGTCATGCCCGCTACCTTGCCCTCGTGCGCCGACTGCCAACCATGCCAGGTACCGGCATAATCCGGCGGTAAGGCGGCTTCAGGTCTAAATGTGCCGCAGTAGCGGCGCTACCGGACGCCGTGCGGCCGGAACTGGACGCTGATCCTGGGCCCGGCCGGCCGGGCCGACTTGGGTATCGCGTGCTGCCAGGTGCGCTGGCAGCTTCCGCCCATGACGAGGAGGTCGCCATGGCCGACGTCGTGCCGCATAGTCGGCCCCCCGCCGCCGGCCGGCCGAAGCAGCAGCGGGCGCGGCGTGCCCAGCGACACGATGGCGACCATCGTGTCCTGCGAGCTGCCGCGTCCGATAGTGTCGCCATGCCAGGCGACACTGTCCCGGCCGTCCCGGTACAAGCACAAGCCGGCCGTTACGAAACGTTCGCCGAGCTCGGCCGCGTAGTGCGCGTCGAGTGCGTCCCTGGCCTGGCTCAGAAGCGGATCCGGCAGGTCGTCGCCCTCGGCGTAGAAGCACAGCAGCCGGGGGACGTCCACGACCCGGTCATACATCTTGCGCCGCTCCGCGCGCCACGGCACGACCTCCAGCAGCCGGCCGAACAACTCGTCGGCACCAGCCAGCCAGCCGGGCAGGACGTCGATCCAGGCGCCGTGGCTGAGCTCGGTGCGCTGCAGTCCCTCGAGCGACCCTGGCCCCGGCTGCTCGGTGAGGTCGAGCAGGGAGCCTTGCAGAGTTGCGTGCATACGTTCGACACTACCTCGTGCGCTCAAATGTGTGTGCGAATTTCTTCCTTGATCGTTGTGAGTTTTGTGGGGCTATAG
>DATJNX010000032.1:0-30473 GCA_035507615.1 Streptosporangiaceae bacterium
CAGCGAGGAGGCTCATCGCCGGGGTGATCGCCGGATCGGCACCGACCATGTCCTGCTCGCCGTGCTGGAGGACCCCTCGGCCGAAGGCGTGCTGGGCGTGAGCCTGCAGCAGGCTCGCCAGGCCCTGGACTCGCTCGATCGCGAAGCGCTGGGTGCCCTGGGCCTGGGGTCCGGCGCCGATGCTCCCGACCTGCCGATACACGCCGTGCCGACGAAGCCGACGCTCAAGGACCTCATGCTGCAGAGAGATCGCCTCCGCATGACGCCCGCGGCGAAGAAAGTGCTAGAGGACTCGTCTAAGCCCAATCGCCGGAAGCTCCAGGTCACGGCCCGGCAGGTGCTGGCCAAGATCCTCATCCTCCAGCCGCCAGACCCCGCGGCGGCGCTTCTGGGCGCTCTCGGCGTGAACACGTCGGAGGTCCTGCGCCGACTGGATCTGCCCAGCGGAGCCTGATCCCGAAGCCCCCGGATACGACGGTTCGGCAGCCGCCCCCGCAGCCTCCATGGCAATCAATCAAGGCTGCCAGACCAGATCACTGAGACGACACGAGTCGCGGACCAGGTCCAGTGAGACGAGGTCGCGTCACAACCGCAGCCAGACCGGGTTCAGTGAGACCGAGATCGGGCTTGTTGAGACAGGACAACCGGCGGGGCTCGTGCCCTAGCGAGGAGCGGCTTCGCTTCGTTCTACTTAACATAATGTGCATTATCGGCGCGATGTTGAGAGTGGCTCAGCTTGACGTGTTGAGAGTGGCTCAGCTTGACGTGATAGTCGTTCATGTTGAGGGCGGCCCGGCCGGTCTTGCCAACAATGGGCTATCACGTTGATGCGACCGCGAACAAGCTAGAGACCAATCCGGTCAGCTAGTTCGATCGCCTGCCGGGCCCACTGGGCGTTGAACAACAAAGCCCGGCTGCGCTCGCGGAACTTGAAGGCGGCATCGATCTCGCCGGTTCCGCCGTAGCGGAACTGCCGCTCCTGGCCGACCTGCGACAAGGTAAAGGGCGCAAGCCAGTCATACTTCACGGCGGAAGACCACATCCCGAGCTGCACCAGCCGGGGGTCGTCCGTCCATCCCGCCGACCGCAGTCCGCGCAGGTAGCCTGCATAGACCTGCTGTTCAAGACCCGCCATCTGATCGGCCCTGACGAAGTGGTCGAACACGGAGTCAGGTACCAGGTTTCCAGCGTCCTCACCGACGGCGCCATCGCCGGCGAAGCTCCAGTCAATCGCGACGATCTCGCCGTCCGGCTGCCGGAACAGGTTCTTGGGCCAGAAGTCGAGGTGACAGAACGTGCGCGGCAAGGACGCGTTGATCTGATACAGCCGCTCCCGGTGCTCGTGGACGAACTGCACGCCGTCCCGCAGCCCGGCGGGGAAGTTGTCGTGCACTGCAGGATGCGCCCAGGCCTCGTCGTCCTCGAGAATCCCCCAGTCCGCAGGCTTCTCAGAGCTGTACTCACGCAGGAAGTGCTCGCTGAGCCAGGAGAATGGCGGCACGGGCCGGCCAAGCAGAAACGGAGCCTGGGCTCGCCCGAGCGCTTCCGCCGCGTGGCCGTACTCGCTGACCGGCCAGGTCTCTCCCGGCTCGCCATCGATCCACTGCAGCAATAGGACCGCATCGATACCTGTGACGTCTGCTCCGAGGCAGGCCGGAGCACGGATGCCACTCCCGTAGTAGGCACCTGGTAGGTCGTGCTGGTACGCCAACGGCTCCCGGCACCAGTAGGTCCACCGGCGCGGATCGTGATCGCCGACCGTCCAGTGCGCGTCCCACGGTGTACTGCCGTGGCTGCGATCCGAGCAGGTGTACTTCAGGACGGCCAGCTGACCCGCGCGCGTGCGGACTCGCCACACCTCAGGGCTGAGCCAGCGGTTGTGGGGCAACTCATCGGCAGTGACTTCTGCAGCGTCGGTCCCGACACGCTCCAGCAACTCCCCGAGCGTCGCAAGCACCCCAGCAGCTTGTCCTGCCGGTAGCCGGACCGCAACTTGCTAGCGAGCAACAGGCAGCTTCGCGCATCAGCGAAGAGACTGGCGCCGGCTCGATGCCATGCGCGCGAAGAGATGCTGGCCAGCTTGGCCGGATCAAGCACGGGCTGGCCGGCGTACTCAATGCCGCCACGAGTGGCGATCTCTTGGGCGAGACCTACGAGCCCGTCATCGGCGCGATCGCTCTGCTACTTCGCGCCTGTGCTGAGGACAGCAGCATCCGGGCCGGTCACGATCCCGACGACGTGCTGCTGATACCTGGGCTTCCTCTGGCAGATCGAGTCCGGCCCCGGGGCCGAAGCTAGTGCGGCTCGGGGCCGTTCGCCCGTTCGCTGCTGAGGATCCCGCCGGTGTTGCGAGGACGCTTGACCGGCGCCCGCTGAGTGCGGCAGCAAGCAAGGTCCGGAGGAGATCTGCTCAAGCACGACCTCGATCATGGAACTGGCGGGAGAATCAGCTCGCATCCGAACTGTCGGCAGCGCGGACTACGGTGACCTTATGACCGACGCACACACCAGGATCGACAGTCTGAAAGAGGACATCCGCCAGATTGGCTACACTGTCCTCGATCTTCAGGCAAAGGCAGCGGCTCACGACTCCAAGCTTGAGCAAGTGCTAGCCATACAACTGGCCCATGGAGTGCGTTTTGACCACATAGACGCGCGGCTGGACCGGGTTGACCCTCGGCTCGAGGGCATGGGCACCCGGCTCGACGGCCTCGACACCCGGCTCCACGGCATGGGCACCCGGCTCGACGGCATGGGCACCCAGCTCGACGGCCTCGACACCCGGATCCACGGCCTCGACACCCAGCTCCACGGCATGGGCACCCGGCTCGACGGTTTGGAATCTGGGCTCGACGCTCGGTTCGCGAGCCAGGACAGCAGATTCGATCGAGTCGACGCCCTGCTAGCTGAGGTCCTCTCCCGGCTGTCAAGGCGACAGCAGTAGTTTGCGGTTCCGCTGGAGCACGGATATATAGCGCGGACGGCCCGCAGCAGGGGCGATCGCTAAACTACAACCGCGTAATCCGCATCGCGTGGAGGCCGGAGTTTCAGGCAACCTCCGCCATCGCCTGTGCGAATTGTGCCTGGTACAACCGCGCGTAGGCGCCGTCGGCAGCCAGCAGTTCAGTGTGCGTTCCCTGCTCGACGATCTTGCCTTCCTCCATCACCAGGATCACGTCGGCGTCCCGGATCGTCGACAGCCGGTGCGCGATCACGAAGCTGGTGCGGCCTTCCCGTAGCGAGGCCATAGCGTGCTGGATGAGTACCTCGGTCCGGGTGTCTACCGAGCTGGTCGCCTCGTCCAGGATGAGCACGGCAGGCCGGGCCAGGAAGGCACGGGCGATGGTGATCAGTTGTCGCTCCCCCGCGCTCACGTTCGTGCCGTCTTCGTCCAGCACGGTGTCATACCCGTCCTGCAGGGTCCGCACGAACCGATCGACGTAGGTCGCCTTAGCCGCCTCAACCACCTGCTGGTGCGACGCGCCGAAGGATCCGTATGCGATGTTCTCCTCGATCGTTCCGCCGAAGAGCCAGGCATCCTGCAGCACCATGCCCGTCAGCCCGCGCAGGTCCGCGCGGCTCATCGCAGCGGTGTCGACGCCGTCGAGCAGGATCTTGCCCGAGTCGATCTCGTAGAACCGCATCAGCAGGTTGACCAGCGTCGTCTTGCCAGCCCCGGTGGGGCCGACGATCGCCACGGTCTGTCCTGGCTCGACGCTGAGCGACACATGCTCGATCAGCGGCCGGTCCGGTGTGTACCGGAAAGACACGTCGACGAACTCCACCTTGCCGCGGACACCGGCAGCGCCGTTGAGGCTGGTGGTCACAGATTCGACCTGGCCAGGCCGGCCCGCAGTGCCCGTCGCCGCAGCCGCCGGCACCGCCGCGGCGAGGCCGGCTGGCTGCGCCGGCTCGGCGGCGTCTGGCTCCTGCTCGGGCGCGTCGAGCAGCGCGAAGACCCGCTCTGCCGACGCGACGCTTGACTGCAGCAGGTTGGCCATACTGGCGACCTGAGTGAGCGGCTGGCTGAACTGCCGGGAGTACTGGATGAAGGCGGTGACCGCGCCGAGCGTCAGCGATCCACCAGCGATCAGCAGGCCGCCGACGACGGCCACCAGCACGTAGTTCAGGTTCGAGACGAACATCATGACCGGCTGGATCGTGCCGGAGATGAACTGCGCGCGGTAGCTGGCGTTGTACAGCGCCTCGTTCTGCTCGGTGAAGGTCTGCATCGCCTCCTCGCGCTGCCCGAACGCGGCGACCAGCGCGTGCCCGGTGTACATCTCCTCGATGTGGCCGTTCAGCTTCCCGGTGAACTTCCACTGGTTGATGAACTGCGGCTGGGCCCGCTGGGCGATCTTGCGCATCGCTACGGCGGAGGCTGGCACAGTGACCAGCGCGATCAGGGCCAGCTCCCAGGACACGACGAACATCAGCGTCAGCACGCCCACGATGGTGAGCAGCGAAGTGACCAGCTGGCTCAGCGTCTGCTGCACCGACTGCTGAAGGTTGTCGATATCGTTCGTGACGCGGCTGAGGATCTCGCCGCGCGGCTGCCGGTCGAAGTAACGCAGCGGCAGCCTGGACAGCTTGGCTTGGACCTGCTCCCGCAGCGAGTACACCGCGCGCGCCACCATCGTGGCGGTGATCCGGCCTTGGAACAGCGCGCACAACGAACTGCCCACGTTCAGCGCAACCACGACCGCCAGGATCTGCCCGACGTGGTTGAAGTCCGTGCCGCGGTGGGAGACGAACCCGTAGAAGATGACGTTGATCGCCTCGCCGAGCATCCGCGGGCCGAGCACTGCCAGCGTCACGCTGGCGACGGCGAAGCTCAGCGCGAGGATCATCAGCAGCCGGTGCGGCATGAGCAGGCCAAGCAACCGTCGGCTCGAGCCCTTGAAATCGAGCGCCTTCTCCGTGGACATGCCGCCCATGAAGCGCGCCGGACCGCCCATGGTCGCAGCAGGGCCCGGCCCGCGCTTGGGCGTGGCCCGCTCCCCTGTGCCGAGCGCCTGCCCAGCATCGGCTGTCGGATCAGCGCCAGGCTGCAGCCCCGCCGTACCGGCCGGCACGTTCGAGGCGACCGCAGCGCCCGACCCTGCCGGACTGTCCGATCCGTTCGGCCCGTTCGGCCCGCTCGCCCCGTTCGACCCGGCCGGCATGCTCGACCCGTCTCGCTTCGGTCCCCCGCTCACGCCGCGGCCTCCTGCTCTGTCAGCTGGGATAGGACGATCTCCCGGTAGGTGTCGCTGGAGTCCATCAGCTCCGAATGCGTGCCGCGCGCGACGATCCGGCCGCCGTCCAGTACCAGGATCTGGTCTGCGTGCCGGATGGTACTGACCCGCTGCGCGACGATGATCATGGTCGCACCGGTGACCTCCGTCGCCAGGGCAGACCGCAGGCGTGCGTCCGTCGCGTAGTCCAGCGCTGAGAACGAGTCGTCGAACAGGTAGATCTGCGGCTCGTGGACCAGGGCCCTGGCGATCGCCAGCCGCTGGCGCTGCCCGCCGGACACGTTCGTGCCGCCCTGAGCGATCCTGCTGTCCAGCCCGTCAGGCATCCGCTCGACGAAGTCGCGGGCCTGGGCGATGTCCAGCGCCCGCCACAGCTCCTCGTCGGTCGCCTGCTGATTGCCGTAGCGCAGGTTCGTCGCCACCGTGCCGGAGAACAGATACGGTTTTTGCGGCACCAGGCCGACCGCCGCGGACACCGCTGCCGGGTCGAGCGCGCGCACGTCGGTTCCGGCGATCAGCACCGCACCCGAGGTCACGTCGATAAGTCGCGGGAGCAGGTTGACCAGCGTGGTCTTGCCGCTGCCGGTTCCGCCGATGATTGCCGTGGTCTGACCGGGCAGTGCGGTGAACGAGATGTCATGCAGCACTGGCTGCTCAGCACCGGGATACCGGAACTCGACTGCGCGGAACTCCAGCCGCCCAGCCGGGCCGGTTGCGGGCACTGGACTGACCGGTGCGGCCAGCCCCGGCTCCGTGTCGGTAACCTCCATGATCCGCTCCGCGCTGACCTCAGCCCGCGGTACCAGCATGAACATGAAGGTCGCCATCATCACCGACATCAGGATCTGGGCAAGGTAGGTGATGAACGCGGTCAGTGATCCGATCTGCATGGTGCCGTCCTGGATTAGATGGCCGCCGAACCAGACCACCGCCACGGTCGACAGGTTCAGCACCAGCATCACCGAAGGGAACATCATCGCCATCAGCTTGCCGGCGCCGAGCGCAGACTCGAACAACTCGGTGCTCGCACCCGCGAACCGGTCCCGCTCCTGCGGCTCGCGCACGAAAGCGCGGATGACCCGGACGCCGGTGATCTGCTCCCTGAGCACCCGGTTGATGTTGTCAAGGCGCTCCTGCATCTGCCGGAAGAGCGGCCGCATTCGGGCGATGATCAATGACACGATCACGCCCAGCAACGGCACCGCGACCAGCAGCAGCGACGACAGCCGCACGTCCTGGTTAAGTGCCAGGATGATGCCGCCGATGCACATGATCGGCGCGGACAGCAGCAGCGTGAACGTCATGATCGCCAGCATCTGAACTTGCTGGACGTCGTTAGTCGTGCGCGTGATGAGCGACGGCGTGCCGAGGTGATTGACCTCCCGGTCGGAGAACCTCAGCACATGACTGAAGATCCCGTGCCGCACGTCGCGGCCGAGCGCCATCGCGACCTTCGCGCCGAAGTAGACCGCACCTACCGCGCACAAGATCTGCACCAGCGTGATCCCCAGCATCACCCCGCCGACTCTGAGGATGTAGTGCGTGTTATCGGGGATCACGCCCCTGTCGATGATGTCGGCATTGAGCGTCGGCAGGAACAACGTGGCAAGCGTCTGCGCCAGTTGCAGCAGCAGTACGAGCGACAGCGGCTTGCGGTACGGGCGCAGGTACTCGCGCAGCAATCGGATCAGCACCGGGGGCTCTCTTAAAAGATCGGATTTTAAAGATCGTGGGCGGGAACGGGGTAGTCACTGGAACCGCAGCAGGTCAGGCCGCGGACTGCTAGCCAGAATCGGCAAGTTCAGTCTCAGCAGGCAGAACGCCGCGCATCCCGTCGGCGAACTGCCGCAGCGACTGTCGCATCAGCGGCACGAGCGGCACCGGCGGATCGGAGCGCAGCCAGCGCTCTATCGCCGCCTGCATTGCCGCGGTGACAGCGCCGGCCATGATGCGGGGGAACATGTCGGTCTCCGGGCTGGTACCTAGGCGCTCGGCGATCGCCTCGGCAAGGTGGTACTGCGCCAGGCCCTGGACTTTCAGGTACTCCCCGATCAGCGCCGGCGTCGTGACGACCAGCCGGATCCCTGCGATCCACGCCTTGTCGGGAGTATGGCTGGCAGGGCCGAACTGGGACAGCACCGCCTGTGTCACCGACTCCCACAGCGGCTCGCCCGCCGGGCGGGCGCGCAGAGCCTGGCCGATCCGCATCGCCCGGTCCTGCTGCAACGCGCAGATCGCCTCGTACTTGCTGGCGAAGTAGTTGTTGAAGGTACGAGGCGAGACTCCGGCCGCCTCGGCGATGTCCTCGACCAGGACGTTGTCCAGACCGCGGTCGACGGCCAGCCGCATCGCCGCCTCGCTCAGCGACTGCCTGGTCGCTACCTTCTTGCGTTCCCGCAGGCCTGCTGTCTCGTGCGCGCTGGCCAGCGGCTGCCGGGCAAGATGCTCGACCGCGCTCGTTATCGCTTCTGCTGCCGTCACGGCAGTTAGCATACCGAAACTTTCGTGACGCGCAAATTTGCCGAACACGAAAATCGATTGACACCACCAAAGGCATGTGCATGCGCGCGGCCACTGGCATTATGTGCGCATGCGCGGACGGACAAAGACCGACTGGTGGGGCGTCGTCCTCGAAGCGCCCGACGGACTGGAGCTGGCCAGCTTCTACTCCCGGCTGTTCGGCTGGGACATCGCTAAGCAGGATCCGGGCGGCGCGGCAATTCAGGTGCCGGGCACCTCGTCCTACCTGGCCTTCCAGTCAGCGCCGGACTACGTGCCGCCGGTGTGGCCAGCTACTGACGGCCGTCAGCAAATGATGATGCATATCGATGTCGCCGTCGACGATCTGGACGCCGCGGTCGCGGCCGCGGTCGAACTCGGCGCCGCCGTACATGTGCATCAGCCGCAGGAAGATGTGCGGGTGCTCCTCGATCCGGCCGGCCATCCCTTCTGCCTGTACCTCGACCACGACTAGCCTCGCGGCGGCGTGGCAGGTGCGCGCCCTCCGCCGCCGCGAACCTGCCACCGGAGCGGTCACCGGCTGGCGCTGCGCTACCCAGCCCTGTCCGCCGCACTTAGCACGCGAAACGGCCCTTCTCGCCAGTGGTTATATGACGCTATGCCAGATTTGCAGGGGCCGTTTCGAGTGCTAAGTCGCCGAAGGGGCGCCTCTCGGCAGTCGCTTTGTCCTTTCTGTCACGGTGCGGGGACGACCAGCGGGTCGGTGGCCAGGCTCTCGTCACCTTCTAGCAGCGCGGGTGCTCGTTCCAGCGCTCCTGGCCTCAGCACGCCGAGTATCAGCGCATAGGCGACGCCGAGCGCAATCAGGCCGAGCGTCAGCCACGGCAGGATGTTGTACGGGCTCGGCTGGCCTGGCCGCAGGTCACCCCAGATCGGCACGGCCAGTACCGCAGCGCCGATGACCGGCACGACGACCCAGAGCCAGATGTTCTTGTGGATGCCACGGGCACGGAACCTGGCCCATTCCACGATCAGCGCCACGTTAGCCATCAGGTACATGATGATCAGCCCGAGGATGCCGTAGGTGCCGAGGAATCCGGAGGCCGATGCGGGCGTGGTGAACGCTGTCGCCACGACCCCGATCAGGATGCTCGGCGCGACGAAGGCCACCGCCGCGGCGGCCGGCGTCCGGAATCGGGGATTGATCGCGGCGAGCGCGCCGCTCCAAAGCCCGCCGCGCGCGCCAGCGAAGATAACTCGCGAGGTCTGCGTGTTCGCCGCGACGTAGGAACTCGTCACGCTGGACAGGAAAATCCAGGTGACCAGCGGCGCGACGAACGGGATGAAGGCCTTGGCGGCAGTGTGGAACGGGTTGGGATCAGCAGCGAGCGTGCCCGCGTGACCGACGCCGAACGCCGTCACGAGCGCATAGGAGCCGAGCACGTAGATGATGCCGCTGATGACGACCGCCCCGATGACTGCGACCGGGACGGTGCGCCGGGGGTTTCGGGTTTCTTCGGCGAGCGGCGCGGCCGCCTCGAATCCGCCGAATGCCAGCACCGCCAGGCTGAACGCCAGCAGGACGTCCGTCGAGTGCCCGCTAGGCCAGCTGAATGGCGTGCTGGACAAGCCGCTGGCACCGCCACGCACGAGGATGGTCAGGCTCATCGCCAGGAGCAGCAGCACCTCGAAGACGTAGAGCACGACCGTGATCCGAACGCCGAACTTGAGTCCGACCACCACCGGCGCGACTACCAGCGCGCCGTACACGATCGTGGTCAGCTGCGTGATCCCCCAGATGTGCGGATCGCCGAACACGTTCTGCACGATGTAGCTACCGACGAAGATGTAGATGCCGCCGAACGCGATGATGTAACCGAGAATGGTGATCACGCCGATGGCGACCGCCACCTTAGTGCCGATCGCGCGGGTGATGTAGGTGATGAACGACCCGGCGCTCGGGTACACGCCGGCGAACTGGGCCAGGCTGCTTGCCGTTGCGACCATCCCGACCATGCTGATCAGGAAGATCAGCGGCGCCGATGCCCCGGCCAGCGCGACCATGACGCCGGTGGTGAAGAACAGGTTGAAGGCCGGCGCCACCTGCGCGACGCCGGGCATGATCACGCCGAACAGGCCGATCTGGCCGCGTTCCAGCGACTGGCTGGCTTGTGCTGTGGTGGCCATGGCTAGCCCTTTCCGTGCCGTCGGACGAAGTCGAGGAACGTCTTGTTGAACTCAGCCGGGTGTTCCCAGCAGCAGCCGTGGCCGCCTTTCGTGGTGGCCCACTCCGAGCCGGGGATCGCATCGTGGATGCGGCGGGACAGCGAGACCGGGATGAGGATGTCCTCTTCGCCGGCCAGTACCAGCGCGGGCACGGAGATCTGGTCGAGCCTGCTGGTGGTGTCGTGCTCCTGGATCACGGCGAGCTGCGCCAGGTATGCGTGCACCGGCTGGTCCAGGTAGCGCATTGCCGTCTCGAACTCGGCGAGTTCGCTGCCCCGTTCTTCGAAGAACGGGACTGTGAAGGCCCACAGCGTGACGTCGCGCATGACGAACGGCACGCCTAGTACGGGCGCCATATCCGCCCACATGGCAAACATCCGGGAGCAGAACGGGCCCGGAGCTGCGTACGTGCACGCGAAGGTGACCGAGCGCAGATCAGCCGGATAGCTGAGCGCGTACTCCTGTGCGATCATGCCGCCCATCGACACGCCCATGAGGTGGAAGTCGGTCAGGCCGAGCGAATCGGCGAGCGCTTTGGCGTCATCGGCGAGCTGGCGGCTCGAGTACGGGCCGGCGGGCTTGGCGCTCGCGCCGATTCCCCGGTTGTCGAACCGCAGGACCCGGTAGCCCGCCGCGAGGAAATCAGCGACCTGGAGCTCCCAGGTCGTCAGGTCGTCCGCAAGCCCGTTGATCAGGACGATGGTCTCGTCGCCATCGCCCTCCAGCCGGTAGTTCAGCTCGATCCCGTTAACTGTTGCCACGGCCATTCAGGTCTCCTTCGGCTCGAAGTCGGATTCGGGCATGCAGCTCCCGGAGCATGTCCTCAGTCAGGGAGAAGTGCTCGGCGGCACGCTGAGCGGCGACCTCGGCGTCGCCGGCTATCACTGCCGCGGCGAGCGACGGATGCTGGTGCAGCGCCCGGCGCCGGACTTCCGGCGTGTATGGCTCGGCGTCGAAGCCAAGGCTGATCTCACGCCTGCTTTGCGCGCTGAGCTCCGCGAGCCGGGCATTGTGCGTTGCCTGGGCGATTGCCTTGTGCAGCGCGTGGTCGGCAAGCCGGGACTCGTCGCGGTCGGCTGCGTCGGAGTAGTCCTCCACCGCTCGCCGGATGCGGCCGATGTCGCGTTCATCGCGGCGCTGCGCGGCGGTCCTCGCGATCATTTGCTCCACTAGACCGCGGAAGTCCAGCAGCTCGGTCAGGTCAGCCCACACCGGTCCGAGCGTCCGGGCGATCATGTCGTCAAAGTCGGGGCCGCGGTCGGCGCGCACGAAAGTTCCGCCGCCGCGGCCGCGCCTGGTCGTCACGTACCCGGACGCCTGCAGTCGTTGCAGCGCCTCGCGAACTGTAGTGCGGCTCACTTCGAGCATGCTGGCGAGCTCGCGCTCGGTGGGAAGGCGCTGGTCTGGAACGAACTCACCGAGCGCGATCGCGGTCACGATCCGCTCGGCTATCCGCTCCCCCGCCGTGCGGAGCGTGATCGGCGTGAGCAGCGTGCCGAACGGCTCGCTTACCGCGCTCTCGGTCACTGGTGCCATGCCGCCCGCTCCGGAGGACTAAAGGACTGATCTATAGACCAATTATTCGGCGCGGGGCCCCGGAGGTCAACGGCAACTGTCGAAATGGGCGCTGACCAGCCACGGCCGGACGGTGCGCTGGGATCGAGGTTCCTTCCGGGAGTATGCGGCGGACACCGGGACTGCTCGCACGCGAGGATCAAGGCGGGCCTATAGCGGCGCGGCGAGACGCGGCCGCCCCGCCGCAACACCATTTCACTGCTAGCGAATTTGCGACATTATGGTCTGCACCTGGGTCTACGCACTCGCGGTGTCGGAAATTCGCTAGCCAGCAGGTGGCCGTCGGCCCATGCTGGACTACATGACCGAGGACCGGATCCACACTGACCCGGAGCGCTGCGTCCGCGCCGTCCAGTCTAAGGACGCGCGCTTCGACGGCTGGTTCTTCACCGCCGTGCTGACGACCGGGATTTACTGCCGGCCAAGCTGCCCGGTCGTGCCACCCAAGCCGGAGAACATGCGCTTCTTCCCCAGCGCCGCCGCGGCTCAGCAGGGTGGCTTCCGGGCCTGCAAGCGTTGCAGGCCCGACGCCAGCCCTGGCTCGCCGGAATGGGATGTGCGCGCAGATGTCGTCGCCCGGGCCATGCGTCTCATCGCTGACGGCGTCATGGACAGCGGCGGGGTGCCGGCTCTGGCCAGCCGGCTTGGCTACAGCGTCCGCCAGGTCGAGCGGCAGCTCCTGGCTGAGCTGGGAGCCGGACCGCTTGCACTGGCCCGTGCGCAGCGTGCGCAGACGGCACGGCTGCTGATCGAGACGACTGCGCTGCCGATGGGCGACGTCGCGTTCGCAGCGGGGTTCGCGAGCATCCGGACCTTCAATGACACTGTCCGCGAGGTATTCGCCCTCTCCCCCAGCCAGCTGCGCGAGCGAGCCAGCCGTGGTCACACCGGGACCGGTTCGCTCTTCCTGCGGCTGCCGTTCCGCGCGCCGCTGCAGCCGGACAACGTGTTCGGGCACCTGGCCGCCACGGCGGTGCCCGGCGTCGAGGAATGGCGGGACGGCGCGTACCGGCGGACACTGCGGCTGCCGCACGGCCACGGGATCGTGGCGCTGCGGCCAGAGCCCGACCATGTCAGCTGCCAGCTAGCGCTGACCGACTTGCGCGACCTCGCCAGCGCGATCAGCAGGTGCCGCCGCCTGCTCGACCTGGACGCCGATCCGGAGGCGGTCGACGATCTGCTGTCCGCTGACCAGGTTCTTGCGCCGCTTGTCCGCAAGTCACCTGGCCGCCGGGTGCCGCGCACCGTCGATCCGCATGAATTCGCCCTCCGGGCTATGCTCGGCCAGCAGGTCTCTACCGCGGCGGGCCGGACGCATGCTGGCCGACTGGCGGCCGCCTACGGCGAGCCGGTCGATGATCCGGGCGGCGGGCTCAGCAGGTTGTTCCCGGCAGCTGCCGTGCTGGCCGAAGCGGACCCGGCCAGACTCGCCATGCCTGGGTCGAGACGCGAATCATTCAAGGCCCTCGCCGCCGTCCTGGCAAGCGGACAGGTCGACCTTAGCGTGGGCGGCGACTGGGACGAGGCGCGCATGCGGCTGGCCAGTCTGCCCGGCGTGGGCGCTTGGACCGTCGAAACGATCGCGATGCGGGCGCTCGGTGATCCCGACGCATTCCCTGCATCCGACCTCGGCGTGCGCGCCGCCGCCAGGCACACCGGCCTGCCGCCTACGCCGGCAGCGCTCATCAGCCGCGCCGCGGCTTGGCGCCCGTGGCGGTCATATGCCGTGCAGTACCTGTGGGCGACCGGCGACCACGCCATCAACAAGCTTCCGGCCGGTAATCCGGCCCTCGTCACCGGATAGCCCTCGAGTGCCGGACAACCCGGTGCCGGACGAACCCAGCGCCAACTGATAACGCCTGACTTAACTACTAAGGAGGACAGATGAACAGCCCTGCAACCCGCACCCACGTCATCGTGCCAAGCCCGATCGGGCCGCTCACGCTAGTGGCCGAGGACGGGCAGCTGACGGCCTTGTACATGGAGGCGCAGCAGCACCGGCCTGACGAAGACGCGCTAGGCCTGCCGGGCGATCCGGCAGACGCACCCTTCGCTGAGGCCGCCCGCCAGCTCTCCGGCTACTTCGCCGGCCAGCTCACCGAGTTTGACCTGCCGCTTGCGCCGACCGGCACGGCCTTCCAGCGCCAGGTCTGGGCGGCGTTGCAGACCATTCCCTATGGCCAGACGTGGTCCTATGGTCAGCTCGCCGACAAGATCGGCCGGCCGACGGCGGTGCGCGCGGTCGGCCTCGCGAACGGCAAAAACCCGATCGCGCTGGTCATACCGTGCCACCGGGTCATCGGCTCGGACGGCAGCCTGACCGGTTACGGCGGCGGGCTCGACCGCAAGCGCTTCCTGCTTGGCCTCGAGTCCGCAGGCGCTTAGTCACCAGCGGCGTCCCGGCCACGTAACGATCTCGCGGCCGGGACCCGCGGCTACGCACGGTATCGCGTGCCAGGAGTGACCTCGGACACGTATTCGGTTAACTACAAGCAAGTAGTGCCCATCTATCCGGACGGGGCCGAAATCAGCGTTACGGTAGATCGTGGCCTCGGTGAGTCGTGGCTGCAGCGTTCCGTCGCACGCTGATCCAGCCAGCGCCTAGATCGAAGATAACGATGCGTGACCTTACCTACAGGCCGGAGGAGTTCAGCAGTTTCGTTGGCCGGACGTCCGAGATCACCGAACTGCGCGAGCTGATGCGCGCCAAGCGCGCGGTCACCCTTTGCGGCGCGGGCGGTATCGGTAAGACAAGGCTCGCGCTCCGGCTGCTGGCAGCGACAGCCGCTGACTTCCCTGACGGCGCCTGGTTCGTGGAGCTCGGCGAGGTCCGCCAGCCAGAGCACGTGGTGATCCAGGTGGCCGCTGCTGTAGGTGTGCACGAAGAGCGGGGCAGGCCGCTGCTGGACACCCTGGCCGACTCGCTGCGGTACCGGCATGCCGTTCTCGTCCTGGACAACTGCGAGCACCTGGTGCACGCATGTGCTGCCTTGTGCCAGCGGCTGCTGGCCAGCTCACCAGGTTTGCAGATGATCTGCACGAGCAGGGAACCGCTGCGCGTCGCCGCAGAGGCGGTCTGGCAAGTGCCGCCGCTCGCGCTCCCCGCGCTCGTGCCTGCGCCCGGAGACTCCGCCGGCCTGGCGGAGTTCGTCAACTCTGACGCGATCCGGCTGTTCGTTACGCGGGCCGTCGCGGCGGCCCCCGGCTTCACGCTCAGCCAGGCGAACGCGGCCGCCGTCGCCACCATCTGCCGGGCGCTGGACGGCCTGCCGCTAGCGATCGAACTCGCCGCCGCCTGGGTGCGGGTGCTGTCGGTCGACCAGGTCGCCGCCCGGCTTGATCGCAGGCTTGCGCTGCTAACCAGTGCAGACCGGAGCGTCCCGGCCCGACAGCAGACGCTCCGCGCCACTTTCGACTGGAGCTACGACCTGCTCGCCGGCCCCGAGCAGATCTTGCTGCGCCGCCTGTCGGTGTTCGCGGGCTGGTCGCTGGATATGGTCGAGCAAGTCTGCGCTGATGACAGTCTCCCGGCGGCGGACATCATGGACCTTCTCACCGCTCTGGCCGACAAGTCACTTCTCGAAGTGGAGTCAGAGGTGCTCGGCCAGGCACGGTACCGGCTCCTGGAGACTGTGCGCGAGTACGCGGCCGGCTGGCTTGAGTTGGCCGACGAGACGGCCGTGATGGAGCGGCGGCGCCGCGAGTACACGCTGACCGAGACGGAGAAAGCCGCTGCCATCGGCATGGCTCTGCTGCCCGCTCCCTGGTCCGTCCGGGTGGACTCGTTCCGCCGCTTCGAGGTCGAAGCGGCCAACGTGAACGAGGTCCTGGGCAGCTGCCTTGCCGATGGTGACGCCGAGACCGGGCTACGGATCTGCTCGGCAGTGCGGCTCGTCTGGATCGTGCACGGCGCATTTGCTGAAGGCGCAGCATGGATCGATAGGTTCCTGGCGCTGCCGGGGGCAGCGCTGGTCCCTGAGCTGGTGCGAGGCAGAGCCCTGGTTAGCCGCGCTCAGCTCGGAATGGCAACCGGCTCGCCGCAGGCCGAGGAACAGGCACTGGCCGGACTGGAGCTCTGCTGGGCAGCCGGCGAACGGTTCTGGGTCGCGGCTGCGCTCAACTTGCTGACCGAGATCGCGCTGCATGCGGGGCGCCCCGATTCGGCGGAGGAACGCGCGGGCGAGGCGCTCGAAGTCGCGCAGTCGGCCGATGACCGGTGGAACGAGGGCTACGCCCTTGGCACCATGGCCGCTATCGCGGCTGTGCGCGGTAACTTCCGCGAAGCCCAGCGACTCGGCGAGCAAGCGCTGCTGGTGATGCGTGAGATCCAGCAACTCTGGGGCTCGGCGCGCGCGCTGCTAGGTCTCGGCGATCTGGCCCAGCATCGCGGCGACCACGGCACCGCGCGCGACTATTACGTCGAGGCGCTCGCGATCCTGCGGGAAGTGGATGCCAGGCCGGAGATTGCCCGGTGCCTGGCTGGCCTCGGCAGGATCGCGCTGGACCAGCGGGATCTGGTATCTGCGCGCCAGCACCTGACCGAGAGCCTGCGGCTGAGCTATGCGTCGGGCAGCAGGATCGGAATGGCGCGGGGCCTGGAAGTGCTGGCGCGCCTGTCGGTGATGGAGGGTAACCCGGCCGTCAGCGTCCAGCTGGCGGGCGCGATGACGGCCTTGCGGGCGCAGGCTCACCTGCCCCCGGTACCCGGTGCACGGACACAGCAGTTCCTGGACGCAGCCGCAGGGCTGGGCGAGCATGCCGTCCGCCTGCTGTGGGCCCGGGGCGAGGCGATGACCCCGACCAGCGCCGTTCGGCTGGCCCTAGGCGCAGGCGAGGACGACGGCGCAGGCGAGAAGGACTTCAGCGCGCAGGGCCCCGGCACGCAGAGCCCCGGCACGCAGAGCCCCGGCACGCAGGGCCCCGGCACGCAGCGCCCCGGCACGCAGGGCCCGGGCGTGCCGGGAGCCGGGCCTACCGCGGCGGGCGCGGGCGGCCCTGGCGCAAGCGGGCCGTCGACCGCGCTGACGCAGCGCGAGCAGGAGGTGGTCGCGCTGCTCGCGGCGGGCCTTAGCAACCGCGACATTGCCGCCAAGCTTTTCATCAGCCCTGCGACTGCAGCCCGGCACGTGGCCAACATCCTCGCCAAGCTCGGCTTCAGCTCGCGCAGCCAGGTGGCCGCGTGGGCGGCAGGCCGGGCGACCGGTCAGTTACCGCCGAACAGCGCGCTCACCGACTCGCCCTCGTGAATGCGCCGGATCGCCTCGGCCAGAGCCGGAGCAATCGAAATGACGTGCAGGCCCGCGACGGCGGCGCCGTCAGCGGCAGGCAGCGTGTTCGTGCAGACGATCTGGCGTACCAGCGGCTGCGCCGCGATCCGCTTCAGGGCGCCGTCGCTGAACAGCCCGTGCGTACACGCGATCCGGACGGAGCGCACGTTCCGCTCGCGCAGCCGCTCGAGCAACTCGATGATCGTCGTGCCCCGCGCGATCTCGTCGTCGAGTACGATCACGTCCCGGCCATCGACGTCACCGATGATCGAGCTGATCGTCACCCGCTCGTCACTGTGCCGTTCTTTCGCGCCGGCCGCCACCGGAAGTTGCAGCAGCCGCGCGAGAGCCGCCGCGTTCTTGGCGTTGCCGAGGTCGGGTGATACCACGACCGAGTTGGACAGGTTCAGCCCGGTGAAGTGACTGGCGAACTCGCGCAGTGCGTGCAGATGATCCACCGGAATGGAGAAGAACCCGTGCACCTGCGGCGAGTGCAGCGTCATGGCCAGCACCCGGCTGGCGCCGGCCGTCGCGAGCAGGTCGGCGACCAGCCTGCCGCCGATTGAGATGCGCGGCATCGACTTCTTGTCCGATCGCGCGTAGGCGTAGTACGGGATCACTGCCGTCACCCTCGCGGCAGACGCGCCGCGGGCCGCGTCGAGCATCAGCAGCAGCTCGACCAGATTCTCCTGGACCGGCGGGCCGAGCGGCTGGATCACGTAGACGTCGCGCTCCCGGCAGTTGGCCTGCAGCTGCACTTCCAGGCAGTCGTTGGCAAATCTGGAGAGCCGCACCGGCCGCAGCGGCACACCCAGGTTTGCGCAGATTTCCGCCGATAGCACCGGGTGCGCGCTGCCGCTGAATACCACTATCTCCCGCACTAGCCCAGGCTACGAGGTCGGCGAAAGTAACGGGCTTGAAGGTAGCAAGCCCACCGGTCAACGCGGCCGGGACAAAACTACGCGACCACCAGACAGCTAGACAGCCCCGGCGAGCAGCGCGCCCGCTTCCGCCAGCCAGCGTGCGGGCTCGGCCAGCGCCGCCTCCGTGCCTTCGGCCAGTGCAGCCAGTTCCACCGCCCGCACCCCGTCCGGCGGCGAGACCGCGACCCGCCCGGCGACCACCGCGACCGGGACCGCCCCCGAAGGCGCGGCCGCGGCCATCGCGCGCGCCGCGCCGACCACTTTGCCGTTCTCGGAGCTGGCGTCGTACTGACCCTCGCCGGTGATGAGCAGGTCTGCGCCGTCAAGGGCGCCCGGCAAGCCCGCGATCACGGCGACCTCCACCGCACCGGGCCGCAGCTGCGCACCCCACGCCGCCGCGAAGCCGTAACCACAGCCGCCCGCCGCTCCGGCGCCCGGCTGCGCCGGGTTGCCGCCAAGCAAGCCGGCTAGCCGCGCGAGACCCGCATCGAGTGCCGCGACCTCAGCGGGGCTCGCGCCTTTCTGCGGACCGAAGACGGCCGCAGCGCCACCCGGCCCGAGCAGCGGCGCGCGCACGTCGGTGAGGCAACTGACCCCGAACTGCGGCGGCGGCCGCAACCCGGTCAGGTCGACCCTGGCCAGCCGGCGCAGCGCCCCGCCGCCGAGCGGCAGTACCTCGCCACCCGCGTCCAGGAACCGGGCACCGAGCGCGGACAGCGCGCCGGTACCTCCGTCGGTACAGGCCGAGCCGCCGAGCGCGATCAGGATCCGGCTGGCGCCGGCGTTCAGGGCGTCCGCGATCAGCTCGCCGACGCCATAGCTGTGCGCGCTCATCGGTCTCAGCTCGCTGAGCTGGGTCAGCCCGGCGGCAGAGGCGAGTTCGACAACGGCCACGTTCCCGGCCATTTCTAGCCAGGCGGCCTGCACCGGAGCGTCGGCCGGACCGCGGACCCCGACCTCGTGCCAGCGGGCATCGCGAACCTCAGCGGCCAGCACGGCCAGAGTTCCCTCGCCGCCGTCGGCCAGCGGCAGCTGAATCATCTCGTCACCTGGCCGCACCCGCAGCCAGCCTGACGCCAGTGCCGCAGCGGCAGCTGCCGCACTGATGCTGCCCTTAAAGGAGTCAGGCGCGGCGACAACACGCATCGCGCTCAGCCTCTGTACTCCGGGAGCTTCAGCGCGGCCCTGATGGCCTGCTGAACCTCGATCTTGTCCGGTCGCGCGTCGATCGTGACCACGTATTCCTTCCGGCGGAAGATGTCGAGCACCGGGTTGGTCTTGTCGTGATACTCGCGGAGCCGGACGGCGAGCGCCTCCTCGGTGTCATCTTCGCGCTGCACGAGTTTCCCGCCGCAGACGTCGCACCGGCCTTCCTCGCGCGGGCTGGAGTCGATCAGGTTGTAGTCCATGCCACAGCCGTCGCACAGCCGCCGCGCCATCACCCGGCGCCGGACCTCGCTGTCAGGCAGCACGAGGTAGATGACGCCGTCGATGTCGTAGCTCTCCAGGAAGAACTCGGCCTGCCGCTCGTTCCGCGGAAAGCCGTCGATGATGAATCCGTAGTTCCAGTCATGCTGGGTAAGCCGGTCGGAGACCACGCCCTCGGCCAGGTCGTCGCTCACCAGAGCGCCCGCCGCCATGGTCCGGCGCACCTGAGCGCCGAGCTTGGTGTGATTCTGCACGTTCCACCGGAAAATGTCGCCGACGGCGATGTGCACGAGGTCAAGGTCGGCCGCCAGCATGGCACTCTGGGTGCCCTTCCCGCTGCCCTGGACGCCCATGATGACGTACTTGCGCATGGGCGTAACTGTAGTCGGCACGGCAGGCGCCACCGTCGTCCCGACCGGCGCGGAGCGGGCACAAGCACGTGCATGCCAACTTTCCGGGCGGGAACGGGCACGGGCAGCCGGCCGACTACGTCCGCGCGCAGCCGATCAGTGCGCGGCAGGCACCGGCTGTGCTTCGCCGTGCTGCTGGGCGAAGTCCCGGGTCCGGATTGAGGCCAGTGATATCACCCCGGACACCAGCGCGATGATGGCGGCAACCAGCAGGATCTCATTCAGCCCCGTGGTGAAGGCCGCTCTGGTGATTCCGCCCACAGCAGCCTGTGCGGGCGCTGGCAGGCGGCCGATCAGCTGGCCAATCTGCCCGGACTGGACCGCGGACGCGACTTGCCCCGCCTTGCCCGACAGGCCTGGCACGGCGCCGATCTTGGCCAGCACGTCATCCCGCACCTTGTTTGAAAACAGGCTGCCCAGCAGCGCGATGCCGGTAGCAATCCCGACCTGGCGGAAAGTCGAGTTGATTCCGGACGCCATCCCGGCCTGCTGCGGCCGCACCACCCCGACGGCGGTCGATGCCAGCGGCGGATTGACGAGTCCGACGGCCAGTCCGCCCACGACCATGCCGGGAATCAGAGCGGTCCACTGCGAGCCGGCTGTCAGCCCGCGCATCAGCAGCAGCCCGGCGCCGACCAGCAGCAGTCCCGGGCCGATCAGGAACCGGACGGGCACAAGGGAGGTCAGCCGGCCCGCCACGGTCGCGGTCACCAGAATGCCGCCCGAGATCACCATCAGCCGCAATCCGGTGGCGAGCGCCGAGTAGCCGAGTATGTCCTGCAGGTAGAGAACCAGGTAAAGCAGCATCGAGAAGATTGACGCGCTCAGCCCGAATGCGGCTACCAGGCCGCCGCTGAACGTCGGCAACCGGAACAGCGCGAGGTCGAACATCGGATGCCGGATCCGCAGTTCGACGAGGACGAACGCGACGAGCAGCACCGCTGCCGCAGCGAAGCAGCCGAGCACGACACTGTCGGTGAAGCCCCGCTCGTTGGACTCGATCAGCGCGTAGATCAGGCTCAGCAGCGCGACCGTGAATAGCGAGAAGCCCGCCCAGTCGGGTTTGCTGGCCTGCGGCGCGCGCGACTCGGCGACCTTCATTAGCGAGATGACCAGGGCCACGACGCCGATCGGCGCGTTGACGAAGAAGATCCAGCGCCAGGACAGCCCGGATGTCAGCATTCCGCCGAGCAGCGGGCCGATGGCCACGGCCAGCCCGGTGACAGCACCCCAGACCCCGAATGCAGCGCCGCGGTCCTTGCCCCGGAACGCGTCAGCGAGCAGCGCCAGCGACACCGAGAACATGATCGCGCCGCCGACTCCCTGCGCGGCGCGAGATACCTGCAGCATCAGCGTGCTGGTCGCGAAGCCGCAGAGCGCAGACGCGCAGGTGAACACGGCCAGCCCGACGAGGTACAGCCGGCGCCGGCCGTACATGTCTGCCAGGCTGCCTGCTGTGAGCAGGAAGGCGGCCAGCGTGAGCGCGTACGCGTCGACGATCCACTGGAGGTCGGCAAAGCTTGAGTTCAGGGCGCGCTGAATGTCTGGCAGGGCGACGTTCACGATGGTGATGTCGAGCAGCAGCATGAAGGTGCCCAGGCACACCGCGACCAGCGTCCACCACTTGTTGCCGCGGTCGGCCGGCTCGCTTCGGGCCGCCGGACTCGCCGGGTGCTCCTGCGCCGCGGTGGTGGCGTTGACGTCGGACACTGGGCCTCCAGATTCGGGCTGTCGGTTGCCAGCGTCCGCCGTGTTCGCCGATCGGGACAACCTGACGACTATGATGCCGGGTCAACGCGGCGGCCACACCAGCTAATCCCGGCGACGCCCGATCTGCACCGTTAGCCGCGGCGCCCGCTCTGAGCTCGAACCCGGCGACGGCGAGCGCCAGCACGATGACCAGCACGCAGAGAATCACGCCCGCAGTGACAAGCGTCGTATGCGCCGCGATCACGCCGACGCCGACGGCCGGGCATGCGAGGAACAGGTACAGCCCGGCGAAGTACGCCGACGACAGCCCGCCGCGCTGGCTCTCGGGCACCAGGCCCACCGTGGTAGCCACGCCGGCGTTGAGGCACAGCCCGCCCGAAGCCCCGAGGACTACCGCCGCGATCAGCAGTGCTGCCAGCGAGCGCAAGGTCAGCGCGAGCAGGAGCACGACCCCGGCCATGACCAGGCCCGCGCAGCCGGTCAGCATCGCCTGGCGCGCGCCCGCGCGGCGCGCCGCAAGCTGGCCCCCGGCCATGAACAGGAACACGATCGCCACTTCGCTGCCCGCCAGCAGATGACTGCCTTGACGCAGCACAGTGACCAGGAACAGTGCCGATACGGACGTCAGCACACCGGTCACCGCGAATGCCGCGCCGCCCGACAGCACGGCACGGGCAAAGTTGCCGCGGACCCCTGCGGGCACTCCGGGCCAGCGGAACCGGAACCTGCGCCCGGCCGCTCGCCCGCGGCGGCCGGTGGCTGCCCACAGCGCGACGCCCGCCAGCACACCAAGGATGGCCTGCACCAGGTACGGCGTCACGAGCGGGCGGCTTACCGTGTCGGCGAGCACGCCTGCGCCGAATGTGCCGAGGGCGAGGCCGCCAGTGTTGGCGGCGACCGCCACGGCATTGCCGGCGCGGCGATGGCTAGCCGGGAACAGGTCGATCACGGCCGCGGTTCCGGCGCCCGTCATCAGGCCTGCAGCCAGACCGGAGACGACACGGCCGAGCAGCAGCAGGCCCAGGCCCGGCGCCCACGCGAGGATCAGCGAGCTGAGCACGCTGACTGCGATGGCGCTGAGCAGCACCGGGCGCCTGCCGATGGCATCGGACAGCTGCCCGAACGAGACGAGGGTCACGACAACGCCTGCTGCGTACACCGCGAACAGGACGGTGATCGTCAGCGTGTGGAAGCCGAATCGTTTCGCATACAGGTCGTACAGCGGGGTTGGCAGCGTCGTGGCTGCCATGCAGATCACGAATGCCGCGGCGGTGGCGGCCACGGCGCCGACGGGGATCTGGCCGGCCCTGACCCGGTCCGTCACGGCACCAGAAAGCCGCTGCGGTTCACCGGCAGCAGTCGCTAGGCCTTGGCAGCAGCGGGCCCGCTGAGCTGGAAGCGGCGCTCGCAGGTGCCGCGCAGCTTCGGGTCCAGCGTCTCCCGGATGAGCGGCCAGTCGGTCCGCAGCAGCTGCGGGTTCAGGAACCTGGCCACGTCATTGCGCTGGCCCTGGGTGAGCACGATGCCGTACATGTTGCGGCGGGTCGCGTCGTCGGTGACGTCGCATTCCCGCATGCCGGGGAAGGCCAGGTGCCTCGGCAGGACAATGACGCCCCGGGTCGGCCCGCGCAGCTCGTCGATCCCCTCCGGCAGACGGCCCGCATGCGATTTGCGGCCGGACAGCCAATCAGCGAGTGACATGGCTCCGATTATGACCGGCAGCCGCCAGGCCACGCGCGGTGACGCGCAGGATCGTGCCGGCAACACAGTGCCGGCGGTAAGCCGACGTTCCGGGCAAGGCGTGGAATCCTATTTGCACTTACTGTCCAGCTTCCGCCATCATCGGGCCAATGGATACCCTGCCCGAGCGCCTCAGCCATGCGTCCGTCGAACTGCGCCGGTGGCGCGCCACCGACGCTGAACTCGTCTGCCGGCTCGTCAGCGAGTCGCTGGAGCACCTGCGGCCGTGGATGCCCTGGGCGACCAGCGATTACGGACTCGCCGAGGCCGACGGCTACGTGCGGCGCTGTGAGACGGACTGGGCGGCGGGAGCTGCTTTCAATTACCTGATCCTGGCAGGCGGCCAGGCGGCCGGCAGTGCAGGCCTGATGGCCCGGATCGGCGACGGCGGCCTGGAGATCGGGTACTGGGTGCACCCGGCATTCACCGGCCGCGGAGTGGCGACATCGGCCGCGGCCGCGCTCACCGACGCTGCCCTGGCCATGTCTGACGTCGATCACGTCGAGATTCACCATGACGCGCTCAACCTGGCCAGCGAACGGGTGCCAGCCAAGCTCGGCTTCACCAGGGTCGGAACCACGACGGCGCGTTTCGACCTGGCGCCGGGCGACTCCGGCACCACCGTGATCTGGCGGATCACGCGCTGACCAGCGGCCCGTTGCGCCACTACGGTCTGTAGCAGCGCTACTCTCGTGTACATGTCCAGCGCGAAGCCACGGCCCCGGTGGTTGTTCCTGATTACCCCTCGGTGGCTTGCATGGCATGCGTTCGCCGTCTTTGCTGCCTGGGGCATGCTCTGGCTCGGCGACTGGCAGTTTCACCGAGCCGAGGGAGGCAACGCGCTGAGCTGGGCGTACACCTTCGAGTGGCCGATCTTCACGATCTTCGGCGTGGTCTTCTGGGCCAAGACGATCATCGACGAGTACCGGTCGCCGCGCGGTGCCGTAACCTCCGCCGCCGGGGCCGTCGCCGGGTCGCCCGGCCCGGCTGGCGACTCGCTCCCGGGCCGGGCGCACACCGCCGTCGCGGAGGACGAGCAGGCCGGCGAGGATCCTGAGCTCGCTGCCTACAACGCCTACCTGGCCAGGCTGAACAGCCGCACTGCGGCCGGGTGAGCCGCGAGACCGACAAGAGAGTAAGGAGGTCCGGGTGAGCCCCCAGTTGGTCCGCCTGGCGGTCCGTGCCTATCGCACGATGGCCTACGTGACCGGCACCATGCTGTGCATCCTGGTCTTCATCTGCATACCGCTGCAGGTCTGGGCGCACAATGACGTGCCCGTCGACATCGTCGGAACCCTGCACGGGATCCTGTACATCATCTACATCGTGATCGCCTTCGCGATGACCAGAGCAGTCCGGATGAAAGTCGCCAGTCCCGGCACCATCATCGTGCTGGCAGCCGGCACGATCCCGGTGCTGACATTCGTCGTCGAGCGGTGGGTCAGCCGTACTTACATCGCTCCGGCGCTGGCCGGCGCGGCCCCCAGTGAGCAACAGCCAGTACTTCGCTGAGCAGCCGGCCGCCGCCCGCCGGCCCGGTACGGTGCAGCTGGTCCTGCCCGACATGCACCTGACCCTCGCCACCGACTCCGGCGTCTTCTCACCCGGCCGCCTGGACCCCGGTACCCGGCTGCTGCTGGACGTGGCGCCGCCACCGCCAGCCAGCGGCGACCTGCTCGACCTCGGCACTGGCTACGGGCCGCTCGCGGTTGCGCTCGCCAAGCGATCCCCGGCCGCGCGCGTCTGGGCCGTGGACGTCAATAAGCGGGCTCTCGAGCTTTGTACCGGAAACGCGGCCGCTGCAGGCCTGGTCAACGTCCGCTGCGTCCCGGTAGACGACCCCGGCCTGCCGGCCAGTTACCAGCTGATCTGGTCCAACCCGCCGATCAGGATCGGCAAGCACGCCTTGCACTCGATGCTGGCGGCCTGGCTCGGGCGGCTCGCCCCCGGCGCGGCCGCTTACCTGGTCGTACAGCGCAACCTAGGCTCGGACTCGCTGCACCGCTGGCTGACCGAGAACGGCTGGACCGCCTCCCGCTTCGCCGCGCGGGCCGGGTACCGCGTGCTTGAGGTGCGGCGGTGAACCGGCGGCAGCTCGGCATGACCGAGGTGAAGAGGCTCAACCGGGACTGGCGCAGGCGCACGCAGGCCCGGCTGAGCCTGCTGCTCGACAACGTCGGCCAGCCGTTCAACGTGGGCTCGATCATCAGGTCGGCTGCTGCCTTCGGCGTCGAGCAGGTATGGCTGTGCGGGAGCACCGCCGAGCCCGGTCACCCGTCAGCGCGCAAGACGGCGCTCGGGACCGACCGCCTGATCGCCTTCGAGTCGGTTCCGGCCGCGACAGCGGGCGCGGAAGCCGCGCGGGCTGCGGGTTACCGGGTGGTCGCGATCGAGCTGGCAAGCGACGCCGTTCCGCTGCACGAGGCCGCCCTTGCTGGCGATATCTGCCTGGCCGTCGGAAACGAAGATCATGGCTGCTCGGCCGCCCTGCTGGCCGCGGCGGACCTGGTCGCCTACATTCCGCAGGCCGGCAAGGTTGGCTCGCTGAACGTCGCGGCCGCGACCGCAATCGCCTTGGCTGAGGTTCGCCGCCAGGAGTGGGCGAGCCCGGGCGGCTAGGCCGGACATCCCCGTTTCCCGGCCTGATGGCCTGGTTCGCCGGGCTGATCCGGGGACGCTCCGCGGTGTCTGGCGGTGCCAGGATGCCCGCCGGCTCCGGGCATACTAGGGCCCGTGCCTTCCGGCTACCTTGATCACCCGCGGCCGCTGGCCTTCGCCCACCGCGGCGGGGCCGGGCACTACCCGGAGAACTCGTGGCGGGCGTTCGAGCACGCCGTCAAGCTCGGCTACGCCTACCTGGAGACCGACGCGCATGCGACCGCCGACGGGACCGTCGTGGCCTTCCACGACAAGACGCTGGACCGGGTCACCGACTCCACCGGCAAGATCGCGGCGCTCACCGCGGCCCAGGTCGCGGCCGCCAGGATTGACGGCACTGAGCCGATCCCGGTGCTCGCCGACCTGATCATGGCCTGGCCGGATGTCCGGTTCAACATCGACATCAAGGACGACCCGGTCATCGGGCCGCTGGCCGAGGTCCTGCGGGCGACGAACTGCTGGGACCGGGTCTGCCTGACCTCGTTCTCGGGCCGGCGGCTCAGCGCCGCCCGGCGGTTGCTCTCGCGCCCGGTTTGCACCGCGACCACGCCTGCTGGCATCGGGGCGATCCGGGCCGGCTTTCCCGCCAGGACGCTCGCGGCCCGTTTTGCCGCGCTGTCGGTGCGATGCACGCAAATCCCGTTTTCGCTGGCTAGCAGGCAGTTCATCAGGCATGCGCACGCAGCCGGGCTCCAGGTTCACGCCTGGACCGTCAACGATCAGGCCGCCATGGCCAGCCTGCTGGACCGCGACGTCGACGGGATCATGACCGATGAGACCGAGGCACTGCGTGCCGTGCTGGTCGAGCGGGGGCAGTGGCAGCCGCGAATTGCCGGCTAGGCCGGGATTTTCTCAGTTCGCCGCCCGGTCGGCGGTTGGAATACCCGCAGGCAGGGAATCTTGTCCGGGACCTCACCGTTGGTGAAGTAGGACGGCTGAGCGCCTGGGAGGCAGTAACACATGGCCGAGCGAGCACTTCGCGGCACGCGACTCGGAGCGACGAGCTACGAGAACGACCGTAACACCGACCTGGCGCCTCGCCAGGAGGTGGCTTTCGACTGCCCGAAGGGGCATCGCTTCACGGTCCCGTTCTCGGCCGAGGCCGAACTGCCGATTAACTGGGAATGCCGGGTTTGCGGGGCGCTGGCTGTCACCGCGACCGGGGACATGCCGACCCCGAAGAAGATCAAGCCCCCGCGCAGCCACTGGGACATGCTCATGGAGCGGCGCAGCATGGCCGATCTCGAGGAAGTGCTGGCTGAGCGGCTGGCTGTCATCCGCGGCCAGCGCGAGCCTGAGGCCCCTGCCGAGCCGCGCACCAGGCAGCGCAAGAGCGCCTAGTGCCTTAGCGCCCGCTCAGCGCGGGCTGGTCCCCCGGCGGGTGACCGACCACAGGGTGACGCGCCAGAGCGCTTCGGCGACTATCGCCCGGTTCATCTTGCTGGTGCCTCTGGCGCGCTCGGTGAAGGTGATCGGAACTTCGGCGACGCTAAGCCCGGCCCGTACCGTGCGAAGCGTCAGCTCGATCTGGAAGCAGTAGCCCTGCGACCTGACCTCGTGCAGGCCGATCCGCCGCAACGTCGCGGCGCGGTAGGCGCGGTATCCGCCGGTGGCGTCGTGCACGGACAGCCGGAGCATGATTCGCGCGTAGGCGTTCCCGCCGCGGGACAGGACCTCGCGAGAGCGGGGCCAGTTGCGTACCGTGCCGCCGCGGACCCATCTTGAGCCGACGACCAGGTCTGCGTCCGCCAGCGCGGCGAGCAGGCCGGGCAGTTCCGCCGGGTCGTGCGAGCCGTCGGCATCCATCTCGACCAGCACCCCGTAGCCGCGCTCCAGCGCCCAGTCGAAGCCGGCCAGGTAGGCCGCGCCCAGTCCTGCCTTCTGCGTCCGGTGCAGGACGTGCACGTGCTGGTCGGTCAGCGCCAGCTTCTCGGCGAGATCGCCGGTTCCGTCCGGGCTGTTGTCGTCCACTACGAGGATGTCGGCATCCGGCACCGCGGCGCGCGTCCGGGACACGATGTCGTCGACGTTGTCCCGCTCGTTGTACGTCGGGATGATGACCGCGACCGGGCCAGTGCTGCCCGTCCCAGCCTGCACTCGTGAATCCTTCCGCCAGACGCCAGAAACCGCTTAGCACATCACAACTGCGGCCCAGCTGCAATTCCGGGCCCGTTGTTACCGGGAAGAGGGCCTGGGAATCCTTCGGACCGGAGCGCGTCTCGTCGGCAGCGAGCTCGCCCTCCGTTGTCTACTGGTGCCCAGGCCCCTCCCGGGTCCAACCCCCCGCCCGATCAGGGCTCGGGCCTGTCGCTCACTTCGTGGCGACCGCGTCGCGGCGCGCCCTAAGGCGGCCAGCGTGACCTCCCCTGACCTGCTGGCCCGGTGCTGGACTGCGTAGCAAGATACCGTTGATCGCGACGATGTCAACCGCTCCTGCCGGCACTGATACCGGTTAGCTACCTGCCCGGTCACCAATCTGTCAGGCCTGTCGCCAGTTGTCCTACGGCGTTACGCTAGAGGTTCCCGCAACCCGTGAGGGCGCTAATGACAAGGTTGTCAGCTGCAGGCTACTGGTGCATGGCCTGGCCCTTGTTTGCGCGTAATCCGCGCGGTAGACCCGTTTCAAGGCGGCTCACGTCAGCCCGTCCGCGCGCTGACGCGCGCGAACCGACCCCTCGGCCTGGAGGATAGGAATGACAGAAAATTCGGAGACGCCGGAGGTCTCTGAGTCCCAGATCGCAGTGCACTGGCGGGAAGAGGAATACTACCCGCCGCCGGAGAAGTTCGTTGCGCAGGCTAACGCGAGTGATCCGGCAATTCTCGAGCGCTTCTCCGAGGACAACTTCCCCGACTGCTTCACCGAGTATGCGGACCTGCTGACCTGGGATAAGCCGTGGGACACAGTGCTCGACACCAGTACGGCGCCATTCTGGAAATGGTTTGTCGGCGGCAAGCTGAACGCCAGCTACAACTGCGTCGACCGGCACGCGGCCGCTAATCCTGACAAGACCGCTGTCATCTGGGTCCCTGAGCTCGAAGCTGACGAGACCCTCGAGATCAGCTACGGCGAACTGCTGCGCAGGGTCAACGAGTTCGCCGCGCTGCTGCGGGACTTTGCCGGTCTGAACACCGGCGACCGGGTCACCCTGCATATGCCGATGGTCCCCGAGGCCATCGTGACAATGCTGGCCTGCGCCCGGCTAGGTGTCATTCACTCGCAGGTGTTCGGCGGCTTCAGCGGCAATGCCTGCGGCACCCGGATTGCCGACTCCGGCAGCCGGGTTCTGATCACGATGGACGGCTATTACCGGGCCGGCTCCATGGCCGACCACAAGGTTAAGGCCGACGAGGCCGTTGCCGAGGCCAAGCGGCAGGATCAGGACGTCGACAAGGTCCTGGTGTGGCGGCGGAAGCCCGGCGAATACCAGTCCGGCACGCCGATGGTTGACGGCCGCGACTTCTTCGTGAATGACGTCCTTACCAAGTACGAAGGCGTTGAGGTCGCGCCGGTGTCGCTGAACGCGACAGACTCACTGTTCCTGATGTACACATCCGGCACGACCGGACGGCCTAAGGGCGCGCAGCACAGCGTCGGCGGTTACCTCGCGTACGTGGCCGGTACGTCGAAGTACTACCAGGACATCCACCCGAATGACATGTACTGGTGCCTGGCCGACATCGGCTGGATCACCGGTCATTCCTACATCGTCTACGGGCCGCTGGCGCTCGGCACCACGACCGTCATCTACGAAGGGGTACCGAATTATCCCGACGGCGGCCGGCCCTGGCGGATCGCCGAGAAGCTAGGCGTGAACATCTTCCACACCTCGCCGACGTCGATCCGGATGCTGCGCAAGGTCGCCCCCGACGAGCCGTTCAAGTACAACTACCACTTCAAGACGATGACCACGGTCGGAGAGCCGATCGAGCCCGAGGTGTGGCGGTGGTACTACAACTTCGTCGGCAAGGGCCAGGCCGCCATCACCGATACGTGGTGGCAGACCGAGACCGGAGGGTTCCTCGGCTCGACGCTGCCCGGCCTCGAGCCGATGAAGCCCGGCAGCTGCGGGCCTGGCGCGCTCGGTATCTTCCCCATCATCTACGACGAGGACGGCAACGAGGTCCCCAAGGGCAGCGGCAAGGCCGGCAACATCTGCATCCGCAACCCGTGGCCGGGCATCATGCAGACGGTCTGGGGTCAGCCCGAGCGGTTCCTGGACGTCTACTACCGGAAGTACAACCGGGACCCGGACAGCAAGGACTGGCACGACTGGCCGTACTTCTGCGGTGACGGCGCGGTGCAGGCCGAGGACGGGTACTTCCGCATCCTCGGCCGGATCGACGACGTCATCAACGTGGCCGGCCACCGGCTCGGCACGAAGGAACTCGAGTCGGCCGCGCTGACCGTGCCCGAGGTGGCCGAGGCCGCGGCGGTGCCTGTCATCGACGACATCCGCGGCCGGATGGTCGAGATGTACATCTCGCTCAAGCCCGGCGTCGACGCGGACGGGATGGAGGCAAAGGTCGTAACGGCGATCGAGACCGAGATCGGGAAGATCGCCCGGCCGAAGAACGTGTGGATCGTGCCGGACATGCCGAAGACCCGGTCGGGCAAGATCATGCGCCGGGTCATCGCGTCGGTGTCGAATTTCGCCGACGTCGGCGATGTCACCACGCTGGCGAACCCCGAGGTGGTGGAGGGGATCCGGCAGCACGTGCAGCGCGCCAAAGTAGCCAACGGCGACACCCCGCGCGAGCTCACCGATGTCGAGCTCGCCGAGATTCAGTCGTTCGGCAACGAGTAACCCGCGTGACCGCAGCGGCGGCCGCCAGCCTCTT
>DATJNX010000033.1:0-19489 GCA_035507615.1 Streptosporangiaceae bacterium
GTGCCCGCGCCGCCCGCTCCCGCGCAGTCAAATCCGGCAAATCCACCAGCCCGCGCCGCCACCGCTCTACTTTTCACGGATCCTGTCCGCCAGAATCATCACAAACCAGGACAGCGAGCGGACAGGATCCGTGAAAAGTAGCGGTAGCGAGGCTCCGCAGAACCCCAACCGACTCGCTCCCATGACGAAAAGTACGGTTTGTACCACCATGGACTTGGCCGCCGACCGCCAGCGGGCTCTCGCCAGGCTTCCGGGAGTGCCTCGCCGGGTACTGCGATGGGGCATCGGGGATCGGCGGGCAGCGGCAGCAGACGTCGCCTCGCCTGCGCCAGTCCTTTCACCAGGCTTCCGGGTGCCCTTCGCCGGTGACGGCCACTCAGGAGCGCCGGGGTTCACGCGCCGCGGCAGCGGGCGTCGCGTGGCCTGCGCAAACCCGTGACTAGCGCGCTCGGGCCGGATAAGGCTCGCGCGGCACTGAACGAATGCCAGCCCGCAGAGCGGCGCGTGAACCCCAGCGCGAAAGGCCTAGCCAGACAACTCGGCGAGCGTGCGCTCGGCCTCGGCCAACCAGGCCCGCCGCGCCTCGATGGCCTCCTTGGCCTGCTGCTGCGCCTTCTGGTCGCCGTTGGCTTCAGCCTTGGCAAGCTGCCGCTCGAGCTGACTGATCGCGGAGCGGATCTGGTCCACAGTGCCCCTGGCTCGAGACAGCGCCTCGGGATTGGTCCGCCGCCAGTGCGAGTCCTCTGCCTTGCGGAGCGTCTCCTCGATCCTGCGAAGGCCGCCTTCGAGCCGCTCCTGCGAGTCCCGCGGGACGGCTCCGGCCCGCTCCCAGCGCTCCAGGATGCCCCTCAGCGTCGTCCTGGCTGCGCGCGCGTCTGTGACTGGCAGTAGTTTCTCTGCCTCAGCCAGCAGCTGCTCCTTGACGACGACGTGCTCGCGAAGTTCCCTGTCCTTCGCGTCCAGGACGTCCGAGCGGGCCTTGAAGAACGAGTCCTGCGCGCTCTTGAACCGGTTCCACAGCTCGTCCTCAGCCGCCCGGTCGGCCCGGCCCGCCTGCTTCCATGAGCGCATGAGCTCCCGGTACGCGGTCGCGGTGGAGCTCCAGTCCGTCGAGGAGGAGAGCTCCTCGGCGCGCGCGACCAGCTCCTCCTTGCGGGACCGGATAGTCTCGCGCTCCTCTTCCAGGTTCGCGAAGTAAGCCTTGCGTCGCTTGGCGAAGGCATTCCTGGCGGATGACAGCCGCTTCCACAGTGCCGCCTCGGCGGCCCGGTCACCCCGTGGCGCGGCCTTCCACTCCTCCAGCAGCTGGCGCATGCGCTCGCCGCTGGCCTTCCAGTGGGTGGCCTCGGCAGCGAGCCGCTCGGCCTCGGCGACGATCCGCTCCTTGATCTCGTGCGCCGACGTCTTGGCCTGCTCACGAGCGGCCCTGTGCTCCTCGCGCCGATGCTCGATGGTGCCGGATAGCGCAGTGAGGCGGGTCGTCAGGCCATCGAGGTCGCCGATAGCGTGCGCGTCGGATACCGCCACAGTCAGCTTGGCGATCGTGGCTTTAGCCTGTCCGGCGGACAGGTCGGTGCTGGACATGCGCTGCTCGAGCAGGCTGATCTCGGTCTCCAGCGCGTCGAACTTGCGCTTGAAGAAGGCCAGCGCTTCATCCGGACTGCCCGCCTGCCACGAGCCGATGAGGCGCTCGCCCTCGGCTGTGCGGACGTAGACCGTCCCGTCTTCGGCTACCCGGCCCCACGGGTCGCTTGCGGTGCTCACCGCGTACCTCCTGCTCGGTACCTGACCAGCTAAGCCAATCAGGTCTTTGTGATCGTCACGCTGTCGATCTGGACCTTCTCCTTCGGATGCCCGTCGCCGGTACCGTTGGAATTGTCGCTGCCTGCCTTGGCCACTCTCTGGATGATGCTGAGCCCGCTCGTGAGCGTGCCGAACGGCGTGTAACTCGCGGGCAGGTAGGTGGTCTTGTACACGAAGAAGAACTGGCTGCCATTGCTGTCCGGGGCACCGGTGTTGGCCATGGCCACTGAACCGGCAGGGTAGAGCGCTTCCTGCTGGCCGCTCACCGTTACCAGCTTGAGCGAGCTGAGGTTCTCGCTGTTGAAGACGTAGCCGGGGCCGCCGTCGCCGGTGCCGGTCGGGTCGCCGCACTGCAGCACGTAGATGCCGGTCGTCACCAGCCGGTGGCAGTGGGTGTTGTTGAAGTAGCCCTGATCCGCCAGCGAGACGAACGAGTTCACCGTGCACGGCGCCGCGCTGGACAGCTTGATCCTGATGATTCCGCGGTTCGTCGTGAACTTCGCCGCGTAGGTCGCCTTGGTATCGGGCTTGGCGCGCGGCAGCGAGACCTTCTTGGATGCAGTGCCGCTCTTGGTGTAAACGCACTTGCCGTCCACCATGGCGGGAGTCGGAGTCGGTGACGGAGTGGCCGACGCGGAGGGAGTCACCGACGCGGAGGCCGCCGGAGGGGTGGACTTGGCCGCGGCGCTCGACTTGGCGGTGTTGAACGCGCCAGCTATCGCCGCCCCGCCGACGCCTACTGCGACGACGAGGACGGCCACGACGATGCTGACCGACCACTGCCGCGCCCGCCTGGCCTGCTGAGCCCGCCGCTCCATGCGGCGCTCGTGAGCCTGCTTGGCAAGCTGGCGCTGGCGTTCCTTTTTGGTGGCCACCCGTGCGATCCTCCTGCTCATCCGCAGTTTCCTGCGCTCTGCGTGGTCTGGCAAACGGCTCACCCGCCAGGCCACCGGCCCCCGGGCAGTGCCCTGCGAAACTTCGCGAATCGTACCGTTGCGCCGGTAATTTTAACGCCGTCGTTACTTTTCGAGTCCCAACCGCTCCCAACTCGTGTCCTGATGGGTCGAAACGCCTGGCCAGCGGCAGGCTGACCGCCGATTCTCGGTAGCCTTGAGGCACGCATCGCGAGCTCCCGGACCGGCCTGCGCGGCAGCAGGCTCCCGGTACTAGCTAAGTCGGTGTTAGCTAAATCAGAGGAGGCGGAGTGCTCATCGCCGGGTTTCCCGCTGGCTCGTTCGCGGCTAACTGCTACCTGCTGGCTACAGCACCAGGCGCCGAATGCCTGATCATCGACCCGGGCCAGGACGCTGAGCAGGGCATCGACGAGATCATCGAGCGCTACCGGCTCCGGCCGGTCGCAGTGCTGGCGACCCACGGTCACATTGACCACATCTGGTCGGTCGCGCCGGTCTGCGGTGCCAAGGGCATCCCCGCCTACATTCACCCAGACGACCGCGCGCTGCTATCCGACCCTGGCCGCGGGCTTGCTCTCGGGCCTGGTCAGCAGCTGTTTGGCGGCCTGACCTTCACCGAGCCGGACGACGTGCTGGAACTGGCCGACGGGATGAAGCTGGAACTAGCCGGTTTCGAGCTGGTGGTCGACCACGCACCAGGGCACACGCCGGGGTCGGTGACGTTCCGGCTGCCCGACGCGGCCGAGCCGGGGACGATGTTCAGCGGGGACCTGCTGTTCGCCGGGTCGATCGGCCGGACCGACCTGCCGGGCGGTGACTACGACACGATGCTGGCTAGCCTGGCACGGGTCTGCCTGACGTTGCCGGATGAGACCGTGGTGCTGTCCGGGCACGGGCCGCAGACGACGATCGGGGCGGAGCGAGCGCACAACCCGTTCCTGGCCGGGCTGGCTCCGGCTCGGGGCCCGGTCACCGGGCTGTGAGCCTGGGCTGATTAGCTCGGGCAAGCCAGTTCGTAGCGGCTGGCTCGGGCGTGCTGGCTAGGGCTGGCACGGCAAAGGCTGGCACGGCAAAGCCTGGCACGGCAAAGGCTGGCACGGCAAAGGCTGGGCGGGCGGGGTTTGCAGCGGCGGGCAACTGACCGGCTAGGCCTGGAGAGTGGCCAGACCGGGCCGCCTTGCTGCGGCGGATAACTGGCCGGCTAAGGCGGGTGAGTGGCGAGGACGAGCCCGTTTCCTGCCGTAAAGATCTTGATTTTGACCAGGATGACGAGAGAGAGGCTGGCTAGCGATGATCCGCAGCCACGAGGCGGGCAGCCTGCGGGCGTCGAACGCGGGCGAGGAGGTGCGGCTAGCCGGGTGGGTAGCGCGGCGCCGGGACCATGGCGGCGTTGTCTTCATCGACCTGCGCGACGGCAGCGGGATCGTGCAGGTCGTGCTGCGCCAGGAGGACGTGGCGCACGACCTGCGGGCGGAGTACTGCGTGCTGGTGACGGGGGCCGTGCGCCTCCGGCCGGCCGGGAACGAGAACCCCGAGCTGGCCACTGGCGAGGTAGAGGTGGCGGCGACCGGGCTTGAGGTGCTGTCGCAGGCAGATCCGCTGCCGTTCCAGATCGAAGGCAGCGCCGGCGGCGAGCTGAACGAGGAGGTCCGGCTCAGGTACCGGTACCTGGACATCCGCCGGGCCGACATGGCGAGTGCGCTGAAAGCCCGGTCGAAAGCCGCGTACCTGGTCAGCGACGTAATGAACGCGCGCGGCTTCGTGAACGTGGAGACCCCGTTCCTGACCCGGTCGACACCTGAGGGCGCGCGCGACTTCCTGGTCCCGGTGCGGCTGCGGCCCGGCCACTGGTACGCCCTTCCGCAGTCGCCGCAGCTGTTCAAGCAGCTGCTGATGATCTCCGGGATGGAGCGCTACTTCCAGCTCGTGCGGTGCTTCAGGGACGAGGACTTCCGGGCTGACCGGCAGCCCGAGTTCACCCAGATCGATCTTGAGATGTCATTCGTGACCAGGGAAGACGTGGTCGAGGTGGCGGAGGACCTGGTATCGAGGCTGTGGGCCGAGATCGCGGGGTTCAAGGTTCCGCTGCCGATCCCGCGGATGACCTATGCCGATGCGATGTCCAGGTACGGATCGGACAAACCAGATCTAAGGTTCGGAAACGAGCTAGTTGACCTGACTGCCTTCTTCGCTCAGACCGAGTTCCGCGTGTTCCAGGCGCCGCATGTCGGCGCCGTGGTGATGCCGGGCGGCGCTTCGCAGACACGCAAGGATCTAGACGGCTGGCAGGAGTGGGCGCGCTCGCGCGGTGCACGCGGTCTCGGTTACGTGCTCATCGGCCCCGACGGCCAGGTCTCCGATTCCGGGCCAGTGGCCAGGCACCTGTCGCAGGCCGAGCGGTCCGGCCTGCCGGCGGCGGCGGGGGCGTCGGCCGGCGACGCGGTGTTCTTCGCGGCCGGCCCGGCGAACGAGGCCCGGTCGCTGCTCGGCGCCGCCCGGCTGGAGATCGGTTCGCGATGCGGGCTCATTGACCCGTCGGCCTGGGCGTTTACCTGGGTGGTCGATGCGCCCATGTTCGAGGACGACGGCGAAGGCGGCTGGACTGCCGTGCATCACCCGTTCACTTCGCCGCTGCCAGAGTGGATGTCGAAGTTCGCGTCCGAGCCGGACGCGGCGCTGGCCGACGCGTACGACATCGTCTGCAACGGCACCGAGATCGGCGGCGGCTCGATCCGGATCCACCGCTCGGACGTGCAGCAGCAGGTGTTCGACGTGATCGGGCTGTCGCGCGAGGAAGCGACGTCGCAGTTCGGCTTCCTGCTGGACGCGCTGCGGTTCGGGCCGCCGCCGCACGGGGGCATCGCGTTTGGCTGGGACCGGCTGATGATGCTGCTGACCGGGCGCGAGTCGATCAGGGATGTGATCGCGTTCCCGAAGGCCGCATCCGGCCACGACCCGCTGACGGGCGCACCGACGGCGATCACGCCTCAGCAGCGAAAGGAAGCCGGGATCGACGTCATTCCTCCTGAGCGGCCGCATGGGACTGGCGGGCAGCCGCCGGGCGGCACCGGGGTGCATGTGCCCGATGGCTCTGGCGAGCAGCCGGCGCCGGGGACTTCTGGCGGGTAGGCACCGCCAGTAGCCTGGCCGCGGGCCGTCGCCGACTCCAGGGCGCCGGCCGGGCACTCGCGTGCGGTGTTTGCACCGTTAGGCGCTGGCCGGCCGCCGTAGAACCGGTCATGGGTGTGAATCTACTGCTGCTATAACGACAGCAGATTCACACCCATGAAGATCATCGGGCGGTAACTGAAGATCATCCGGCCCGGAATGCGCGGAATGCGGCCCGGACTTCGTCCACGAACGTCGCCGGCTGCTCAAACGCGGCGAAGTGCCCGCCCTTCGGCAACTCGTTCCAGTAGCGGAGGTCGGGGTAAGCCTTCTCGGCCCAGCGCCGGGACGGCCGGACGATCTCCTTCGGGAAGATAGAGCACCCGACCGGGACCTGGACGGTGCCGCCGAGCAGCTTGCCGAAGCTCTCCCAGTACAGCCGCGCCGACGACGCTCCGGTGCCGGGCAGCCAGTACAACATGACGTTGTCCAGCATCTCGTCCCTGGTCAGCACGTTCGCCGGGTCGCCGTCGGAGTCGGTCCACGACCAGAACTTCTCGACGATCCAGGCGCACAGGCCGGCCGGTGAGTCGACCAGACCGTAGCCCACCGTCTGCGGCCGGGTGGACTGCTGCTTGGAGTAGCCAGAATCCCAGTCCTGGTAGTGCTTCATGGCAGCCAGCGCGTCTTTTTCCTGCTCGGTCAGATCGTTCATGGTGGCTGGATCTGGCCGGGCGCCCGCCATGTTGAGGTGGATCCCGGCGAGGTCATCGGGATGGCGGACGCCGAGTTGGACCGTCACGCCAGAGCCCCAGTCGCCGCCCTGAGCCCCGTAGCGGGGATAGCCGAGCCGCGTCATCAGCTGAGCCCAGGCGTCGGCGATGTGCTCGATGCCCCAGCCGGGCATAGCCGGTTTGCCGCTGAAACCGAAGCCAGGCAGCGACGGGCAGACCACGTGGAACGCGTCGGCGGCATCGCCGCCATGCGCGACCGGATCGGTCAGCGGCCCGATGACCTTGCGGAACTCGATGATCGATCCGGGCCAGCCATGCGTCATCACCAGCGGGAGCGCGTCGGCCTGCGGCGACCGCACGTGCAGGAAGTGAATGTCCAGACCGTCGATGCTGGTGCGGAACTGCGGGAACCGGTTGAGGCTGGCCTCGCACGCCCGCCAGTCGTAACGCTCGAGCCAGTACTGGCACAGGTCACGGGTGTAGCTGAGCGGGATGCCCTGCGACCAGTCGTCGACGGTCTCGGCGTCTGGCCAGCGGGTCCGGCGCAGGCGCTCCCGCAGGTCGTCGACGTCAGCCTCGGGAATCTCGATGCGAAACGGGATGATCTCCGCACTCATTGCGGCAACCTCAGCTCAGGTAGGCAGTGGGTTCGGTGACGCCGGCTGTGAACCGACGGTAGCCGCGCGCGGCCGGCTGCCGCTAGATCCGCTTGAGCGTGAGGAACCCGTCGCCGGCGACGGGAAGGCTTCGCGATCACGGTCGAAGCGCCCGCCACGGGTCCGGGCGTCCGCCGGGTACGCTCCGGTGGTGGCTTACCGAGGGCAGTTCGATCACCTGGTGCGGGAAGCGGACCGCGGCCGGGCGATCCTGAACACCCGCACGATCGCGGTCTTCGACGACGGCCTCGTGGTGTGCGCGGTTCCGGTCTACGGGGATGCACCGAAGCCAGACGGCGGACTCCTCCGCTCACTTCGCCGGACGGGGCGGGCGCGCGGCCGCACCGCGGGCCCGGGCCGCGGAGAAGAGCTAGTCCGCAGCCGGGCGCAGCTGGCAGGTTCGAGCGTGACGTTCGCGCCGGCGTGGGCGAAGGCACAGCTGATTCCGCTCGCCGTCATCGACAAGGTCGTGCTGACGCGGCCGTGGCAGGTCAGCGAGCTCGCCATCTATCTGCAGACAGCCGATCCGGCAAACCCGGATAAGTCGACCTACCTCGGCGACCTGTCAGCGGAGGCGGTGCGCGATGCGCTGGCGCCGGTGCTAGGCGACCGGCTGCGGATCGAGATCCCGCGCTAGGCCAGGTCATCCGGGCGGCGACGGACGGGGAACGAAAGGCAGGATCTGACGCGGGATAACCGGCGCCGCGGTCCGGCGCTTCCACTCCCTCGGGTAGCCCAGCGACACCTCCTCGTGCCGGATGCCGTCGTGCCAGGTCGTCCGCGGTATGTGCAGGTGACCGTAGACGACCGCGACCGCTCCGAACCGAGTCGGCCAGTCGGCCGTCGCCGCCGTCCCGCACCACTGCGCCAACTCCGGATACCGCATCACCGTCGTGGGCTCGCGGACCAGCGGGAAGTGATTGACCAGGACGGTCGGCGTCCCCGGCGGTAGCGAGGCGAGTCGTTGCTCCGTCTTAGCGAGCCGGTCGGCGCACCATGCTTCCCGGCTCGGGAACGGATCCGGATGCAGCAGCCGTTCGTCACTGCTCATGACGCCGGCCGCGCGGGCCAGCGTCACCCCGTCCTCAACCGAGGCGGCGCCGTCGGGACGGAACGAGTAGTCATACAGCACGAACAGCGGCGCGATCAGCACCGGACCGCCGTCGCCCGTCCAGACGGGGTAGGGATCCTCCGGCGTCACGACGCCAGCGCGCTGGCAGGCGGCGACGAGCGCCAGGTACCGCTGCTCGCCGCGCAGCCGGACCGGGTCCCGGCCATGCGTCCACAGCTCGTGATTGCCTGGTACCCAGATCACTTTGGCAAACCGCGAGCTGAGCAACGCCAGGACCCGTTCGACGTCCGCTGCTCGCTCGCCGACATCACCGGCCACGATGAGCCAGTCCGCGTCAGTCTCCGGCGTCAGGCGCTCCGCGATCGCGCGGTTCTCGCCGAACCCGACGTGCAGGTCACTCACGGCCAGCAGCTTCGGCCCGTCTTCTGCGCGGCTTACGCCGGGCAATGACGTCACGTGCGGTCCTCGGTCTCGGGCGGCGAGCGGGCCGCAGACTACGGCGAGGTTGCCGAGCCTATGCGAAGCCGTGATCCCGAAAGGTCTGCCAGGCCCGGCGACGGCGATCATGGCGCAGCCGCATGACCACCGCACTGACGGCAGTGACAGGTAGATTCGCTTCGTGCCCCGCGTGAACGACGGCTCGACCGGCAGCCTGTTCGATTCCTCGGCCGAAGCGGCCGAGCGAGCGACCGCGCCGCTGGCCGTCCGGATGCGCCCGCGCTCCCTTGTCGAGGTCATCGGTCAGGCACACCTCACCAGGGACGGGTCTCCGCTCCGGAAGCTCGCCGACACCGACTCGCCGATGTCGGTGCTTCTCTGGGGCCCGCCCGGTACTGGCAAGACCACGCTGGCGTACGTGGTCGCGAACGTGACCAAGCGGCGATTCGTCGAGCTGTCCGCGGTATCGGCGGGGGTCAAAGACGTGCGGGCGGCGATCGAAACGGCTCGCGGCACGCTCGGCATGACTGGCGAGCAGACCGTGCTGTTCATCGACGAAGTGCACCGCTTCAACAAGGCACAGCAGGACGCGCTGCTGCCTGCCGTGGAGAACCGCTGGGTGTCCTTCATCGGCGCGACCACCGAGAACCCGTCATTCTCCGTCGTCGGGCCGCTGCTATCGCGCTCGCTGCTCCTGACACTCAGGCCGCTGGATGACGCGGACATCCGCGAAGTGATCAGCCGAGCGCTGGCTGACGAGCGCGGGCTGGCAGGCCGGATCAGCCTGGCGGACGGAGTCACTGACCAGCTTGTCCGGCTGGCCGGGGGTGACGCCCGGCGGGTGCTGACCTACCTGGAAGCCGCCGCGCTCGGCATGCCCGACGGCGGCGAGGTGACGCTCGAACTGCTCGAGCGGGCAGTCGACCGCGCGATGGTGCGCTACGACCGGGCCGGGGATCAGCACTACGACGTGATCAGCGCATTCATCAAGAGCATGCGGGGCAGTGACGCCGACGCTGCGTTGCACTACCTGGCCCGGATGATCGAGGCGGGGGAGGACCCGAGATTCATCGCCCGCCGCCTGATCGTGCACGCCAGCGAGGATGTGGGGATGGCCGACCCGACCGCGCTGCAGACCGCGGTGGCGGCGGCGCAGGCCGTCGAGTTCGTCGGGCTGCCCGAAGCCCGGCTCAACCTGGCTCAGGCGGTCATCCATATCTCGCTTGCGCCCAAGTCGAACGCCGTGGCCAAAGCGATCAATGAGGCGGGCGCAGATGTCCAGCAGGGCCTGGCAGGCCCGGTGCCCAAGCACCTGCGGGACGCGAGTTACCCCGGCGCGGCCAGGCTCGGGCACGGCAAGGGCTATCTGTACGCGCATGACGATCCCGCGGGCATCGTGCAGCAGCAGTACGCGCCGGACAGCCTTGTCGGCAAGCAGTATTACGTGTCGTCGGGCCACGGGGCGGAGGCGCGATGGGGCGAGAGATCTGAGCGGATCAGGGATATTCTGCGCGGCCATCCGGAAGAGGCGGCGCAATCTGGCGGCGGGCGGGCCGAGGCACCGGAGGGCAGCGACGGGGATTCTGGCGGGGAGCGGCCCGGCACCGAAAAACGATCGGGGCGGGAACGGGCCGAGGCGCCGGCCGGCGGAGGCACCGAACAGCCCGGCTGACGCGAATGCAACCGCGATAGGGTCTGGCGAGGAGCCAAATCGCAGTCACTCGCGCGGATTGGAGTCAGGGGGCAATGAACGCCGGTCAGCTGGCAGCGCTGATAGCCGCTGTGTTCTTCGCCGTGCTGGCCTGCGCGGGCATCGTCGTGCTGGTGAAGTTCGCGCGCCTGATGTCCGCGGTCACCGGCATGGTCACCGAGTACCGCGATCGTGCGGACCTACTCATCCGGCAGGCCCAGGAAGCTGTCGACCGGACCAACGAGCAACTCGCCAGGACCGACGCGATCACCGCGAGCATGGATCAGGTGACGGCCAACATGGCCGAACTCACCGGGCACGTGTCAGCACTCGCCGGACTGGCCAGGGGCCTGTCCGTGGCAGCGACTGCGCCGCTGCACGGCGCTTCGGCGGTTGTGTTCGGGGTACGGCGGGCGGTTGCCGTCCGCCGGTCGCTGCAGGTTGCCGCGATGGCTGAGACCAGGCCAGCGACTGTGGCAGCTACCGCGACGGTGGCACCTGCGCCGGCCAGGGCTGCGCTCGCCGGATCGCCTGCGGCAGGGCAGCGGACGGCCCGGGCCACGGGGACGGGATCTACCGGGTTCGGGCGCAAATGATCCGCCGCGGATTCTGGCTGCTCGCGGGCGCGGTGCTGGGTGTCACCGGGTACCGGAAAGCGACCCGCCTGGCGCGGACGCTCACCGGCCAGGGCCTGCTCGGCGGGACCACTATCACGCAGCAGCGACTTCCAGCTCAGCTGGTACCGCCGCGACGCGCCCTGCCGGGCCAGCTTGGCAGCGGCCAGCCGGTCAGCGGGCAGCCGGATGCCCGGCCGAGCCCAGCCGCGGCGGCAAGAATCGCGGCGGCCGCCGGCCGTGCCACGGCGGCAGCGGGGTTCGTCCGGGACATTCGTGACGGCATGGCAGAGTATTGGGATCTGCATCGCAGCGAATCGGACCGTACCCTCGGAAGCCAGCGCGACCGAACGTGGTCCGGCGACAGCTAGCCGAGCCGTCGCGAGCACTGATCAGTCCGAAGTCCCGCGGTTAAGGCAGCGCGGGCATGTCTAGGTAAGGATGGCCGTGATGGAGTCGGCAGAGATTGTCCGCCGTTTCCTTAGCTACTTCGCCGAGCGCGGGCACACCGTCGTCCCGTCCGCCAGCCTGGTGGCCGAGGATCCGACGCTGCTGCTCGTTAATGCCGGGATGCAGCCATTCAAGCCGTACTTTCTCGGCCAGCAGACGCCGCCGTTCCAGCGAGCTACCACCTGCCAGAAGTGCGTCCGCACGCCGGACATCGAGGAGGTCGGCAAGACCACCCGGCACGGGACGTTCTTCCAGATGCTGGGCAACTTCTCCTTCGGCGACTATTTCAAGGAACTGGCCATCCCGTTCGCCTGGGAGCTGCTCACCAGGCCGGAATCTGACGGCGGGTTCGGGTTCCCGGAGAACAGGCTCTGGGTGACGGTCCTGCACGACGACGACGAGGCGGCCAAGCTCTGGCATGACGTAGTCGGCATCCCCGAGCACCGGATCCAGCGGCGCGGACTTGCTGACAACTACTGGCACATGGGCGTACCCGGCCCTGGCGGCCCGTGCTCGGAGATCTACTACGACCGCGGCCCTGAATACGGCCGGGAGGGCGGGCCGGAAGCCGACGAGGACCGCTACCTCGAAGTCTGGAACCTGGTCTTCATGCAGTACCAGCTGGGCCAGGTGCGGACCAAGGTGGACTTCGACGTCGTGGGCGACTTGCCGTCCCGCAACATCGACACCGGCATGGGCATGGAGCGGATGGCCGCGCTGCTGCAAGGCGTGGACAACATCTACGAGATCGACACCATGTGGAAAGTGCTCGAGCGGGCAGCCGAGCTGACTGAGCAGCGTTATGGCGTCGACGAGCGATCCGACGTCGCGCTGCGGGTGGTGACAGATCACGTCCGCACCGCGGTCATGCTGGTGGCAGACGGCGTGATCCCGTCCAACGAAGGGCGCGGTTACGTGCTGCGCCGGATCCTGCGCCGCAGCGTGCAGAAGCTCCGGCTGCTCTCGGGCGCGCAGCGCGGCGGATCGGGCGGTCACAACCGGGGCGGCCAGGACGAACGGTTCCTGCACGAGTTGTCGTCGGTCGCGATCAGCGCGCTCGGGCAGCAGTACCCGGAGTTGATCCGCGACGGGCCCAACATCCACACGGTGATCGATGCCGAAGAGGCTGCGTTCCTGTCCACGCTGCGCACCGGCAGCGCGATCTTCGACGCAGCGATCGAGGAGACCCGGCGGCGCGGCGCTGACACCATCCGCGGCGACCAGGCTTTCCAGTTGCATGACACCTACGGTTTCCCGATCGACCTGACCCTGGAGATGGCCGACGAGCAGGGCCTGGCCGTCGACGAAGGCGAGTTCCGGCGGCTGATGACCGAGCAGCGGCAGCGCGCGAAGGCTGACGCGGCGGGCAAGAAGACCGGCAACGCCGACATCTCAGTGTTCGCCAGCATGCTCGAGCGGGCCGGCCAGGTTACCTTCACCGGCTACGACGAGGTGGTCGGCGAGGCAACGGTCGTCGGGCTGATCGTCGACGGGCTGTCAGTGCCGTCGGCAGCAGCGGGCACGGCGGTCGAAGTAGTCCTGGACCGCACGCCGTTCTATGCCGAGGGTGGCGGCCAGCTTGCCGACAACGGCGTCATCGCAGCAGGAGGCAGCGGCGCTGGCGACGGCGCGCGTATCCAGGTGACTGATGTGCAAGCGCCCGTTCCCGGCCTGATCGTGCACCGTGGCTCTGTCACCGCCGGCGAGATCGTGGTCGGTTCGCCGGTGCTCGCCCGGATCGACGTCGAACGCCGGCGAGCAATCTCGCGCTCGCACACGGCTACGCATCTGGTGCACCGTGCCTTCCGCGGCGCGCTCGGCGAGTCCGCGGCACAGGCTGGCTCGGAGAACGCGCCAGGGCGGTTCCGGTTCGACTTCACCGCGATCGGCGCGGTGCCCGGGTCGGTGCTTGCCGCTGCCGAGGAAGAGGTCAACCAGGTCCTGATCAACGACCTGGAAGTGCATGCCTTTCATACCTCGATCGACGAGGCGCGGGCGATGGGCGCGCTGGCCCTGTTCGGCGAGAAGTACGGCGACCAGGTGCGGGTGGTCGAAGTAGGCGACTACTCCCGCGAACTCTGCGGCGGCACGCACGTGGCACGGTCCGGCAACCTCGGGCTGGTCAAGATCCTCGGTGAGTCGTCGATCGGATCGGGCGTCCGCCGGGTCGAGGCGCTCGTCGGCATCGACGCGTTCAAGTACCTGGCCCGCGAGAGCACTCTGGTCGGCATGCTTTCTGAGCAGCTCAAGGCCCGCCGGGAGGAACTGCCCGAGCGGATCTCGTCCGTGGTCACCCGGCTCCGGGAGGCCGAGCGGGACCTAGAGCGGCTCAGGTCTGCCCAGTTGCTCGGCGGAGCCGCCGAACTGGCGGACCAGGCCGAGGATCTGCACGGTGCGGCGTTCGTGGCATACCGGGCGCCGGATGGCATTCCCGCCGACGGGATCAGGAAAGTCGCGCTCGACATCCGCGGCCGGCTGCTCGCTGACCGGCCCAGCGTGGTCGCGGCCATCGGCGTCACGGAGAGCCGGCCGACGGTCGTGGTGGCGGTCAACGACGCAGGCCGGGCGCATGGCCTGCGAGCGGGTGCCCTGGTGCTCGCGGCGGCTGGCGCGCTGGGCGGTCGCGGCGGCGGCAAGGACGACGTGGCTCAGGGCGGCGGCGCTCCGCTGGGTGATCGGGCCGACGAGGCGGTCGCTGGGGCCTTTGCAGCAGTTCGCGTACTTATTAACGACATAATGGGCGCAGGTGCCGTAGGGTGAGTCCGTGCCTCCACCAGATCGTGTCCGGGTTGAGACATGCCACGCTCCGGCGGTCGCCGAGAGTGACCGTGGCCGGCTGCCAACTGGTCGTCGTCGCGTCCCGAATGGCCTTGCCGAGAGCGCTGATGTGAGGCCTGGAGTGCGGCTCGGCATTGACGTCGGGTCGGTCCGGATCGGTGTCGCCCGGTCGGACCCGGGCGGCATGCTCGCCTCGCCGCTCCGCACCGTCCGGCGCGGTACTGGCGATTTGGCTGAACTGACGCGGCTCGCGGCCGAGAATGACGCTGTGGAGGTCATCGTCGGGCTGGCGGTCGGCTTGCGCGGCGCGGAAGGCAAAGCGGCCGCGGAGGGCAGGGCGTTCGCCGGGCAGCTGGCTGGCCGGCTGGCGCCGCTGCCAGTGCGGCTCGTCGACGAGCGGTTTACCACTGTGCTCGCGCACGCGGCGCTGCAGCGCGGTGGCCAGGACGCCAAGGCCAGGCGGGAGACGGTCGACAAGGCTGCGGCGGCCGTGCTGCTTCAGGACGCGCTGGATGCCGAGCGCGCGACGGGCGAGCCCGCCGGGCAGCTGGTAGCGCCGGGAGGCGCGGCCACAGGAGGCACGTCCCCGGGAGGCACGGGCCCATGAGCCGCGACGGCTACGAGCGCTGGGATAACCAGCCGGATGAGCAGGAGTCGGGTCGCTACGATCCGCGCGAGGGCCGTCGGTCCAGCCGGTCCGCCGCGCCTGAAGAGTCCTGGCCGGGTGGCGCGCGGGGTTCCGGGGAGTGGCCGGGAACACAAGGCGGCGGCGGAGAGTCTGGCTGGCAGCCCGGCGGCTACGACTCGGGCGCATACCCGGACTCCGGCGGGTACGCGAGTCCTGGCTCATATCCGGATCCGGGCGGGTACTCGGACTCGGGCGGGTACCCGGGCTCGGGTTCTGGCGGGTATGCAGCCCCGGGCGGCTATCCGGGCTCCGGGCGGTACGCCAATCCGTCCGCCTACTCGGATCCGGGTCAGGCAAGCGGCTACCGCGGGACTTCTAGTGCACGCGACCCTGGCGGCTACCGGGAGACCGGCGGTTACCCGGGGTCTGGCGAGGCCTACCCCGGCGCGGGCAGCTACAACGAGTCCGGCAGATACACCGCGCCTGACGGCTACTCCGGGACCGGCCGGTACTACGAATCGGGCGTGAACTCCAGTCCGGGCCTCGGCGCGGGGTCAGGGAGCGGCGCGGCGAGCAGCAACGATTACGGGAGTTACCCGGATAGCGGCTATCCGGACAGTGGCTACCCAGACGGTGGCTACTCCGACAGTCGCTATTCAAACGGTGATTCCGGCGGCGCTCATTCAGACGGGGACTACCGGACCGGCGGCGACGGCTACGGTTCTTACCGCGATAGCGGCTACCAGGGCAGCGACGACGCCGGCTATGCCGGGGGCGGCGGCTATGCCGGGGGCGGCGGCCGCGGTAACGGCTACGCCGACGGTGGGAGTGGCTACGGCGCCAGTGCCGACAGTGCCAGTGCCGACAGTGCCAGTGCCGACAGCGCCAGTGCTGACGGCGCCAGTGGCTACGGCGCCAGTGCCTATGGTGACGGTGGCTATGCTGACGGTTCCCGCCGTGACGGCGGGTACCGCGACGGCGGGTACCGCGACGGCAGCTACGGTTCAAGCGGCCTGACCGACCGCGGCTACGGCAATGCCGGTTACCAGGGCCCTGGTTACCCGGGCACTGATGCTGCGGACAGTGGTTATGCGGGCAGTGGTTATGCGGGCAGTGGTTATGCGGGCAGTGCTTATTCAGGCCGCGAGCGCGACCCCTACTCCGGGTCCGGCTCGTACCACGCTGATACCGGCAGGCACGCCGACCCGGGCAGGTACACCGACCCAGGCGCGCGCACCGATCCTGGCGGGCGTACGGATCCAGGCGCGCGCACAGATCCGGGCAGGTACACCGATCCAGGCGCGCGCACCGATCCTGCCGCGCGCTGGGCTGGCCGCGCCGACCAGGACTACGGCACTTCAGGCAGCTTCGGCGCGCCGGCCAGCCTCGGCGGGCAGGATCCGTTCGGCGGGCAAGATCAGTACGGCGGACCCGCCGGATACCGCGCCAGTGACAGCTACGCTGCCGGGGACATCTATGGCCAGCCTGGGTTTGGCCGTGGCGCGGCGGGCTATGACGCTTCGGCGGGATACGCGGATGACGGGGGATATGACGATCATGAGGGCGGCGTCGCGGCGGCTCGCGAGCTGCCCGGTTTGCCCGGGCCGGATCGTGACGACAGCAGCTACGGCTGGCAGGCACCGGTGGACGACACCGGCATAAGCCGTCGCCGGAGCCGTGGTCATGGCAGCGAAGACGAAATCGACGCCGACAGCGCCCGGCATAACGGATTCTTCCGTGGTTTCGGCGGCGGCGATGACGACTACGGGCACCGCCCGCCGAAACGGCGCCGCAGCCGCGCACCGATGGTGGCCCTCGCCGTCGTCATCGTCTTCCTCGCGGCAGTCGCGGGTGGCGGGGTCTACGCCTACAAGTGGTACTCAAAGCGACACGCCGACTGGGCCGGGTCGGCCGGATCCGGCTCGGTCGTCGTGCAGGTCAAGCCAGGCGAGATCGCGTGCAGCCAGGCTTTGGAAAACACCATGGTCAGCGATGGCGTAGTCGCCTCAGCAACGGCCTTCTGCGACGCTGCGAAGACCGCGGGCAACTCCGCTTCACTCGAGCCCGGTTATTTCCGGTTGCACAAGCACATGGGCGCGGCGCTGGCCTGGAAGCTGCTGGTAAATCCCAGTTCGCGGGTCCAGCAGAAGGTGGCGGTACCGGACGGCATGCGGGAAGGCAAGGTCATCGCGGTCCTCGCTAAGGGCACCGGCATCCCGCTGAGCCAGTTCCAGGCTGCCCTCAAGGACACCTCCGCCCTCGGCCTGCCGTCCTGGGCACGCGGCAACCCTGAAGGCTTCCTGTACCCGGCCACCTATGACATCCAGCCTGGCTCGACCGCGCAGAGCATTCTCAAGATGATGGTTGCCCAGTTCAACACTGAGATCGCGAGCATGAACCTCGCCGCGGGGGCCAAGCGGGCACAGTTCACCGAGTATCAGGTCATCATCGAGGCCAGCCTGCTCGAAGGCGAGGTCCCGCCGCAGTACTACAGCGATGTCGCACGGGTCATCGACAACCGGCTGAATCAGATCCCGCCGTGGGATCTCGGGCTGGACAGCACGGTCGCCTACGCCACCGGCAAGTACATCTACAACCTCACGCAGAGCGACCTGAACGTGAACTCGCCGTACAACACGTTCAAGCACCCTGGCCTGCCACCAGGCCCGATCGACTCGCCCGACGCTGAGGCGATTCAGGCCGTGCTGCACCCGACCGCAGGCGCAACAGCGCGCACCTGGCTGTATTTCGTGACCGTGAACAAGGCAGGCAAGACCCTGTTCACCTCGAGCTCGTCGCAGTTCCAGGCCTGGTCGAACGAGGCCAAGCAGAACGGGGTCTGAGCGGGTGGTCGATGGCGCCAGGCCAGCCGGCCGGGCGGCTGTCCTCGGCTCGCCTGTCGCCCATTCGCTGTCGCCCGTCCTGCACCGCGCCGCTTACCGCGAGCTGGGCCTGACGGGGTGGAGCTACGAAGCGATCGAGTGCGACGAGCTGCGCCTGCCGTCGCTGCTTGACTCTCTCGGTCCGGACTGGGCCGGCCTCTCGCTGACGATGCCGCTCAAACGCGCTGTCCTGCCACTGCTGGACCTCCTCGAGCCGCTTGCCGCCGAGGTCGGGGCAGCCAACACGGTCGTCTTCGCCGGAGGTCAGCGCCGCGGCTTCAACACCGACGTGGGCGGGATCGTGACCGCCCTTCGCCAGGCTGGCGCTACTAAGGCCGGGAACGTGGTCGTACTCGGCGGCGGCGCGACCGCGTGCTCGGCGCTCGCCGCACTCAGGGCCGTCGGCACGGTGGCGGTCAGCGTGGCCGTTCGCGCGGTGGCGAGGGCCCGGCCGCTGCTCGCGGTCGCTGACCGGCTGGGCATGCAGGTCGCGCTTGTTGATTTTGGCCCTGCCCTGGCCAGCCAGCCGTGGCAGCTGCTGATCTCCACGATCCCGGCCGCAGGCGCCGAACCAGTAGCCGCGCAGCTTCGCGCGGGCACGCTTGCCGCCGAGAGTGTCTTCGACGTCATCTACGACCCATGGCCCACGCCGCTCGCGGCAGCGGCGCAGGAGGTCGGCTCGGCGGTCATCTCAGGCTTTGACATGCTCGTCCACCAGGCAGCCGGCCAGGTGGAGCTGATGACCGGCCGGGCAGCCCCGGTCGACGCCATGCGCGCGGCCGGACTGGCCGAGCTGACCCGCCGGCGGAATATCGGCTAGCCGCCCGATGCTTACCTGCCGGGGGAATTGCGGTAGTCGCCGAATTCCAGTGATAGCCGGGATGGGCTAGGCTTGGTGGCGACGACAATGCTCGGCAGTTGCGGGCGCGGCCTGATAGCTCTTGCTAGCTGGCTCAGTCTGCGCCGCCGGGTGTGCAAGCGGAGGACCACCTCGGCCGCCTCCCACCTAGTCAGCTGATCGCTGACGGGTAACTGCCGGGCAGCCACATAGGCAACCCGGCGGCCGGCCAGCCGGAGGCTGGCAGGTCAGGCCGGACGTCACATCGCCGGACGGCTCGGATGCCGGGCTTGACGGCGGGTAGCGGCGTTGCGGGTATGCCGTCGTTCAGGCGCGTCCTGACGGCGGGTTCCCGCTTTGGTGGCCCCGCGGCACAATAGGCGGGGCCTTTCGGCTTTCTGCGTCCGGCTTTGCCGCCGCAGCTCGGTCAAATCCAGGTCCCGCAGCTGCGTCCAGGGAAGGTCTCTGCACGCAGGAGCACGAGTGACACAAGGAGGTCACATCAGCACCGAACCTCGTATCAACGAGCGCATCAGGGTACCCGAAGTGCGGCTTGTCGGCCCGGCCGGCGAGCAGGTCGGGATTGTCGCCATAAATGACGCGCTCCGGCTGGCCCAGGAGGCAGATCTCGACTTGGTCGAGGTTGCGCCCATGGCCCGGCCCCCTGTTGCCAAGCTGATGGACTACGGCAAGTTCAAGTACGAGTCCGCGCTGAAGGCCAGGGAGTCGCGCAAGAACCAGGCCCAGACGGTCATCAAAGAGATCAAGCTGCGGCCGAAGATTGACCCGCACGACTACGGCACCAAGAAGGGCCACGTCGAGCGCTTCCTCAAGCAGGGCGACAAAGTCAAGGTAACGATCATGTTCAGGGGACGTGAGCAGTC
>DATJNX010000034.1:0-63460 GCA_035507615.1 Streptosporangiaceae bacterium
GACAGCTGGGTGCGGCCGGACTCCCACCGGTTGACGGTGGCGAAGGACACGCCAAGCCGCCGGGCTAGCTGCTCCTGGCTGAGCCCGAGGCTGCCGCGCATGAATCGCAACCGCGCTGCAACCGATTCCGCATCGCGCGGCTCGCTCACGGTCGCAGCCTACGGTTTTTTGCCCGCGGCGGCAGGACGCGCGGGACTAGATGGTGCCAAATAGCCTGTCTCCGGCATCGCCCAGTCCCGGCACGATGTAGCCCTTGTCGTTGAGCCGGGCGTCTACGGTGCCGGTCACGACGCTGACCTTGACGCTGTCCGGGGAGCCGGCGCCGTCCGGGAACTCAGCGTCCAGTCGGGCCAGACCCTCCGGTGCGGCCAGCAGGCAGATGGCAGTAACTGTCGCAGCGTTGCGGGAGATGAGCATCTTGATGACCGTCTCCATGGAGCCGCCGGTGGCCAGCATCGGATCCACGATGAACGTGTCCCGTCCGGTCAGGTCGGCCGGCAGCCGGGTGGCGTAGGTCGATGCGACCAGTGTTTCCTCGTCCCTGACCAGGCCGACGAAGCCGATGTCGGCGCGCGGTAGCAGGCTGGCAAGGCCGTCCAGCATCCCGATGCCGGCCCGCAGAATCGGCACCAGCAACGGAACCGGCCGCGCTAGGCGTACACCGTCGGCGGGCCCGACGGGAGTCGTCACGTGGACGGGCTCGACGCGAATGTTCCTCGTAGCCTCGTATCCGAGCAGCATGGTCAGCTCGTAAGCAAGCCGCCGGAACGTCGGGGTATCGGTCGTCTGATCGCGCAGCGCGGTGAGCTTGTGTGCGATAAGGGGATGTTCGGCAACAGTCGTCTGCATGGTCGGTAGTGTGCCAGCCGTGGCCCGCTAACCGTGATTCTGTTCGCCGTCTCTCTTCGCCGCGTCTGAGGCGAGTAGCTGTCCGGCGGCTTCCAGGCTTCCGGGGGCGAACGCATCCTCGATGGCGGCAAGCAGCGCAAGCTGTGCCCGCGAGATCGCTTCTGCTGCCTCCCGGATCTGTGCGATCGTCCAGTCCCGGCCGGCCATCCGGTAGCCGTGGCACACGCTTTGCAGCACGCTCGGTGCGCCGGACACGCCGGTGCCCCAGGCTTCGTGCACGAGCCTGTTCCGGTCGCGGTTAGCTTGCCGGCACTCCTGGAGGGCGGCCCGGATCGCATCGCGCTGCCCGGCTGGCAACTCGTCATGCCGGCGTGCGACGGCGTCGCAGTTCTCGATAAGCCAGTGCGTCTCCTGGCTGCCTGCGATGGCCGCAGCGTAGCGGCTGCCGACGAGGGCGCAGAAGGCCATCCGCAGGGCGATTTCCATGACCGCTGCCCGCTCGACGACCTGCCCGAGTACCGCGAAGCGCTCGTCCGGGGATGGAGTCACAGTCGGCAGCCTAGATCCTCGCGCGCAGGTCCATCAGGCCCACGAGGCCGGACACGATGAGAATCGCGCCCGCTAGCAGCAGGGCAACCTCGAAGCCCGCAAGGAACGAGGCGACCGCATGCTCGAGCGTGTGCCCGCCAGCAATCGTTGCTGCCAGGTGGACCTGACCGCCTGCGACCTTGGCCCCAGCCCGGGCTTCATGCCAGTCGCTGAGGATGACGCTGGAGCCGATCGAGCCCAGAATGGCCAGTCCCGTTGCCGTGCCGATCTGACGACAGGCATTGAACAGGCCCGACCCCACGCCGGACGATCCGGCCGGCACATGCGCCATTGCCGCCGCGGAGACCGCGGGAACCATGAGGCCAAAGCCGACTCCCACCAAGACGTAGCAGGTGGCCGGCCAGCCAAACGCGGTCGCTACCCGGACCTGACTCATGCCGAGGACGCCGACGGCAGCGACAAAGCAACCGCTGCCCGCGGCAATGGCCGCCGGCAGCCTCCGCTGGATCCGCCCGCCTAGCTGAGCGACGGCAAAGTACGGAAGGCAGAAGAACAGCCAGGACAGCCCGGTCCGCAATGCCGACCAGCCGTCGACATTCTGGAAAAAGAGAGTGACGTAATAGATGAAACCAGAGAATGCCAGGTATGCCAGCAGGTAGACGGCGCAGGCCCGGCGGAAGCTGGCAGTCCGCAGCAGCGCGGCCGGGACCATCGGGGACGCGGCCCGGTGCTCCCACCGGAAGAAGATCACTAGAGTCGATGCGCCCGCGGCGACGCAGGCCACTGCAACCGGTGAATGCCAGGTGGCGTCGGCAGCGTCAACGAAACCGAAGGTCAGGAGGAGCAAGCCGGCCGCGCTGAGCGCTACGCCAGCGGTGTCGAAGGGCCGAGGTACCGGGTCGCGGGACTCGGCAACCGTGAGCTTGCAGATGAGCAGTGCTGCCGCCCCGATCGGGACATTGACCCAGAAGATTGATGACCACGGGAACACGCTGAGCAGCAAGCCGCCGACGACGCTGCCGCCCGCGACAGCTAGGCCGCTGACCGCGGCCCACAGCCCGATCGGGCCGGTCCTGGCTTCCGGCGGGTAAGCCTCGGCGATCAGTGCGAGCGTCAGGGACGACATGACGGCGCCGCCGACTCCCTGGACGACCCGGAAGCTGATGAGCATTCCCCCCGAAACCGACAGTGCGCAGCCTATTGAGGCGAGTGTGAAGAGGAGGAGTCCGCCCATGAAAGTGCGTTTCCTGCCGAAGTGGTCTCCTAGCGCACCGCCGGTGGGGATGAGGGCGGCTAGGGCCAGGGCGTAGGCACTCACGACCCATTCCAAGCCGGCCGGCGAGAGCCGGAGTTCACGCTGCATCGACGGCAGCGCGACGCTCACGATCAAGACGTCGAGGACCATCATGACCTGAGCTGTGCAGGCAGTTGCCAGGGTCAGCCGCTGCCGGGACCTGGTCCCCAGTGCCATGCTCAAGCCTTACCCGGCCGGCCGGGGTCAGACCGGGGCGGTTGGAAACCGGCCTATCAGGCTGGCGGATCGTGTGCTGATGATGTGGCGGATGACGCTCTCCGGCGGCCGCGGCATGCCGCGCTAGTAGCGCTGGGACCGCGCGGAGTAGAAGTCGCTCGACTCTCGCTGCCAGAGCAGCACTATCGCGAAGAGCCCGACCACCCATTCAGCTACAGGAATGATCTTGTCCAAGGCTGTGACCGGTCGCGCAATGATGACAAGCGCCGAGACCGTATAAATGGCGAAGCACACGGTCGAGACGCCGCGGGCCCATCTCCTGCCCGCTTTGTTCTTGCTGGCCATCCAGAGCCAGAGCGATGCGCCGACGACACTGCCGAGGATGAGGAAGCCCACGCCGACGGCCTCGGCCGTGTTCAGCTGGCTCGCCGAGAGCGGTGTCGCCGATCCTGGCGCGATGAAGCGCTGAATGCTTCCGCGGAAGGCGGCGATGTCGAGGATCACCGAGAGCGCCTGGATGGCCGCGCCTGCGTAGATGAAACCCACTGCATTCCGGATCGACTTCGGCGGCATGTTGTTCTGGGTGATCCATGTGTTCTCGGTCATCCAGTTGCCGCCGAACGGAGGCTGGTGAGACATTAGTGCCCCTGATACTGGCTACGCTGAGCACTCTCATCGCGCCGTTGCTCATCCAGTACAGATACGTCATAACTATGGCGCAAATCGCCCCGCCGTTTTCTGTTTCGCGGCGAAGAGACGTTGCCCTCGGACCCGACGTCGCGGGCGACGCAATCGGGCACTTAGACGGGATAGGGCTCCGCGCGGGTGGCATAGACCCGGCCGCTGGGCAACCGCCATCTCATCTCACCGGGCCTTGGCTGGGTGAGCTGCCAGCCAGGGCCTGTTTCGCCTGGTGGTGCCTTCTGCACAAGGGCGCATGCATGACATAACAACGCACGTTTGTGGGCGGTCGAGTCCGGTTTAGCCGGAGTACCCCGTGCCGGCCGCGCGCTGGGGAACCGTCACCTCTACCGTCTGGGGTGCCTGCGCACGAAAGCCGCGCCTAGAGCAGCGACTGCCAGAATGACCCAGACCCAGATCACCGCAGTAACGACAGCGCCGCTGTTAGTGCCAGTGTTGGCGATGTTGGCGATCAGCGCCACAAGGCCAGTAACGCCCGCGCCGACGCCCGCGCCAATCCACATCGCCTGGGTCCTGCCCGACCACGAGAACTCCGCTGGCGAGCGGGAGCCGGACCGGGTAAAGCCGAGCCGGGCATCGATCCGCTTGTCGATCTCCGTTCCGATCCGATCGACCAAGCCCTCTGCGACCGCGCTGTCATATTCGCGGCCAAGTTCGCGATGTGCCGCTGCGGCGGCGGCGATGTCGTCCCGCATAGCCTGTTCCACGGCATCACGATACGACGCAGGTACAAGACGGTCTACCAACCCGAACGGCGTCGAGGAGATTCGCCGCGCGCTCGCGAGCATGGCCTCCGGCACTGGACCCTTATAGATTCTGAAGTTACCGTCTCGGGCCCGGTCCACAGACCAGGGCTGACGGCAAGATCAGTATGACCCGTGTGAGCTCTAGACGGGGTAGGGATCCGCGCAGGTGGCGTAGTCGCGGCCGCTCGGCAACCGCCATCTCATCTCACCCGGCCGCGGTTGCGTGAGCTGCCAGCCAGGGGCCTGCTTGGCGCGATGATGTCGCCTGCAGAGCGGGTGGAGGTTGCATTCGCAGGTCCGGCCGCCACGGTCGTAAGGGATGACGTGGTCGAGGTCGCAGCGCCGCGCAGGCCGCCGGCAGCCCGGGAATGAGCAGGTCCGCTGCCGGACGCGGATGAGGTGAGCCAGGCTGGTCGGCGGCCGGTAGGCAGCGGTTTGCCGGCCGTGGCCGCAGGGTGCAGTTTCGAAGTGCTGCATCTTCGCGCGCAGCCCGGCAGCCCAGCGGATGACCGGGTCGCCCACGGTGCCGGAGCTTCCTGCCTTGCAGGGATCCCGTGGGCCTGGCGGGTGGCTGGCGCAGGCATGCGCGACGGCATGGCCGTTATCGCTGGTGAGGGTGAGGCACCAGCGAGTGGCCGGACCGGTGCGAGCAGCTAGGTCGCGGCAGGTGTCGGCGTCAGCGGGACCGTGACCGGCAAGCTCGCCGGGCGCGTCGGACAGACCGGCCCAGGCCGACAGCGGCATTGTGAGGTTGATGGTGCCGCCGAGCGGCCAACCGTCCGGGTTGCAGCTGCAGTTGCAGGCAGCAGAGCTGTCCGTGGCGGCCGCGTCGTCACCCCCGGAGTCTGGGTTGGCGTCGGTGTCGCAGTCCTTGCGTGCGTTCCCGCTGCGGTCCGCGCATGCAGCCTCACCGCCGTCCGGGCTCGCACCGCTGGCACTTGAGTCGCTGGTCCTGGTGTCGCGGCAACCGCCGTCGCTAGCACTGGCGGCGACCAGAGAGTGCAGCGTGCGGCCGGTGAGCCGCGCGGTGTATGCCAGAGCACGCAGTTCATCGATGGTGCCGGGCAGGCCGTGGGCGGCGAGCCAGCGGGCGTCGGCGGTGAGCTGGGCGTCGGCGTGCGCGACGTCGGCAGGAGCGAGTTCACGCCCAGCCAGTGCAGCGTTGCCTGACGGTTCGGCCCAGGCCTGCACGCTGGCGTCCTTGCGGGCGGCCTCGCGGCGCCGCTGCGCGGCCTCCGGGTCGTAAGCCAAGATCGCCCTTGCCAGCGCAGCGCGCAGCTGCCCGGTGGTCTTGCGCGTCACGTCTCCAGCAGACAGCACGACTGCTGCGATGTCAGCGGCGTCCTGGTCCGGCAGCCCGGCGAGCGTGTCAGTGAACAGGCAGGCCTTAGTCCAGTCGATGCGCCCCGCGGCCAGCGCCGCGCCGACCTCGGGCAGCCGCGCGAGCCCGACACAGGCATCGAGCAGCCGGCCCGCGGCGCGACCGGTAAGCGCGAGGGCGGCAGCGGCCTCGTCGTCGACGTGAGCAGCGAGGTCCGGCCGGTTGAGCTCGACGGATTGTTCCTTGCGGCGCTGGATGAGGGTGTTCAGGCAGTCGGCTTGCCCGGACTGCGCCCAGGCGGACAGCCGCTGCCAGCCGCAGAGCAGTCCGATCAGCTCCGACTCACCCAGCTCGGTCCGGCGGGCACCGGCATCCGCGGCGGCAGCCGCCAGTGTCGGACCCGGCCGCGCGGTATCGAACAGGCCGCCAGCGGCGAAACCGGGTCCGGCAGGGCCGCAGCCTGCGTCATGGTGCAAGAACCCGGCGGCAAACACTTCTCCGCTGCCGTCCCACGGCCCGTTCTCGTAGGCGGCACGGATGTCGGCGGGCAGAGTCGCCAGCCATGAAGCCTGCTCGGCGTCGTCGCTGCCGTAGAACTCATCGGTCAGCCACCACGGCGTCTCTGACAAATCCGGCGGCTCATCGCAGGACAACGGCAACGCCGCGATCTCTGCCGCAGCAAGCTCAAACGGCGCATCTATCTCAGCCGCTTGGCGCTCCAGCAGCGCAGCCGCGTCGAACGGCGGTAGCACGACACCAGCGGCGGCCGGCCAGAGCGTGGCAGCGGATCCGGTAGATGGGGCGGATCCGGTAGATGGGGAGGCTGTGGCCGGCGCCGAGGTGGCGGGACTCGGGGCAGCGGCGGACCCGGAGGTCTGAGGTACGGCCGAGCGCGATGCGGTCGGCGCCTGAGCGCAGGACTCGGAATGCGGGGAAGCGCCCGAATCGACTGGCGCGGAGTCGGTGGTCTCGCTCATGATTTCGTCACCTTCTCCCCACGATTACGTTGCTCGATCATAGTATCGAGGACCACTGACAGTTTCCGTGTCCCGATGTGAGGCGTCAGGGGTATCTCAGCACTCGAAACTGTGTTCTACTAATGGGATGAACGCAGTCGCCCGGCCGGACTGGTGGTGCTATCCAGCGCAGTGCTCAGCAGGCCATCCATGGGCGCCGGGGCGCATCACAGTGGGCTGGATGCCCTGCGACTGCCCGAACGCCAGGGCACACGAGGTGCTCGGCCATCTGTGGGTCCGATGCAGGGCTAACGGGTGCCCGTCAATCTGGTACCGCCCTAGGCATGAGCCAGCAACCACTGGCGCCGGGTCTGTTAGCGGGCCGTTAGCCGACTGCACTGCTCTCGCGCGCCCGCGAGGTCGCCTTCTTCCGTCAGCATGTAGGCAAGCTCATACCGGGACGGTCGGCCCACTCAGGGTGGCCGGTCTCGATGGCCTGCCAGTAGGCGGCCTTAGCTCCGACAGCGACCTCGGACCCTCAGCCATGCACGCCATCAAGCCAGGGGACTGGCGTGCCATGACATCGCACCGGCGCGCCAGTCCCGTTGGCCGAGTCAGGCGGTATCGAGAATGGCGGCCTCCGCGCCGCCCTCCTCTCCGAGGATCGAGCCGATCTGAGCGACCTGGTCGGGTCGAGTGGCACGCAGCCACAGCAAGACGCCGATGCCAAGCGCTAGCCAGACGAGTGCTACGTACGGTGTCCACTTGAGGATCCCCGGCGGGGCCGGGTGGATCGATCCGTACAGCGCGGCCCCGAAGACGATCGCGCCGACGATCGGGATGCCGACATGGACCAGCGGGTTCCAGTTCCGGCTGGCGCGGGTGTTCCAGAAGTACACGATGCCGCCAAGGCAGATCATGATGTATACGACGATGACGAGCAGCGTCCCGGTAGTAGCCCAGAAGTAGTAGTTGGACAGCGGCTCGCCGAAGGCGCTGTCGGACAGCGGGTATCCCATCACCAGCGCCATCACGATCGCGACCACGGTAACCGCGGTGGTGGCAATCACGGGCGTCTTGAACCTGGGGTGCGTGCGGCCGAACGCGCGTGGCAGGACGCCCTCGCGCCCCATCGCGAACAGCGTGCGCGACGCGGCCGTTGCACACGCGACGCAGACGATGAACGCCGCGCACATTCCGCCAATCTCAGCCAGGGTGCCAAGCCAGGAGCCGACGAACGTGGTCGCAGTCGTCTTCAGCGCGACCGGATCGTTGCCCATCTTGACGCCGTTGTTCACGCCGTACCCGATCGTGATCGAGTAGGTCGTCCACAGGTACAGGACGATCGCGAACAGCGTGGCGACGATCACCGCGATCGGGATATTCCTGCGCGGGTGGGCGGTCTCCTCACCGAAGTCGGCGGCGGTCTCGAAGCCGATATAAGAGGTGACGCCGAAGATGATCCCGTAGAAGACGCCGTTGAAGCCCCCGGAGTTGGTGTGGCTGAAGCTGAACGCGCTCAGCGCCTGGCCATGGCTTCCGCCCTTGGCAGTAGTGACCAGGTCGATCACCAAGATGACGGCAACAGTGATGATCCCGACGATGAGCTGCACCCTGGTGGTCACCTTTATCCGGATGACCGACAGCACCATGTACAGGGCCATTCCGATGACGAAAAAGACGATCCACAGTTTCGGACTCAGGCCGAGCAGATCGGCGGCAAGATAGCCGACCCCGGACATCGTCATCGGCACGAAGCAGATGAAGCCGAAGAAATACAGCCAGCCAGCCATGAAGCCGGCTTCCTTGCCCAGGCTCCGGCTGGCGTAGGTATAGGCGTATCCGGCCGTGGCCATGCGGCGGGTGAACCCGATGACCACGAACGCGAGCGCCAGGCAGCCGACGCCGCCGAGCAGGAACGCCAGCGGGGTTGAGCCACCTGCCACGAACGACACGCCGCTAACGTTCAGCAGCAAGGCCATGCCCGGCGCAATCACCGACACGGATATCGCGATCGCATCCCATAGGTGCAGGGACCCGTGCGCGAGCTCGCCGGCCTTGACGCCGCTCAGGTCAGAACTGGTGTCAGCCATGCCTCCGGTCCTTTCTTACTGCAGCTCATGCTCGGGCATGAGCACGGTCTGCTCGTCTAGCACGTAGTCGAAGGCCAGCGGCCTGCAGTCACGCTCCGCAAGCCAGTCCATGAACTTCACGTGCACGGGGTGCGCCCGGTAGGCGTTCATCGTCGCCACGTCCGGGAACTCGGTGTACAGCAGGTGGGAGTAGCCGCGGTTGCGGGCAGAAGTCAGGTCCGTGCCCAGACGGCACTTGGTCATCAGGCCGATCTCACCTGGCCAGGAGGCCACCATGTCCCGCAGCTGCGCTGCCTCCTCAGATGACAGCTCGCGCGGAAAGCTGAAAAGCACGATGTGCTGCAAGGTCATGCAGGCCTCCTCGGCGGTCAGTAGAACTCGAAGTACTCGCGCATCTCCCAGTCGCTGACGGTCTGGCCTTCTGGCGGCGGGTTGGAAGCCACAGCCGCTTCGTAGCGGGCTACCTCCGACCGCTTCATCTGCAACAGATAGTCGACCATGGTGTCGCCGAACGCCTTGCGGAAGAACTCGTCCTGATCGAGGAAGCCGATGGCGTCGGCCAGGGATGACGGGAGCGGGGTATTGCTGGTGACATACGGGTCAGCCTCGACCGGCGGCGGCGGGTCAAGCGCGCGCCGGATGCCGTCGAGCCCGGCGGCGATGTTCGCCGCCATATACAGGTACGGGTTAGCGGCGGGCTCGCCCATCCGCATCTCCACGTGGCTGTTCCCGTCACCGGGCGCTCCCTGAACCCGGACTAGCGCCCCTCGGTTCTCCAGCGCCCAGCACACCCGGTCGGGCGCGAAAGAGTACGGCCGGAACCGCTTGTAGCCGTTGACCGTGGGAGTAGCGAAGACGCTCATCGGCAGCGAGTGCTCCAGCAGCCCGGCCACGAACTGTCGCCCGGTCGCGGACAGGTAGTCGTCATCACTGGCGAACTCGTTCCGCCCGTCCTGCCGGGAGAGCAGCGACTCGTGCAGGTGCCAGCCGGACGGGAAGAAGTTCGGCAGGCCAGGGGAGCACATGAAGGTCGCCAGCAGCCCGCGGCGCTGGCAGATCTGCTTCACGGCAGACCGGAACAGGACCACGGCGTCGGCAGCGGCCAGCCCGCCGATCGGGCTGAAGCTGAATTCCATCTGGCCCGGTCCCCACTCGTCCTCCATCGAGCGGGGCGGCAGTCCGACGGCAGCCAGACCGTCGCGGATCAGTTCGAGCGTGCTTGCCACGCTGTCCAGCCGGACCTCGGACAGGTACTGGTAGCCGCGCTCGAAGATGCTCACCGGCGGCACCGGCGGGGTGAACCCGGCGTCCTCCGGCACGATGTGCTCGGAGTCCAGCTTGACGATGTAGTACTCGACCTCGATCCCGGCCAGGTAATCGAAGCCCGCGTCGCCGAGCTCGGCCAGCGAGCGCCGCATCAGCCCGCGGCCGTCTAGCGGCATCGGCTGGCCGTTGGAGAAGAACACGTCGCAGAGCATCCATCCGGTCCGGTCGGCCCAGGGCAGCACACGGAACGTGGCCGGATCGGGTACCAGCACAACATCCGGGAAGCCAGTGAACTCCGCGATACCGAACCCGCCGCCCGCGGCGAAGGCCGGCACGAAGACCTGGTTGCCGGTGTCGAGGCTGTAGATCGCACCGGAGAAGTCCAGGCCGTTGGCCATCGCGGCGATAGCAACCTCGGGCGACAGCGACTTGGCACGCGGCATGCCGTGCTGATCCACGACCACCAGCCGGACCGTGCGGAGGTCTAGCTGGCGGATCGTGCTGGCAACCTCCTCCGCCGCGGCGGCCTGCTCGGGTGTGTACAGGCCGTTGCGCGCGACGAATCCTGGCTGACCGACGCCGTGCGCGTCAGGCCGGCTGTCGGTCGGGCTGCTGCTTGTCACGTCGCTGTCCTCCGATGCAGTGATGTCTCAGTCTTGCGCCGTAACCCTGGATCAGGCCTTCTTCGCGGCAGCGCCGGCGGCACCCCGGCGCTGGCTCATCTGCTCCAGCATCGCGGCGGTGAAGTTGTCGGGTTCCACGTCGACGAGTGAGATGAACGTCTCGGTCCGCTGCACGCCGTTGATCTGGAAAATCTCCGCGAGCAGCAGCTCACGCAGGTGACCGTGATCCCGGACCCGCAGCCGCACCAGCAGGTCCAGGCCGCCGGTCACCACGGTCATGCTCTCTGCCTCAGGCAGCGCCTGAATCGCCTTGATGATCTCGCTCAGGTCCATTCCGGGGCCAGCCGTAACCGCGATATAAACGACGACCGGGTAGCCGAGTGCCGCCCAGTCGACGTCAACCCGGTAACCGCGGATCGCGCCGAGACGCTCTAGCCGGGCAATCCGGTCCGCGACCGCCGGCGGCGACACCTCAACCTGCCTGGCCAGTGCGCGCTGCGACTGGCGCGCGTCCTTCGCCAGCGCGTGCAGCAAGGCGAGGTCGAGGTCGTCCACTTCCACCTTTGGCGAGGCCGCCGAGGTGACGTCTGCCAGCCTCGCCAGGGGTGCTGAGACAGTTGCCATATGCCAGCCGACCGTTCGTGAAGCCGAATAGGTTGCGTTATGCTAGGCAACACAGCCGTTGCTTCTGTAAAGCACGCGGTTCGAAATTCTTACATTCGTAAGATCGGCTGTCAAGGGACGGAAGCGCCAATGACCGCAGCAACGGAACAGAGCTGGGACGCCGCGCTCGCCAGGCGCACCAAGTCACTGGGGGGCGGCGAGATCACCGCGATCCTCGCGCTCGCCGGAGCCTCCGACGTGATTACATTCTCGGGCGGGTTCCCCGATCCGGCCACGTTCCCTACCGGCGTGCTGGCTGATATTGCGGCCAACCTGATCACGAAGGACCCGGGCGTCGCGTTGCAGTATTCGGCGACCGAGGGCATCGCAGGTGTCCGCGACTACATCACCAGCCGTCTCCAGACGGTCCAGGGCGCCGCGCCGGGCTCCGGAGAGCTGATGGTCACCAGCGGCGGCATCGACTGCATGGAACTGGTCGCCAAGAGCTACCTGGACACTGGCGACACAGTGGTCGTGGAGGCGCCGACCTATCTCGGCGCGATCATGGCGTTCCGCGGCTATGAGGCCGAGGTCCACGGCGTGCCGATCGATGATGACGGCTTGCGAACCGACGTTCTCGCCGACGAGCTCGCCGCTGGCCTGCGCCCGAAGATCCTCTACACGATCCCGGACTTCCAGAACCCGACCGGCCTGACAATGAGCGCGCCGCGGCGCTCCGAGCTCATCGCGCTGGCCCGAAAGTACGGGTTCCTGATCCTTGAGGACGTCGCGTACCGCGATCTCTACTTCGAGCAGGCGCCGCCGGACAGCCTCTGGTCGATGGCGCCTGACGTGGTGCTGCAGGCCGGGACGTTCTCCAAGATCTTCTGTCCCGGCTTCCGGCTGGGCTGGGCGGCCGGGCCGGCCGAGATCATTAGCCGGCTGGTGGTGGCCAAGCAGAATTCCGACCAGTGCTCGGGCGCTCTCGGTCAGCGGATGCTCGAGGAATACGGCCGCAGCGGGCACATGGACCGGCAGATCGTCGACTCCCGCGCGCTGTACGCGCGCCGCGCGGCCCTGATGACCGAGGCGCTCACCGCGCACATGCCGGCCGGAACGACGTGGACCACGGCTCGAGGCGGCTTCTACATCTGGGTCACTGCACCAGACGGCGTGGACACCGTGGCGCTATCCCAAGCGGCCCGGGCGCGGAAAGTCGCCTACGTGCCGGGACGGCCCTTCTACCCCGGCGACGACGGCGCGCCGCAGATCCGCCTCGCGTACAGTCGGGTCGCCGACGAGCTGATCGACGAGGGCATCCGCCGCATCGGCGAGGTAGTGAGAACCGCCCTGGAGGAACGGTGAGCGAGGAATCCCTTGGTGACGCCGCGAGTCACTTCACCACGGAGGCGCAAGGCGAGCCGGCCGGTCCCGGCCGGTACGTCAACGTAGACGCGATCAGCCCGGTCGAGTTCGTGCCGGGGCTCGGCTTCCGGCCGGTAACCGGACAGCGCGTGATGACGAACTTCGTCAGGTTCGAGCCTGGCGCGGAAGCACCGCGCCACGTGCACGAGGAGGAGCAACTCGTCATCGTGCTCGACGGCGAGTTCACCTTCGACCTGGACGGCGACGTCCGCGTCATGCGCAAGGGCGACGTCGCGGTCGTGCCAGCCTGGGTTCCGCATGGCGCCTGGACGACTGACAGCCACTGCCTGGAAATCGACGTGTTCGCCCCGCCGCGGGTGAGCCTGCTCAAGCTCGCAGAGGCGCAAGCGGACCAAGCGGACCAGGCGGACCAAGCGGACCAGGCGGACCAGACCTCACCGACCGGAGCCTAGATGGACCTCGGGCTGACCGGCCGCAAGGCGATCGTCACCGGAGGGTCGAAAGGCCTCGGCAAGGCCATCACGGCTGAGCTGATGGCCGAGGGCGCATCGGTGGTGATCTGTTCCCGGAACGCCGCCGAGCTGCATGAAACCGCTGAGGAACTGACGAAGAACGCCGCCGCCAGTGCTTACTCCCAACGCGCCGGTACCGTGCACGCCCTGCCGTGCGACGTGACGGATCCGGACCAGGTTGTGAGTTTCATCGACGATGCGGCCGCCGCGCTCGGCGGGCTGGACATCCTGGTCAACAATGCCGGCGGCGCCAGGCCGGGCCAGTTCGGCACGCTGACCGACGATGACTGGCATGCCGACATCGAGGTCAAGCTGTTTTCCCAGATCCGGTGCACGCGGGCAGCGCTGCCGCGGCTACGGCAAAGCCAGTCGGCCAGGGTAATCAACATCAACGCCGTCTACGCCCGCTACCCCGATCCTGCTTTCCTCGCCTCCTCGGTGAACAGAGCGTCCTGCATCAGCCTGTCGAAGGCGCTGTCCATCGAGCTGGGCCGGGCGGGAATACTGGTCAACAGCGTCAACATCGGCCTGGTCGAGACCCCGCAATGGCAGAACATCCACCGCCGCCGGGCGCCCGACATGCCGGCCGAGCAGTTCTTCGGCCAGCTGGCCGCGGCTGAGGTGCCGCTTGGCCGGTTCGGCCGGCCTGACGAGGTCGCGGGTCTGGTCACGTTCCTGGCCAGTGACCGGGCTAGCTACATCGCCGGCGCGTCGATCGACGTCGCCGGAGGAATGGGCAAATTCCTCTAAGGAAACGAGGTTGCATGTGCCGGCTGCTTGCCTACTGCTCGGGTTCTGAGGCATCGCTGGAAGACCTGATCGGCGCCGATGGTCTCCGCGACTTCACCGGACTATGCGCGCTCCACGGCGATGGGTGGGGGATGGCCTGGTGCGAGGGTGACGAGCAGATCATCCGCAAGTCGCCGATCCGCGCTGACGGCGAGCCAGAATACGACAAGCTAGCTCGTGAACCGCTGTCCGACCTCGGCCTCGTGCACCTGCGCTGGGCAACCCCCGGCCTTGGCGTGAACGAGCAGAACAGCCACCCGTTCCGGTACGGCGAATACGTGTTCGCGCACAACGGCGCCATCCATCCGCAAGACCGGCTGCCGCAGATGCTGCCGCCGCAATGGGAAGCCCGGCTGGCCGGCACGACCGACAGCGAGCGGTATTTCCTGCTCATCATGTCGCGGCTGGCCCACCACGGCGGCAACGCCGGGGACAGCGACACGGGGGATCGGGACATGGTGGCCGCGATCGCGGAGGCGGTCGCCGACATTGATGCCAGGTTCGAGCCGAACAGCCTGAACGCCATCCTGCTCTCGCCTGACAAGCTTTACGCGATTAGCTGGCACCACCGCGACCGCGTGCCGGAAGCCAAGCTGCGGGCAAACGGCTATGACCAGCCGGACATCGCGGCCTACTTCGATCTGGCCTACCGTGCGGCTGACAGCGCTGTGGTTGTCGCTAGCTCGAACTGGCCGCAGCCTGGCTGGACGCCGCTGGAGAACGGTCACGTGCTGGTGACGGAGCGGCGAACGCTGAAAACGCGGGTGCTGCCGCTGTCCTGATACCCGGCGGGCCTCGCGGTCAGGCGGTCTCGCGGCGCAGCTTCAGCGCCCCGATCACCATCACGACGAGTGCCGGCGCGAAGAACAAGCCGAGGTGCAGGATGCCGCCGATGAGCCCGGCGAGCATGACGGCCACGGCCGCCCAGGCGGCAGGCATCCGGACTGGCCCCGGCCCGAACGCGGCCAGCGCGGCGAGCGGTATGGGCGCGATTGCCAGCAGCAGCGCCCACCAGCTTGCCGGCAGCGGGTCGATGCTTCTGACCAGCGAGGCAATGATGATGAGCGATGCGGCCACGGACAGGAGCAGCGCGCCGCGCCGCCATGGCCAGCTAGGCGGAGTCCTTCTGGCCCAGAGGCTCACGGGCTCAGTTTGCGAACTAACTGCAGATGACGGGGTAGCAGCAGGTGAACCCACAGCGGTCATGGCGCTCCTCGCGGACGAATCGGACAGTTGCCACTTCGCGCCGACCAGGCTTCCCGGCTCACCTACACGCCAGCATAGACCTCCGGCGAGGCGCTGGTCAGGTCGAGGAACGGCTCGTCCTCGGGCAACGGCAGCGCCATCGCGCTCGCGCTCGGCGCCGGGCGGGGACGTCGCGGTTGCCCGGCCGCTGAGGTTCCGCCGCGGCCTCGGTAGATCAGCAGGCCGTTCACCGGATCAGGGACCGCGTCCAGGGCGGCGCGTACCACCGGCAGGTCCCGGAACGCTTCCCATTCCTCGGCGGTGTTGAAGCACACTTCGAACGCCACTCCCCAGCGGTCAGCGTGCCACGTGCCGTCCAGCGCGCCGTTCGTCAGCGCCGCCTCGATCAGCTCGGAGTCGTGCGCCTGCTGCCACTGGAAAGCCGAAAACTCTCCGTGCAGGACTTCGATTGACCACCATTCCGCCATCACCGGCATGGTACGTCGTTCCTCCGCTGGGCGTAACCGCCGTGCAACCGCCCGGCGGCTAAACCTGGGCTGAATCGATGAGAACAGGAGCACTCACGTGTCCGCTGATATCGAGGTACCTGCCGTCTCGCCCGGGACCCGGTCGCCGCATGGCGGCCGCTCGTTCTTCCTCAGATACCTGGGTCGCGAGCTGGGCCACCGGGCCCGGCAGGCCACCGTCATCGCACTGGGCCTCGCGCTCGGCATCGGCCTGGTGATCGTCGTGTCCGCTGCCGCGACCGGCGTCAAGAACGCGCAGGCTAGCGTGTTGCACTCGCTCTACGGAGTGGGCACCGACATCACCGTTACGCAGGCCCCGAGTGCGGGCTCGGGCCTTCCGGGCCGCCACCAGTTCTCCCTCGGCATCCAGGGCGGTGCGCCAGGGCAGAAGCCCACGGTCTGTGTCAACGGCAAGTGCAAATCTGGCGCGCAGACCATCGACAACCTGACGTCCCTGGGCAGCAACGGACCGGTCAGCTACTCAGATATCGCCAAGATCGAGAAGCTGGCTCACGTCGCGGCCGTGGCCGGCGGGCTGGCGCTGACCGACAACCGCATCTCGATCACCTCGACCAGCGCCAGCCCGCCGACACAGTTCTCGGTAGAAGGCGTCGACCCGGCGCACGACAACCCCGGCCCGCTGAGCAATGCCACGCTGAGCTCAGGCCGTGCGTTCCGCGCCACCGACGCCCGCTCCGACGTCGCCATGGTCGACGCCGACTACGCGAAGGCAACCGGCCTCAAGCTCGGTTCGTACGTCACTGTCGCGAAGGTTAAGTTCAAGGTCGTCGGCATCGTCGCTCAGGCCGAGGGCTCGAGCCCGCCCGACGTTTACATCCCGCTGGCTCGTGCGCAGGCGCTGGGCACCCTCGGACCTGGCGGCTCGAACCTCAAGGGTTACGTCAACACGATCTACGTCACGGCGAGCAGCAGCGCGGACATCTCGGCCGTTCAGAAGGAGATCAAGGCGCTGCTGCCGAAGGCGACGGTCACTACGGCGTCCAGCCTGGCCAGCGAGATCAACGGCTCGCTTGGCAGCGCCGCGAAGCTGGCCGGCGACCTCGGTACCTGGCTGTCGATCCTGGTGCTGGTCGCGGCGTTCGCGGTTGCCGGGCTGATGACCATGTCCGCGGTATCGCGGCGAGCACGCGAGTTCGGCACTCTGAAGGCCATTGGCTGGCGTAGCCGGCGGATCATCGGCCAGGTCATGGGCGAGTCGGTGGCGACCGGCCTCATCGGGGGCGCGGCCGGAATCGGCCTCGGCCTGGCCGGCGTGGCGATCGTCGACGCGATAGCGCCCAAGCTGACCGCGATCATCCCGGCGTCCGGCGGGCCGCAGTTCGCGGGGACGCATCAGTCGGTCGGCAGCATCGCCGGCAGTCCGGTGGGCAGCGGGCCGGTCACCGTCGGCCCTGGCGGCGCGCTCGGGTCGACCACGCAGAGCATCCCGGTGCACTGGTCAGCATCGGTCACGATCGCGGTGATCGGCCTTGCGGTACTGCTGGCCATCGTCGGCGGCCTGCTCGCCGGCGGCCTGGGCAGCTGGCGGATCTCCCAGCTCCGGCCGGCCGACGCGCTGGCCCGGGTGGACTGAAAGGAACCCCGGATGTACAAGCTCACCAACGTCACCCGGCTGTACCAGAAGGGCCGGCATACGGTTCCCGCCGTGCGGGACCTCGACCTGGAGATCCCGGACGGCGACTGGCTCGCGATCCAGGGCCGTACCGGGCACGGCAAGACCACCCTGCTCCAACTTCTGGGCGGGCTGGACCATCCCACCTCGGGCACGATCGAACTCGACGGCCAGGATCTCGGTCAGCTGCCCGAGCGGCAGGTGACCCGGCTGCGGGCCGCCTGGATCGGGTTCGTGTTCCAGACGTTCAACCTCGTGCAGACGCTGACCGCAGCCGACAACGTGGAAGCCGCCCTGGTTCCGCTCGGAGTCGGCTGGGCTGAGCGGCGCCGCAGGACTGCGCAGGCACTGGACAGCGTCGGCCTGTCCGACCGGGCCAGGCACCTGCCATCTGAGCTGTCCGGCGGGCAGCAGCAGCGGGTCGCGATTGCCCGCGCTCTGGTGAAAGAGCCGAAGGTGCTGCTAGCCGACGAGCCCACCGGAAACCTCGACGAGGACACCAGGGAAGACATCATCGCGCTGCTCGAGAAGCTCTGGCGCGAACGCGGCCTGACGATGGTGCTCGTCACGCACGAGACGATCGTCGCGCAGCGAGCCAGGCGGATTGCGGTGATGAGCAAGGGCAGGCTCGCGGTACGCGATTAGTCGGCCTGCAGGATCCTGCCAGTCAGCCCTAAGCCGGCCTGCGGAGGCCGCTGCTATTCCGTTAGGCAAAGCAGCAGCTACCGGGGAGGTCTGGCGGTGCGAGTGCTGGTCGTCGAGGACGACGCTGAGCTTGCCGACGCGATCGGCGTCGGGTTGCGGCGCGAGCAGATGGCGGTCGATGTGGCGTACGACGGAGTGACCGGGCTGGAGCATGCCTTGTTCACCGGATACGACGTGATCGTGCTGGACCGGGATCTGCCCGGCCGGCCCGGCGACGAGGTCTGCGCTGAGTTGCTGGCCACTGGCTGCCGCAGCCGGGTGCTCATGCTGACCGCGGCGGCGACGATCCAGGATCGCGTCGACGGCCTCGGTCGCGGTGCAGACGATTACCTGCCCAAGCCGTTCGCGTTCGCGGAACTGGTCGCACGGATCCGGGCGCTGCTACGGCGAGCGCAGCCGGCCCTGCCCCCGGTGCTGGCCAGCGGAGACGTGCTGCTCGACCCGGCGCGCCGGATCGCGCTGCGGGCGGGTGAGCCGCTGGACCTCGGGCCAAAGGAGTTCGGAGTGCTCGAGCTGCTGCTTGCCGCGGAGGGCCGGGTGGTGTCTGCCGAAGAGTTGCTGGAACGGGTCTGGGACGAGATGGCCAATCCGCTCAGCTCGGCGGTGAAAGTAACGATGAGCCGGCTGCGCCGCAAGCTCGGCGACCCGCCGGTGATCGAGACCGTGGCCCAGGCTGGTTACCGGATGCCGTCTGATCGTGAGATTGCCGGAGTGCCGGTGTGAACGGCCGCCTGTCGTGAAGCGGTGGCCTGGTGCGGCGCGGTGGTCCGGCGCGAACCGTCGCTCCGTGCGGGTACGGCTCACCGCCATCTACGCGGGCCTGTTCGTGCTGTCCGGGGCCGGCCTGCTGACGATCACCGACGTCCTGGTCGTCAAGCGCGCGGCGGGCCCGGTCATGCTCAGCCGCCAGGGCCAGCAGGCAGGCGGCCCGGCCGCTCTGCCTGGCGTGATCGCCGGCGGACAGACCTGCCTGGGCACCGGCACGCAATCGGTCTCCGGCGCCCAGCAACTCGGCCAGTGCGCAACGTATTTCAAGGCGCAGATCGCGGCGCAGCGAACGGGGTACATCAACGCGACACTGATCGGCTCGGCGATAGCGCTGGCCGCTATGACAGTGCTTGCCGTAGGCCTCGGCTGGCTGATATCGGGGCGGGTACTACGGCCGTTGCGCACGATCACCTGGGCGGCGCGGAACATCTCCGCCAGCAACCTGCACCAGCGCCTCGAGCTGCCCGGGCCGCGCGACGAGCTGAAAGAGCTCGCCGACACTGTCGACGGGCTGCTTGCCCGGCTGGAGGCGTCGTTCGACGCCCAACGGCAGTTCGTCGCGAATGCCTCGCACGAGCTGCGGACGCCGCTCGCCCGGCAGCGAACCCTGGTCGAGGTAGCGCTCGCCGAGCCGCAGCCGACTGTGGCCGGACTGCGCACCGCCTGCGCGCGCGTCCTGGTGGCGGGGGAGCAGCAGGAACGGCTGATCGAGGCGCTGCTCACGCTCGCGCGCAGCCAGCGCGGCCTGGACCGGTGGGAGCGGGTCGACCTGGTGGCCATCACGGCCGACGTGCTGCGCGGCCGGGAGGCCGAAGCAGCCGAGGCGGATGTGCAGGTCAGCTGCAGTGTCGCTGACGGAGCGCTGGCGGCGGCCGGAACGGCAGCCGTTCTGCTCGGTGACGCGCGGCTAGCCGAGCGTCTTGTCGCCAACCTGGTCGACAACGCGATCCGGTACAACGTGCCGGGCGGCTGGGTCAGCCTCCGGGTTGGCACCGAGCGCGGGCAGGCTGTGCTGACCGTGGCAAACTCCGGCCCGGTTGTGCCTCCGGGCGAGGTCGCCAGGCTGTTCGCCCCGTTCCAGCGGCTGGGCGGCGGGCGCGGCGCAGCAACCGGACAGCGGGACGGTCAGGGGCTGGGCCTGTCGATCGTCAGTGCGATCACTGCGGCGCACGGCGCCGATCTGCGAGCTCGCGCTCGGCCGGACGGCGGCTTGCATGTGGAGCTCAGGTTCCCGCCGCTGCCAGCCGAGATGCCGCCGCTCCCGGCCGACGGAGCGGACGCCCAGTCCATGATCACGTAGAGAAAGTGTCTGTCGGATACACAAGTCTTCGCGATCATGGACCGAACGCGTTAGCTGACTCGCGTACTGGCGTGCCTACCGGGCTGCCTCGCCGCGCCCGGCGATCCCGGCCCTGCGCGGACGGCGTCGGCACCGACCGGAGCGATCCTGACCAGGCAGTTGTAAGTCACGACCGCGATGGCGACGTGCATGACCATCAGGACCGCTACTGCGTCGCCTGGCGCGCCGCCGTGCAGGATGTACAGGTCCGGCAGCCACAGGACCAGCGTCACCGCGACGGCCGACCAGAAGAACAGCCAGCGAGGTCGCGAGCTGACCCTGGTCACGACTGGCCAGCCGATGCAGGCGATGATCACCCCGATGACGGTGAGCTTGGCGTAGTCGTGAAACTGAAAGTGCACATAACCCTTGGTGGACGGAAACACGGCCTGCCCGATGACCACCAGGAGAGCGTCCGCCGCTAGCGAGCTGGCGATGGCAGCCACCGAGGCGATCAGCACGCGCAGCCAGCTAGGCTGGCGGTGCCGGGCGGCGAAGTCGATATGCACCAGGGACAAGGCACGAGTCAGCATGAGGCTGACATTATCCGGGAAGGCCGGCTATCAGCACTGCACCTGCGCAAACCAGCGCTACCAGCGGCACGAGCGACGGCCCAGCGGCGGTCATTCACACCGAGGACCTCACCAAGGTATACCCGGGCGCGGACTTCGCCGCCGTCGACAAGCTGAACCTCGACGTCCAGGCCGGCGAGATCTTCGGCCTGCTCGGGCCGAACGGTGCGGGAAAGACAACGACCGCCGGCATGCTCACCACGCGGGTAGTGCCGACGTCGGGCACGGCGCTGCTGGCGGGCATCGACGTGGCCGCCCACCCGGCGCTGGCCAAGCAGCTCAGCGGGATCGTGTCGCAGCAGAACACGCTGGACCGGCAGCTCACCGTCTGGGAGAACTTGTACTTTCACGGCCGGCTGTTCGGCATCGGCGCGCGGGAATCCCGTCGGCTGGCCGATGAGCTGCTGGAGCAGTTCCAGCTGTCCCGGTGGGCGAAGGCCTCGGTGTACGCCTTGTCCGGCGGCATGGCGCAGCGGCTGATGGTGGCACGGGCGATCTTCCACCGCCCGTCGGTGCTGTTCCTGGACGAGCCGACCGCTGGCCTGGATCCGCAGAGCAGGCTGGCGCTGTGGGATCTGCTCGGGGAGCTGCACCGGGCTGGCCAGACGATCCTGCTCACCACGCACTACATGGAGGAAGCCGACCAGCTCTGCGACCGCGTGGCGATCATGGATCACGGCAAGATTCTGGCACTGGACACTCCGGCCGCGCTCAAGCAGAGCATCGGCGCTGACACCGTCGTCACGGTCAAGACAGCCGGTGACGGCGGCCGGCTCGCCGAGTTGCTGGCCTCGGATGTAGCCGGCGTCACCCGGACCCGCCTGGTCGAGGGCGGCCTGGAGCTTCACGTCAAGGGCCGGGAACGGCTGATCCCGCGCATCGTGCTTGCCGCTGAGCGCGGTGGCTATGACCTGGTCGACCTATCCGTTGCCGAGCCCAGCCTGGAAACGGTGTTCATCAACTTGACGGGCAAGGAGCTGAGGGACTGATGGCCACGTCCGTAACCCGGCAGCAAGCCCCGCAGGCCCGGGCGATCGGCGGCGGGCCCACCCGCTCTGTTGCCGCCGCTAGCTGGACCGCGCTCGGCGCACTGATGCTGCGAGACCTGGTTGTACTCCGCAAGCACCTCTGGGAGTTCGTGCTGCGGACGATTATTCAGCCGTTTCTGCTGTGCTTCGTGTTCTTGTATGTCTTTCCGAAGATCGGTCAGGGGATCGGCGGCCATGGTGCCGGACAGGAGTCAGCGTTCGCGACCATCCTGGTTCCGGGAGTCGTCGGCATCTCGGTGATGTTCCAGGGTGTTCAGTCGATCGCGCTGGCAATGGCGCAGGAGTTCGGGTTCACCAGGGAGATTGAGGACCGGGTGCAGGCACCGTGCCCGATATGGCTGGTCGCGGTCGCGAAAGTGCTGTCCGGCGCGGCACAGGGGGTGCTCTCCGCGATCATCGTGCTGCCTATCGCATCGGTTGTGCACGCGCCCGGCGTGCACGCCCACCTCACGTTGCACTGGCTGCTGATCCTTACCTTCGTGCCGCTCGCGTGCATCGCGATGGCCGGACTCGGCCTGGTGCTCGGTACCAGCTTCGAGCCGCGGAACATCGGCCTGATGTTCGGCTTCATCATCCTGCCGATCACCTTCCTCGGCGGCACGTATTACTCCTGGACCAGGCTGGCCCCGGTCACCGTGGGCGGCTGGCACTGGCTGCAGACGATCGTCCTGATCAACCCGCTGATCTATGTCAATGAGGGCATGCGGGCCGCGTTCACCACCGCGCCGCACATGCATCTGTACGTCGTCTACCCGGTGGTCGCGGCGTTCGGCGTCGTGTTCCTGGCTATCGGGCTGCGTAACTTCCGCCGCCGCGTCCTGTCCTGAGTCCGTTCACCTGGGTGGTCGCTGGGATTCGCCGGAGCTTCATCCGGCCCGCGTACAACGTGGTTCACCAGCAATCCGGGGAAGCCCGCTACCCAGGATCGGACCCAGCAGGGCGAGCTGATTGCCACCATCGACGAAGATGCCAACTCGAGCGTCTACACCATCAACCCGAGCGCCCCGAAGCATGCGCAACTGGTGCACTACCACTACAACCACAGCCCGCTGCCGCAACGTCGGCCGGCGTCTCGGTAAGCCGGTCAAGCTTAAGCTGACCGACCCGGACTCGAACAAGATCGTGCCCTCATCCGGCCAGCTGCCCGGCGCCGGGCTTCCCGCCGAACTATCTCGGCCAGCTCAACCCATGGACCGGCACATCACCCGGGTACGGTCAGCGGGCCGGTGTTCGGGCCGCAGGGCATGGTGTTCATCGCCCCCGGCTGGAACGTGACCCCCGGCTCACTGTCCGGGCTAGTATCCCCAGTGTTGCGCGCAGGGCGCCTTCGGAGATGACCGGGAAGATGCCGGCGTCGCGCCACTGCGGATGGATCTGCGACCAGTCGTAATACGAGGTCACCAGCGTGCCGTCCGCCACCGGCTCCAGCCGGTAGCCGTACACGTGCCCGATCTGCGGACGGATCTTGCCGAGGATGGTCCAGGCGATCTCCTCGTCGGGCTGGTACGCCGAGATGGTGACCGTCACGTCGTAGCGCCCGAGTTCCGGGTAGTCATTGAGCGACTCGCGGTCCATGTGCACGACGAAGCTGTCGCCGACCGCGCTCACCGGCTCGCCGTCTGCCGACTGCAGCATGCCGGAACTGTCGATCGCGACATGGCCCTGCGGATCCCGGAGTATCGCGAAGATTGCAGCCGGGTCAGCCTGGATGGTCCGCTGGACCTCGATCCGCTCAGTTGTCATGGCGCTATCTTGCCCGTGCTGACGATCGAGCACTAATCATGGCGATCGAGGAATGCGTTCACGATGCCGGCAAAGACCTCAGGCTGCTCAGCGAAGCAGAGGTGTGAGGCGTCCTCGATGATGTCCAGCTGCGAGCCGGCGATCCGGTTCGCCATCTCGGTCAGGTGCCCGGGCGTGCATTCGTCGTAGCGACCGCCGACGAGCAGCGCCGGGATCGTGATCTCGCCGAGCCGGTCCATGATGTCCCAGGTCTTCAGCGTGCCGGTGACGGTGAACTCGCTCGGGCCGTTCATCGTGTTGTAGACCTGGTAGCCAGCCTCCGCGAAGGACCGCTCCAGGCCGGCCGGCCAGGGATTCATCCGGCAGACGTGCGCCCGGTAGAAACCGAGAATCGCGGCCTGGTACTCCGGGCACGCGGTGAAGCCGTCGGCTTCGTGCTGCCGGATAACTTGCCGTACCTCGTCGGGCTCGGCGGCCAGCAGCTCGTCGCAGTCCGCTACCCAGCGGATCATGCTGGCCGGGCTGCCGCACAGGATCAGGCTGCGCAGGTCGGGTTTGCGGTCCAGCGTGTACTGCATGGCCAGCATGCCGCCCCACGAACTGCCGAACAGGTGCAACTCGTCCAGCCCGAGCGCTGCGCGGACCTGAGCGAGTTCCTCGACGAACCGGTCCACCGTCCAGAGCGAGGTGTCGTCAGGCCGGTCCGAGTTGCCGCAGCCCAGCTGGTCGTAGAAGATCACCTGGCGGCGCTCGGCCAGCGCCTCCAGCGGCTCGAGGTAATTGTGGGTGAAGCCAGGGCCGCCGTGGAGGCAGAGCAGCGGCGCGCGGTCGCCCGTGCTCGGGCCGGCGACGCTCCGGTACCAGACGCGGCCGCCGGGGACCTCCAGGTATCCCTCGGTGGCGCTGTATCCCTCGGTGGCGCTGTATCCCTCGGTGGCGCTTACCTCGCCGGTCGTCATGCTGTCTCCCCGGTGACCACGGGCTGCGCTCCCGGGTCGGCGGCCTCGTCGGCGAAGACGCGCTTCATCTCGGGCAACCGGGACGGATGCCGCGCGTACAAGTAGATCAGCACCGCGACGCCGATGACGTACCAGATGCCGATCGCTAGCCCGGTCTCGCTGGACGGGTAGCTCAGCGGCGCGACGAACTTGAGCACCGACCCGCCGATGCCCATTGCGGTGAACCAGGCGGGCAGGAACGCCAGGATGCCGAGCACCGGGATGATCGCGTGCAGCAGCCAGTTGAATTCACTGCGGGCCTTGCGCGCGTAGAACAGCAGGCACGACAAATTGAAGATCATGTAGATGGCGATCATGATGCCGGTCAGGATCGTCGCCAGGAAAATGAAGGTCACGACCGGGCCGAAGTGGATGCCGAGCGGGATGCCGATGGCCAGCGTGATCACAAGCTGGACCAGCACTCCGACGGACGGCGACTTCCAGGTGGGATGCGTCCTGGCCAGCGGCGAGGGCAGCACGCCGATCCTGGACATCGCATACCAGGTCCTGGTGGTGGCCAGCGTGCCGGCGTTGCCGTTGGCGAACGTCGAGTTCGCGATGGCGAGGAAAGCGACGATCCAGCCGACGCCCCAGACGTCGCGGGCCAGCTGGATCCACGGGCTGCCGCCGCCGAGGGCGCCGAATGCCACGTACTTGGTGGGGCCGAAGAAGACGTCACCAGCGTAGGTCGTCAGCACGTAGAACAGCCCGATGGCCAGGCACGAGGTCACGACCGCGACCTGAATCGTGCGTCTCGGGTTCCGGGCTTCCTCGGCCAGCGGTGCTGACGCTTCGAATCCGATGAACGCCAGGATCGTGTAAATCGAGCCGGCTATGACGCCGGAGAAGCCGTGATAGCCCTTGATCGTCGCGAAGTGCAGGCTGAAGACGTTGCCGGTGTTGCCGGAGCCGGCCTTCACGATCAGCCAGATCGCCAGCGCCAGGAAGACCAGTATTTCGAGGGTTCCGAGCACGGTGCCGGTCCTCGCGCTCAGCTTCACGCCACGGTAGTTGAGGAGGGCGATGACCACCGCGGCAGCGATCATGAAGATGACCCAGGTCGTGGTGAACGGCCAGTTCGCCTCGGTCTGCAGCACGGACGCCACTAGGTAGCCGAACAGGATCATCGTGATCGGCCCGATGAGCGCCTCGACCAGCGCGTAGCCCCAGCCGACGAGGAAGCCAAGTGCCGGGTGGATGGCTTCGGCCGGATAGGTATAGATGCTGCCGGCGGACGGCAGGTGCTTGGCCAGCTGGCCGATGGAACTGGCGACGAGCAGACAGCCGACAAGGGCCAGCAGTACCGACAGCGGCAGGGCGCCGCCGGCGTAGGTAGCGCCTGCCGCGATAGACAGCGCGACTGCGCCGGCCGGGGCCATCGAGGTGATCGACTGAAACATGACCTCGCGCAAGCCGATGGCTTCGCGGGCGAGGCTGCCGCTCCTGGCTGTGTGCTCGCCTGCCATGCCGGGCTCCTTTCGCCGCGGAGCAGGGCGGGCGGCCGTTGCGGTTACCCTGCCTACTAACGGTGATAAATCGGCACTCAGGCTTTGGCAAGTGCAGTCGCGCCGCAAAGTTTCGACGCGGTCGCAGCTTGCTGGCAGCGGCTCTTGAGTTGCCGGTAGCCACTGCCGTGGAAGACCAGCGGCATGACCTCGGAGGCGCCGAGATCGTGCACGCGCAGCAGCACGATGTCGTGATCTCCGGCCGGTATTTCCTGCTCAAGCGAGCAGTCGAACCAGGCGCTGGCCTCGCTCAGCAGCACAGCGCCGGCCGTGGTGGCACGCCAGTCCAGTCCGGCGAAGCGCTTGGCAGTGCGGGAGCTGAGCTGCCTGCTCGCCTGCTCCTGGTGATCGCCGAGCACGCTGATGCCGACGCGACCGGCGCTGCGCAGCGCCGGCCAGGTGGTGGAGGCATGCGCGACGCAGACCGACACCAGCGGCGGGTCGAGCGACACCGAGACGAACGAGCTAGCAGCCAGCCCGGTCGGCTCGCCGTCAATCACCGCAGCCACCGCGGCGACACCGGTGGGGAAGGCCGCGAACACGCGCCTGAGCTGAGCCTGGCCGAACCCTTGCGTCATGCCAGCCCCTTCGTCATGCCAGCCCCTTCGTCGTGGCAGCGACCTGCGGACGTGCTCGGTCCAGCCAGCTATCGAGCACGTCACTCGCGTCGAACTCGGAGTCCAGCAGGAACAGCCCGGTCGTCGGGCAGGTCGCGCCGATCTCCACTAGCACTGGCTTGAGCAGCAGTTCCGGCGCCAGAGCGTGCTTCCAGTGGCCGCCGAGCATGACCGGCACCGCAGTGCCCGTCATCGAGCCGGCGCCGAACCGGTCCAGGAACAGTTTCAGCAGTCCGGTATAGGTCGCCTTGTACGTGGGACTAGCGACGACGACCAGGTCGGCGGCCTGGACCGCAGCCACTAGCTCAGCAACGCCGGGATCGGACCAGTCGAGGAGCGCCGGCCCGAGATCGGTGAGGTCGATGCTGACATCGGCGGGCCGTCCGGCGAGCCGCTCGGCCACAATGTGCGCCGCCTGGTAGGTGCGCGATCGCGGCTTGGGGTTGCCGACCACGACTGCGACGCTCATGGCCGCCTCCTTCTCTGATAGTCCGTCCTCAGCGCCTGCTCCATTCCTCAGCGAGCAGCTCATACGAGCGCACCCGGTCGGCGTGGTCGTGGGTGATCGTGGTGACGATCAGCTCATCAGCGCCGGTCGCGTCGCGTAGCTGCTCGAGCTGGCTGGCCACCTGCTTCGGCGACCCGACGAACTGCGTGTCGATCCGGTCGGCAACCAGCGCGCGGTCTTCCTCGCTCCAGGTATGCGACCTGGCCTGCGCCAGCGTGGGATATTCGATGGCTCCCTCGCCGGTCCGGATGCTGCGGACCCACAACCCGTAGCCGGCTGCCAGCTCCCGCGCCGCCGCCTGTGTCTCTGCGACCACCACGTCGGCCGACACGCTCAGGTACGGCTGGTCAAGCTCAGCAGACGGCTGAAAGGCGGCCCGGTAACCATCCGCTGCCTCGAGTACCGTCGCGGGGCTGATGTGGTAGTTCGCGGCGAACCGCAGGCCGTTGCGGCCGGCCACATCGGCACTCTGCCCGCCGCTGCTGCCGAGGATCCAGACCTGAACTGCCGCGCGCTCGCCCGGAATAGCGCGCGCCTGGATGCCCTCCGGAGAGGCGTAGCTTCCGCGCAGCAGCGCGAGGATGTCGTCGACCTGTTCCTCATAATCCTGCGGCTGCGCGTGCGGCAGCTGAAGCAGCTTGCGCTGCAGCGCGTACCGCGGCGACTTCAGCAGCGCCTCCGGCGAGTACTTCGGCGGAATCAGCAACCCGTTAGGAGCCCGGCCGTCGATCACCTCGGCCGCGGATGAGCCGGGCGGCGGTCCGGCGGTCCGGTACTGCTCCGGTGGCCTGCCGCCGGAGCGCCCCAGACCGAGGTCAAGCCGTCCGGGGTGGAGCGCGTCGATCAGGCCGAACTCCTCAACCGTGGAGAGCGCGGTGCGATGCCCCAGCTGCACCGCGCCCGAGCCGATTCTGATCGCCGACGTCGCGCCAGCCGTCAGCGCGAGCACGACGGCGGGCGAAGTGCCCGCCACGCCGGGATTGAGGTGATGCTCGGCGAACCAGTACCTCGCGTATCCGAAACGTTCGGCCTGCTGCGCCAGATCGATGCTGTTGCGGAGGGCGTCGGCCGCGGTCGAGCCGGACGAGATCGGAACCAGGTCCAGGACCGCGAGCGGAGTACCGGACATCAGGACGCCTCCAGGCCAAGGTGCTCGCGCAGCGTCGTGCCCTGGTACTGCGTGCGGAAGACGCCGCGCTCTTGCAGCAGCGGAACGACTGTGTCGGCGAACTCGTCCAGCCCGCCGGGGGTGATATGCGGTACCAGAATGAATCCGTCACTGGCATCCGCCTGGACGAAGTGGTTGATCGTCGCGGCGACAGTGGCTGGCGAGCCGATGAAGGACTGCCGGCCGGTCACCTCGATGATCAGCTCCCGGATCGACAGCTTCTCAGCGTCAGCTCTGGCTCGCCACTCTCGCGCGGTCGCGACCGGATCGCGGTACATCCGGACGCTGGCACGCCCGCGCGCCGTGGTGTTCTCGCCTGGCAACGGGTCGGTATCCGGCAGCGGTCCGTCCGGGTCATAGGCCGACAAGTCCCGGTTCCACAGCTGCTCGAGGAAGGCGATCGCTGTCGGCCCGGTGACTTGCTGCAGGCGGATCTCGTGCGCCAGCTCGCGGGCCTGTTCGTCGGTCGGCCCCAGCACGAACGTGGCGGCGGGAAGGATCTTCAGCTGACCGGGGGAGCGGCCGTACTTAGCCAGCCGCCCCTTGACGTCGGCGTAGAACGCCTGCCCGGCTTCCAGAGTCGCATGCCGGCTGAAGATCGCGTCGGCGGCAGCAGCGGCGAACTCGCGGCCTTCGTCAGAATCGCCGGCCTGGAAGATGACCGGCCGCCCCTGCGGGCTGCGCGGCACGTCGAACTGCCCGGCGATGTCGAAGTGGTCGTCTGCGTGCGCGAACTTGCCGGCGCCGGCACGGGTGAGGAACTGCCCGGAGAGTGCGTCCGCGACGATCTCGTCGCCGTGCCAGGAGTCCAGCAGCTCCATGACGGTGGCCAGGAATGTCCGTGCTCGCTCGTACCTGGCTTCCTGTGGCAGGAAGCCGCCGCGGCGAAAGTTCTCCCCGGTGAACGCGTCCCACGAGGTCACCACGTTCCAGGCTGCGCGGCCCGCCGACAGGTGGTCGAGCGTGGCGAACTGGCGGGCAACCTCGTATGGCTCATTGAACGTCGAGTTGATCGTGCCTGCCAGGCCCAGATGGTCGGTCACTGCCGCAAGCGCAGCCAGGATCGTGAAGGTATCAGGCCGGCCGACGACATCAAGGTCGTAGATCTTGCCGTTCTGCTCGCGCAGCCGCAACCCCTCGGCCAGGAACAAGAAATCGAACTTCGCCCGCTCGGCAGTGCGCGCGAAGTGCGCGAACGAATTGAACTCGATGTGGCTGCCGGCCCGCGGGTCACTCCACACCGTGGTGTTGTTGACGCCCGGGAAATGCGCCGCGAGGTGCACTTGCTTCACAGCGATGCCTCCAGTCCCCGGGCGGCCGCGTACCGGCTGGCCGGGCGTGGCAGGCCGAGCAGGCTGCGAAGTGACGAGGACCCGGGCGATTCATATGCCTGCCGGAACGCGCCGCGACGTTGCAGCTCAGGTACCAGCACACGGGTTATCTGGAGGAGATCGTGCGGAATCGCGCCCGGCCGGAGCCGGAACCCGGTCAGCCCGGCTGACTGCCAGTTCCGGAGCAGGTCGGCCAGTTCCGCGGGCGTTCCGGTAAAGATGGCGGCATCGCTGCGGTACGGCGCGCCAGCCTGATCGTCGAGCCGTGCCCGCCGCCGCGCCGCGGCCGCAGCACTGTCGTCCAGGAAGACGAGCAGGTCGGCGAACAGCCGCACTGGCTCACCGCTGCGGCCCGCGGCCTCCTGCCATCTCCGGACCTCCGTCACGATGGCCGATGCGCTCGCCGCGTCCTTCGGCGTGACGAAGCCGGCATCCGCGCTGCTGGCCAGCAGTTGATATGCGACGTCCCGGTGAGCTAGCGCGCTGACGATCGGCTGACCCTGCGGCGGCCGGGGCGTGATCGACGGTCCTTTCACCGAGAACCAGCGGCCGGCGAAGTCGATGTAATGGAGTTTGTCCCGGTCGACGAATCGTCCGGTGGCTGCATCGCGGATCTCGGCGTCGTCCTCCCAGCTATCCCAGAGCCGCCTGACTACCTCGACGTAGTCGGCTGCCTCGGCGAACAGGTCGGGGATGGCGTTGTCGCCCGCAGCCAGCTCGCGCCGCCCGAAATGCCGGGCCTCGTCCTGCCGGGCCGAGACCTTGACCCGGACGCCGCCCCGTCCGGAGCTCACCCAGTCCAGCGTGGCAATCGCTGTCGACACGTGGAACGGCTCCGTGTGCGTCACGGTCACCGTCGGAATCAGCCCGATATGCCTGGTCAGCGGCGCTACTCTGGCCGCGATGAGCACGGCATCGAGGCGGCCCCGGACCCGGTCGGTGCGCGTGTCGGGATGCTGCCGCCTGTCCGACTGCAGGCTGAGCGCGTCCTCGAAGGTGACGAAGTCGAGAAGGCCGCCCTCCGCCTCAGTCACCAGGTCTGCCCAGTAGCCGGCGGTGAGCAGTTCGGCCGGCCGGGCGCCGGGTTCGCGCCACGCGGCAGGGTGCCAGCCCGAGCCGTCCAGTGCGGCCGCGAGGTGCAGCCGCCGTCCTCCGGAAACCGTCATCTGCTCGTCCTGCCTGCAACTCTTCGGCGCCGGTCGTCTGCGGCAACCCGGCTCATCGTGTGCATATTCCGGCACTCCAGGTCCTGCAGGAATGCCGCCCTCCCGGCTCAGCAGCCGCCATCCTCGCGGCTCAATACAGATCTCTAGTAAATTAATCGGAATACTTGACTTTTATATCACGGCCCGGGCAGATTGAGCGAGACAGGTTCCCACAACGAAAGGTGCTTGAACGCATGAGCCCGCTTCTGCACGGCACAGTCAGCACACCCGTCCCTGATGCCGATTTCCAGCGCATCGAGGTAACTCAGGTCGGCGGCGTGATCGGCGCCATCATCGGCGGGATCCGGATCGGCGGCGAGCTGGAGCCGGACGCGCTGGCCGAGCTCCGCGCTGCGCTGCTGCGGCACCGGGTCGTGTTCCTGCGCGATCAGCACCACGCCACGGATGCCGATCAGCTCGCCTTCGCCCGGCTTCTGGGTGAGGTGACCAAACCGCACCCGACGGTCAGCGGCGATGGCAAGGCGATCCTGCCCATTGACTCGGAGCAGGGCAAGGCCAACAGCTGGCATACCGACGTGACATTCGTGGACCGGGTCCCGGCCATCAGCGTGCTGCGCGCCATCAAGCTGCCGCCGTACGGCGGCACAACGGTCTGGGCGAACACCGTCGAGGCCTACCGGCGGCTGCACCCGGCGCTGCAGGCGCTGGCCGCCAGGCTGCGCGCGGTTCACTCCAACCGCTACGACTACGCTGCGCAGCGCCCGCAGATCGGCGGCGTGGACGTGAAGGAAGAGCGATACCGGGCCGAGTTCCGCCACCTGGAGTTCGAGACCGAGCACCCGGTGGTGCGCATTCACCCGGAGACGGGCGAGCCGTCGCTGCTGCTCGGCCACTTCGTCCGCTCGTTCGCCGGGCTGAGCAGCGCCGATTCAGCGGACCTGTTCGAGTTGCTGCAGCGGCACGTGACCAGGCTCGAGAACACGGTGCGCTGGTCCTGGCACGACGGGGACATCGCGATCTGGGACAACCGGGCCACTCAGCACTACGCGGTGGCCGACTACGACGATCTGCCCCGGCTGATGCACCGGATCACGATCGCCGGCCCGGTGCCGGCGGGCATCAGCGGTGACAAGAGCACTGTTCGCAAGGGCGACGCCAGCTTCTACTCGTCGCTGGCCGCCTGAGCTTCCGGTTGAGGCAGCGCCAGCCGGCTCGCTGGCTGGCGCTGCAACCAGATTGCAAGGTTAGCCAGGCACGATCGTCTCCTACCGATAGTAAGGAGACGATCATGGCAAGTACGCAGGCAGTCGACACCTTCCTGGACGCGATCGAGAAGGCTGCTATCAGCAGCTGCGCGGCGTGGAGCGCCGACGCCACGCTGGATGCGACCGTGCCCAACTGGCGGATGAAGGTATCGGGCCCAGACGCGATCCGTGCCGAGTACGGCCGCTGGTTCGCCGACCCGGCCCGGTTCGAGGAGATACGCCGGCATCGCGTCGCCGCTGCGGACGGTTCCGGCGATGCCACTGAGGTGGTCGAGTACACCCTCAGCTGGTCTGAGCACGGTGTCCCGCATGCCGCGCATCACCTGCATGTGCTCACCGTGCGCGATGATCTGATCGTGGCTGACACGGCGTTCTGCGGTGGTCGCTGGCCCGCCTCGCTGCTTGCCGAGATGGAGGCCGCTGGTGAGTAGTGACGTGCTTGCCGAAATGCTGGCCGCAGCCACCGCGCGCGAGCCTGTGCAGGATGCGCCGGGAAAGTCCGGCGCCACGTTGGAGCGCGTGGAGATCGGCGGTCAGCGGTACGTGCTGAAGCACCTGGCCCTGGGCACCGACTGGACCATGCGGGCATCTGGCTGCCTTCACGGTGCGCCACTGGAACTCTGGAACCGCGGGATTCTTCACCAGTTGCCTGCCTGCATCAACCAGCCGATCGTGGCCGCTGGCGCCGAACGACCCGCGGGGTCGGCGCCGTCGGGCGGGTGCGCCGTGCTGATGCATGACGTCAGCGAGTGGCTGGTGCCAGTCACCGACGATCCGATCTCGCTCGGCCAGCACCGGCAGTTCATCCGGCACATGGCTGCCCTGCACGCTGCCTTCTGGGATTGCGGCACCGAGGTTGACGTGGTGCCCATCATGCATCGTTATCTGGAGCTATCACCGTGGACGGCCGAGGCAGAGGCCGTCGTCGGATCGGATCACCTGGTACCCCGCCTGATCGGCAAAGGCTGGCCGATGCTCGCGGACGTCGCGCCGGCCGCCGCTGCGGTGGTCGGTCCGCTGGCCCGCGACCCGGGTCCGCTGGTCCAGGCCATGCTGACGACTCCGCAAACCTTCGTGCACAGCAACTGGAAACTCGACAATCTGGGCACCGACGCGTCCGGGCGAACTGTGCTACTCGACTGGGAGCAGCCGGGCCGCGGCCCGGCGCTAAGCGACCTGGCCTGGTATCTGGCCATCAACTGCCGTCGGCTGCCGGAATCAAAGGAACAGTCGATTGCCGCCTACTGCGCCGCCTTGCAGGCTTGCGGCATCGACACCGAGCCCTGGTGGGATCGCCAGCTTGCGCTTAGCTTGCTCGGTGCTCTCGTCCAGTTCGGCTGGGAGAAGGCGCTCGGCGGATATGACGAGGAGCTGGCCTGGTGGGAGGCACAGGCAGTACCAGCCGCGGCGCTGCTGAGCTGACCGGCCAGGTGCGAAGCGCGTACGAGGCTGCCACGCAGTCGTGGTCAGCGGGACCCGAAGCGGTTTACGCGGCGCTTGCCGCGGCGCTGGTCTGTCAGGCCGCGCGGTTTGTCAGCGGGGCACGAGTGCTCGACGTTGGCGCCGGGACAGGTGTCGTGGGCCGCGCGGCGCTGGCCGCGGGTGCGGCCGAGGTGGTGGCGGCCGATCTCGCTGTCGGACTGCTGCGCCAGGCCCGCCTGCCGGGTGCGGGCATGCCCGCGCTGCAACCGCTGGTCGCAGAGGCGGCCGCGCTGCCGTTTCGCGACGGCAGCTTCGCGCTGGTCGCGGCTGGCTTCAGCCTGACTCACGTCGGCAACCTGAGCGCAGCCTTGCGCGAGTCGCGGCGCGTCGGTCAGGTCCTGGCGGCCAGCACGTTCGCGCCTGGCTGGACGCACCCGGCAAAGGTAGCCGTCGATGCCGTGCTGACCCGTTTCGGCTATCGCGCTCCGTCCTGGTATCTGACCTTCAAGCACGACACCGAGCCGGCATTCAGTGATGCCGGGCTGTTTTCCCGGCTCGCCATCGCTGCCGGGTACCGGGACTGCGAGTCGATGGTGCTTGCAGTGCCCACCGGCCTGTCAGCGGCAAGCGAGCTGGCGGCCTGGCGGCTCGGCATGGCGCACGTCGCGCCGTTCGTTCGCACGCTCGACCCGGCTCGTCAACGTCAGCTCCGGCAGTCTGCCGAGGCGGCCATCAGCGGTGCTGAACCGCTGGTGGTGAGCATGCAGGTGTACCTGGCAGTGTCCTGACGGCGCGGTCAAGGCCGCTGGGAGGCCTTCCGCCAGGCGGCCAGTCGTGCAGTTGCGGCGCGGCGCAGTCGATCGGCCTGATCTCCGGCACCCGCGGCTAGCGTGTGAGCGCGATCCTCCGCCCGGGCAAGCCAGTCAGCCTGACTGAACGCCGCAGCGATCTCCCCCGTCCAGTGCCACGCTTCGATAGCCAGGGACCGGTCGAGCAGGTCGAGGTCGGCCTCGACATCAGATAGGTCAACAGGCAGATCGAGCTCACGGTCCGCCAGGTGCATCGTCAGCCTGGCAACGCTGGCATAACGTGGCACGCCCAGGGCGGTTGCGGCCAAGGCTAGCTCGCGGGCGACGGTTGCGGCGCTCTCGGCGTCGCCGCGCAGCAGGGCCAGCCGCGCGGTCAGAAGCTGGTGGCGGAACTGCAGCCGCCAGCCGAAAACCAGGTCGCCCGGCAGTAGCTGCGCCGCCTCTGTGAGTGGTGCCTGAGCGCCATCCGGGTCGCCCGCTCTCAGGCTGAGATCGGCGAGATCCTCGAGTGCCGCGATCGTCACCTCCGCGGTGCCATGATTGCGGCCTACCTCGAGCGCTTCGCGGTGCAAGTCCAGCGCCTGCTCGGTTGCGCCGAGATTGCCGAGCACCCAGCCGCTGAAGTTAACCGCCCGCCCGGCAAACCGCGGCACCTGACGGCGGTCGACTTCCCCCGTGTACTGGCTGAATGCCGCGAGGGCGAGCGCCGCGTTCCCGGCCAGGGCGTGGGCATGACCAGTGAACAGCAACGCGTGCAGCGTCGCGGATGTGTGCTCCACGCCCAGCTGGCCGCGGGTCGCCGGCCGCAGCAGCGCCAGGGCCTCATCAGTCCTGCTCTGGTGTGATCGCAACACCCCGAGCCACGCCGCCGCGGTGACGCGGTCGGCCCCGTCGGAGAGTGCGAGCGCCTCGCCGAGCAACAGTTCCGCGTTGGCCAGGTCACCGGCTGCGTGCCTGGTGCGGCCACCGACCGCAAGGCAGCGGGCTTTGGTCGCGGCGTCAGCGGCCGCCAGCGCGCCGTCGGCGGCGAACTGCGCCGCTTGCGCGAAGTGCCGCCCGAAATAAGACGCCCACGCACCGACCTCGAGTGCTGCCGGGCTTACCGTGGCTGCTTTCTCGACGTCTTCAAGTGCCGCCTCGTAACGCCCGCGCCGGGTGCGGACCCGGGCGCGGTCCAGCCAGGTCCGCGGATCTGCGTGCAGGCCGAGCGCATCGTCGAGCAGAGCTTCAGCGGCCGCATGATCGAAGCGCTCCGCGGCCCGTGCCGCAGCGCCCCGGAGGGCATCGGCGGCAAGTTCTATGTCGCCCCCCAGCCTCGCGTGCTCGGCAACCACGAGCGGATCAGCTGCTAGCCGGCTGGCCAGGATCCGGCCTGCCTGGCGGTGTAGTAACGCGGCCCGCCCGGCAGTGGTACTCGCGTTGAGCCCGTCGCGGACCAGCTCATGGCGGAACTTCAGTTCCCCGTCCTGCTCGGTCAGGAAGTGCTTGGCGACTGCCTGCTCAGCGTCGTTGAGCACGTCAATGAGCGGTCGGCCGAGCACTGCGGCAAGCAGGTCGAGATCGAGTTCAGATCCTAGTACTGACGCCGTTCTCAGGGTCGCGCCAGCCGCGCCAAGCTCGTCGCAGCGTGCTGACACCGACTCGACGAGCGACGCTGGCAGCTCAGCATTCACTGCCTGTTGCGCTAGCTCGGTCAGGAACAGCGGATGACCCTTGGAGCGCGCATACAGTGCGTCGACCCGGTCCGGCCCGACAAGTTCAGTCGCGGCGGTCCGGCTCAGCGCGTCCAGGTGGATGACCGTGTCGGCAGGCAGGAGGACCGTCCCCTCGCCCGGCCGCACCGCCGCGACAACTGTTCCGGCCAGATCCGTCCGCTGGATGAACCGGAGGAAGTCCGGGAGCGCGCGGCCGGCTAGATGCGCATCGTCTACGAGGACCACCAGCGGCGCCCGGACGGCCAGGCGGCCGAGCAGCCGGGCTAGCGCGCCATACAGCACCGCCGGCCCGAGCATGCTGTCGGCCAGTACCGGCGGCAACTGCGGATCAGCGGTCGTGCCGAGCAGCGGGGCCAGTAGCGGCTCGTCAGCGGCGAGCAGGCTGGCAGCAGCCTCATTGCCGAGCCGCCGGAGCAGCGCGGAGAGCGCGCTAAGCAGAGAGTCCAGCGGCATCGATCGGTCCAGCGCACCGCATTCGGCGACGAGGACGCTGTCTCCGGCAGCGGTCCGGCGCGCTGCCCAGGCGCGGAGCAGAGTGGTCTTGCCGATCCCGGCCTCACCGTCGATGACGACGATCGCCATGGCGCCTTCGCGCGCGCGGGCTGCGGCTGCGTCCAGCAGGGCAATCTCGTCGTCGCGTCCGACCAGGCTGACGGTTCCGGCGCCGGTCGGCACTGCGGCGGCCTGCACTTCGCCCCGGAGTATCGAGGTGTAAAGCGCTGTGGTCTCCGGTGACGGATCCGCGCCGAGATCCTCGGCCAGGCGGTTCCTGGCGTGGGCGTAGGCGGCAAGGGCGGCTGGCGCCTGGCTTCCGAGGGCGTAAGCGCGCATCTGGATTCGCAGTGCCGCTTCAGAGTACGGGTCGAGTTCCAGCGCGGCGGTGGCGGCATCGCAAGCGGCCATCCAGTCGCCGGCCTCAAGCAGAGCAGTGGCAGCGACGAGCCGGGCGCGCCTGGCCAGCCGGTCCACTTCCGCCTGCCGGAGCTGGGCCCAGTCGCCGGGCAGCTGCTCCGGACTGCCACCGCGCAGTAGTGAGAGCGAGACCCGTGCCGCCGCGGCGGCACCGATCATATTCCCGGCGCCGCGACGCCGGTCGATCTCCCCGGTCAGGTGGGCAAGCTCGGCTGCGTCGAGCCAGTCGACGTGCAGCAGATAACCGCCGTCACGGTGCTCGACGCGATCCCGGCCGACGACGGACCGCAGCCGGCTCAGCAGCACGGCGAGCTGATCCTCGGGCCGGGCCGGCCGGGCGTCGCCCCACAAGGCGTCGAGCAGCACGTCCGTCGGCACGACACGGCCATGGGCAAGGGCGAGCAGGTGCACGGCGAGTCGCGCCTTCTTGCTGCCCAGCGCGGCGGGCTCGATGCCATCGACGCTGAACTCTGAGATCAGCCGCACCGCCAGCGACTTCATGCGGTAATCAAACCGTGCCGTAGCGGATCCACGCCATAGCGGCTGCAATAAGACTGCAACCGTGCCGCGTCATGGTGGCGGCGAGGCCCTGAACGGGCATTGGAGCGGGAAGGAAGTCCACCATGAGCAAGCAAGCCGAGCAGAAAGCATTCGGAGCGCCGGACGAGGTTCGCAGGTTCGAACGAGGGGAGCTAAGACTGCTGCGGATCGGTGACGCGGAGATCGGCCAGCTTATCCTCCAGCCGGGCTGGCGCTGGTCTCAGCATGTCAAGCCGCTGGCCGGCACCGAGTTGTGCGAGGCGCCTCATTTCCAGTACCACGTGCAGGGCACGCTGCACGTCGTGATGGCCGACGGCCGCGAGTTCGACGCTCGGCAGGGCGACGTGACCGCCCTCCCGCAGGGCCATGACGCCTGGGTTGTGGGTGACGAGACCGTGATTCTGGTCGACTGGTTCGGCGCCAGCAACTACGCACGCTAAGCGATCCTGACTGCGCTCGACCTTTCATGGCTTTGGCGTGCACAAATAGGCATAAACAGGGCGCCAGAGGTCACCAAAGCCATGAAGGGTCGGCGCAAAGCCATGAAGGGTGGGCGCAGGGCCGGAAAGGCCTCGGCCGAGCTGGCCGGTTTTCTACGCGCGCAGTTCGGTTTTGAGGATCTTGCCTGATGGTCCTTTCGGCAGCTCGGCCCGGAACCTGACCTCACGCGGGTACTTGTAAGCCGCGAGCCGCTCGCGGCAGTAGGCGATGATTTCTGAGTCAGTGAGGCTCGCGCCTTCGGCCAGCACGACCACCGCTACGACCTCTTCGCCGAGCCGGTCGTCGGGCTTGCCGATGACCGCAGCTTCGCGGATTCCCGGGTGAGCGTAGAGAACCTCTTCGATCTCGCGCGGGTAGACGTTGTAGCCGCCGCGGATGACCAGGTCCTTGGTCCTGTCGACGATGAAGTAGAACCCGTCGGAGTCGACATAGCCCAGGTCGCCGGTGTGCAGCCAGCCGCCCTTCAGCGCGGCCGCGGTCGCCTCCGGCCGGTTGCGGTAGCCGGTCATGACGTTGTGCCCGCGGATGAGGATCTCCCCGATCTGGTCGGGCCCCGGCGGCAGCGGCTGGTCGCTGGCGTCGCCGATCCGCATCTGCACTCCCCAGATCGGCTTGCCGACCGACAGCGGCTTCCGGTCGCCTGGCCGGTTGAACGACGTCGTGCTGCCAGTCTCGGACAGGCCGTAGCCCTCGAGCACTTCGATGCCGTACTTGGCTTCAAAGGTCTTCATGACGTTCTCCGGCAGCGATGCGCCGCCGGAGACGGCCACCCGCAGTGCCGCCAGGTCCCGGCCGCTGACATCCAGCTGGGCGAGCGCATGCAGCATCGTGGGCACGCCGGCGATCACGGTGCACTTGTCGGCCTCGATCGCGGCGATCACGGCACCCGGCTCGAACCGGGGCACGATCGACAGGCACCCGCCGTAGCGAACGCTTACGTTGATGACCGACGACAGCCCGAACACGTGGAAGAACGGCAGGACCGCGAGCGTGACGTCGGTCGGCCTGGCGCCGAACAGCTCACCGGAGACCGTGCAGTTCATGTACAGCAGGAAGTGGGTGAGCTCCGCGCCCTTCGGCTTGCCCGTCGTGCCGCTGGTGTAGATCAGTACAGCGGTGTCATCGGCGTTGCCTGGCCAGATCTCGCCGCCCGGCTCAGTCAGCGGTTCGGTAGCCATCAACTCGGTCATCGGGCGCGTCGCTTCGCCAGCGGCCGGCTCGCCGACGAGGTACAGCGGCAACCCGGCGAGCTCGCATGCCTTCGCGGCTTCGCTGTGCAGCCCGGCCATGCCGAGCATGATGCTCGCGCCGGAGTCAGTGAGCTGGTGCTCGATCTCGGGCGCCTTGAGCAGCGGATTCATCGGCAGTACCGTCATCCCGGCCTTGAGCGCGCCGAAATACGCGGTCAGGAACGCGGGTACGTTCGGCAGCTGGATAGCAACCACCTGGCCGGGTCTCAGGCCCGCCTGTGCAAGGCCTGCCGCGAACCGGCCGGACTGCTCGTCCAGCTCCCGGTACGTCCCGGCCCCGCCTGCCGCGCGGTAAGCAAGTGCGTTGGGGGTCGCTGCCGCCGTTTCCCGAAGGATTGTCGCGAGGTTGAAGCTCATTGCGCCACCGAGAAAATCGGGCCTTTCCGGCACAGTCAGTGAGACATATAATAGGGATGTATCAGCAGGTTGCCTAGGGCTGCAGGCCAGGCTGGGCCGAGCCCGCACTACGGGAACGAGCAATGATGCACCCAGTGCGGCTAAGTACAACTCGACAAGCGGCCGGTGAACGAACGTCGGCTAGCGGCCCGTCGCTAGGGCTACTGCTCACCGAGCCGGCCAGGGGCCTGGCTGGTTTCGCGACGCTCACGCTGGTTGCACCGTGGCTCTCGATCGCGCCGCGCGGTGATGGTCACGGAGTGCTTGTGCTCCCTGGCTTGCTTGCGTCCGATACGAGTACTGCGGTGCTACGCCGCTACCTGCGGCTGCTTGGCTACCAGGTCCGGGGCTGGGCCCTCGGCCGCAACGTGGGGCCGACCACGGAGGTACTCGACGGGCTGCCCGCCGTCCTGTCGGGGCTGGCCGGCGAGACCGGCGGGCCGGTCTCGTTGATCGGCTGGAGCCTCGGCGGCATCTACGCCAGGGAACTAGCCAGGCAGCAGCCTGCGCAGGTCCGCCAGGTCATCACGCTGGGCAGCCCGTTCGCGCTGACGGACCCGCGGCAGAGTCACGCTGACCGGGCCTACCAGCGCCGGGCCGGCATGCACGCCAGTGCGCGCGTGCCGGGCCGGGAGGAACTGCGGCAGCCGATCTCGGTCCCGTCGACAGCGGTCTACTCGCGCCGGGACGGCATCGTGTCGTGGCAGGCGTGCATCGAGCCGGAGAGCAAACTGCACACCAATGTGGAGGTGCGCTGCGCGCACCTCGGCTTCGGCGTTGACCCGGCCACGCTCTGGCTGATCGCGGACCGGCTCGCCGTGCCCGCGGGCGAGCGGCGCGAGTTCCGGCCGCCTGCCGGGCTCCGCTCGCTCTACCCAGGCCGCGACGCACGTCAGGAGTAGTCAGCGATGCAGCAACTTACCGGACTGGATGCCGCGTTCCTCGCGCTCGAGACTGCCAACTCGACCGGGCATGTCGGCGGCGTGTGCATTCTCGATCCGTCTGGCGCGCCCGCGCCGCTCACCCTTGCCCGGCTGACCGAGGTGCTCGCCGCTCGCTTGCCGCTGGTCCCGGTGCTGCGCCGCAAGCTGCTGAACGTGCCGCTGGGGTTAGACCAGCCGTACTGGGTCGACGACCCTAACTTCGACATCGAGTACCACATCAGGGAGATAGCGCTACCCCGGCCCGGCTCAGACGCGCAGCTCACCGAGCAAGTCTCCAGGCTGCACGCTCGCCCGCTCGACCGTAGCAAGCCGCTGTGGGAGATCTACCTCATCACCGGCCTCGCCAGGAGGCGGGCGGCGGTGTACACGAAGATTCATCACTCGGCGATCGACGGTGCGTCCGGAGCGGAGCTCCTGACGATCCTGCTGGACCTCACTCCGGACGGCCGTGACCTTCCCGCGCCGAAGCCGTTCGTGCCTGCCAGACCGCCCGGTTATGCGGCGCTCACCGCACTGGCCGCAGCCCGGCTCGCCTGGCGGCCGGTGCAGACCGTGCGCTTCACTAACGAGCTGGTGCGCGTGCTGCCGACGCTGGCCCCGGCCGTCAGCAACCTGGTCGGGGGGCTGCTCGGGCTGAACCGCGGCGACGGCGAGGTCATCCCGACCATGCCCGGCAGAGCCCCGGCGACGCCGTTCAACCGGCCGATCACGCCGCACCGGCGGCTTGCGTTGCGCAGCGTCGACCTCGACAGCGTCAAGGCAGTGAAGAACGCGTTCGGCGTGTCCGTCAACGACGTGGTGATGGCAATGTGCGCGGGCGCGCTGCGGCGCTGGCTTGCCGATCGCGATGCGCTTCCTGATGCGCCGCTGATCGCGATGATCCCGGTGTCGGTTCGCGATCCGGCGAGCAAGACCGCGATGGGTAACAAGGTCTCGGCGATGCTGGCGGCACTGCCGACCAACGTCGACGATCCGGCCGAGCGGGTCTGCGTCGTGCACGCCGCGACTAAGATCGCCAAGGCGCAGCAGGCGACGATCCCGCAGGGCCTGGTCGACCAGGTCAGCGACTTCTCTCCGCCGGCGCTGACCGCGCGGGCTGCGCGAGTGGTATTCGCTACCGGCGTGCTGCACCGGTTGCCGCCATTCAACCTGTGCATCTCGAACGTGCCCGGCCCGAACGTCCCGGTCTACCTGTGCGGGGCCAGGCTGCTGGCGCACTATCCGGTCTCAGTGATTACCGACGGCCAGGGACTGAACATCACGCTGGTGGGATATCTGGGCCGGCTGAACTTCGGGCTGGTGTCCTGCCGGGAACTCATTCCCGACCTCGACGTGCTCGCTGACTATCTAGTGGCGGAGCTTGGCTACCTGCTGAAGGCGGCGAAGCAGCGGGGCGGCGCGGAGCCGGCTGCCAGGCGAGCGGCCAGCTAGAGCCCCGGGACGACGACTGTGCTCGCGATGCAGGCGCTGGCGAAGCCCCGGGAAGTCGGAGACGACGTGCGTGTCGTTCTGCCGGCCGGAACGGCTCCGCCGGCCGGCGTGCCGCCGAAGATGTTCGCGGCCGCGGCTCATGCTTACACTTCCGGCCGGCGGCTCGACATGCAGTCGCTCGCCAGGCGCCTCGGCGTCGGCCGCGCGACGCTATACCGGCGGGCCGGGAACCGCGAGGACCTGCTCGATGAGGTGATCTGGTGGCGGGCGCGGCGGGTTGTGGCGGTGCAACTGGCAATATCGAGTGGCCTGTCGGGGGCGAGCCGGATCGCGGCGGTGGTGGGCGGCGTGCTCCGGGGCATCGAGGCGGACAGGCCGCTGCGCGCTTTCATCGAGTCTGACCCGGATACCGCTATGCGGATCCTTACCGGCAGGCACAGCGTGACTGCTGCCGGCGTCACGGCCACCCTGGAACGGCTCATCGACCTCGAGCGCAGCCGAGGCTGCTTCGACGCCGAATTGGACACTAGCGCGCTTGCTTACGCCATTATGCGCATCAGCGAGGGCTTCCTTTACGGAGACGTACTCTCGAGCCGGGCGCCTGACAGCGCTCGCGCGGTCACGGTGATCCGCGCGCTGCTGACCGGTCTCGACCGGGCCCGCTGACATCTGCGAGCCGGCCGCCAGTCGTCCATCGGGCGAATGTTGGCCGAACACTTCATGTTCACTTGTGTTATCCCTATAAATCCGCATTTAACTCGCGTTTCGCTACGCCTAAATGCGGCAGCGGCGACCACGGGCTACGACATGGCCAGTGGTCTTGGCACCCCTGTCGCGGCTTCAACCCGGTTACCGGCGCCGTCAGCACCTGGTATCCGGGCCTGACCGCGCTCATGTGCTTTGTCTACGGCAGCAAGAGCGCGACCACGGCTTCGATCAGCCGGGTCGGACCGGACGTGGGGCCGCTCAAGGGCGGGAACCGTCACTGTCACGGTCTCCGCAGGCGGCGGGTCGAGCGCGGCTACCGGCGCGACGAGGTACCGCTACGAGTAGTTACTCCCGGTCAGCGGCCGATATCCAGGCCAAGTTCGGCCAGGATCGCTTCGGTGTGCTCGCCGGGTGCCGGAACCGCGCCCATAGCCGGCTCGCGGCCAGGGACCGTCACCGGCGGCAGCAGTGCGCGGACCTGGCCCGCGGGGGTGTCCACCTGCCGCCACCGGTCTCGCGCCGCCAGCTGCGGATGTGCGGCGAACTCGGCGGGCGTCCGGAGCCGCGCGTTCGCGATGCCGGCCGCATCGAGCCTGGCCTCGACGTCCGCGGCGGGCAGCTGGCCCAAGGCGGTCTCGATGATCTGCGTGAGCTGGTCGTCGTTAGCGACCCGGTCGGTGTTGGTAGCGAATCTTTCATCGGTAATGAGATCTGGCCGGCCAAGGATCTCCCGGCACAGCACCGCCCATTCGCGCTCGTTCTGCAAGCCTAGGAAGACCTGCCCGTCCGACGCCTGGTACGGGCCGTACGGAGATATCGAGGCGTGCCGGGCGCCGGTGCGCCGGGGCGGCTCACCGCCGTAGACGCTGTAGAGGTAGGGCTGGGTCATCCATTCGCCGAGGGCGTCGAGCATCGCCACCTCGACGACGGAACCCGCACCCGTTCGCTCTCGCTCGTACAGCGCGGTCAGCACGCCGGTGAATGCGTACATGCCGGCGGCGATGTCTGCCACCGAGATCCCCGCCTTGGCAGGCGACTGCGCGGTACCCGTGACGGACAGCAGCCCGGATTCGCACTGCACCAGCAAGTCGTATGCCTTCTTCCGCGCGTACGGCCCGTCGGCGCCATAGCCGGACACCGAGCAGCAGATCAGCCGCGGGTGCCGGGACCGAAGCTCGTGAGCCGCGAGGCCGAGCCGACCGGCTGCGCCAGGCGCCAGGTTCTGGACGAATACGTCCGCCTTGGCGAGCAAGGCAGTCAGGACCTCCTGGCCGTGCTCGGTCTTCACGTCCAGCTCGATCGACTCCTTGCCGCGGTTGAGCCAGACGAAGTAGCTCGACTGCCCGAGCACGGTGCGGTCGTAGGCACGGGCGAAGTCGCCGCCACCTGCCCGCTCGACCTTGATCACCCGAGCGCCGAGATCGGCCAGCTGGCGGGTGGCGAACGGCGCCGCGACGGCCTGCTCGAGCGACACCACTACGATGCCGTCGAGTGGCAGGCCTTGCCCAGCCTCGCTGCGACCGCGCGTCACGGCATGAACCGGCGGAGCAGGTCAGCTGCGTTCTGCCAGGTCCAGGCCGACCAGTCGGTGTCCAGGCCGGTCAGGCAGTCGGCGAGCTTGCCGGATAGCTGCGCGGCAGTTGGCGGTCGCTCCGGGCTACCGGGCGGGAACTCCAGGACCGCGTCGTGTACAGCACCGTTTCCGGTATGAATTCGAACTTGCAGCTCGCCGTCCAGCAGCCAGTCGCCGCCGGGGACGAGCGTCGTCTCGACCAGTGCAGCCAGCCTGCGCGCCGCGTCGCGGCGGACGGCATCGTCGGTGAAGCTGGCGAAGCCTGGGTACCGGTCGAGCAGCGCGGCTGCCGCAGCGTACTCAAGGCTGAACTTGGCCTGCAGGCCGGTGTCGGGCCGGTGGTGGATCAGCGGCACGACGGTCGCCTCCGGCGTGCGCAGTTCGATGCGCTGGATATCCGCGGCATCGAGCCCGGCTCCGCCGGCAAGCTCGGCCAGGGCGCTGATCGGCCGCTGGAGCGCGTAACAGCACGGGTAGATCTTCACCGCGAGCCCGTCCGGCACCGCGGGCCCGGTCAGGTCCAGCTTGCGCCCGTCGGGACTGCATGGCTGGGCGGCCACCAGCGGCAGCCAGGCATCGAGGACAGTGTCATCGGCACTGGCCCCGGCCGCCGCCAGCGTCGCGGCGCGGAGGCCGGCCTCTACCGCGAAGCCGACCTGGAGCGATTTCGCGTCGGTGCCGAAGGCGCGCTGCAGGCCGCCGGCGGCCGGCAGCGCGAGCGCGATCGCGGTGGCGATCTGCCCGGCGGAAAGGCCGAGCGTTACCGCAGCGCCAGCCGCGGCTGCCGGGGCGCCGGCTGTGCAGGTCGCATGCCAGCCAGCCGAGTAGTGCGGCCAGCCGAGCGCGGTCCCGAGCCGTGCCATGACGCCGGCCGCGGCAAGGTAGCCGCGCGCGCCGCCGCCGGCCGCCAGCGCGGTCGGCACGCAGACCGCGCTGACGTGGGTGGTCGACGGCATGTGCAGATCGTCGAAGTCCAACACGTGCCCTGCGGTTGCCCATCGCCCGGCTTCACTGAGACTGGCCGCCACCTTCGTGACCGGGTGGTCGCGTGCCGCCAGCGTCACCGCGACGGTGTCCAGCAGAGACCGGTCGGCGAGCGCCAGGTCTGCCTCTGTCGGCTCGAGATCGTGCGCCCACTGGGCCAGCAGGCGGGCAGTCGATGTCATCGTTGTGGTCTCCGGCGGAAGCAGCGGTCGCAGCAGCCGCGACCGGTGAGATCACCCTACGTTCTGGCCGGTGACCACACAGTCCACGATGACACGGAACTGGTCGGGCCGCAGGACGGCGGACGTGAGAGCGGCCGCGTCGCCGTCGTCCGGATCTGCGTACCGGACCGTGATGCCGATGGCCGAGTCACAAGCGGACAGGCGCAGCGCGCCAGCCGCCCACGGCGGCGGCTGCTGCATCTCGATCCGCAGATCGTGCGGTACGAGACCCCATCCAGGCAGGTCACCGGCCACGGATGAGACGGGGTCTGCCGGGCCAGCGGTGCCGGCGGCGCCGTCCGGCGGCATCGGCAGGATGGCGTCCAGTGACCCGGTGTCTTCACCGGTCAGCGCGGTTACCAGCGGCTCGGCGCCCGGCCCGGCGAGATAGCTGGTGGTCGCGGCGGCAGGCTCGCCGCCCACCGTCCAGAGCATCTGCAGGATGCAGGCCGACTCGCCTGCCGCGATGCCAAGCGCGGATTCGATGTCGGCCTGGACCGGGTGCCACGCTACCGAGTGACTCGTGCGGCTCAACTGCCCGTGCAATGGTTCGACCCGGGCGGCCAGGCCGTGCTTGCCCGCCAGTTCGGCCATGTACTCGTCCGGGTCGATGCGGCACGCCCTGCCATCTGGCAGCAGGCGGATGAGATGTTGCGCGGCCAGCTCGTCCATAGCTGCTGCGATCTGGCTCGTCGTCACGTGATAGCGGCGTGCGAGCACGCTCGGCCGGGGGAGCGTCCAGCCGGCCCGGTGGTGCGCGAGGCTGGCGGCGATCCGGCTAGCCAGAATGCCGGCATTGGCGGCGGCAGGGCCGGCTGGGCCCGCGCTTGCAATACCACCATCGGCCCGACATCCGGCCGCCCGGTACCGCTGCCTCATCCGCTGCCTCCTGTTCGCCCCGCCGGTAGCCAGCCACGGTATGTGGGCGCGCTGTAACAACGCTGCGCGCTACCCGACCTCCAGCTGAATCAACGGGCGCCGACGGTAACGGTTCTACCGCTCCGGTTGCGGCGGCTCGTCTGCCAGCCGGTCCACCGCGCTAGCCAGAGCCTCGAGCGCGGGAACTGCCGCCGCGAGCGCACGCCGCTGCTGAGACGACAGGGTGGACAGTGCTATCTGCAGAAGGTCGGCATTGATTGCCTGCCAGGCGTCCACCGCCGTCCGGCCGGCCTGGGTGGCAGTCAGCTCGATGGCCCGCCGGTCGCTGTCTGCCCCCACCCGGCTCACCATTCCGTGCGCTACCAGGGCATTGACGATCGTGGTCACCGTGTTCGGGCGCATGTGCAGTAGCTGGGCGAGCTGGCCGGGCCGGGTGCCCGGGTTCTCGGCGACAGCGGAAAGCAACTCCAGCTGCGCTACCGCGAGCGGATTATCCGGATCGGCGACGCGAGCGCCGCGGCGAAGCGCTCGCCGGAGCCTGGCGATGCCGTCGGCGAGCCCGTCCGGCTGCACGCGGCCGCCAGCGGGCAGCTCTGGGGCTTGCGTGGCGGTTACTCGCACTGGTGACCTACTTGCACTGGTGACCTACTCGCACTGGTGGTCCCTTGGTCAGAGATTATCGATCAGTATAGTAGGGAAACTCTAGCTGGCGCGTCATTCGGCGGACTAGTCATTTCGGGTGGTTCCGCACTAGCTATCAGAGTGTGGCCGGCGCCTGCCTGATCGCCGCGATCTCTTTATCCACAGAGGTTTTCGAGCTCTGTGACTGTTTTATTTATCCGATAGCCCAGCTGGGTCATTTGCACGGTTTCACCAGACATCTGGACCCGCCCCTGGCACGATTTCCCAGGTCAGAAGTGCAAGGCCTGGCGATAGGCAGCTATTCCTACTGCTGAGTAACCGGGCGAAGAACCGGCGTTAGGCAGGTAGTGGAGTCCTCGTCCCCCCAGACGAAGAGCAAGCAAGCAACCCGGACCGGACGGCATCGTTCTCCGTCCAGTCTCCGGCAGACAATAAAGATCATCACCGTGGCAGCACCGGCAGTCGCGCTCGCCGGGGTTTTCGTCGCCTATCAGGCCCAGCCACAGCCGCAGTCGCGGCCAGATCCGGTAGCCAGCACCGTGGCCAGCTATCACCACCAAACGCTGAACACAGCCAGAATCCTGGCAGAGGGATCCGCGCAGCTGATGTTGCCGGTATCGCCTGGCAGCAGCAAGAGTGCCCGGACCGTCAAGGCAGCGTCGACCGCCAAGTCACGCCAGTCGGCGAAGTCAGCAGCGCACCGGCCCGGCGGCACCTCGAAGGCGCCGACACCCGCGCCTAAGCCGTCGGCAAGCGCGACTCCGTCGCCATCGAACAGCACGGCGGACCTCAAGGCAGCGGTCCAGAAGGACATTGCCGACGGCAACTACCTGCTGGCGGTCGCTCAGTACCTGGTCGAGAACGGCTACTCGGACGCTGGGGCGGCTGGCGTCGCCGGGTGTATCGCCGGCGAGTCCGGCGGCAACCCTGAGTCGGTCGGCTCTGGCGGCGGTGGCCTGATCGGCTGGACGCCGCTCGGCTCGGCCGCGCCCGACTCGAACATCATCACCGGCAACGTCTCGCAAGACATGATGACGCAGCTCGGTGACCTGCTGTACTACAACTCCACCGAGATCGGGCAGTCCTACGTGACCCAGCTCAACAGCATCAGCGATCCGGTGTCGGCCGCGGACTTCTACTCCGCGAACTTCGAGAAGCCGGCCGTGCTGTACTCCGACGTACGGCCCTCCGAGGCACAACAGATCTACTCCGAGCTGGGCGGCAAGTAACCGCCAGCGCACTATCGGGCAATAGCTAGCCGGCGGCCGCCATCGCGGCCGCCGGCTTTGCGCTGGATATGCTCCCTTCCTGGGCACCAGGCACAAGGAAGGCGTTAGCGTGCCAGATCCTGAAGGTGCGTGGTTTCCGTTCGGCACCGCCTGGGCGCGAAGCCGGCAGACGCCGCTCCGTCGCTTTCTGCGCACCGAGACCGGCAGCGCGGCAGTCCTGCTGATCGCCACTATCGCCGCGCTGACGTGGGCGAATATCGACCCGGCAGGATACGGCGCCACGTGGTCCACCGAGCTGGAGTTCAGGATCGGGTCGGCGAGCCTGGCGGCGAGCCTGCACGAGTGGGTCAACTCCGGGCTGATGGCGTTCTTCTTCCTCGTCGCGGGTCTGGAGGCCCGCCGCGAGTTCGACATGGGCGAGCTGCGGGACCGGCGCCGGCTGGCGTTGCCGCTCGTGGTCGGGATTGGCGGCATGGTGGTGCCGATCGGGATCTACCTGGCCGTCAATGCGGGCCGGGCGTCGGCCGGCGGCTGGGGCACGGCCATGTCCACCGACACTGCCTTCGCGCTCGGCATGCTGGCCCTGGTCGGATCCGGGGTACCCGACCGCGTGCGGACCTACCTGCTGACATTCGCGATCGTCGACGACGTGGCCGGCATTATCGTCATCGCGCTGGCTTACAGCAGCCACATCGACGTAGCCCCGCTGGCCATCGGGCTTGTCATCCTTGCGGTGGTGATTGCCGCCCGGGCGCGCGGCTTGCGCAACGGCGCCGTATACCTGCTGCTCGGCATCGGTGCCTGGATCGCGCTCTTCTCCTCCGGCGTCGACCCGGTCATCGTCGGTCTCGTCATGGGCCTCGTCGCCCTGGCCTACCCGGCGATGCGCGTCGACCTGGAGCAAGCATCGGAGTCGTTCCGGCTCTTCAGAGAGCAGCCCACGCCGGAACTGGCCAGCCAGGCCCGGGAGAGCGTGCGGACCGCGATATCGCCCAACGACCGGTTGCAGCAGCTGTTCCACCCGTGGACCAGTTACCTGATCGTGCCCCTGTTCGCGCTGGCGAACGCCGGGATCCACATCAGTACCAGCTTCCTGGCACGTGCCTACGCTTCCCCGGTCACGCTCGGAATCCTGTTCGGCTACGTGTTCGGCAAGCCAGCCGGCACGGTCGCCGCTGCCTGGCTGATCACCAGGATCAGCCGCGGCCGGATCCAGCCGCCCGTCGGCTGGGCCGCAGTCACTGGTGCCGGCACCATCGCCGGCATCGGCTTCATCGTTTCGCTGCTGATCGCATCACTGGCATTCCACGGCACCCAACTTGCCGAGGCCAAGGTCGGCGTGCTCTCCGCCGCCATCGCGTCCTCGGCACTGACCTGGATCATTTTCAGGCTCACCGCGCGGCTTCCCAAGCGGTTGCGACTACGCGCATTGCTCGGCACCGCGGAGACCATCACCGACCTCGCCGTACCGGTCGACCCCAAGCGAGACCACGTACGCGGGCCAGCCGACGCACCTGTCACGCTCGTCGAATACGGCGACTTTGAATGCCCGTACTGCGGACACGCAGAGCGCGTCGTGCGCGAGCTGCTGGCTGACTACGGCGACGACCTGCGTTACGTGTGGCGCCATTTGCCGCTGGCCGACGTGCACCCCTCCGCCCAGCTTGCCGCTGAGGCGGCCGAAGTAGCCGCTATGCAGGGCAAGTTCTGGGAGATGCACGACCTGCTACTCGATCATCAGGGTGAGCTGACAGCCAGGCACCTGATGCGGTACGCCGCCGACCTCGGGCTGAACATCGAGAAGTTCATCACTGACATGCGCAAGAGCGCCGGCACCGCAAAGGTCGCCTCGGACGTTGACTCCGCCGACCTCAGCGGCGTGTCCGGGACGCCAACGTTCTTCGTCAACGGCAAGCGACACCATGGCGCGTTCGATATCGACACGCTGTCGGCTACGGTTCGCGCGGCCCGTGCGCGCGTGCTAATCGCCTCGGCCGGGCGGTCGCGGCGCGTCGGCTGAATCGCCGGAGCTGTGTCCTCAGACGTAGGTTTCGTCGACATAACACCAGCGCCAGTCCTCGCCGGGCTCAATTGACTGCGCTATCGGGTGCCCGATCGCGTACGCATGCCCGCGTGCATGCCGAAGTGGCGAGGAGTCGCAGCATCCGACATGGCCGCAGGTCAGGCACAGGCGCAAGTGCACCCATCCAGTGCCGAGGCGCAGGCATTCCTCGCAACCCGCCGGGGTTCGAGGTGCCACCGGTCGCACCAGGAGCAGGTGCGGATCGCGGACTGTCGTCACCGCCGCCTCCGCTTCTAGCCGGTATCGCAACGTGGTGCGCGACTAGGTCAAGGGTCTCGCCGGCCATCACCGGCGCACATCATCAGGGCAGCTAGTTCCGTCGCCTGGCCGGTGACGGCAAATGCCGGCCTAGCTGACTGGGGGATACCAGACGACATGCGGCCCGCCATGCTCGTGCCAATGGGCAACCGGCGGCCCGTGCCGAGTCAGCTGGGCGGGGCAGCCCGCGCAGTTGCGCAGCGAGCGCCGGAAACCATCACGGTCGTGCGATACCGCGCGCAGCCGACCGTCGTGACGATCGCCAGGCTCACCGCGACCGCTGTGCTGGCCTACCTGCTCGCGCTGCTGCTGCCGCTGGTCACGCCGAGACCGGTGCTCGCACCGCTAACAGCGCTGCTGGTAGCGCAGGTCACCCTCTACCACACGGTTTTCAGCGCGATCCGGCGGGTAGTCGCGGTGGTCGTAGGCGTCCTGCTGGCGCTCGGCCTGTCGGCCTGGCTCGGCTTCACCTGGTGGAGCCTTGGGATAACCGTCGCGGTCGCCCTGGGCATCGGCTACATGCTGCATCTGGGCGAGACGGTGCTCGAAGTCCCCATCAGCGCGATGCTCATCTTGTCAGTGACGACCGAGCGCTCTGCCGCGTTCGGGCGGGTCTTCGAGACGCTGGTGGGCGCGGCAGCCGGGCTGCTGGCCGGCTTTCTGTTCAACCGCCCCAAAGTGCAGCCCGCCGTCGACGCCCTGGCCGACCTGTGCCACAAGATGGCGACGCTGCTCGACGAGATGGCCGGAGGCCTGCGGGACGGCTCCATAACCGACCACGCTACGGGCTGGCTGGTGCAGGCCAGATCGCTCGATGGTGAGATCCACCGGGTGGACGAGGCCCTCCGGCACGCTGAGGAAAGCATCCGGCTGAATCCGCGCAGTGTCCTGCTTCCCGAGGTTGTTACCAACCTGCCTGGCGGCTTGGAGACTCTGGAGCACGCGGCGATGACTGTCCGCCTGCTTGCGAGGTTGCTGGCCGACAGCATCCGGGTACCCAGCGAACACGGTCCCGTTCGCGACGAGCAGATACGTCTCAGGCTGGCGACGGTGCTCACCGAGCTGGCCGCAGCGGTGCGGGTCTACGGCCGGCTGGCCGCCGAGCCCGAACCGTCCCGGCGGGACGTCTTCGAGGCCGACCTTGAGCGGCATCTCGGCGATGCGGAGGCACGCCAGGACCAGCTCAATGAACTGCTGAGCACCGATCCGGCCGCCGATCCCGTCGGCTGGCCGCTGCGCGGCGAGCTGGTCAGCCACCTGGACCGGCTGCGCACTGAGGTCAGCGTAGGCGTCAAGACAAACACCCAGATTCGAAAACGCAGACGATTCCAGGGCTCGAGGCGCCCTCCCGGGCGGGCCACCCGGCTGGCGGACAGATCACTTAGGCGGGGGCGGCGGTCGGAGTTACCAATTGATTACACTAGGTGGTTGCGAGAGAGGTCCTGGTCTCGTCGGAAGGCCGCAACCATGGCCCACAGCGATGACGCGGGATGCGGCCAGTTCACAGCCCTCCGGAAGCTGCTGATGCTGTCGCTGCTCCTCACCCAGCAGGAGGACCAGGCCCGCATCCTGCAGCTGGTGGCGAAGGCGGCCGAGTCCCTGGCCGCGTGCCATACCGAGGGCATCCTTTTCGACCAGGTATGGCAGGATATCGGGCGGCCGCAGCCGCAGCTGCCGGTAGCCGACGTGCGGTGTGTCGCGCTTCCTGCTCACGGGGCCGCCGTCGCGTCCCAGGATGGGGCCTGGACCTGGGCTTACCCTATTCCGGCGGCCTCTGGGCGAGCCGGCTGCCTGGTTGTCAGCGCGGCCAGTGAACTGGACGAGAGCGAGCACTTCTTGCTCTCCTCCCTGGCTGAGCATGCCGGCGTTGCCCTGGCGAGTGCGCGGCTGCATGCCAGGGAACGGGCACAGGCAGCCGAACTGCGGGCAGCCAATCTGGCCTTGCGCCGCAGCATGGAGATTCACGACCGGCTAACGCAAGTGGCCCTGCGCGGCGAAGGCGAGGAAGGGATCGCCAAGGCGGTTCACGAGCTGACCGAGCACCCGGCCGGGATTGAAGACTCGTTCGGCAATGTCATCACGTGGGCGGGTCCCGGCCGGCCCGACTCGCCGGTGGCGGGAACCACAGCGCAGGGCAGCCCGGTCCCGGGCGGCACTGAGAGCCGGCAGCGATTGCTGCGCCGCGCGATGGACGCGCCTGGTCCGGTCCGGGACGGCGAGCGGCTTATCTCGGTGGCCAGGCTGTCGGGTACTCCGGTGGGCGTGCTTGTCCTGGCCGATCCGGACCGGACCGCCGGAGAGGCGGAACGGGTAGCCATCGAGCACGCTACGACCGTGCTGGCCATGGAGGTTGCCCGGCTGCAGACGCTCAGCGAGTCGCGGGCCCGCGCGCGCAGCAACCTCGTGCTTGAGCTGGTGATCGGCGAGGAGCCGGCCGGGGTTGTCAACCGCGCCCAGGCTCTGGGCTACGATCTTGGCCGGCCGCATCGCGTCGTGGCGCTCGAAAGCAATCCTGGTGGCGGGGAGGAGATAGATGGCTTCCTCGATGCCGTGAGAAGGGCTGCCACCGCGCACCGGGTCGGTTCGCTACTCGCCGCGCGGCCGACCGACGTGATCTTGCTGGCGGATGCGGAAGCGTGCTGGCAGGGCTTTCAGGCCGCGGTGGTCACCCAGCTGCACGGCGCGCAGTGCAGCATCGGAGTAGGCGGGCGCTGCCACGAAGTCGGCGACTTTCCGCGCTCCTACCGGGAAGCTCAGCTTGCCCTTCGCATTCAGAAGGCTGTGGGCGGAACCGGGCAAGTCACTCTCTTTGACGACCTCGGGGTTTACCAGGTGCTCGCTACCGATACCGACGCGTCTGCCATGGAGACCTTCACGCGTGACTGGCTTGGGACCCTGCTGGACTACGACGGCGTCCATGGTGCTCAGCTCGTCAGAACGCTGAGTGAGTACCTGGACCGCGGTGGCAGTTACGCCTCGACGGCTACTGCTCTCTCAGTGCATCGCAGCACGCTCAAGTACCGGCTCAGGCGGATTCGCGAGGTTTCCGGTTACGACCTCAGCAGTCCGGATACTCAGTTCAACCTGCAACTGGCTACTCGGGCATGGCGGACATTGCAGGCACTGCGTAGCGCCTGACCAGGCGTGCTGTCCCGCTTCGTCCTGCCAGGACAGCGGGTTAGCCCGCACGGGACGGTGCGCTGCGCGCCGGCATCGCCAATGCTGAGGCGATCACCGCAATCGAGCGAGGTGCATGCAATGAGCTTCAGCTTTGACTCCCAGGCATATGTACGTGAACTGGAAGAGCAGCTGAGGCTGATGCTGTTCGGCGGTGCTGCGGGCTCCGAGGCCCCCGATGCGGTGGCGCCCGATGCTGTGGCCACGGATCCTGGGGCCGGCGATGCTGGGGGGGTCGGCGATGCTGGGGGGGCCGGCGATGCTGGGGCCGCCGTGCTGCTAGTTCGTGGCGCGCTGGCCGAGGGTAATCACTCGAAGGCGGCCTGGCTCGTCAGGTCGACACAGCAGCTGGCCGCCGCCAAGCCAGGTCAGGGCGACATGGCAGCCGCGGCTGCCCACGTCCGCGGCCTGGTTGACCGGGACCCGGCTTGCCTGGAAGAGGCTGCGAGCACTTACTCGGCTCCGCTGGCACGCGCCAAGGCAACCGAAGATGCCGGGCTAGCCTGGGCCGGCCAGGGCAACCAAGACAACGCGGTGACCTGGCTGCGCGGCGCCTATGCGCAGTACGAAGAGCTCGGCACGGCGTGCGCCATGGCTCGCGTCAGGGCGCAGCTGCGCGCTGCCGGGGTAAGGCTGCATCACTGGAAACGCGCAGACAAGCCTGCCTACGGCTGGCAGAGCCTGACCGAGACCGAACAGCGGATAGCGGACCTGGTTGCCAACGGGCTCAGCAACCGGCAGGTGGCTGGCCGGCTGTTCCTGAGCACGCACACCGTGGCGTTTCATCTGCGGCATATCTACTGGAAGCTCGACGTCAACTCCAGGGTTCAACTAGCGCGGCTGGCAGCCGAGCAGGCCCAGGCGGAGTCCGCGTTAGCCGTACACTGACTGGGGGAAGAAGCTGCTACTCCGGGCGGACTCGTGTCGGCTGAACTGGTCAGGTGCCCGCACTGCGGGCGACGCAACCGGGTCCCGGCGGCGGCGAGCGGCACGCCGCGCTGCGGGAACTGCCACCAGCCGCTGCCGTGGGTTGTCGATGCCTCCGACGATACGTTCGCAGACGTCGCGGAAGCCGCGTCGGTACCGGTACTGGTAGATCTGTGGGCGCCGTGGTGCGGACCATGCCGCATGGTGAGCCCCGCGCTCGCGCAACTCGCCGCTGACCTGGCCGGCAAGATCAAGCTGGTCAAGGTCAACGTAGACAACTCACCCAGGCTCCAGCAGCGGTTCGGCGTGCAGTCGATACCGACGCTGCTGCTACTCCGCGACGGGAAGGTTGCTGCCCGTCAAGTGGGCGCGGCCGCTGCGCCGCAATTGCGGTCGTGGGTGGAGCAGGCGCTGCAGGCAGCCAGCCGTCCCTGACTGGACTGCGACACATGAGACTGGGCCGCCAACATATGAGGCTCGGCTGCGATCCATGAGAGCTGACTGGGATGTGCCGATTCCGATGGATGACGGCATCGCACTGCGCGCTGACGTATTCCGCCCGGACGAGGACGGGCGTTACCCGGTGATCATGACTCATGGCCCGTATGCGAAGTGGCTGGCATTCCAGGATGGTTTCCCGCGGCAGTGGGCGAATCTGGAAGCCGAGCACCCGGATGCGCTAGCCGGATCGTCCGGGCTCCACATGAACTGGGAGACCGTCGACGCGGAGAAGTGGGTCCCCGACGGCTATGTGGTGATCCGGGTCGATTCACGCGGCGCCGGGCGATCGCCCGGATTCCTTGACATCTTCTCGGCGCGCGAGTCACGCGACTGTTACCTCTGCATCGAGTGGGCGGCGGATCAGCCGTGGAGCACCGGGAAGGTGGGGCTGCTCGGCGTCTCTTACTACGCGATCAATCAGTGGCAGGTAGCCGCGCTGCAGCCGCCGCACCTGGCGGCGATCTGCCCGTGGGAGGGCGGCATCGGCGTCCCGATGCGCGGTCACGGCGTGTTCGTCCACACCGAGGCGGCCGACCGGCCACCGGACGTCTTCGGCGGCGTCACCACGTTGCTATCGGGCGGGACTAATCCCTCGTACTTGCTGCTTCCGGTGATTCCCGGCTAGCTGGCCGGGTCTGATTGCTGGCACTGTTCGAGCGCTGCGAGCCGGAGTTCGAGCTGGTCGACGCGGTGCCGGAGGATCTCCAGCTGGGCCTCGTCAGCGAGCCGTCGCTCGGCTGTGCGGCGCAGGCGCGGTGATGCCTCCGCGCGGGCTGCGACAACGGCAAGTGGCACGAGCCGCTGCGGCCCGTGCGGCCCGTCGACGAGCCGCGACGGGATCTGGCCAGTGCGGTACCAGGTGCGCAACGCGGCGCGCGACGCGCCGGTGTCCGCTGCTGCCCGCTCCAGGGTGACCCAGTCAGACCCGGCGAGCCGGGCGGCCAGGTCGAGCTCGAGCTCCCATTCGTCGAGCCGGTCGTCCCAGTCCATGACCCCGGATTTTAGCCCGTCGTGACCGTCGGCAGCACACGCACCCTATTAATAGCATGGTATTGACCGGGTGCATTAGCTTGAGCCAGCATGGGTCCCATGTTTGAGCGATTCACTAACCGCGCCCGGCACGTCGTCGTGCTTGCTCAGGAGGAAGCCCGGCAGCTGCAGCACAACTACATCGGCACCGAGCACGTGCTGCTCGGGCTGCTCGCCTCGCCTGGCGGCCCGGCATTCGAGGTCCTGGAGGGCTTCGGGATCACGCTTGACGGCACCCGCGACGACGTCAAGGCGATAATCGGCCTCGGCAAGGCGCAGGCCAGCGGCCATATCCCGTTCACTCCGCGGGCCAAGAAGACACTCGAACTCGCCCTGCGCGAGGCGCTGCAACTGCACCACAAGTACATCGGCACCGAGCACATCCTGCTCGGCTTGCTCAGGGAAGGTAACGGCGTCGCCGCCCAGATCATGCGACAGCACTCAGCCGACCTGACACCGATCCGAATGGCAGTGCTCGACATGGTGGCCACGCTGCCAACTGAGACCGCCCTGGCCAGGGGACCGCGATGGTTGCGGCGGCGGTCCGTGGCCGATCTTGGCGAACCGCTCGAGCCAGATGAGCCGGCGACGGCGCGCGGGCAAGCGGAATTGCGCACCACGCCCGCGGCCGATACGAGCCTGAGTGAAGCAGCCCGGCTTGCCGGATCGCAGCCGGTCGGCTCGCATCATCTGCTGCTTGCCGCGCTCGGCGACTCCGAGAGTGCCGCCGCACGAGCACTCGCTGCTCTCGGCGTTGACTTGGAGCAGGCACGGCAAGCGCTGAGGGCCGCGGACGTCACTGGGACTAGCGACGAGCAGCCGGAGGAGGCAGGCCGGCGCCAGATGCTGATCACCGTGGCGGATGATCGGCTGACGATCCAGGCGACCGATCCGGCGATCGTCCGGGCCGGGCGGGCTGCAGCCGACGCGCTCGGCGACAAGGCCGACCCGCCCGGAACCATACGCGGTGATCTGCCGGTGAGCGCCAGCCTGGCAAACGTCTGGCAGGCGCTGCACGACAGCCTCGAAGCCATCCAGCGACGAGCCGCGACGCCGGAATCGCAGGGAAGCCCGGACCAGTCTGCGAGCGACGATCCGTCAGAAAATCCCGATCAGACCGGAAACGAAGCGGCATGACAACCCGTGTCAGTCCCGCACGGCCAGTTCGTCGACTGAGTGAGTTGGCATCCCCGTCGCCTCGAGCAGCGCGCGAAGCTCTTCCTGCTCGGCGCTGCTGACGGGGGCCCCCGTCTTGGCGAGCGTCGCGGCGAGTTCGATGGTGAGCTCGCCGTACTCGCCGCCGCGCTCCATCGACTTCAGGCCCGCCAGGGTACCGGCAGGCAGCCGGGACTCGAAGCGGTCAGGAAGCGCGCTTGCGCGGCGCGCGATTTCGTGTTCGTCCATCAGTTGTCCTTTACCGCGTTCTTCACTACACCGGGAGAGCCTTCGTCGGGCCACGCGGTCCAGACGCGACCGTCGGCTTCGACGACAGCGAAGATCTTGACGCCATCCCGGTCGCCGGTGACCTGCCAGCGGTCGTTCCAGTTCTGGCGCTGCGGCGGTTCATCGGGATCCCGCGCGACGGACACAACGGCGTCGAGAATGCGGTCGTCGCTCCAATCGACAGGAAACTCTGTCTTGCCCGGCCGGTCCGCGCCAGGCCGGTGACCGCCGCCTGTTTCGTCACCATCGAGGATGTGGGTGAGCCGGTCAGACACCTGGATGTCGTCGGCGCTGCAGTAGCCAGCACTGTCGTCAGCGCGGTCGTGGTCGGCGCGGTCGTGGTCGGCACGGTCGTGGTCGGCGCGGCCGTGGTCGGCGCGGTCGTGGTCGGCGCGGTCGTGGTCGGCACTGTCGTCGGCTGCGCGCGCTTGCTGACGGTCGCTGCCGTAGTCGGCTGACGACGGATGCGTGCTGGGTAGCTCGTTGAGCCGGCCCGACAAGCCGCTGGCGCTCCGCCGGTCGTGCGCATCAGGGGCTAACCGCGGGTTGCGGTCAATGCTCTCACCGGGATCAGGCCTTTCACCGGGATCGGGGCTTTCCCGGCGATCAGGCGGTCCGCTCGGCATGGGCGATCACCTCCACGCCGCACATCCTGCCGCGCCGGATGGCGCCCGACCGCCGTGATGCGCACGCTGCCCGGTTGGCGCAACGCCTGGGCAAGCGTGCGGTTACGCCTCGTCTGGTGCCTGAACTACACCGCTGCGGTGCGACGGCAACCGGGGCCGCGACTCAATGACTTGTTACGCGAAACTGCCCTTCCGGCGTCCGGTTATGCACTGTTATGCCGGGTTGCGAAGGGCCGGATCGAATGCTAAGTCATAGCCGGGCTTGTCAGCTGAGCCGCAGGCGCGCGGCCAGGCCGTCGAGCAGCGCAAGGAGGCCGCGCTCGAACTGGTCAGTCAGGGCGGTTTCTGTCATCGGGGGACCGGCGGGCTCTTCGGATCCCGCGCCCTCCGCGTATATCGCGCTGAGCTGAGGGAAGTCGCCGGACTCCAGTTGCGCGATCCCGTAGGAGACTGCGGCGGCAACCATGTCCGGGTCGGCCTCCGCCAGCTTCGCCCTGGTCAGAGCCTCGATCGCGTGCAGGGCGTTGCCGGCCACGTAGTCGTCGACCACCGCGATGAGCTCGAGCCTGGCGGGAGCGGCCAGCCCGGTACTGGCTGCCGCGGCGAGGGATTGCTCGAAGTGGCGCATCGCGTTGGGTCCGAACTGAGCCTCGTTGAGCGACGACAGCGACCATGGATGGGCCATCAGCACCTGCCTGCTCCGCCTGGCGATGGCGGCCATCGCGTCCCGCCAGCTTTGCCGCAGGTCTTCGCCCGGGACAAGCGCTTCGGCGAGGATCGCGTCCTGCATGAGCGCGACAACGTCGGTCTTGTTGCGGACGTAGTAATACAGCGTCATGGTTCCCGCGCCGAGTTCAGCGGCGATCCGCTTCATCGTGACCGCGTCGAATCCCTCCTGGTCGGCGATCCGCAGTGCGGCGTCAGCAATCTGCTCGCGGGTGTAGCGCGGCTTGCGGCCGGCTGGCGCGGGGAGGGTCCAGATCGTTCCGTGGTCGTGCTCGGTTGCCATTCGTATAGCGTACGAGTACTCTGTTCGTATCACGTACGAATAAGATCCACCATGACCGGCCACCGCGGGTGTTTGCCGGTGGCAGCAGTGGATCGGCCGGCATTTCGGTCAGGGAGTGTGATGATCAGCAGCGACGAGCCGTCGATTGCGGCGGTTGGCGTGACGAAGCGCTACGGGAAGACAGTGGCCTTGCGCGACGTCAGCTTCTCCGCGAGCGCGAGCACGGTGACAGCGCTGCTCGGGCCTAACGGCGCGGGCAAGACCACGATGGTCCGCATCTTGTCAACGCTGACGCGACCGGACAATGGCACGGCGCGGGTCTGCGGTTACGACGTCGTCAAAGACCCAGAGCGCGTCCGCGGTGTCATCGGGCTGACCGGGCAAGCGCTTTCAGTCGACGGCAAGCTGTCCGGCCAGCAGAACCTGGCGATGTTCGGCCGGCTGCATCGCCTGGCCTGGCCGGTCGTGCGTGAGCGCTCGGCGCGCCTGCTGGAGCTCTTTGACTTGGGCAGCGCTGCGAACAGGCCGGTCAAGACCTATTCCGGCGGGATGCGACGCAAGCTCGACCTCGCGCTCAGCCTGATCGCCGAGCCGACAATCCTCTTTCTTGACGAGCCGACCACCGGCCTGGATCCGGCCAGCCGTCAGGCCCTGTGGGACGTCATCCGCGGTCTGGTGCGGCGCGGGACGACGGTGCTGCTGACCACGCAGTACCTGGAAGAGGCGGACGCGCTCGCTGACTCGGTGGTGTTCATCAATGCAGGCCAGCTCGTCGCAGCCGGCCCGCCGGCCCAGCTCAAGGCCCGGGCCGGCCAGGCGCAGTTCGACCTGGTGGCTAGCTCCCCGGCCGACCTCATCCGGCTCACCGGCGCACTCGGCGCGCACGCCGCCGCGACCGACGATGCGAACCGCAGCGTGCGGGTCACGGTCCGGGGCGGCGGCCTGGACGGCATCCGGGAACTGAACGCCATTACCGCGGCGGCAGCGCAGGCCGGTGTCAGCATCGAGCGCTTCACTCTGCACGAGCCGGACCTGAGCGACGTGTACTTCCAGCTCACCGGCCATGCCCCCGCGGCCGGCGTCCCCGTGGACGCAGCATGACGGCCGGGCTGGGCGCTGTCCGCCGCCCCGGCGGGGTCGCCTGGGCAGCGAGCGACTACTGGGAGATGGCCAAGCGCAGTCTCAGGCACATCCGCAACGACCCCGAGCAGCTGATGAACGTGACGCTGCAGCCCGTCCTCATAGTCGTGCTGATGGACTTCTTGTTCGGCGGCGCCATCAGGACCGGCACCCGCGGCAGCTACATCGACTTCGTCATGCCCGGCATCTTCGTGGTGGCAGCCGCCTTCGCCGCCGTCACCACGACGGTCAGCGTAGCCGCCGACATGCTGGAAGGTGTCGTCGACCGGTTCCGCACGTTGCCCATGGCCAAGTCCAGTCTCATCGCCGGCCACGTGATCGCCGATCTAGCGCGCAGCTTGCTCGGCCTTGCCGTTACCGTCGCGGCTGGTTATGCGGTGGGTTTCCGTCCTGCCGCCGGACTCACCGGCTGGGTGGCTGCGGTCGCGGTGTTCCTGCTCGTAACGCTCGCCCTGTCAATGGTCGCTGCGCTCATCGGGCTACTCGGCAAGAGCGTGGAAGTCGCGCAGCAGTTCGCGGCCATCATCGTCATCCCGATCTTCTTCAGCAGCGCGTTCGTTCCAGCCGCCACGATGCCGTCCTGGCTGCGGGTCGTTACCGCCAACCAGCCCATCACTCAGGCCGTGGACACGCTCCGCGCAGTGCTCGAGAACGAGGCGGCCGGGAGCCATCTCTGGCTCACGCTCAGCGAGTTCGGCGGCATCGTCGTTGCCGCTTTCACACTTGCGACCGTCTTGTTCAGGCGGACCGCGAACGCCTGAGCTTGCTACCCGCCTTTCACCTTCTGGCGCAGAAGCTTGAGGGCGGCGACGTAGATCTCGGAGAACGTCGGGAACGGCTGGATCGTGTCGCGCAGCACCGTCAGCGGGACGCGCGCACGGATGGCGAGAGTGGCCTGTTGCAGCCATTCGCCCGCTTCGGGGCCGAGCGCGTGCGCGCCGGTCAGTCGCTCGCCGTCGGAGAGCAGGGTCAGGAATCCGTTCGACTGCGCGGCGCGGCTGTAGGTTGCGGTTTTGGCTACCTCGGACAGCTTGACGGTGGCAGTGAACCGGCCTTCGGAAGGACCGACCGCGGCCGCTTGCGGGTCGGTGTAGACGACGTCCGGGATGGCCTCATAGTTGGCGTCGCGGGCGTCGCCGAGGATGTTGGCGGCCACGACCTCGCCCTGGTACTTGCCGACGTGCGTGAGCAGGCGGACGCCGGTGACGTCGCCAACTGCCCACAACCGCTCGGCGACCCGAAGCCGGGCGTCGACCGGGACCCCGGTCTTTCCGGCTGTCACGCCTACCGTTTCCAGTCCGATCCCGTCCACGCGCGGCCGCCGGCCGGTCGCGACCAGCAGGCGATCGCCGTGCCGCTCGCCGCCATTGTCCAGGACCAGGACATAATCCTCGCCGTCCCGCCGCGCTGCGGTTGCGTGCGTGCCCAGCAGCAACTCGATGCCCTCAGCGCGTAGTGCGTCGCCGAGCGCCTGGCCCAGCGGTTCAGGCTCGCGGGCGAGCACATGGCTGGCTCCTTCGGTGAGGGAGACCTCGCCGCCCAGGCGCCGCACTGCCTGAGCCATCTCGGCTCCGACCGGTCCGCCGCCGAGGATGAGCAGCCTGCGGGGGACGGTCTTCATTCCGGTGACTTCGCGGTTAGTCCACACCCCGTCGAGTTCCCGCAATCCCGGCACCGGCGGAATGACAGGATCTGAGCCGGTCGCGAGCACTACATGCCGGGCCGTGTGGCGGGTGCCGTCGACTTCGACGACACCGGTCCCGGCCAGCTTTCCGGTTCCGCGCAGCAGGTCGATGTCCTTGTCCGCCAGCCAGCGTTCCTGACCGGCGTCGGAGTAGTCCGAGACCATGTAGTCGCGCCAGGCAAGCGCCTCGCTGACGTCGACCTGCGCGGTAGCGGCGGCTTCGCTCGCCTGATGCGCAGCCTCGCCAGGGCGCAGCAGGGTCTTGGACGGGATGCAGGCCCAGTAGGAGCACTCGCCCCCGACCAGGTTGCGTTCGACGAGCGCTACCCGAAGGCCGCCGTCGGCTAGTTCGCCGGCACAGTGCTCGCCTGGTGAGCCGCCGCCGACCACGATGACGTCATAGTCGCTCAAGCGCCTGCCTCCGGCGAGAAGAGCCCGGGGTTGCCCGGATCGGCAGCATGATTCCCGTATGCCGGCAAATTACGCATGCCCGCGCGTCAGCAATGCCCGTTCCCGGCATGAAGTTTTAGCCAGCGGGGACTAGTTGCTGGCCGCCGTCGATGTCATAGGTCGCGCCGGTAAGTGTTTCAGCACGCCGCGACGGCTGGCTGCGGCAGGAAATCACCACCAGACTGCCGGGACGGTGGCGTAATGCGCGCGACGCGGGAGTCGGTTGCCGAACTGGCCGCAGGCCTCAGTTCTTGTGCTGCAGGTTGTAGTGGATGGTCTGCGCGTGGATCTTGCCGTCGCGGAATACGAACGTGTCAACGCCGTCGGCACGGGTCGAAGCGGCATCCGCGGCCCACTCGATGAATAGCACATCGTCGACGTAGACCTGCTTCTTGATATCCCAGGCCGCGTGCGGCAGCTCGGTGAACAGCTGTCGGTAAGCCTGGCGGATGCCGTCCTTGCCGTGTTGCTTGCCGGCCGGCGTGATCACTCCCGCGTCATCGGCGAAATCGGTGAGTATCCCGTCAATGTCCTCGACACCGAACACCTGGCCGTGATGCTCGAACACTTCTTGCGGCGTGCGCGTCATCGGTCTCTCCTTCCGGTTCCGGGGATAGCGGTTACTTCCGGCGCTTACGGGCGAATGTCGAGGACGACCTTTCCGCGACGGTGAGAGTGGTCCACGGCGGCGTAGGCGACGGCGGCCTGGTCCAGCGGATAGGCCTCGGCGATCACAGGATGGAGCGTCCCCGCTTCGGCGAACTCGCCCAGCCGGACGAGCTCGCCACGGTCAGGTTCGACGACGAAGAACGCGGTCCGGATGCCGTGACTGCTGGCTAGTTGCGGATCGGGCGGCTCGGCGATGCAGATCAGGATGCCGCCGGGGCGCAGCACGCCGGCGGAGCGGCGCAAAACGTCACCGCCCACCGTGTCGACCACCACGTCAGTGCCGTCGGCCTGGTCCTCGAATCGCCCGGCGGTGTAGTCGATGACCTCAGTGGCGCCGAGGCTGGCAACGTACTCCGCGTCCGC
>DATJNX010000035.1:0-80668 GCA_035507615.1 Streptosporangiaceae bacterium
GCGTCGTGCCGTCGGCGTCGAACCTGGTCGCGGTGAGCTGCCCGAACCGGTTCGGGTGCTGGGCCATCGGGTCGCCCCGCATCGGCCACCGCAACTTCGTGCTAGTCAAGATCAGCCCGGTCGGCGGCGTCCGGAGCGTGACCAGGGTACGGGTCCAGGGCGGGGCCTCGCTGAATGAGATCTCCTGTACCTCGATGACCTCTTGCGAGCTCTTCGGCATCACCCTGACGAACTCGTATCACAACAACTGGTACTTCTTCGCCTGGACCGGCCAGAAGCTCAGCCGACCCTATTTCGTCAAGCCCCCCGAGGTCAGCTACCTCGCGCCGGGAGGCATCTCATGCTGGCGCGAGACCTGCGTTGCCGTCGGCGCTTCGACCGGCGGCGGCAGCGCCAGCCCGACCGTGGACGGCATCATCACCACTAGCAATGGCGTGCCGAGCACGGCACGAACCGGCGGCGGGACGGGTTTCTCCGACGTCTCCTGCGTGAGTTCCTCCACCTGCTACGCGACAACGCTGGGCAGTTTCACGGCCACCCCGGGCAATACGGTCGTGACGCTTGACAACGGCGTCGCGGGAAACGTGCAGTCGTTGCCGACCTACTGGGGCTCATCGATCGCGTGCGCAGGCGCCACGTGCTGGGCGGCAGGAGTGACACCTCCGTCCCCGAGGCCCGCCGTGTTCATGATGATCACCAGCGGCGTGCCGGCCGGCTCGCCGGTCATCGACACGGCTACCGGAGGGCTCGGCTTCCCCGGCAGCGGGTCGCACCCGGCCATTGCGCGACGAGGCAACGGCTTCGCGGCACTCGGTCCTGCTGCCAGCGGCGGGCCTGACGTATCGGAAGTCGTCACCAACTAACCGCGCCTGGGCCCTGGGAGTTTCCGATAGCCGTTCCCGGCGGCCGGTGAACTAGGCCGTTCCTAGTCTTGGCCATCCAGGCCGAACATCGAGACCTGGTCGGTGGTGGTGCCGTCAGCGTCCGAACCGCAAAAGCTCGACCTGGCGGGACGGTTCGCGAGCGAAGCCCAGGACACCTCGTCGTCGTGCCAGGGCAGGCCCGGCAGGTCGTGCCCCATCCGGTCGCGCTTGACCCGCAGGTAGCGGAGGTTATGCCGGTTGGCGTGAACCGGCAGTGGCTCACGCCCGACGATGGACAGGCCGTAGCCTTCCAGGCCCGCCCGCTTCGCCGGGTTGTTGGTCAGCAGCCGCATGGTCCGGACGCCGAGATCGGCCAGGATCTGCGCGCCGGTGCCGTAATCCCTCGCATCCGCAGGCAGGCCGAGCCGGAGATTGGCATCGACGGTGTCAGCGCCCGCGTCCTGGAGCTGATAGGCCTGCAGCTTGTGCAGCAGGCCGATGCCGCGCCCCTCCTGCCCGCGCATGTACAGCACGACGCCCCGGCCTTGCTTGGCGACCGCGGCCAGGGCGGCAGCGAGCTGCGGCCCGCAGTCGCAGCGCAGCGAACCGAAGACATCCCCGGTCAGGCACTCGGAGTGAACCCGCACGAGCACGTCAGTTCCGTCGGACAGATCTCCCATGGTCAGCGCGATGTGCTCAGTCCCGTCCAGCAGGCTCCTGAAGCCCACAGCGGTGAACTGGCCGTGCCGCAGCGGGAGGCGGGCCTCGCCGACGCGCTCCACCTGTTTCTCCGTCCGGAGCCGGTAAGCGATCAGGTCCGCGATCGAGATGAGCCGGAGTGAGTGCCGCTCGGCGAAGGCCGCGAGCTGCGGCAACCGGGCCAGCGTTCCGTCGGCGTTCATGATCTCGCAGATGACCCCGGCCGGCCGCAGGCCAGCGAGCCAGGCCAGGTCGACTGCAGCCTCGGTATGCCCCGGCCGGCGCAGCACGCCGCCTTCACGGGCACGCAGCGGAAACACGTGCCCTGGCCTGACGATGTCGTGCGCAGTGGTCGCCGGGTCCGCCAGCAGCCGGATCGTGGTGGCCCGGTCGGCCGCCGAGATGCCGGTCGTCACCCCGCCCCTGGCGTCGACGGACACGGTGAATGCAGTCCCCATCCGTTCTGAGTTCTGGCTGACCATCTGACCGAGAGCCAGCCTGTCAAGGTCGGCGCCGGTCATCGGGGCGCAGACCAGGCCGCCGCAGTCCCGCACCATGAACGCGATCAGCTCGGGCGTTGCCTTCTCCGCAGCGAAGATGAGGTCACCCTCGTTCTCCCTGTCCTCGTCGTCAACGACGACGACCGGCCGTCCGGCCGCAATGTCTGCCAGGGCCGCTTCGATCGGATGGAAACGGGGTCCGCTCAACTCAGTGCTCCTTGCCGATCTCAGAGTGACGGCGCGGTGTTCCGGCCGGCTCCCCGCTCAGGTGCATCAGCTGGTAGGCCTCGCTCATGACCGAGCGCGCGATCGCGATGTCCAGCACGCGCACGCCACCGGAGCGGCTGAAGGCCGTCAGCCCGGCCTGCAGTTCGGCAGGCGTGCGCGCCTGCCGGGCGGCGGCGCCCAGCGCTGTTGCCACCTGGCTGATGCCGACGGGATCGGGAAAGCATCCGCCGGCTGGGTCAAGCCCGGCTATCCCGAGCTTGTGGAACTCGGACCCGTACGCTTCGTTGTTCAGCACGAGTACCAGCAAGTCGGCGCCGAAGCGAACGGCAGACTGAAGTTCCTGCAGGTTCATCAGGAAGCTGCCGTCGCCCTCGATCGCGACCGCCGGGCGGCGGCGGCCGCCTGCTAGCGAAGCGACGGCTGCTCCGGCCGCGAGCGGGATGCCCTGGCCGATCAGGCCGAAGCCGTAGCCGAAGTGGAAGGTGCGGCCGGGCCGCGCGGACAGGTACGGGGCCGCGAAGTACCAGAAGTGGCCGACCCCGGTGATGATGTGCGCGTCGCCCGGGACCGCATCGTCAATCGCCGCGATGACCGCCCATGGATTAAGCCCGTCCGGAGTCTCGCGGGCAGCAAGGGCGGCACGCCGCGGGGGCTCGCTGGCCAGCAACGCAGCGGTCGCCTGGGTTCGCAGGCCCGGCCTGATGCTGGCCGGAAGCTGCCGGCCGAGCTCAGCGACGGCTGCCGCCGAGCCGGATGTGATCTCGGTGACGGGCCAGCCCGGCTGCCAGAGCTGCGCCGGCGGACGGCAGTCGATCCGGATCAGCTCCGCTGCGTCGAAGAAGGACCCGCGGGCGGTGTTGTGTGAGTCGAGTGCTGCCCCGACGACCAGCACAACGTCGGCGCTGGCGGCAAGCTCGCGGGCTGCCGGATGCGCCATGGTGCCGGCCAGACCGAGATCGAACGGGTCCTGGAAGCCGGCGATGCAGCCTTTGGCCGGAACGGTACTGAGAAAGCCCGCGCCGATTCGGCGGCCAAGTTCGACGGCAGCCGGAATCGCGCAGCCGGCCACCGCCCCGCGGCCGAGCAGCACGAGCGGGCGGTTGCTGCTGGCCAGCAACTCCGCCGCGGCAGTCAGCGCCTCGTCCGTGGACCCGTCCGCCGGCAGCGCCGGCCCCGGCAGACGGCCGTCCGGATCGGCCGCAGCAGGCAGCGAGTCGATCTCGTGCTCCATCAGCTCGGCGGCGATGGCCACCACGGCCGGCTGGCCTGACCTCGCGCTCGCCATCGCCTCGGCCAGCACGCTGCCGGCATCGGCCGGGTCGGTAACCAGCCAGTACCGCGCGCCCGCCGTGGCCGCCCAGGACCGCTGGTCGATGTCCTGACTGTTCGGCGGCGTCACGTGAGCCGGCTCCGCGGTGATCACTACGACAGGCGACCTGGTCCGGACCGCCGCGGTCAGCGCGCCGAGTGCCTGGGCAACTCCCGGCCCCATCGTCACCGTCGCCACGCCGACCGTGGTCGTCTCGCCAGCGGTCAGTTCGGCGGCGCGCGCGGCTACCGCGTAGCCGTCGGCCATCCCGACCGCGCCGGCCTCATGCCAGGCCGGGCACCAGCGGGTGCCCGGAAGGCTGGCGTACTCCGCCAGCCAGTGCATGTTGCCGTCGCCCATGACGCCGAAGACGGTAGTGACCCCGGCGGCAGTCAGCAGCCGGGCGATGGCCTGGTACACCTTCACGCGCACTCCTGCCAGTGGGCCGACATCCCACCAGTGTCGCTGGTCAGGCCCCTGGCGGGGGAGAGCTGTTCCACTCACCTGACCGCCTGGTGGCGCGGAGCGACCGCGCCGCTCAAGCTGATCTGACCACGACGAGCGGAACGCGCACGCAGCCGCGGCGAAGGAGATGAGTCATGACAGGCCGGCTGGCAGGCAAGTCAGCAATCGTCACCGGCGCGGGATCTGGTATCGGCCGGGCCGCGGCGCTGCGGTTCGCCGCAGAGGGGGCTGCGGTGCTGTGCGCGGACATAGCCGCCGACCGGAACGAGGAGACCGCGAGCCTTGCGCGGGACGTCGGCGGCACGGCGCTTGCGCAGCACACGGACGTGACCGACGCGGACGCGGTGCGCGCGATGGCCGGCCGTGCGGTAGCCGAATTCGGATCGATCGACGTCTTGTACGCGAACGCCGGAGTGATCGGCGTCGGGTCCGTGCACGACTGCGACGAAGCCGAGTGGCACCGGATCCTGGACATCAACCTGACCGGCGTCTTCCTGTGCGGCAAGTACGTGCTGCCGCACATGCTCGAGGCCGGTGCCGGCGCGATCGTCAATCAGGCAAGTATCGGCGGCATGCGCGGTGTTGGCCGGCTGGCTGCGTACTGCGCCAGCAAGGCTGCAGTGATCGGCCTGACGAAGCAGATGGCGGTCGATTACGGCCCGTCCGGCATCCGGGTTAATGCCATCGCGCCTGGCACGATTCCGACGCCGCTGATTCGCGGGCTCTGGGCGCAGGGGGCCGGACTGGTCCAGGGCAGCACCGAAGAAGAGCTGGCGGCAAGCGCCGGGCAGGTCTATCCGATGCGGCGTACCGGAACTGAGGAGGAGGTGGCTGGCGTGGCTGTGTTCCTGGCAAGCGACGAGTCCGGGTGGATGACGGGCAGCGTCGTCACGATCGACGGCGGCAAAACCGCCACGTGAGTTTCCCAGCAAGCAGGACACGAGCTTGGCCGCGGCTGCGGGCTCGTCAAGCATGAGTGCTAGCGAAACGGCGCTTCGGCGCTGCCGGGCGAACGGGAGGTCGGATGGACTTCGGTCTGCTTTTTGAGATGCAGGTACCCAAGCCGTGGGGGCCGGCAACGGAAGCTGACGCCTACCGCAACGGCGTCGCCCAGGCGATCGCGGCTGAGCAGGCTGGTTTCACGCATGTGTGGGCAGTCGAGCATCACTTCCGGGAGGAGTTCTCCCACATGGGAGCGCCGGAGATCTGGCTGACGGCGGTAGCGCAGCAGACTAGCCGGATCCGGATCGGCCACGGCGTCGTGCTCCTCCCGATGCCGTTCAACCATCCGGTTCGGGTCGCCGAGCGGATCGGCGCGCTGGACATCTTGTCTGGCGGCCGCGTCGATTTCGGGACCGGGCGGTCGATCGCCGAGCTCGAGATCGGCGGCTTCGGCATCGACCCCGGCGACACCAGGGACATGTGGTCGGAGTCGGTCGAGTTCCTGCAGCGCCTGTGGACCAGCGGCGAGCAAGAGGTCGAGTACCACGGCAAGTACCTGGAACTGCCGCCCCGGAAGGTGTTCCCGCGACCGGTCCAGAAGCCTCACCCGCCAATGTGGATGGCAGCGACCAGCCCGATGAGCTACGCCCTCGCAGGCGACTACGGACTCGGAGTGCTGGCCTTCGGCATGGCTGTCGACAAGGACGCGATGGGCCGCAGGCTCGCCGAGTGGCGGGCCGCGATGGCTGCGTCCACTCGCCAGATCTCCGTCAGGAACGAGCAGGCCGCGGTCTTCATGATGTGCTTCTGCGCTGAAACGGAAGCGGCCGCGAGGGCGATCTGCCAGGACTCCTTCGTTCGCTACCTGGACGTCACCGTCGAGCACTTCCTGCGCTGGGGCGCCAAGCGCGAGCTGCCGCCCGGCTACGAGTGGTACGCGACAGCTCTGAAACGGGGCCCGGCTCGCTCGGGTCCGGCCAAATTCGAGTACCTGCAGGAAAACGGCATGATCCTGGTCGGCTCCCCGGACATGATCGCCGAACGCATCCGCGGCTTCAAGGACGCGGGCGCGACTCAGATGCTCGTCGCCATGCAGCTCGGCGACATCCCGCACGATCAGGTCATGAAGTCGATCCGGCTGTTCGGCGAGGAGGTCATCCCGGCCATCGGATAACTCAACCGCGACATTGACCGAGGGTAACGGAGGGCGCATGGCAGCTCCGAGACGGGCGGGGCCGGGGGCGGCGGGCACCGGCCCGCTGCGAAACGTGCGGGTGCTGGATGCATCGAATCTGATCGCCGGCCCGCTGGCCACGATGCTGATGGCCGACCTCGGTGCCGAGGTCGTGAAGATCGAGCATCCGGCCGACGGCGACTCGCTCCGCAACCACGGGGGGCAGAAGGACGGCCATGGCCTGTGGTGGAAGGAGCTTGGCCGCGGGAAGCTCTGCATCACCCTGGATCTGTCCAGGCCGGAGGGGCAGGACATCTTCCGCCGGCTGGCGAGCGGGGCCGACGTCGTGGTGGAGAACTTCCGGCCGGGAACGATGGCCAGGTGGGGGATCGATTACCCGGCGCTGCAGGCAGTCAGCCCGGCGCTGGTAATGGCCCACGTGACGGGCTTCGGCCAGTCGGGACCGATGTCGACGCTGCCCGGCTTCGGCACCATCGCCGAGTCCATGAGCGGGTTCGCGCACCGCAACGGGTCCGCGGACGGTCCGCCAATGCTGCCGCCGTTCGGACTCGCCGACACCGTCACCGGCATCACTACCGCGCTCGCGATCATGACAGCACTATGGGAAACGAGGTCCAGCGGAGCCGGTCAGGAAATCGACGTCTCCATCATCGAGCCACTGCTGACGGTTCTGGAGCCGCAGATCATCGAGCATGATCAGCTCGGCCGGGTAGCCCAGCGGGTAGGCAACCGGTCAACCGTCAACGCGCCGAGGAACATGTACCTGTCCAGCGATGGCCGGTGGCTCGCCCTGTCGACCAGCACTCAGTCGACCGCTGACCGGTTGCTCGAGCTCATCGGCCGGCCTGATGTGGTCCGCGAGCCATGGTTCCGCAGCGCGGCCGAGCGTGCCAGGCATGCGGACGAGCTCGACGAGATCGTCGGCGGCTGGGTCGGCTCCCTCGACCACGCGACAGTCGTGTCGGCCTGCCAACAGGCCGGGGTCCCTATTTCCACGGTGTACGACGTCCGCGACATCGTGGCCGATCCGCAGTACGCGGCTCTCGGCTCGATTGCCAGCGTGCCGGACGACGACCTTGGCCTGCTGCGGATGGTGAACACGCCGTTCCGGCTGTCCCGGACTCCGGCGAGCATCCGCTGGGCCGGCCCGCGACTCGGCGAGCACAATGACATCGTGTACGGCAGGCTCGGGCTAACCGGGGCCGAGCTCGGCAAGCTGCGGGAACAGGGCGTGATCTGATGGCGGGGCAAGTACCTGCAACCGACAGCGAGACCGCTCCGGCGGCACCCGGCTGGACGCCGGAACTTCTCGCCGAGCTGGATCGCTATGCCGCGTCCGCGACGAACTGGGGCCGCTGGGGGGACGACGACCAGCTCGGCACGCTGAACCTGCTGACTGCGGAGCGGCGCCGCGCCGCGGCGGCGCTGGTGCGGAGCGGGACCAGTGTGTCGCTCGGCCGGCGAGTCGGCGGACCGCCTCAGCCCGACGACCCGCAACCGCCGCTGCAGCTGATGAAAGCATCCGGCGAGGACGCGCCGGCCAGGGGCGGCAGCCATGCCAGCGACTGGCTCGGCCTCGCGCCGCACGGCTTCGCGGTCACGCATGTCGACGCGTTCTCGCACCAGTTCTTCGACGGTGCCACGTACAACGGACAACCCGCGGGCCGCGTCACTACCAGGACCGGCGCGGGCACCGGGTCGGTCGAGGCGTTCGCCGGCGGCATCGTCGGCCGCGGGGTGCTGCTCGACCTGCCCGCCGCGCAGAACCGGCCGTGGCTCGAGCCGGGGGAGTATGTACACCCTGCCGAGCTGGACGCTGCTGCGGCGCGGCAGGCCGAGGTCCGGCCGGGTGACATCCTGCTCGTCCGGGTCGGGCGCGACGCCAGAGCCGCGCAGCATGGCAGGACCGATCCGGTCACTGCGGGCTTGCCGGGGCTGGCGGCGGACAGCCTGCCGTGGCTGCGCGCGCACGATGTCGCGTTGCTCGGCAGTGACGGCGTGTCCGATCAGATGACGCCGGGCGGCGCCCCGCATCCGATGCCAGTGCACGCCGGGGCGCTGGTTCTACTCGGCCTGCCGCTGCTGGACAACGCCTGGCTGGAGGACCTGGCAGCGGCTTGTGCAGCGGAAAGCCGGTGGGAATTCCTTGCCGTGATCTGCCCGCTGCGGCTGCGGCGCGCTACCGGGTCGGCGGTCAACCCTGTCGCGGTCCTGTGAGATGACGGTGTCGTGAGATGACTGGCCGGGAACCCCTGGCGCAGATCGTCGGCGTAGGGGAGTCTGCCTACGCGCGCGGCACCGACCGGTCCGAATGGGAGCTGGCCGTCGACGCGGTCACTCGGGCGCTGGCCGACGCCGGGCTGGCCGCCAGCGCTGTCGACGGGCTGGTGCGCTACTCGTATGACGACGTCGACGAGGCGATGCTGGTCCGCTCGCTCGGCCTGCGCATCGGCTACTACTCGCAGACCGGTTACGGCGGCCTGGGCGCGCCGGCGGTGCTCGCGCACGCCTGCGGCGCGGTGGCTGCCGGGCTGGCGAGAGTTGTGGTCTGCTATCGCGCGCTGAACGGGTGGACCAAGACGCGTTACGGGCGGGCGGAGCGCACACTTGGCGACGGGCTCGGGTCTGGTGACGTCGTGGCGAGCGGCGACCGGGCTCCGTCCGGTGCTTTTGCCGGCCCTTACGGGCTGCTTAGTCCCGGCCAGGTAATGGCGCTGTGGGCCCGGGAGTACCAGTGGCAGGCAGGCCTGACTGACGAGCAGCTGGCGTCGGCGCTCGGTCAGATCGCGATCGGCCAGCGGCAGTTCGCCGCTCGCAACCCGCTCGCAATCCTGCGGGACAGGCCGCTGGACATGTCCGGATACCTGGCCGGCCGGATGATCTCCACGCCGCTCAGGCTGTTCGACCTGGCTCTCGAGTCCGACGGCGCGGCCGCAGTGGTGGTCGCGGCACCGTCGGTCGCTAAGGCACTCAGCCGGCCGGGGGTGAGCGTTCTGGGCGCGACCGCGGGCCTGTTCCGCTACGCCGAGTCCATCTCGGTGTACGGCGAGCTGCGCAACGGACCGCAGTACCGCGGCATCGCGCGCAGGCTGCTTGAGAACGCCGGATTGCGGCCGAGTGACATCGCGGTCGCCATGATCTACGACGCCACGACCATATCGGTGCTGCTAGGCCTGGAAGCGTACGGTTTTCACGAGCCGTTCACGGCCTGGCGGGCAGTGACCGCGCACGGTATCGGCGCGGCCAGCCCGCTGCCGGTCAACACCAGCGGCGGTCATCTGTCCGAGGCCTACGTGCACGGCATGAACCACCTGACCGAGGCAGTCAGGCAGTGCCGTGGCGAATCGGCCAACCAGGTGAGCCGGAGCGGGCCGGTGCTCGTCAGCTCCGGCCCGAGCGCTGCGCTGCTGGCGCCATGACGAGCGAGCCAGCAGGCGGCCGGATCGTGCCGGCGGAGACAGCACTCACGGCTGCTTACTGGGCGGCGGCGCGACGCGGCGTGGTCCTGCTGCAGCGGTGCGCTGACTGCGCGATCGTAGTGCATCCGCCCGAGCCGGTGTGCCCTGGCGGCACCATGCACGAACTGCGCTGGTTCGAGGCCTCCGGCCAGGGCCGGCTGGTCAGCTTCACCAGCGTCGAGCACGCGGTGCATCCGGCGGTCCGCGGCCGGCTTCCGTACCTGGTCGCGCTGGTCGAGCTTGACGAGGGTCCGCGGCTCATCTGCAACCTGGCAGCGAACCAGCCCGGCTGCGATGCGCCGGCCGGACCGGGACCGGGTGCCCGGGTCGCGCTGCGCCTCGGCCAGGCGGCCGGCGGCCTTGACCTGCCGGTCGCCTACCTGGCGCCCGGGCCCGACGCTAGCCGTCACACCCGATAGAAAGACCGCGCGTCGCTTTCGCCCGAGCCGGGAGCACCCGGCGCACGGCGCGGATCAATGCGCACCGGGCGTCGCGCCGCCAGGAGGCTTTCTGTCCCGCGACGGCAACCGTCACGGCGGCGCCGCACCGGTAACCCTCCACCAGCGCCGCCGAGTGCGCGACCGCACCGGCAGCCAAGCCGATCCGGTACATCAGCCCGAGGGGCTCCTCGCAGTGCGCTGGCGGCGCCGACGGTAGCTGGCGCACCAGCAGCGCGAGTCTGCTCGCCTGCGCTCCGGTGACCCGGACCGTTACGGGGCCGGCCGAAGACGAGCTCATCGTCGGGACAGACCGGTATCCGGTTACCTTCGCGACCGGCCCGGCTGCCGTCCGGCGCTGCGCAGGCGCGGCGGACGACGCACAGCCCGCGGCGGCGATCAGCACGAGTCCCGCGATCACGATCGCCGGGAGCCGTTGCATATCGCTTCGACGAACCAGACACCGGCGTGGTTCCTCGCTCGGCTGACCGCGAGTGTCCCGCTGCCTGAGACGGCGGGCCTGCCGGGGCCGCGGGCGATTTATCGTCGGCGCATGGAACCTGCTTATGCAGCGATCGCGCGGCTTGTCTTCGGATACGCCGACCGCCTCGACGCCGGAGATCTGGCCGGGATGGCCGCCCTGTTTGCCGGGGCCACGCTACGGACAGCGTCCGGCGAGGGCGCGACGTTTACCGGCGCAGCCGAAGTATTCGCTGCGTTCGACGGCAGTGTGCAGCGGTTCGAGGACGGGACCCCGGCAACCAAGCACGTTACGACCAACCTGATCGTGGACGCCGACGAGGCGGCCGGGACAGCATCGGCCCGGTCGTACTTCACCGTGCTGCAGAGCCGCCCCGCGCTGCCGCTGCAGCCGATCGTGGCCGGCCGGTACGAGGACGCCTTCGCCCGTGACGCTGACGGTCAGTGGCACTTCGCCGACCGGCTTATCGTCATCGAGCACATCGGCGACGTCAGCCAGCATCTCCGAGTGCCGGTCGAACAGGAGCCGGCCGCCCAGCTGACCGACACGGGCGACTGATGCCAGCGTCTGACGCTGCCGCCTGACTCCGGGAGCTAGCAGCCCTGCCGGCTGCTAGTTCCCGGACCGGTCGCGGAGTTAGCGTGTCTTCCAGGTGGCGAATACCGGCCAGGACGACGGGAGCAGACGCATGAAGGTGGATCCGGCTGGAGCGGGATTCGACGAGCGCCGACTTGAGCGCATCACCGAGCACCTGCAGCACCGGTATATCGAGGCCGGCCGCATCGCTGGTTGTCAGGTCGCCGTCTCGCGTCACGGCCAGGTGGCTTTTTTCCGCTCGCTCGGTCACCGGGACCTGCAGCGGTCGCTGCCCGTCGAGGAGGACACGATCTGGCGGATCTACTCGATGACAAAGCCGATCACCGGGGTGGCGCTGCTGACGCTGTATGAGCAGGGGATGTTCCAGCTCAGTGATCCGGTCTCGCGTTTCATCCCGCGGTGGCGCGACCTGAAGGTCCGCGAAAACGCGGAGGACGGCTCGGAGCAACTCGTCGATCCACGGCGGCCGATGACGGTGCGCGACCTGATGACGCATATGTCCGGCCTTGGCTTTGCGGGCGGCCGAACGCTGCAGGAGCTGTTCTCGGCCGATAACGCTGCCAAATCTGACGGTTTCACGCCGGGGATGCGGCGGGGTCGCGGCGCCACCCTGGAATCCATGGTGGAGCACTATGCGAACTATCCGCTGGAGTTCCATCCCGGCACCCACTGGCTCTACTCGGTGTCGACGGACATCTGCGGCCGGCTTGTCGAGATCATCTCGGGACAGCGCTTCGACGACTATCTCCGTGACGCTCTCTTCCAGCCTCTCGGCATGACCGACACCGGGTTCGCGGTACCGGACGGGAAGGCGGGCCGGTTCGCTGCGTGCTACCGGCGCGACGCCAGCAAGAAGCTCGTCCTGACCGACGATCCGGAGCGCAGCGGATACCGGACCGAGCCGTCGTTCTTGTCCGGCGGCGGCGGGCTGGTCTCGACGACGACCGACTATCTGCGGTTCTGCCAGATGCTGCTCGGCGGCGGTGAGCTCGACGGCGTGCGCATCCTCGGACGCAAGACGGTCGAGCTGATGACGGCTAATCACCTGCCCGGAGACGGCGACCTTGAGTCAGTCGCGCTGCCCGGCGGCTACGGTGAGGTGGGATTCGCGGGCATGGGGTTCGGGCTGACCGTCGCCGTTGCCAAGGCTCCGGCACTAACCCAGGTCATCGGCTCAGCGGGTGAGTTCATGTGGGGCGGCGCGGCGTCCACGATCTTCTGGGTTGACCCTGCGGAAGATCTCGCCGTGGTCTTCATGACCCAGCTCCTGCCCTCTGGCACGTTCAACTTTCGCGGGCAGCTGAAAACGCTCGTGTACCCGGCCATCAACGACTGAAGATCTCCAACGGCGCCGGGTCACCAGCGGCGGAAACCCTTACACCAGCTAGGAGAGCTCCGGATGACGCTGCCGTCGAACGGGCCGCCGCCCCTCCGGGCCCCCGGCACCCGGTACCACGCCCTGGCGCACTCGCCGACGGTGCCGACGGGGCGGGCAGCGCAGATCAGGCCGTCCCGGCTGCCGGGGTAGGGCAGCGGCACCGCCAGGCAGCGCGGGTCGGTCCACACCACGCCGACGATCTGGTTTTCCCGCGCCATCTGCGGCAGCGCCGGTGACGGCCTGCACTTCGCGGCTGCCACTGGGTGACCCGTTGCGGGGAGCCACGTGATGGCGCCGGCAAGCCGGCCTCCGTTGCTTACGACACCGTGCACACATGAGCCGGCCGGGCCCGGTGAGCGTTGCAGACAGAGCAGGCCCAGGACGGCCATCTGAATGGGCTGGGTCACTCGCACGCAGTTCGCCGGCGAGGCCAGAACGACGCCCGTGTAAAACTCACTGAACGAACCCGAGTTGGGCGCAGGGGCCTGCGCGCAACCGGCGACCCCGAACCCGATCAAGATTCCGGCCGCCAGGCAACCGGCACGCCAGGCGATGCCGTAAGCCGCTGCCCGCCCGCTCCCTGTCACTCTGCTAAGACGCTGGTGGTGCGCTACCCGTTCCCTGGGCCGCCGTCCGGGCGGATGGGCGCGCGCCGCCGGCCAGCACGCCGCCGTCCACCGGCAGCGCGACGCCGTTGACGTGACCAGCATCGGCGGAGCAGAGCCAGAACACCGCGGCAGCGATGTCATCGGGGTCAGCCATCCGGCCCTGCGGCAGGTGGGTGCCGGCCAGCCAGTCAGGGTGAGCCTGGGTGAACGCAGCCAGCATCGGCGTCCAGACCAGGCCGGGGCAGACGGCGTTGACCCTGATGCCGTCTGCGGCGTACTCCACCGCAACCGACCGGGTCAGGCCGATGACGCCGAACTTGCTGGCGGCGTAGGCAGACAATTCAGGAGTTCCGGTGAGCCCGGCAGCAGAGGAGGTGTTGACGATCGCGCCGCCGCCAGCAGCGAGCATCACCGGTATCTGATACCGCATGCAGTTCCAGATCCCGGTGAGGTTGACGTCCAGGATCCGCTGCCAGTCCTCGCGGCTGGTTTCGTGCACGCGCGTGCGCTCGCCGGTGATGCCGGCGTTGTTATGCGCGAAATCGAGGCTGCCGAATTCGGTGACGGTCGCCTGAACCGCAGCCTGAATGTCCTCGCTGCTAGCGACGTCGGCCTGGACGAACAGCGCAGGAGCGCCGGCCTCCCGGACCAGGCCAGCCGTCTCCTCGCCGCTGGCCTGATCGATGTCCACCACGGTGACCGCAGATCCGGTCCGGGCGAAGCGCATGGCCACAGCGCGGCCGATGCCGCCGCCTGCGCCTGTTACAAACGCGGTCGTCATGGCAGCAGTCTTCCCGGCCGCCGTGCCCGCTGGCCGCCGCGTGCCGCTGACCGGGATGAGTTGATGACAGCCAGGACTGCTGCGGCAGACAGTGTTGCTACGAGCCCGGGCGTGCCGGGCTGCCAGCGATTCGCAGGGAAGGATTGCGGATGCGTCCAGTCGATGCGTTGGACAAGGCCAGGTCGCTCGCCCCGGTGCTCCGCGAGCGGGCGTTCGCCACCGAGGAAGCGCGCCGGGTCTCCGACGAGACCATCGCCGAGCTCAAGGAAGCGGGCCTGTTCCGGATTCTGCAGCCCGCCAGGTTCGGCGGTTACGAGCTCGATCCGCAGGTCTTCCTCGAAGTCGCGATGATCATCAGCGCAGCCTGCTGCTCCACCGGTTGGGTTTACTCCGTCATCGGCGTGCACAACTGGCAGCTCGGCCTGATGCCGGAGCAGGCGCAGGAAGACGTGTGGGGCTCGGATCAGGACACCCTGATCTGCTCGTCCTACACACCACGAGGAAACGTGGAGATCGTGGACGGCGGCTACCGGCTGAACGGCCGATGGTCGTTCTCCTCCGGCTGTGACCACGCCCAGTGGGCCATCCTCGGCGGGGCTGCCACAGACGATGCCGGCAACGTGCGGCGGCTGTGCTTCCTGGTGCCGCGGTCCGACTTCGTGATCGATGACGTCTGGCGGGTCGTGGGCCTGCGCGGCACGGGAAGCAACGACGTCGTGGTCACCGACGCGTTCGTGCCCGAGCACCGCACGCACGACTACCGGTCGGGAAGCGTGACCAGCGACTCGCCGATCTACCGGCTGCCGTTCGGCCCGGTGTTTACCTTCGGGATCGCGGCGCCACTGCTCGGCGCGGCGCAGGGTGCGCTCGACGACCACATCACCTGGACCGCCGAGCGCATGCGGATCACCAGGGGCACGCGCGTCGCCGAGGAGCCGTTCTCGCAGGCAAGGGTCGCCGAAGCGGCCGGTGAACTGGACGGCGCCCGGCTCCAGTTGAAGCGCGACCTCGAGGACATGATGGCGCTGGCGGGGGACGAGAAGGACATCCCGGTGGAGGTCAGGGCCAGGGCCCGCCTCGATCAGGTGCGTGCCACCCAGCTTGCGATCTCTGCGGTGGACCGGGTGTTCCAGAACTCCGGCGGCCGGGTGCTGCATGAACTCAACCCGATCCAGCGAGCGTGGCGGGACATCCATGCCGGCGCCCAGCACAACAGCAACGTGCCCGAGCCGATGCTGATGGCCTACGGCGCCATGTCGTTCGGCCTGTCCATAGCCGACAGCGGAATCTAGCCGTCCTCAGTTCCAACTCCCCGCCCTGGAGCAGCCATGCCCGAGTCACTGAGCTACGAAGAGACCAGCCGCACCACCAAGGTTGGTGGCTTGGCCGTGCACTACCACGAGGCCGGCAGCGGCGAGCCGCTGTTCATGCTGCACGGTGCAGGTCCCGGTGTGTCGGCCTGGAGCAACTTCTCCGGCAGCCTTCCCGGCTACAGCCAGAACTTTCATACCTACCTCATCGACCAGCCGGGCTTCGGCGGGACTGAGACACCAGCCGAGTTCGACCGGCACTGGATGAGCTGGACGGCCGCGATGCTTGCCGGGTTCATGGACGACCAGGGCCTGGAGAAGGTGCACTTTATCGGCAACTCGCTCGGCGCGGCGGTCGTGGTCAGGTTCGCGCTGGACTTCCCGGACCGGGCAAACCGGCTGGTGCTGATGGGCCCGGGCTCGGCCCTGTCGATCGGCTTGTTCACGCCGCGGCCGAGTGAGGGCATCAGGCGGATCATGGACTTCCACGCGCCGCCCGGCCCGACCAGGGAGAAGATGGCCGCCTTCCTGAAGACCCTGGTGTACGACGAATCCCTGGTCACCGACGAGCTGATCGAGGAACGGTTCCAGGCCGCGACCACCCCGGCGACCGATGGCCTGGCCGCGATGCAGCGGGCCAACCGCAACCCGGCTTTCGCCGAGTCTGGCGAGCTGTGGCGGGAGGTGTCCAAGGTCCAGCACGAGGTGATGGTCATCTGGGGCCGGGAGGACCGGGTCCAGCCACTGGACGGCGCGTTCCTCACCTTCCAGATGCTGAAGAACGCCCGGCTCTACGTGCTGCCCAAGGCCGGGCACTGGGCCCACATCGAGCAGCGGGCCGAATACGAGCGCGTCACCACCGACTTCCTGCTGGCCGGCTGACCGCCGCGATCGCGACCTGAGGAGTACAGCGGAATGAAGATTCACAGCCTGGGCTACGTGCGGCTGGAGTCGACAGTCACCAGCCAGTGGCGCTCCTTCGCCGAGGATGTGCTCGGCATGCACGCTGACGACGGCCCGGACGGCTCGCTCCGGCTGCGCATGGACGAACGGCCGGCCCGGATCATGATCGTGCCCGGTGACGCCGACAAGGTCGCGGCGGTCGGGCTGGAGCTGCGGGATCAGGCGGCGCTCACTGCCGCGGTGGCTGAGCTCAGCGCGGCGGGCATCGCCGTGAAGGAAGGGACCACCGCCGACGCCGAAGAGCGGCTGGTCGAGCGATTCGTCAGCCTTGAGGATCCCGGCGGCAACCCGCTCGAGCTGTTTTTCAGCCAGCAGGTCGACGGCCTGCCGGTCAGCTTGCCGCACGGCGGCGAGTTCGTCACCGGAGCCCTGGGTGCCGGGCATGTCGTGCTCCCGGCTGGCGACATGGACGCGACCTTTGACTTCTACACCAACGTCGCCGGATTCAAGCACCGCGACTCGATGGTCGTGCGCATCCCGAATCTCGCGCCGATCCGGCTGCGGTTCCTCGGCTGCAACCCGCGGCACCACACGATCGCGCTGACTCAGGCGTCATCGCCGCAGGGCATGCGGCACATGATGGTCGAGGTGGACTCGATCAAGACCTTCGGCCGGGCCTACGCCAGAGCCAGGGAAGCTGGCGTGCTGAAGACCGAGATCGGTCAGCACTCCAACGACGAGGTGCTGTCCTTCTACGTGTTCTGCCCCGGCGGGTTCGAGTTCGAGTTCGGCGTGCACGGCCGTCACGTCGACGAGAACAACTGGGTCACCCGCGAGCTGACCAACCTCAGTTACTGGGGCTACTGGCCCGCGCAGACCAAGCAGGAGAGCTGATGGAGCCAAGCGAGCACCTGAACGGCGGCATCGCGGCACTGGCCGCCGGGCAGACGGTCTTCGCCTCCTTCGCGCCGGCCGACATCGGCAACGCGCAGGCGATGGCGGCCGGGCCGTACGATGTGGTCGTCTTCGAGATGGAACACAACCCGTTCGACGTCAGTGCGCTGCGGATCAGTTTGCAGTTCCTGCTCGACCGGCGGCTGATCGCCGCGCAGGGGAATGTCCGGCCGCAGGTCACGCCGTTTGTCCGGATCCCGGCGAACGGCTCGGAGATGACGCAGTGGCTGGCCAAGCAGGTCCTGGACTCCGGCGTCTACGGCGTGATCTGGCCGCACGTGAGCACTGTCGCCGAGGCGCGCAACGCGGTCGCTGCGTGCCGCTACCCGCGGCCGCCAGGCTCGCCCGGCTACGAGCCGCCCGGCCTGCGCGGCGACGGCCCGTTCACCGCCGCCCGCTACTGGGGCGTCGATGTCGGCGAGTACTACCGCCGTGCCGACACCTGGCCGCTCGCACCGGATGGGGACATCCTCGTCGTGATCATGTGCGAGGAAGCCGCCGCGATTCGCAACCTGCCGAAGATGCTCGCCGATGTCCCTGGCATCGGGGTGGTGCTGATCGGCGAGGGCGACCTGAGCCAGGACCTCGGTCATCCCCGCGCTTACGAGCACCCCGACGTCGAAGCAGCGATCGCGGACGTCGTCGCCATCTGCGCGGACGCGGGCGTGCCCTGCGGTATCCCGCACGTCACCGAGCAGAACGTCGAGAAGCGCATCGAGCAGGGATTCCGCTGGCTGATGCCGAATCCTGGCCGGACTCACCGGGCAACCGAGATCGGGCGGAAGGCCCTGGCCGAAAAGCAGGTGACGACGTGATCATCGACGTGCACGGTCACTACACCAAGGTCCCGCCTGAGCTTGACGCATACCGCGGCCGGCAGATCCTGCAGCTGGCCAGGGGAGGCGCGAAGGGCAGCCCGGGCATCTCGGACGAGCAGCTCAAGGCGACGCTGCAGGTGCACATCGACGCGATGGCTCTGCGCGGAGTGGACAAGTCCATTTTCTCGCCGCGCGCGGCGTTCATGGGGCACGAGTTCGGCGGCGAGATCATCAGCCGGAACTGGACCGAGGTCAACAACGACCTGATCGCGCGGGCCGCCGCGATGTTCCCGGACAACTTCACCCCGGCCTGCCAGCTGCCCCAGTCGCCCGGCGTGAGCCCCGCAAACTGCCTCGCCGAACTGGACCGGTGCGCGGGCATGGGGTTCGTCGGCTGCAATATCAACCCGGACATCTCTGGCGGCGTCGCGCCGCTGACGCCGTCTCTCGGCGATCGCTGGTGGTACCCGCTCTGGGAGCGGATGTGCGAGCTTGACGTGCCGGGCCTGATTCATGCCGGCTCGACGCTGAACCCGCACCTGCATATGAACGGGGCGCACTACGTCAACACTGACGTCGCCGCAGTTGTCGAGCTGACGACGTCGAAGGTGCTGACCGACTTCCCCGACCTGAAGCTCGTCATCCCGCACGGCGGCGGCGGCATCCCGTTCCACTGGAACCGGCTGCGCAGTCTCGCGGCCGGACGGTCCGGCACCCCCTTCGAGGAGTCCGTCAGGCGCCTCTACTTCGACCTGGCGGTCTATGACGAGGATGCGATGAACCTCACCATCCGCCGGATGGGGCCGGACAACGTACTGTTCGCCACCGAGATGCTGGGCACTGCGCAGGCAACCGACCCGGTTACCGGACGTCCGTTCGACGACACGCTGGCGCTCGTTCAGGATCTGGACTGGCTGTCCGCGGATGACAAGTACAAGATCTTTGAGGGGAACGCGCGGCGGCTGTACGCTCGCGCGGCCTTCTGACGGTGCCGGGCGATGCTTGCCGCCAGACCCGCCGCTCCGGCAGGAGCGGGCATGCCCGGTAGCCACTCGCCCCTGCCGGCCGGCCGGCTAGTCAGCGATGCGGTCACGTTCCGCCGCATCCTGAGCCACTTCGCCACCGGCATCGTGGTGGTGACCGCGGACGACGGCGAGCCGATCGGCATGACCTGCCAGTCGTTTTCCTCGGTGTCGCTCGACCCGCCGCTAGTGATGTTCTGCCCGGCGCACTCGTCGCAGACCTGGCCGCGCATCCGTGCCGTCGGCACCTTCGCAGTCAACATCCTGGCGGCCGACCAGGAAGCGATCTGCCGCAAGTTCGCCGTGTCGGGCGCCGACAAGTTCGACGGAGTTGGCTGGTCGCCTGGCATGACCGGGGCGCCGATCCTGTCCGGGGTGATCGCGCACATCGAATGCCGGCTGGAGTCGGTGCTGGCCGGCGGTGACCACGACATCGTCACCGGCCGCCCGCTGTACGTCGGCGAGGGTCCCGGATCCGAGCCGTTGCTGTTCTTCCGCAGCCAGTACGGAGGCTTCTCCGGCTGACTTCCCACCTGACGAAGGGACTGGTCGACGACATGACAAGCACAGCTAATGAGCGCCCGCCGGCTGCGTGGGACAGCGAGACCGATGTGATCGTGGTGGGCGGCGGCTTCGCCGGCCTTGTCGCCGCGGCGACCGCCAGGGGACGCGGCAGCGAGGTCATCGTGCTGGAGGCTGCCGACGAGCCTGGCGGGATCATGCGGATCTCGTCCGGTGAGTACTGGATCCCGAACAACTCCTACCTGCGCGAGGCTGGCATCTCCGACCCGCGCGCAGACTGCCTGCGGCTGATGGCGAGGCTCTCATACCCGACCAGGTACGACCCGGAGTCCCCGACTCTCGGCCTGCAGGACCGGCCGTACCGGCAGATCTCCACTTACTACGACGTCGCCGCAACCGCGGTGGCCGAGCTCACTCAGATCGGCGCGATGGGATCGGTGCTCAGCGACGGGGTCACGCCGGACGGCGTGTTCAACCCGATGGGTCATCTTGAGTACCACGCCGAGCTGCCGGAAAACAAGATCGAGTATGGCCGGGCGCTGATGGCGGACACCGGCGGCACGCACGGGCCCGGCCAGGGCCAGCAGACCGTCGACTTGCTGGTAGCCCACGCCGCCAGGGCAGGCATCGAGTTGCTTACCGGCCACGTCGTGCACCGCGCCTTTGCCAACAGCCGCGGCGAGGTCGTCGGCGTGGCGGCCGACGCGGGCGGGGTGACCAAGGCAATCCGTGCGCGCAAGGGCGTGATTTTCACCAGCGGAGGCTTCTTCCACAACGCCGCGCTGCGCACGCTGCTGCTCCGCGGCACGGTCTGGGGAGCGACTGCTCCGTACACCAACACCGGTGCGCTGATGAGCATCGCGGCCGGGCTCGGCGCTCTGCTGGAGAACACCGATAGCTGCTGGTGGGGCCAGATGGGGGTGGAAGAAGTCCTCGACGCCCAGCGCAGCGACAACATGGCGTTCTGGCTGTACGGCGACAGCATGGTGATGGTCAACCGCTATGGCGTGCGGGTCGCCAACGAGAAGGCGCACTACAACGAGCGCGGCCGCGTTCACAGCGTCTACAACGCCAGCACCAAGCAGTACGAGAACAACGTGCTGTTCCAGGTGTACGACGCGGCAACTGCCGACAACCCGGAGATGGGCGTCAAGTACCCGGTCCCGTTCCCCGGTCAGTCGGCCGAGCACGTCATCAGCGGGAGCACCTGGGCCGAGCTCGCCGCCAACATCGACGCCAGGCTGGCCAAGATCGCCAACCGTACCGGCGGAGTCAAGCTCGACGAGCGCTTCGCTGACCGCCTCGGCGACACCGTCACCCGGTTCAACTCCTTCGCCGAAAGCGGTCATGACGAGGACTTCTTCCGCGGCGAGCGGCAGGCCGAGCACGGGTACAGCGTGATGGGGCTGACTCGCGGGGTGAACCGGACCATGTACCCGTTCGCCTCGTCCGGTCCTTACTATGCGCTGCTGCTCGGCGCGGCCGGCTTCGACACCAACGGCGGTCCGGGCATCAACGAGAATGCCCAGGTCGTCAGGCCGGACGAAACGCCGATCCCGGGGTTCTACGCGGCCGGTAACTGCGCAGGATCGCCTGGCCATGGCGCGTACTGGTCCGGCGGTGCCACCCTTGGCAACGCTCTGGTCTGGGCCTACCAGGCAGGCGCGCACGCCGCCGGTGAGCCGGTCCGGGACGCTCAGTGAGCAGCGCCGCGTTCTGGGAGCGCCGGTTCGAGGGCAAGGTCGCCCTCGTGACCGGCGGCGCGCGCGGTCAGGGTCTGGCCGAGGCGCAGCGATTCAGCCGCGAGGGAGCGGCCGCCATTGCCGTCGACGTGCACGACGAGGCGGACGTTGGGCCCGGCATCAGCTACTACAAGCTCGACGTCACGTCCAGGGACGACTGGGCCAGGGTCGTCAAGCAGGTCGTCGACGAGCACGGCACCATCGACGTGCTGGTCAACAACGCCGGCATCGGCATCGCCGAGACAATCGCCTCGGTTACCGAGCAGGAATGGTCGGCGGTCATGGCGGTGAATCTGGACGGCGCGCTGATCGGCATGCAGACTGTCGCGCCGGTGATGCGGGACGCCGGCGGCGGGGCGATCGTCAACACCGCGTCTGCGGCGGCCTTCTACGGGTTCGCGTTGCCGGCCTACAACGCGAGCAAGTGGGCGCTCCGGGGCCTGACCAAGACGGCCTCGCTGGAGTTCGCCACCTGGGGCATCCGGGTGAACGCCGTCCACCCGGGCCTGGTGGTATCGCCGATGAGCGATGGCGCGCCGGAGACGACCGAGCGGATCAGGATGGCCACGCCCCTGCGCCGCGGTGCCCGGCTGGACGAGATCGCTGCCCTGGTGGCGTTCCTGGCCAGCGACGAGGCAACGTTCATCACCGGCTCTGACTTCGTCATCGATGGCGGGCTGCTCGCCGCCGGCGCCATGGGCGAGGTGTCGTATGACTTCGGCTCCTAGGCCTCGCTAGGAAACAGGCCCAGTACTAAGGAGAAGCGATGACCGCACAACTCAGTTCGGACGCGATCGAGATCGGCGTGGTCGTCCGCGACCCGGACCGGTGCCTTGAGTTCTACCGCGATGTCCTCGGCCTCGCCTACATCGGCGACCTCGATTTCGGGGTCGCGCGCATGTGGCGTTTCCAGGCCGGCACCTCAGTGGTGAAACTGCTGCAGTTCAAGGAGGAGCCCGCGGCCTCGAGCCCGCCAGGCGAGGTGACTGCGACGGGCTACCGCTACATGAGCTTCTTCGTTTCCAATATTGAAGATCTTGTCGCGGAGTGTGCCAGGTTCGGGGCGGCGGTTCCGATCCCGGTGACCGAGTTCCAGCCCGGCTCGCGCTTCGCCTTCGTCGAGGATCCCGAAGGCAATCGCATCGAACTGCTCGACGTCGCGGCATAGGGAGGCACCACGATGACCGAAACCGATGTGCTTCAGCACCTGGCCGGCCGGCTAGACCGGCTGGAGTCCGAGCAGGCCATCAGGGAAACGATGGTCAGGTACGCCCAGACGCTTGACTATGGCGACAGCGCCGGGTGGGCGGCCTGCTATACCGCGGACGGAGTGTTCGACGTGCGCCGCCGGGGCGAGCCGCTGTTCCGGCATGAGGGTTCGCAGGCCCTGGCTGCCTTCGCTGACGGCCACACTTCTGCGCCTGCCGTCTACCACAAGCATTTCCTCGGTCTGCCGTCGATCACGGTGGCAGAGGACGGCAAGTCGGCGTCCGCCAGCACGTACTTCATGATGGTGCACGAGTCACCCGACGGCCCGCATGTCCTGGTCTTCGGCCGTTACCTCGACGAATTCGCCCGCAGCGAGGATGCGGGCTGGCAGCTTGCCGAGCGCGTCGTCGACATGGAGGACGTCGGGACGCGCACCCTGCCGTGACGGTGTCCTCTTAGCCGGGCCCTCTTAGCCGGGCCCGGTCACGCCGCCCCGAGGTAGAGGCTGGCCAGTGCGTCGTTCAGGTCAGCCGGCGGGCCGGCGGCGACCACCCGGCCGGTGACCATCACCGCTCCGGTGTGGGCGATCTCCAGCACTGTCCGGGCGAACTGCTCGACTGCCAGCACGGTAGTTCCGCGCGACACCATCGCGACTACCTGCCCGTAGAGCATCTCGACGACACGCGGCGCGAGCCCGGTGGACAGCTCATCCAGCAGCAGGAACTCCGGCTCAGTGGCAACTGCCCTGGCCAGCGCGAGCATTTGCTGCTCGCCGCCGGACAAGGTGCCGGCTAGCTGGCGCCGCCTGGTCGCGAGCACCGGGAATGTCTCGTAGACGCGGGCCTCGATGTCCGCCAGGCTGCCACCGAGATGTGTCACCAGCTTGATGTTGTCGGCGATCGTGAGGTTGGGGAATACCCCGCGCCCTTCCGGCAGGAGGCACACGCCTCGCCGGGCCAGGGCGAACGGCTGGATACCGGCGACGGACTCGCCGCTGATGGCAACCGAGCCGCCGCCGACGGCGTGCAGGCCTGCGATGACCCGGAGCAAGGTGGACTTGCCCGCGCCGTTCGGCCCGAGAACGGCGAACAGGCCGCCCCTGGGCACGGTGAGGTCGATGCCGTGCAGCACCTCGATCGCCCCGTACGCGGCCGTCAGGCCGGTGAGCTCGAGCATGGGGAGCTGATCCCTGGACTGCTGGCTGCCGGGCTCCTCCTGCCGGGCGGTCACTGCGCTGCTCCGGCGGATGCGCCGAGGTAGGCCTGGACGACAGCGGGGTTCGCGCGGATTTCGTCGGGTGTGCCAGTGGCAAGGATCTCGCCCTGATCCAGCACCGTGACTGTCGAGCAGACCGGCATGACCAGCTCCATATCGTGCTCCACCAGGATGATTGACAGGCCCTCCGCGGCCAGCTCGCGCAGCAGCCGGCCGAGCGCCTCGGTTTCTGATTCGATGAGCCCGGCGGCCGGCTCGTCGAGTAGCAGCACTTTCGGCCGCGTCATCAGAGCCCTGGCCACCTCGACCAGGCGCGCGATGCCGGTGGGCAAGTGATCGGCGCGCGCCAGTCCGAACGAGCTGAGGTTCATCCGCTCCAGCATCGCCCCGACCGCGGTACGCGGATCCCCGCTTCCGCCCGGCCGGCGCGCGTGCAGTTCGGCGGCGACCAGCAGGTTGTCGTGCACAGTCAGCACGCCGAACAGCTCGAGCTGCTGGAACGTGCGGGCCAGGCCGCGCCGTGCCCGGCCGTGCGGGCTGCGCTTGGTCACGTCCTCGCCGTCCAGGTACACCCGGCCCTGGTTCGGTGACACCAGGCCGGTGGCGACGTTGAACAGCGTCGACTTCCCGGCGCCGTTCGGCCCGATGAGGCCGTGGATGCTGTGTGGCTCAGCGGTGATGTTCGCGCCGCGCAGGGCAGTCACTCCGCCGTATCGCACCGTCACGTCGCGGACCTCGAACAGCGCCATCAGTGCCGCCCTTCAATGCTGATCCCGGCGTCGGCGACGCCCCCGCCGGCGATGGCCGGGCCAGGACCGGCCGGGCTGCCGCCAGTACTAGGCGGGCTGCCAGTACTGACGGGACCGCTGACCCGGACCGCGGCAGCGGCCGAGGCCAGCCCGAGCCGTCCCGGTATGTCGCCGGGCAGCCAGGCGGCTAGCTTCGCCAGGCCGGCCGAGATGTCGGCGGACACCCCGTTCGGCTGCTTGCCGAGACCAACGCCGACTAGGCCGGGCAGCAGCTGCGCGATCTGGTAGATGAACGTCGAGATCGTGCCGATGTAACCGAACACTCCGAGCGCGAGAGCGCCGAACGTAGCGCCGCCGACCGTCGCAGCGCCACCGGCCATGATCAGCAGGAGGAGCGGCAAGCTCTCCAGGAAGGAAAACTGAGTCGGCGTGACCTGCGTCTGCACCCCGGCGAGCAGCACGCCGCCAACCCCCGCGATGCCCGCGGACAGCGTGAACACGCCGAGCTTCAGCGTCGTGGTCCGCATGCCGAGCGTTTCGCTGCCGGCCTGGCTTTCCCGCATGGCAATCAGTGCGCGGCCGAACCTGGAGCGGCGGATCGTCACGACCAGCAGCCCGAAGATGCAGAAGATGACGGCGAGGACCACCAGATAGGTGCGGTTGCTTGTCAGGTTGATGCCGGGGAGGCTGAGCCGGGCTATCGGCAGTGCGCCGCTCTCGAACAGCGGCAGCGTGTGGCCGAAGAACGTGACCGATGGCAGCCCGAAAATCCAGGAGTCGAACAGCTCCGCGATGGCTGCGGTCGCGAGGGCCAGGTACAGTCCGCGCAGCCGGATCGCAGGCAGTGCGGTGAGGAGGCCGATGATCGCTGCGATCGCGAATGCCGCGATCAGGCCGAGCAGGCTGCCACCACCGGTGGCGTGCGCGAATGCGAGCGCGCCGACGCCGGCGAAGGTCATCTGGCAGAGCGATATCTGCCCTGCCCAGCCGAGCAGCGGAACCAGGGACAGTCCGATCACCCCGAGGGCCAGGCCCGTGCTGAGGAAGTACAGCGGCTGCGTGGTCAGGACCGGCGCCAGCGCCGCGCAGACTGCGATCAAGATGACCGCTCCGGTCAGCGAAAGCCGCCACGAGGGCACCGGGAACGACTCCCTGCTGCGCCGGACGATGTAGCCGCGCAGCCGCTCGTGCGGCTGCAGGAGCAGGGCGATCAGCAGGATGATGATGGGGACCGCCAGCGGCAGGTTCTGCAGCCAGCCGACCGTGGAAACGGGCAGGTACCCGACGACATAGCTACCAGCCAGCCCGATGATCGCGGCGCCGACGAACGTCCACGGCAGGCTCTTCAGCCGGCCGATGATCGCGGCCGCGTAGGCGTTGATCACCAGCAATGTCAGCGGCGCCACCGAGAGCTGAAGCGTCGGGGCGATGAGAATGCCGGCGATCGCCGCGAGGGACGAGCCGAGGATCCAGCTCAGCCGCGATGCACGGTTCGGGTTGCCGCCGACGAGCATGAGCAGCGGCCGGTTGTCGACGACGGCCCGCATGTCAATGCCGATCCGGGTGCGGTACAGGATGAACCACAGCACCAGCACGCACAGCACGAATGTGCCGAGCGTGATGAGCTGCGTCCAGGTCACGTAGGTGCCGAAGAACGAAACCTTGTTGTTGACGTAGAACGGCGGGAACGGGCGGGCATCCTGCGGATTCCAGATCCACAGGGCCGCGCCTTCCATGGCGATCAGCAAGCCGATGGTGACAGCGAGTTTTGTCGCCTCGCTGGCATCAGCGAGGTTGCGCATCAGCACTTTCTCCACCCCGCAGCCGAACAGCGGGGCGAGTATGCCGATCACGACCACGAGCGCCAGCCAGGTCGGCCAGTTCCAGCCGAACCGAAGCTGCCAGAACACGAACGCGCCGAACATGCCCACCGCACCGTGCGCGATGTTGAAGACTCCGGAGGTCGTATACGTGACCACCAGGCCGCTCGCCGCGATGGCGTAGATGGCGGCGGTGACGAGACCGACGATCGTATAGGTAAGGAACTCACTCATCGCGCGTACCGGTCCCGCTTCCTGCCAGAGATGTCCGGGTCAGTTAGATGGCCGACCCGGCCAGGGCGGCAGCCTGCCGCCCTGACCGGGCCGAGATGTAGCGCGCGGCTAACACGGAAGCTTGGCCGCTACGGCTTCACTACCGGCACGTTCGCCGGGTTGCAGTAGAACTGGCCGAGCTTGGCCGGGATCGCCTGGACGAACTTGGCGTTCTCGATCTTCATGACGATGAAGCACTGACTTGCCCGGTTCGAGGCCGGGTTGATGGTGCCTTGCAGGCCACCGCCAGTCCAGTTCGTCTGCTTAGCGACTTCCTGCTCGAGGCACGTCCTGGTCAGGTGCGAACCGCACGCCTTCGCCGCCACGGTGAACAGCAGCCAGGAGGAGAATGCCATCTCACCGAAGAAGCCGAGATGCGCGGTCGGAACGTACTTGTGCGCGATCTCCTCGTACTGTGCGACAGCCGGGATGGCGCTCGCCGCTTCGAGCGGCTCGGACGGCATGTACACGTAGTAGTTCTTCGCGACCGAGGCGCCGGTGGTCAGGAAGCTGGTGTCGTAGTCCTGCGGCGGAGAGATCTGCAGTGTCGGGTACCATCCGGCCGTCGACATGGCCTGGTCGAGTGCCACCGACGTGGGGATGGTGTCGTTGAGGAACAGCATCGTGACGCCGGCCTTCTTCATCGCCTCAACGTACGGTGCCCAGTTCACCGACCCCAGGGCGTTGTACTCGGCGGTGTAGACGACCTTGCCGCCGTCCGCCTCGATCGCCTCGTTGTAGGTGTGCTGCTCCCTGGCACCCGCCGCGCCTTCGGCGTACAGCGTCCCGATGTGATCCTGCACGCCGGGGTACTGCTTGAAGATGACCGGGAAGCCGCCGATGTTCTCCTGGTCGGCAGGCAGCGGGTTGACCGGGTACATGAGCTTTGCGTTAGCTGCCGCCTCGCTCACCGTCGAGGCGGTGAAGTTCGGGATCCCGCACTTCTCCCATGCCGCGACGCCGGTGTTGTCGAGCACGCCCATCGTGCCGACCATGGCGAAGTCCGCCGTGCAGCTCGCTTCGACCTGCGGCAGGTAGTCGGTCTCCGCAGAGTCGCGCTTGTCGAGGATCAGCTTGCGGCCGAGGATGCCGCCAGCTGCGTTACACCAGTCCACGAAGGCAGTTGCGCTGTCCCACATGGGCTGCAGCAGGCCGGGCGCGCCCGGCACGTTGATGTCGGCGATGACCGACACCTCGATGCTCTTGTCCTGGACGCCGGTGGCGGTGGCACCGGTGGCGCTGCCCGGCCCGCAAACTTCTCCGAGCGTGCCGAAGCTCGCTCCAGCGTTGGCTGAGGAGCCGCTGTTGGTTGAGGAGCCGCCTGAGCCGGAGCCCGACGATCCGCAGGCCGCCAGGGCGAGAACACACAGCGCTGCGAGCGCCGTGTGTATGCGAAGGTGCTTAACTCCCATACTCCCTCCCGGGTGGGTACGGATGGTGATCGTCAGTTTGACCAGCGCACAAGGCCCGTTCAATGAGCGGTCCCGCTCATCGGCACGGCCTAGCCGGCGCCGGCGGCCGAGACCTCGGCCGTCACTGGCTGCTCGCCTGCCTGTTCCGCGGCGAGCTCAATCGCGATGCCGATGAGCATGTCTTCCTGGCCGCCGACCAGCTTGCGCTGCCCTGCTCGCACCAGCAGCTCGGCACCGGACACGCCGTAGCGTTTCGCGGCTCGCTCGGCATGCCGCAGGAAGCTGGAGTAGACACCCGCGTAGCCCATGATCAGTGACATCCGGTCGACTACCGGCTCGCTTTCCATGGCCGGGCGCACCACGTCTTCCGCCGCGTCGGCGAGCGCGAACACGTCAATGCCAGTCCTGATGCCGAGGTGCTCGCAGACTGCTGCCAGGACTTCGGTCGGCGTATTGCCGGCGCCCGCCCCGAAGGCTCTGGTGCAGCCGTCGACCTGCAGCGCGCCGGCCCGGATCGCGAGGATGGTATTCGCGACTCCGAGCGACAGGTTCTGGTGCCCGTGGAAGCCGACCTGCACATCGGGTGGCAGGGCAGCGCGCAGGGCCAGGACGCGGTCGGTCACCTGCTCCAGGATGAGCGCGCCCGCCGAGTCGACCACGTAGACGCACTGGCAGCCGGCCTCGGCCATGATCTGCGCCTGGACAGCAAGGTCCTCAGGCGCGACCGAATGCGCCATCATCAGGAAGCCGACAGTCTCCAGGCCGAGGTCACGTGCGATGCCGAAATGCTGCGCCGAGATGTCGGCCTCCGTCGCATGCGTGGCGACCCGGATGATGGACGTGCCAAGATCGCGTGCCGCTCTGATGTCGTCCACTGTCCCCACGCCGGGCAGGACCAGGCACGCGATCTTGATGTTCCTGGCGGTATCGGCGGCAGCCTTGATGAGCACTCGCTCGTCGACCGCGCTGAATCCGTAGTTGAACGACGAACCGCCGAGGCCGTCGCCGTGAGTCACCTCGATGACGGGTACGTGCGCATCATCGAGCGCGCGCACGATCGACCGGACCTGTTGCTCGTCGAACTGGTGGCGAATGGCGTGTGAGCCGTCGCGCAGGCAGCTGTCGGTCACTCGGACATCAAGCTCGGCGGAGTAGGGCATTGTCGGGTTACCTCCGGATCGGGCCTGCCTGCGGGCGCGAAGGCGCGCCGGCCAAGGCCGCGGACACTAACTTGCGGTGGCCAGCAGGTGGCCGGCTATCTCTTCGCCGACCTTGGCGGCGGCAGCCGTCATGATGTCGAGGTTGCCGGCGTAGCTGGGCAGGTAATCGCCTGCGCCCTCGACTTGAAGGAAGATGGCGACGCGGCCGTCGTCGAACTGCGGGTCGGCGGTCAGCCGGAAGCCGGGCACGTACGCCTGCACTTCCGCTTCCATAGCCCGGATCGAGTCCACGACGGCTTGCTGATCGACGTCAGGTGGCACGGCTACGAAGATGCTGTCGCGCATGATGACCGATGGCTTGGCCGGGTTCAGGATGATGATCGCCTTGCCTCGCCCGGCCCCGCCGAGCGCAGCCACGGCCCCGGCAGTCGTCCTGGTGAACTCGTCAATGTTCGCGCGAGTACCCGGGCCTGCTGCTGCTGACGAGACTGAGGCGACGATCTCGGCGTACGGCACCTCGGTTACCCGCGACACCGCGTACACCATGGGGATCGTTGCCTGACCCCCGCAGGTGACCATGTTGAGGTTCGGTTTGCCAATGTGCTCAGTCAGGTTCACGGGCGGCACCACGTACGGGCCGACGGCGGCAGGTGTCAGGTCGACTGCGGTGATGTTGTGCGCGGCGTACAGCGGCGCATTCGCCACGTGCGCCTTGGCCGACGTTGCCTCGAAGACGAGGTCGGGGAGTGGATCCTGACGAAGGAGCCAGCCGACGCCCTCGGCCGACGTCAGCACGCCAAGCTGGGCCGCGCGGCGGAGCCCGTCGCTGTCCGGGTCGATTCCGACCATCCAGCGCGGCTCGATGCGGTCGGAGCGGCGGAGCTTGAACAGCAGGTCCGTAGCGATATTGCCGGACCCGACAATCGCCGCATTCAGCACTTTTTATCTCCTTTGACCGCTATCACTTCGAAGTGATATTTCGTGCCTTAACGGCCTACCGATGTTACAGAATTGTTAACAACTGGTCCTATCTCATTCAATCGGGAGCAGGCTTATGCTCCAAGCGTGCATGCCGGTGAGCGGGATACTTCGCACGAGTCGGTGCTAGAACGGGCAAACGCCTTGTTGTCGGCCTTCAGCCCGCGGCATCGCACGCTTTCGCTGTCCGGGATCGTGATGCGGACCGGGCTGCCGAAGTCGACGGCCCACCGGACCGCACAGCAAATGATCAAGCTTGGCTGGCTGAACTACACCGAAGGCCAGTACTCACTCGGCACGCGCATGTTCGAATTCGCCGGCCTCAGCCCGGTCCGGACTGAGCTGCGGGAAGCGGCGCTGCCGTTCCTCGAGGATCTCTACGAGGCGACGCACGCGACGGTCCACCTGGGCGTGCTCGACGGCCATGAGCTCCTGTACGTGGACAAGATCTCCGGCCATCACAAAGTCACCGACCTGTCGAGAGTCGGCGGCCGGATGCCGCTGCACTGCACGGCACTCGGCAAGTCCATCCTTGCCTTCTCGCCGCCCGAGACCGTCCGCGATGTCGTGCGGCACGGCCTGGTTAGGTACACCGAGGCGACGATCATCTCTCCGGGCCGGCTAGAGCGGGAGCTCAGCGGTGTGGCGGCCAGGCATGTCGCGTTCGACCATCAGGAGTCGAGCGTCGAGATTATGTGCGCCGGCGCTCCGGTGTTCGGTCCCGACCAGCGGGTCGTCGCCGCGCTGTCAGTGACCAGCCCGGTCGGGCGGGCTCGCATGGATCGCATCGCGCCGGCTGTCGTCGCTGCGGCCAGGGGAGTGTCCAAGGCGCTGATCAGCAATGCCGTTGGCGTGCGCCGCCCGAGATTAGGCACTGCCTGAATCGGAAACCGCGGCTGGCGGCACCTCGCCGGACATGTGCTCGGCAAGCCGCTCGACCGCGACACGAAGCCGGCGGAAGTAGGCAGCGCGACTGAGCAGCAGCTTGCTTGCCGCCTCCTCGTGGCTTCGCAGCGGCTCCAGGTAGCCGGCCACCAGTACGCTGCGCAGCAGCTTCTCGCTCTCGCTGTCGCCGAACGCCTCGTCAGCGGCCTGCCAGACTAGCCGCTGCACTGACTCGGCCCGTTCGGAGATCGTCGCGCCCCGGGCCAGCGGACTGCGAGCCAGCTCGCGTGGCACCCGGAAGTTCTTGAGCACGTCGCGCACGACCGTCGTTGTCGCCGCAGAGGGTTCGGTGAGTTCGGGCACGGGCAGGCCGAGCTCGGTGTAGACCTGAGCCCGGATGAACGTGAAGACCCCGCCTGGTCCGTAGTCGAGCCGGTGGCACTGCACGGTCGCATCGCCGATCCGGACATCCAGCTCGGCGACATGTGCTGCGCCGAGAGCCCCGGCGAACTCAAGCGCACCGGGCAGCGCTGGGTCAATGGGAAGGTAGGCGAATCTCGGGCTGGCAGCGCCGCAGTGCAGCATGCCGGCGATGCCGAGCATGGCCTGAACCTGGCCCTGGGTGAAGTCGACGGCCGCCTGCCACATCACTGACTCGCCGGCTGCGGCGTTGCGCCGGGCATGCGCCAGCCACGGCCCGGCGATGGGGTCCTCGCCGGCGAATCCGGGCGCGGTCGCCAGGCTCATGCTGACCAGGAATCCGCAGATGTTGTCGGTCAGGTCCCTGGCGACAGCCACCCGGTCCGGCGCCTCCGCGAAGTACCGCCGGGTAAGCCGCCACCATTCGCGGTCGTGGCTGAGCGTGAGCTCCTCGATCCGGTCCGCGTCGCCGGGGCGAACCGAGTCGATCCTGAAGCTGGCGTTGCCGTCCCAGCCGAAGCCCCACCGCAGCAGCGGGTTCTCGACGAGGTGCGCCATATCGATCATCATTGTCAGGTCGCCGGCCATGCCGCGGGCGTACAGGTAGTCGGCGATGCGACGTCGCGTATCGCGCTCCAGCGCCGGGTTGCGGTGCCGCAGGTCGGCAAGCAGTGCTTTGCGGGCGAGCTCATGCAGCGCGATGCCGCTGCCAAGTTCCTCGGTGATGGTCAGCTCGGACAGCTGGCGGTAGCTCAGCTCCGCATCCTCGTCCGGCAGCACGGCCCGCAGCAGGTCGGGAGTGGTTGTCCTGGCGACGACGGAGACGCCGAGCGCAGATGGCCGGACTCCGTGCAGCTCTGTCTCGACCAGCCGGTTGAGCAGCGACCGCAGGATGTCCGGCCGGTCCGGCGCGGTGGCTGCGTTCCAGCCTGAGTCGGCGACGGCGGCGTCGGCGGCCAGTGCTAGTGCCAGCGGCGAGCCGGCCGCCCAGTCGACGATCGCGGAGACGCGGTCGTCGGTGAGGCCGCGCGCGGCGAGCAGGCGCCGGGCTTCCGCCGGCTTCAGCCCGCCCAGATCCAGGCGCGCGGTCAGCGTTTCCCAGCCGCCGGTGAACCAGCCAGGATCGGGCGTCCCGCGCCCGGCGATCACCACGACGGCCTGGTCGGGCAGCTCGGGCAGCAGTTCGTGGCGGAGCTGAGAGTCCAGTGCGCTCATCCGCTCGTAAGAGTCGAGCAGTACCAGGACGCGGTCGTGCTTGCCTGCCTCGCGCAGCGCCAGCTCGAGTCCGCCTGGCGCGGGCCCGAGCTCACGTCCGTCGATGGTGACGACGGTGATGCCGCGATCGCGGGCGTGCCTTGCGGCCTCGCGCAGCAGCGCGCTCTTGCCGATCCCGCCGGGCCCGCAGATGTGCACGATGCTGGCCGGCGGGTCGTCGGAATCCAGGCACCTGTCAAGCAAGGCGATCTCGTCGCCCCGGCCGGTGAACCGCGCCCGGTCCCGGTCTTCGAGCCTGGCGGCTAGCGTGCGGCGGGGGAGATCTGCCGTCAACTGCACCATCCCTGCTCGCGGCGGTCGTCACGGTCCGCGGCTATCGATCTCCAGCCGGTGCCGGCAGGGCAGGAATGGCGACCAGCGACACGGTCAGGGTACCAAGGCGAGACCCAGATGATACTGCCGCGCCCGGCCGGGAGCGCGGCAGTCGGCGGCTTGCCCTCCCCAGCGGAGCCAATCGCTGACTCCCTGTCGGTTTCCCGGCATCGGGCAGTTGATATGTCCGTTACGCCCCCGGCAAACCGACAGCAAGTCACTCGGACGAGCGGGACGCGCCTGCCGCGCGCTACTGCTCAGCCAAGATTGCCTCGAGCTCGGCCAGCGGGTCCCGGATGACCGGGCCAGTCGTCCGGACCACCGCCCGGCGGATCGCGCCGGGGAACGGGAACGGCGCGCTGTACCCGGTGCCGATCGCCGGTCCCCACTCGTAGCCGCAGGTCAGGCCAACGCCGGTGCCAGTGAATCCGGACGGGGTGAACCGCGGGATCGGGCCGCGACCCACTTCGCGGCCGTCGCAGCGCAGCACCCCGGTGCCGCCAAGGCCGTCGTCCTTGCTGAAGGCGTACTCGACCCGGTGATCGCCCGGCGTGATGTCCTCGCCCGACTCGACAACATGCCGCTCTTTCCCGTACAGGTTGTGCACGTAGCGGACGCGGCCGCCGAGGATGTGCAGTGACCAGCCGCCGAGCACGGAGCCGAGCGCGAGCAGCACGCCGTCGCTGCCCCCCGCGGCAGCGGGAATCGTAAGGTCGATCGTGATCAGGTGCGAGCGGTTCCGCACGTTCACCGCAACCGACTCCGGCACTGGCGCCCCGCCCTGCTGATACCGGAATTCATCGCGCGGGCCGCGGCGGTCGGGCTTGCTGTTCACCAGCGCCCACAGCACCCGGTTGTCGAGCGGCAGCACCTGGTTCCGGCGAGCCTCCGCCCACCACAGCCCGATCAGCTCGGCCAGCCGGCCGGGATGCTCACGCGCCATGTCCCGTGACTCCGACAAGTCTTCCGCCACGTGATACAGCTCCCAGACGTCGTCCTCGAACGGCGCGTTCGGGTTCTGGTCGTCGTACAGCGGGCCGACCGGGTGGAACGTGACCGCCTTCCAGCCGCGGTGATAAATCGCCCGCGACCCGAACATCTCGAAGTACTGCGTCTCATGGCGGCCGGGCTCGGATTGCGCGCCGGACGGCAGCAAGTAGGCAAAGCTGACGCCGTCGACCGGCGTCTGCGGGATGCCGTCGATCTGCGCGGGCAGCGGGAGCCGGGCCAGTTCGGTCAGTGTCGGCAGCACGTCGATGGCGTGCGCGAACTGGTGCCGGACAGAGCCGGCCGCGAGCAGGCCGAGCTCGCGGCCGCGCTCCCAGGAGATGATGCACGGGTCCGCTACACCGCCCTCGTGCACCTCCCGTTTCCATCGCCGGAACGGGGTATTGCCGGCCATCGTCCAGCCCCACGGATAGTTGTTGTGCGTCAGGGGACCGCCGATTTCGCCCAGCCGCGCGTACATCTCGTCGGTCCCGGCGGGGTCGATGTTCACCATCCGCATGTCGTTGATCGAGCCCTCGGCGCCGCCCTCGGCACTGGCGCCGTTATCCGAGACGACGCAGACGATGGTGTTGGCGAGCTCACCCCGGTCTCGCAAATAATCGAGTAGCCGGCCGATCTGCTCGTCGGCATGCGACAGGAATCCGGCGAAGCACTCCATGAAGCGAGCCGCGACCACCCGCTCGCGGGTGCCGAGCGAGTCCCACGGCGGCACCCACGGCGGTCGCGCCGACAGCGTCGTGGAGCCGGGCAGCAGGCCAGTTTCCAATTGGCGGGCGAAGACCTGCTCACGCCAGGCGTCCCAGCCCAGGTCGAACCGGCCGCGGTAGCGGTCGAGCCAGCGGCGCGGCGGCTGGTGCGGCGAGTGGCAAGCGCCGGTCGCGAAGTACAGGAAGAACGGCCTGGTGGCGTCTACCGCGCGCAAGTCGCCGAGGAATTCGATCGCGCGGTCGGCAAGGTCCTCGGTGAGGTGGTAGCCGTCCTCGACCGATATCGGTGGCCGCACCGCGTGATTGTCGTAGTACAGGGCGGGAACGAGCTGGTGCGTCTCTCCGCCATGGAATCCGTACCAGCGGTCGAAGCCCCGTGCCAGCGGCCAGGTGGCGCGAGATGCCGCCATGCTGGTCTCGTCCTCGGGCGTCAGGTGCCATTTGCCGACGGCGTAGCTGGCATAGCCTGCCGCTCGCAGGATCTCCGGCAGGTATCCGTTCTGGCGCGGCGGCTTCCCCCAGTAGCCGGGGTAACCGATAGCCAGGTCCGCGATGCGGCCCATGCCACTGCGGTGATGGTTGCGGCCGGTCAGCAGGCAGACGCGGGTCGGCGAGCAGAGCGCGGTGGTGTGAAAGTTCGCCAGCCGGACGCCCTCGCTTGCCAGCCGGTCGAGCACTGGCGTGCCGATGTCCGAGCCGTAGCAGCCAAGCTGCGCATAGCCGACGTCGTCGAGCACGACGAGCAGGATGTTCGGCGACCCTGCCGGAGGAGTGGGTTCTGGCGGCCACCACGGCTCACTGTCGCGCCAGGTACTGCCGATGCGGCCGCCGAATTCTGCTGTCACTGGGCTCATGCTGCCAGAGTCTGGTCGGTAGCTTTGACCCGTGGCGGGCGAACTGGCAGCTCCGGGCGCGGGCCGGCGGCGTGGCTGGCAGGCGGCGGTGGTCCGCTATGTCATCGGCGCAGCAGTCGGGTTGCTCGCGGTCGGCCTGCTGCTGCCGAAGCGGAGCGACCTCGCCGCCGCCTGGCATCAGCTCGGGACCGCGGATCCGGGCTGGGTAGTCATCGCGATCGGGGCCGAGTCGCTGTCGCTGCTGACGTTCGCGTGGCTGCAGCAGCGGGTGCTGCGGCTCAGCGGCGCAAGGATGAGCTTGCCGGGCTTGTTCGCGCTGTCGCTCGCCAACGATGCGATCGCCAACACCGTGCCTGGCGAGCCAGCCGTGTCCAGCGCCTACCGGTACCGCTACTACCGGCGTCGCGGAGCCAGCGGTGCGAGCGCAGGCTGGACCATCTTCACCATCCTGATCGCGCAGGCCATCGGCATGTCGCTGGTGCTGCTGCTCGGCGTCGTAGTGGCGCTGGCCGGCAGCACTAGCGCGGCTGGCGCCGGTGTCACCGTCCTCGGCCTGCTGATCGTCGCTGCCGCGGGCGCGGTACTGATCCGCCGGGACCTCGTGCTGCGGCTGGCGGGCGCCATGGTGCGGCTGGTGCGGAAGGTCACCGGCCATCCGCGCGGCAGCATCGGTGACCGCATCGACGCGACCCTGGCCCGGATGCGCGAGATCCCGCTGAGCGGGAGGGCGACTGCCGGGACGGTGGCGGTCGCAACGGCCGTCTGGGGCCTGGACTTCCTCTGCCTGCTCTGCGGCTTCCGCGCCGTGCACGCGGCAATTCCGTGGCACGGAGTCCTGCTTGCCTACGGGGTGGCGCAGGTCGCCGGCTCGTTTCCGCTCGTGCCGGGCGGCCTGGGCGTCGTGGAGGGGAGCCTCGCAGTCGTGCTCGCCTTTTACGGGGCGGGCCGGGTGCAGGCTGTTTCGGCAGCGATCGCGTTCCGGATGGTGAACTTCTGGCTCGCGATCGCGGTCGGCTGGGTCACGGTCGCACTGATCGCGCAGCACCTGCGCCGCATCAGGCCGCCGGACCATGATCCGGGAGACTTATGCACGCTAGAGCGGTCATAAGTCTCCCGGATCATGAGGGTCAGGCTGTTAACAGCCGTCGTAGGGTGCCCAGTTCGACTCGCCGCCCGCTGCGAGCGCGTTGGCGAATACCTGGTTCTGCTCAGCCACGCTGGCGTGGCCGAAGTCGGCCGCGCTGCCGCCGTAGGCGATCCAGGTCGGCTCGCTGAACTGATACAGCCCGTAGTGGCCGGTTGCGTTCATGATCTGCGCGTTACCGCCGGACTCGCGCGCCACCACGCAGGCACCGAATGCACCCCCCGGCGTGCCGCTGGCGGATTCCGAGGTCACGGCAGCCGAGCTGCCGATCGCCTGGGCCGGGATCCTTGACGAGGTCGCCGACGGGGCAAGGCCGGCGGGCGCCGGAGGATCCAGCGCGGCCGGAGGTCTCGGTGCCTGCTCGGGTTTCGCCGGGACCCTCAGCACTTGGCCGGCATAGATGTCATCCGCCCAGTGAATGCGCTTGTGGTTCCGCCAGTACAGCGCGGGCCAGTCGGCCCGGTCGTGATACAGCCGGCGGGCGATAGACGACAGTGAGTCGCCCCGGCGGACCGTGTAGGTAGCTGGGAGCGCTGCTGCCGAATCGCGTGTCGTGACGTTCGCCGCTGCGTTTGCCTGCGGCGCGGACGCGCTGGCCAGTTCGCGGGCGGCATCAAGTACGGCGGGGTGCGCGCCGGCCGCGGTCGATGCGGCTGCAGGGGCCTGCGGTGCCAAACAAAGAGCCGCGGCGACGGTAGCTAGCGTAGGCGCCGCGGCGGCTGTTGCTCCCTGCGGGAGCCGGATGCGGGATGGTTTGCGATGGCGGCCCAATGGGCTCCTTTCCGCGATGTTCGCGCTCACCGGGAAAGCGCTGGGTCTCACCCGAGACCCGGCAGCGGTTCCCTCGAAGCGCCGGTCTCAAGCAGGCTACGGAGAGTGCGCGGCAGGGTCAGCAGAACGGTCGAAAACCGGGCACAGCTGCGATCCGGGTGTTAAGGTCCGCCGTGTCCCGGGCCGACGAGGCCCGTCTCGTAAGCCAGCACCACTGCCTGTACCCGGTCGCGGAGCTGGAGTTTGGCCAGGATCCGGGCTACGTGCGTCTTGATAGTCGCCTCGCTGAGGGTGAGCTCGGCTGCGAGTTCGGCGTTGCTCAACCCGTGAGCCAGCAGTTTCAGTACTTCCAGCTCGCGCGGGGTCAGCTCGGACACGTTCGCGGCAGCCGCAGGACGGTCACCGGCCGGGGGAGCGAACCGTTCGACCAGCCGCCGGGTGATAGAGGGCGCCAGTAGTGCGTCTCCGGCGCGCACCATCCGTACGGCCGCGACGAGCTGCTCGGGAGAGACGTCCTTGAGCAGGAAGCCGCTCGCGCCAGCGGTAAGCGCGGCATACACGTACTGGTCGAGGTCGAACGTGGTGAGGATGAGGACACGGCAGCCGCTCGCGGACGGTGCGGCAAGGATCCGGCGCGTCGCCTCCAGCCCGTCCATTTCCGGCATCCGGATATCGATCAGCGCGACGTCCGGGCGGTACTTCAGCACGGCGGCAACCGCTTCCGCGCCGTCGGCTGCTTCGGCCACCACCGGAATGCCGGCCGCGCCGAGGATCATCCGGAATCCGCCGCGGACCAGGGCCTGATCGTCAGCGATCACCACCCTGGGCGGCGGTGCATCCTGCGTCAACTGCGCTCCGCCGGTCATGACCTGCGTTCGGTCGACGCGGGCAAGACCGGGTAACCAGGCCCGGCTGTTAGCGGCTCGACCGGGAAGCGAGCGCGGACGCGCCAGCCACCGCCTGGCCTGGGCGCCGCGTCGAGTTCGCCGCCGTAGATGGCAATGCGCTCGCGCAGTCCGAGCAATCCACGGCCTCCGCCCGACGGAACTGTGCCGGGCACCGGAACCTGACGCCCGGACGGGGCGGTCCGGCTGCTCTGGGCCGGCCGCCCGGTGTCGGCGACATCTACGACTAGCTCGGTATCGCTGAGATCGAGCCTCACGGTGGTCGGCGCTTGCCCGGCATGCTTGATCACATTGGTGAGGGCCTCCTGCACCACCCTGAAAGCAGCCAAGTCCAGGCCCGGCGGCAGGTCATGCAGCCCTCCGCTGACGGAAAGCTCAACCGGTAGCCCGGCCGCGGCAACCCGGTCGATCAGCGGACGGAGTTGCTCAAGGCCCGGCTGAGGCTGCAGATCCTCGTCGGCGAGAGCAGCGCCGGGTGAGCCTGGCGCGGCCGCCGGGCTGAGCAGACCGAGAAGATGGCGCAGCTCCGTCATCGCGGCCCGGCCGCTCGCCTCTACTGCCAGCAGCGCAGACCTGGCCTCGTCCGGAGAGTCGGCAAGCACCTGCCGCGCCGCGCCGGCTTGCACGATCATCACGCTGACGTTGTGCGTGACCACGTCATGCAGTTCGGCAGCGATGCGGGCGCGCTCCAGGCGGAGCGCCCGACGGGTTGCTGCCTCATGCTCAGACTGCAAGCGACGGATCCTGTCGCTTGCGTATACCACCGCACCGACGATGGCGATCGAGACCAGCGAGACCAGGATCAGCAGGCCGGCGACGCGCAATGGCCCGGACTGAAGGCCTGCCAGCCCGGGCGGCGTTTTCGTGGCGACTATGAGCGCCTGCCCGGAGACTCCCTTGGGGAATGCATTGACGACGTCGAATGGCGACGCTGGCGTGGCCTTCCAGAAGACGGCAGCCGCCGCCAGCCCGGCCGGGGTCAGCGTCAGCAGCGCCGCACCCCGGAACCGGCTGTGCACGGCTGCTGAGTATCCGGCGATGATGATCGCCAGGACCGTCACATCGGTCGTATGGCTCTTGGTGCCGAGCGCGGCAGAAAGCACGACCAGGAAAGCTGCCAGCGGGAACCGCCGGCGGGCGGCCAGCGGCACCGATGTTGCCAGCGCCGCCAGGATGCCGTGGTGGTAGGTGAAGATCACCGCTGCCACGGAGGCAACCGCGAGGACGGCCGCGAAGAAGGCGTCATTGACGACAGAGCGCCCGGGCAGCCTGGCTCGGGGTTCCGCCGACCGCGCGAAAGCCACGAGCTGAAGCAGCTTGCTCGGCGCAGACACGGCAGCGGCCTCACTCATCAGCCCATTGTCGCCCAGTTCCGCAGCCGTGCCGTCAGCAGAAAAGCCGAGGGCGTACATCGAAAGGATGATCAGCCGCCGGCATTTGCCCAGGCGAGTAGGCAATCTGCATCCGGCGGCTGACGTCAGCCATAGCAGGCCGCGCCTACGGTGCCGGTCATGGACGCACTCATTCAGCTCAGCGAGATAACAAAGCGGTACGACAATGGCGGTCATCCGGCCGTGGATGACGTCAGCCTGACCGTCGCACCCGGTGAGGCCGTCGCGGTGATGGGCCCTTCGGGCAGCGGCAAGTCCACCTTGCTCAACCTGATCGCTGGTCTTGACCGGCCGACCACCGGCACGGTGACCGTCGCCGGCCAGCGGATCGACCGCCTCAGCGAGACTGGCGTGGCCCGGTTCAGGCGGCAGCAGATCGGCATGATCTTCCAGTTCTTCAACCTGCTCGACGACCTGACTGTCGCCGACAATGTGCTGCTGCCCGCCCAGCTGGCTGGCCTGCGGACCGCAATGGCCAGGGCACGGACTGCCGAGCTGCTCGCCGCGTTGCGGATCGAGCAGCACGCCAATGCCTACCCCGCGCGGCTATCCGGCGGGGAACGGCAGCGAGTGGCGATCGCGCGCGCCCTGGTGAACCGCCCCGCGCTGCTGCTGGCCGACGAGCCGACCGGCGCGCTGGACACCGCTACCGGCGAGGAAATCGGCGAGCTGCTGCTCGACCTGAACGCCTCCGGACAGAGCATGGTCCTCGTGACCCACAACCCCGACCTGGCGGCGAGGTACGCGAGCCGGACGATTCAGCTCGTCGACGGCCGGATAGCAGCGGACGTTGCCGCGGGCGCCGCGGCCAGTCCGGGGCGGTCATGAGCGCCGGCCCCGTCGCTCGGGCTGCACGCGGCGGCCTGACCAGGCGCCGCGTGCAGACGTTCGTGATCGGACTGGTGCTGCTGATCTCCACCGGCGCATCGGTGCTCGCCCTGGCCATCGTGGTGGACTCGAATGCCCCGTTCGATCACGCGTTCACCGCGCAGCACGGTGCCGATGTCGCCGCCACCGTCAATTCGGCTAGGGCGACGACTGCGCAGCTCGCCGCGACCAAGCGGCTGCCCGAAGTAACAGCGGCGGCAGGCCCGTTCGCCGAGGCGACTGTGACGGCCACTGTGCCAAGCCAGCCGGGGTGCAACCCCGGCCCGGACAGTTCGTGTCTGATCGGCGGTCCGCTGCCGCCGATCACGCTGGCCGGACGAGCAGCCCCCGGCGGTGGCGTCGACGATCTCACCTTGCAATCCGGCCACTGGGCTACCCAGCCTGGCCAGGTCGTCCTTGACGGCAGCGGCTCCGGTCCCCAACTCGGCGTTCCGGTGGGCACCACGCTGACGATCGCCAGCGCGCCGGGCAAGCCAGCCCTGACGGTCGTCGGAATCGCCAGTTCGGTGACCGGGTCGGCGGACGGCTGGGTATTGCCGGGCCAGGTCGCGGCGTTGCGTTCGGCAGGCTCGCCAGCCACGTCCGAGCTCCTCTATCGGTTCCGGAGCGCCGCTAGCGCGGCTGACCTGAGCGCCGACATGGCAGCGGTTCGCAGCGCGCTGCCGCCCGGGACCGTGACTGGCTCGCTGTCCTACCTCGCGGTCAAGACCCTCGAAACCGGAGACATCGCTCCGTTCGTCCCGTTCCTGTTTGCCTTCGGCGTCATCGGCATGGTGATGTCAGTACTGATCGTGACGAACGTCGTCAGCGGTGCCGTGGTGGCTGGGTACCGCCGGATCGGCATCCTGAAGAGCATCGGCTTCACGCCCGGCCAGGTCGTCGCCGCTTACACCGGACAGGTGAGCGTGCCAGCTTTCGCTGGCTGCATTGGCGGAGTCCTGCTCGGCAACCTGATCGCCCGGCCGGTGCTCGCCCAGACCGCGAGCGCCTACGGGGTCGGCTCGCTGAGCGTGCCGCTCTGGGTCGATATTGCCGTGCCGGTCGTGATGCTGTGCCTCGTTGGCATCGCGGCTCTGCTACCCGCCGTTCGCGCAGGCCGGCTGAATGTCGTGCAGGCGATTGCGACCGGCCGGGCGCCGCGGACCGGCCGCGGCTATGCCGCGCATCGGCTGCTCGGACGGCTGCGACTGCCCAGGCCGTTGACAATTGGTCTCGCGGCGCCGTTCGCCCGGCCAGCACGTACTTCCGTCACCATGGTCGCGATCTTGCTGGGGGCGGCGGCAGTGACCCTCGCGGTCGGCCTCAGCACATCGCTGAACATGGTGGTCGAGGCCCTCTCGCATACGCAGACCGAGCCGGTGCAGGTAGCGGTGCCGGGGAAGGCTGGCCCCGGCGGCGGGATAATCCACGTCCAGGCTGCCCACGGAGGCGGTGCGCCTGGTCCCGCGGGCCAGCCGCCCAGCGCCGCACAGGCGCAGCGCGCCATCGAGACTGCTCTGCGCGCGCAGCCAGGCACGCTGCGTTTCGTCGCTGAGACCGACCAGATTGTCTCCGTCGCAGGACTGTCGCAGCAGGCCATGGTCACCGCGTTTCGCGGCAACGCGAGCTGGACCGGTTACGACATCATCGCCGGGCACTGGTACACCGGGCCCGGTCAAGTGGACGTTCCGGCCCGGTTCCTCACGGTAACCGGCGACGCGGTTGGTGACAGCGTGACCATCATCAACGGCAACCGGCAGGTCACGGCGCGTATCGTCGGCGAAGTGTTCAGCACGTCGAACGACGGGCTCGAGCTCATCACCGGATGGAAGACACTGGCAAGCATCATGCCAGGCGTGACTCCCAGTCAGTACGATGTCGGGCTCCGCCCCGGCACCAGCGAGGTGGCGTACATCCAGGCGGTGAGCAACCGGCTCGGGCCTCAGTACCCCGTCTTCCCCAACCAGCGGCACTCGCACTTGCTACAGCTCATGGTCGTCCTGATCGGCACTCTGACCCTGCTGCTCACGGTTGTCGCCGGACTCGGCGTGCTGAACACAGTCGTGCTGCACATCAGGGAACGCGTGCATGACATCGGGGTATTCAAGGCCATCGGGATGACGCCGCGGCAGACCATCGTCATGGTCGTCTGCTGGGTTGCCGGAACTGGCCTGGTGGCAGGCCTGATCGCGGTGCCGGCCGGAATGGTCCTGCATGGCGCTGTGCTCCCGGCCATGGCCAACGCGGCGGACGTCGGCGTGCCCGCCAACCTCGTGAACGTCTACCATCCCGCCGAGATGGCAGGGCTGGCCCTCGCCGGAGTGGTGATCGCTGTCGCTGGCGCGCTGCTGCCGGCTAGCTGGGCAGCCGCGACCAGGACCGGCGCAGCCCTGCACGCGGAATGACACGCGGGGCGCCATGATCGATGTGGATCTGCTGTCGCTGTGGTGACAGCAGATCCACATTCACGAAGATCACCTCGTCCGGAGCGCCCTACAGGATGCGCGCCGACGCCGAGCCGCAGCCGCGGTCCCTGGCCAGTCGCTCCATAGCCTGCGTCATCTGGCCGGTAGATGGCGCGGGCGGCAGGCTCTCGCCGCCGGTGTACTGAAACGCATCGAGAATGAGCGCCACAAAGCGCCGCCAGGCATCGGGTGCGTCCGGGCCAGTCACGTGCGCCACCGCGGCGTTGGCGATCAGCACCAGCAGCAGGTCCTCGATCGCGAAGTCCGGCCGGAGCCGGCCCGCGGCCTTGGCGCGGCACACGAGTTCTCCGACATGACGGTGCGCCTCGGCCCGCAGCCGCTCTACGTCCTCGCTGGCTGGCAACGTCATGGACAGCAGGTCACTCAGACCTCTGTCGTTAGCCTGGAGCTCGCAGATCCGGCGAACCAGGCCGGCGAACCCGTCCCATGGGTCGGGCTCTGCCAGCGCATGGCTGGCTGCCCGCTCGTACTGGATGAGCTTCTCGATCAGGGCGGCCGCAACCAGCCGCTCGCGGGTCGGGAACCTGCGGTACAGGGTGGCGATGCCGACGTCGGCCCGCCGTGCGATCTCCTCAAGCGGTGCCCGCAGCCCCTGCTCGGCGAAGACCTGCCGGGCGGCGGCCAGGATTGCCACCCGGTTGCGGGTCGCGTCCGCGCGAAGGTTCCGGGCAGCGGGCAGGATTTGCTCCCCGGCCAGCACCTGCTCCACGGAGGGCAGCACCACGGGGCTTGGCTGCACGGGCGCAGGGTGCACGGTCGCAGGGTCCGGAACGACCGTAGCGGCGTCCGGGCCGAGCTGAGCGGGAAGCGCCACAAGCACATGCTAGGTGACGCAATCTCGCAGGTGGGCCGGACAGCCGGGCAATCTTGCTGGCCGAAGGTCCCGTGATCGCAGTGCCTTCCGGCTTACCAGAACAGGACCTGCGGTCGTGACGGCCTGACAGTAATGGCGCGCAAGATTGGCTCAGAGCCCGCAGGAACCGGGCCAGTGAGCATTTGGAAGAAGGAACCTTCCAGCTGCCGCAGAGCCGGAGCGCGACTGGGACCGCCGGCCCGGTCCTCCAGGCCGCTTAGATCGGTCTGCTCCTCAGCCGCGCCCCATCAGATGCGGCCCGCGACTGCGGGCCGCATCGTCAACTCCAGGATCGCGACGCAGGGCTGGACTTCAGTAGTCGAGTAGCGTGCGCACCGCCGCGACTACCTTGGCCGTGGTCGGGATCACCTCGTCTTCGAGGGCGTCGGCGAATGGCAGCGGCACGCATTCGGCGGCGACCCGGCGGATTGGCGCGTCGAGAAACTCAAAGCCCTCGTCGGCGGCGATCGAGGCGACGGTGCCGCCCCAGCCGCCCTGGTAGGGGTTTTCCTCGACGATGAGCAGCCGGGACGTGCGGCGGACGGAGTCCAGCACGGTGGCCATATCGAGGGGAATGAGGCAGCGCAGGTCGATGACCTCGGCCTGGGCGCCAGAGGCGGCCAGCTCCTCAGCGGCGGCGACCGCGAGCGGCACCGTGGCGGCGAGCGCGACCAGTGTGATGTCGGTGCCGGGCCGGACAGTGGCGGCCTGCCCGAGCGGCACGACATGGTCACCGGCGGGCGGCGCCTCGCCGCGGCTGGCGAACAGGCCCTTGTGCTCGAAGAACACCACCGGGTCGTCGCACCTGACCGCGGAAGCGAGCAGGCCGACGACGTCGGCCGGGTTAGCAGGAGCGACAACCTTCAGTCCGGGAACGGCTGCTGCCCAGTTCTCGGTCGCCTGAGAGTGCTGGGCGCCGAAACCGAGCCCACCGCCATTGGCCGTACGGATGACCAGCGGCACGGTGACCTGGCCGCCGGTCATGTACCGCATCTTGGGTATCTCGTTGGCGAGGTAATCCCAGCAGCAGGCCAGGAAGTCGGAGAACATGATCTCGGCAACTGGCCGCATCCCGGTCATCGCCGCGCCCATCGCCATGCCCGTGATGGCCTGCTCGGAGATCGGGGTGTCCCGGACCCGGTCCGGTCCGAACTCGGCCAGCAGACCGACGGTGGTCTTGAACACGCCGCCGGCCGCGCCGATGTCCTCGCCGAGGCATACCACGGCCGGGTCCCGGCGCATCTCCCTGGCCAGGCCCTCGGCGACCGCGTCGCGGTAGGTCATCAGGTCCGCCACTGGTACCCTCCATCAGCCCATACGTCGGTGAATGCCTGCGCCGGGTCGGCGCTGTCGGCGGCTTTCGCCTCGGCGACCGCGTCCGCGACCGTCTTGGCAGCCCGGTCAGCTGCCATCGTGATCTCTTCCTCAGCCACGCCAAGCTCGGCGAGCCGCGCTGCCGCGACCTCCAGCGGATCGCGGGCCAGCCACTGCTCGACCTCCTCGGCAGGACGGTAGGTGGCCGGGTCGGTGCGGCTGTGCCCGAAGTGCCGGTAGGTCAGTGCCTCCAGCACGGTCGGTCCCCGGCCGGCCCTGGCCCGTGCCGCGGCCTCGCCGACCGCGTCGGCCACGACGATGACGTCGTTGCCGTCAATCACCTCTGCTGGCAGCCGGTAGGAGGCGGCGCGGTCGGCAGCCGGATGGGCGGCGGCGGTGACCGAGCCGATCGGCGTGTATTCCATGTACAGGTTGTTCTCGCAGATGAACAGCACCGGCAGGGACCACACCGAGGCCAGGTTGAGCGCCTCGTGGAACGCGCCGATATTGGTCGCGCCGTCGCCGAAAAACGCCACCGCGACCTGCCCGGTTCCGCGTAGCTGCGCCGACCACGCTGCGCCGGCCGCGATCGGCAGGTGCGCCCCGACGATGGCATAAGAGCCGAGCATCCCTGCCGACGCCTTGGTCAGGTGCATTGACCCGCCCTTGGCCTTGCACACCCCGGTGGCCTTGCTCATCAGCTCAGCCAGGCATTCGGCCGGATTCGCGCCGCGGGCCATGGCGTGATGATGGCCCCGGTAGGTGGCGAACACGTAATCGTCTGGGCGCAGTCCCGCGGCCGCGCCGACCGCGACCGCCTCGTGCCCGGCGGCCAGGTGCGTGGTGCCCTTGACCAGGCCGGCCAGGAAGAGGTCGTGCGCGGCCTTCTCGGTGCCGCGGATGACGGCCATCAGCTCATAGCAGCGCAGCAGTTCCGCGGCATCCATCTCGGCTGTCATGCCCCCGCACCCCCGGCGGCCGCTGCTTCCGACCCCGTCATTTCGCCGCGTCCGGCCGGGGTGTTGAGGCTGGACTGGGCCTCGCGCAAGGTGTTCAGCTCGCCGCCCGCGGTCCAGTACTTGCGCCCGGCAACCAGGAGGTCCTCGGCCGGGAACTTGGTGATCAGCTCGCAGCCGTCAGCGGTCACCACGACCTCTTCCTCGATCCGGGCAGCAGACCAGCCGTCGGCCGCGGGCCAGTAGGTTTCCAGCGCGAACACCATGCCCTCCTCCAGCGGTTCGGGATGATCCAGCGAGACCAGCCGGCTGAAGATCGGCTTCTCCCAGATCGACAGCCCCACGCCGTGCCCGTACTGCAGCGCGAACGCAGCCATCTCGTCGGGAAACCCGAACTCTTCCGCGCGCGGCCATAGCGACACGATCTCGCCCGTGGTCACGCCCGGCTTGACCATGGCGATCGCCTGGTCCATGTATTCCCGGCAGCGCACGTACGCGTCGCGCTGCGCCACCGATGCGCTGCCTACCGCGAACGTCCGGTAGTAGCAGGTCCGGTAGCCGTTATAGGAGTGCAGGATGTCGAAGAAAGCCGGGTCGCCGGGCCGGATCAGCCGGTCGGAATAGACGTGCGGGTGCGGTGAGCACCGCTCGCCGGAGATCGCGTTGACTCCCTCGACGTACTCGCTGCCCAGGTCATACAGCACCTTAGAGACCAGCCCGACGCACTCGTTTTCCCGCACCCCCGGCTGCAGGAACTCATACAACTGCTGGTACGCCGCATCGACCATCGAGCACGCCTGCGCCAGCAGGCTGATCTCGTCTCGCGTCTTGATCCGCCGAGCCTCCAGGAACACTTGCTGCCCGTCGACGACGTCGATCCCCTCGGCCTTCAGCGCAGCCAGCACCGGAATCTCCGCCACGTCTACCCCGAGCGGCTCACCCGCCAGCCCGTACTCCCGCAGCACCTCGGCGACCTGCGCCGCTACCCGCTGCGCCATCCCGGCGTCCGGATGCAGCGCGCCCCGCAGCGTCGAAATGCCCGCCCGCGCGCCCGTCGCGCGTGCGCCTTCTGCCGTCGGCGGCCCGCCGGTGTGGTCGAGCCACGGGTTGTAGATCTGATGATGGCGGGCCGCCGACCCGAAGTCCCAGACGACGGGTTTCCCGCCGCGCGGCAGCACCGCGAACCGGACCAGCTTGTCCATCCCCCAGGTGCCGATATGCGTCGCCGTCATGTACCGGATGTTGCCGAAATCAAAGCTCAGCAAGCCGCCCAGAGACGATGCCTCCAGGTGGGCGGTTAGCCGGGACAGCCGTTCGGCCCGGAGCCTGCCCAGGTCCACCCGCTGTTCCCAGTCGACCGCATTAGGGCCGTAGGTGTGAATCGCCACTGCCGGTCACCTCATTCGTTCGTGGTCAGGCTCAGCTGTGCTCAATCCCAGCAGGCGCGCGGCGTTCCCGCCGAGCAGCATCTGCTCGTCATGTGCGGGCAGGCCCAGGGCCCTGATCTCCTCAACCGGCCGGGCAGTTCCCATGTCGAACGGCCGGTCCGAGCCGAGCAGCACGTGGTCGGTGCCAGCGAAGGCGACCAGATCGGCCTGTACTGCGGCATCGTGGGTCAGGCTGTCGAAGTACAGCCGGCGCAGCGAGTCGGCCGGCTCGCGCGCGCCGTCCGCCCGCGCTTCGGGCCGGACGGCGAAAGCCTGTCGCAGCCGTCCGCGCAGCGCGGGGAGCGCGCCGCCGCCATGCGCGAGCAGGATCCTGAGTCCTGCCTGCCGCTCCAGCATGCCGCCGACGACCAGCTGCGCTGCCGCGATCGTTGTCTCGAGCGGGTTGCCAACCGAGTTCCACAGATAGCCGCCGTCGAGTCCGCCGATGCCGAGTCCCGTGGTTGTCGGGTGCACGAATACCAGCGCGCCGGTGTCAGCAGCCGCTTCCCAGAACGGCGTGAACCTGTCATCGCCTAGGTAGGTTCCGGCGACGCTGGCGGGCACCTCGACCCCGCGCATGCCGGGCAGTTTCATCAGGTCAGCGAGTTCGGCAGCGGCCAGGCTCGCATCCTGGAGCGGCACGGAGCCTAGCCCGTAGACCCGGCCGCCGCTGTCTTGCGCGGCGCGGGCGATGCTCTCATTCTGGACGCGGCAGATCCGCGTCGCGACGGGCAGCTCCGCCAGCACCGGCACCAGCAGGATCCAGGGAGACACGAGCAGATGGGTGACGCCCGTCGTCGCGGCTTGCTCGAGCATGACGCTCACATCGCTGAACTCGCCCGTCACCGATGTCAGCTGGCGTCCCTGGAAGGAGACGACTGGGCGTCCGTCGGTGACGGTCAGCAGTGGCTGCCACGACTGCGGCACCGCGTCAGTAAACATCCCGGCCGGGATGACGTGACAATGGCAGTCGACGATCACGACGGGGCAGTTCCTGCACTGCCACCCAGGTAGAGCATGCCGATCTCGGGATGCTCGAGCACTTCGGTGCCGGTGCCGGCGAGGCGCACCCGGCCGTTTTCGAGCACCACGCCGTGTTCGGCAATCCGCAGTCCGGCCCGGGCGTTCTGCTCCACCAGCAGCACCGTCTTGCCCTGGGCGTTCATCTCCTGGACCGCGCCGAAAACCACGCGCAGAATCTTCGGCGCGAGTCCCATCGACGGCTCGTCCAGGATGATGACGGCCGGGTCGAGCATGAGGCAACGGGCGAACTCGACGAGCCGTTGCTGCCCGCCGGACAGGCTGCCGGCCTTCTTCTTCGCCCAGCTGACGATATCGGGGAACAGCGCCTCGACGGTGACCCGGCGGCTCGCGACCAGTGCTCTGCTGCCCAGTGTGTATCCGCCGAGTTCGATGTTCTCGGCGACCGTCATGTCCGGGAACAAGCTGTGGTTCTGCGGCACCTGAACAACACCCGCGCGCAGGATCTCCCGCGGGCTCTTTCCGGTGAGCCGTTCGCCGCGGTGCAGCACCTGCCCGGACCGGGGTTTGAGGATGCCGCTGATGACCGCCAGCAGGGTGGATTTGCCCGCGCCGTTCGGGCCGACGATGCAGGTGATCCGGCCGGCCGGCACGGAGAACGAGACGTCGTGCAGCACGTCGCCGCCGCCGTAGCCAGCCGTGACGTTCTCGACGACCAGCGCGGCGTCAGTCATCGGCAGTATCAGTCATCATCTGCCTCCGTGCCAAGGTAGGCATCCAGCACGCGGGGATCGGACCTGATGAGCTCCGGCGGGCCGGATGCGACGACGGTGCCGGAGTCCAGCACGGTCACTTCGTGACACAGGCCCATCACGAAATCCATGTTGTGCTCGACGATCAGGAATGTACGGCCAGCAGCGTTGAGCTCCCGGATGCGATCGGCGATGTGGTGAATCAGCGTCGGGTTCACGCCGCCGGCCGGCTCGTCGAGCAGCACCACCGCGGGATCGGCGACGAGCACGTAAGCCAGTTCCAGAAGCTTGCGCTGGCCGTAGGAGAGCGTCCCGGCCAGCGCGCTGGCGTGCCGCTCGATGCCGGTGAATGCCAGCAGGTCCATCGCGCGCTCGCGGTGGTCCCGTGTGCTCCGGCCGCGATTGGCCGGGACCAGCATGTTCTCCAGCACGGTCAGCCTGGGGAAGATGCGCGTCAGCTGGAAGGTCCGGCCGACGCCGAGCGCGAAGACGCGTTGCGGTGACGCGCCGGTGATCCGCTGGTCGTCCAGGTAGACCTGGCCGGCATCGACGCGCTCGTAGCCGGTGATCGCGTTGAACAGCGTGGTCTTGCCGGATCCGTTCGGACCGATCAGCCCGGTGATGCGCCCGGCTGCGGCTGTCAGCGAGCAGTCGGCGAGCGCCTGCAGACCGCCGAAGGACTTGCTGACACTTTCCGCGCGCAGCGTGCCGGTCATGACGTGCTCCCGGCAGCAGGGGGCTTCGAGCGCTGGACCGGCTGGGCGATCCGGTCCGCCCGGCGGCCGGGCCAGGCGGCGCGCAGCCGGCCGAGCCGCGCGGGCGTCAGCCACTCGCCGGCCGTGGGCAGCACGCCGCGCGGCAGGAACAGGATCACGACCAGGAACAGCGCCCCGAACAGGATCTCTGACTCATAGCCATTGCTCTGCTGCAAGTAGAGATACTGCTGGGTGGGCTCCAGGATCAGCGCTCCGAGGACCGGGCCCGCGATCGTGCCGAGTCCGCCGAAGAACGCCATCAGCACGACGGCCAGGTCGAATAGCGGGTCGAAGACGAACTGCGGAACCGCCTGGCCGATGAAGTAAACCCACAGCCCGCCTGCCATGCCGGTGATGAACGCCGACAGGACCAGCGCGCCGAGCTTAACCGGCATCGCGCGGACGCCGAGCCCGGCGGCCCGGTCTTCGTCGTCGCGTATCGCCCGCAACTGGAGGCCGAAGCGCGAACGCCGGATCAGCACGGACAGCGCAACGGCGGCCACCGCGAGAAGCAAGCCGACGTAGTAGAAGGGGTTGTTGTAGGTCGCGGGCGCCCAGTTCGGGACCGGGGCGAGCAGGCCGCTGGACCCGCCGGTGACAGTCAGGTTGGATGCTGACAGCTGAGCGATGAAGAAGAACGCGATCGTGATGACCACGAACGTGTGCCGCCGCACGCGCAGCGCGACCAGGCCAAGGGGCACTGCGAGGAGGGCGGCGACAGCTCCGGCAAGCGGCAGCAGCCAGAACACCGCAGTGCCGTTCAGGTTCCAGTCCTTGGCGGCGACGACCAGGAAATACGCGCCGGTCCCGTAGAACACCGCGTGCCCGAGCGACAAGTAGCCGGAGAAGCCCGAGAACAGGTTCCACGCGGATGCGACAGCGACGAAGATCAGCGTGACGACGGCGATTGTCGTCACCGTCGGGTTGGTGAAGACGAGCGGGAATAGCGCGAAAACCGCGATCAGGACGGCCAGGCCGGCAAGCGCGGGGGTGCGGGAACGCAGTTGCCCGGCAATCCTCGTTTCCGTTATGAGAGGCTCCGTCGCCGGAGCTGCCCGGCCGGGATCAACATCAGGCTGGCGGCTGGTGTCCTGTTCGCCGGCCGCCTCGCCGGTGGCGCGATCGGACGTCACTGCGCACGCACCGCGCGGCGGCCGAACAGCCCGGCCGGCCGGACCGTGAGGATGATCACCATGGCGAGGTAGAACACCGCGACGGCCCAGTCCGGCTGCCAGATGTCCACCAGCGCCTCGACGGTCGTCATCAGGACCGCCGTGGCCAGGGCGCCGCCGATGCTGCCCATCCCGGCCAGGATCACGATGGCGAGCAGCCGCGAGATGAGGTCGTAGCCGCTGTTCGGCGTGAAGCCGCCGCTGATCGCGCCGTAGACCATCCCGCCGATCGCGGTCACTGCAGTGCCGATGGCAAAGGTCAGCGCCGACACCCGGGTGACGTCGATGCCGATGAGCCGGGCAGCGACCTGATTCTGCATGGTGGCGCGAACGGCCCTGCCGAACGTCGTCCGGTACAGGATCAGGTAGAGCGCCACGATCGCGACAACCGCCAGGCCGAATCCGATCAGGTAGATATCGGCCAGGTAGAAATCGAACAAGTGCACGCTGGCAGTCGTGTACCAGGCGTTCAGCGATACATAGCCGGAGCCGAATTCGCGGTACAGCACGCCTTCGATGATCAGTGCCACGGCGAAGCAGGCCAGTAGCGTCATCGAGGTCCGCTCTGCCCCGCGCAACGGCCTGATGAACAGCCAGTAGACGACCAGCCCGATGACGAACATGGCCGGCACGGTGATCAGCAGGCCGAGCAGCAGGTCCAGGTGAAGGTGGACCGACAGCACGTAGCTGAGATAGGCGCCAAGCACGACGAAGATGCCCTGCGCGACATTGATGATGTCAAGAACGCCGAAGATCAGTGTGAGACCCGCTGCCATCAGCGCGTACACACCGCCGCCGAGTATCCCGGCGGCTATCGCCTGCGATATTTCTGACGCCATCTCAGCTCCGTGCTGCGTTGTGCATCGCCGGTCAGCTTGCCCAGTTCGGCTTCGGGTACAGCACTGGCACCGAGCCCTTTGCGCCGACCGGCAGCACCTGGACGAACTGGCCGTTCTGCCACTGGAAGATGAACGCGATCGCCTTGACGTTCTCGCCGAGGCTGTTGAACTTCACCGGGCCCTGGACGCTGCTCAGGGTGACGCCGCTGTGCAGGTAGGCGATGATCTTCGAGCCACTCGTGCCGCCGGTCGCCTTCACTGCCTGCGCGGTGACCTCACCGACCGAGTACGCCTCGGCCACGTCGGCGTTGACGTCCGAGGCGGAGCCGCCGTAGAGCTTCACGTACTCGGCGACCATGGCCTTACTGGTCGCGTTGTCGTAGCCCGGGTACCAGGCGTCCGGGACCATCATCCCGTCGGCGTTGCCGGCGCCGCCGACCGCGGACAGGAACGACTGGCCCTGGTCAGGGCCGGCTGCCGCGACGAACACCTTGGGGTTGTAGTGCTGCTGCTCGAATCCGTGCATGAACGACGCCACGGTCGGTACGTCGGTCGAGCCGAGGACAACTGCCTCCGGCTTGTCGCCAGCGACGATGTCGGCGTTGGGCAGGTAGTCCGGCTCTTCCTCAGGGAAGATCTTGGAGTACACGGTCCTGATGCCTGCGGTCTGCATGATGCCCTGGACGCGCTGTACCTGCGGAGTTGCGAACGGGTCGTTGGCCATCGGATAGGCGGCAGTGGTCGGCCGCTGGCTCGCGGGCAGCGAGTCGATCCAGTTAGCGAACGGGTCCAGCTCGTTCGCCACCGGCAGGCTTACGTCGAAGACGTTCGGCAGCTTCTCGCTGAACACCAGCGGGGAACCGCCCGCTCCCTCGATGAAAGCGAACCCGTACCGGTGCGCCACCTCCGCTGCCGGCGCGGTCAGCAGCGAGGAGAAGGGCCCGAAGGTGAGGTTGACGTGCTTCACCGTGATGAGGTCGGTGTAGTTCGTGTCGACCTGAGTCGGCGAGCTGTCGTCGTTGAGGATGATCAGCTTGACCTTGCGGCCGTCGATACCGCCGTGGGCGTTCACGTCGCGCTCCCACAGCTCGTAGCCCCGCTTGTAGGCGTTGCCGTCGGCAGAGAAGTCGCCGGTGAGCGATAGCGAGGCGCCAATCAGGAGGGTCTTGGACGACGACGAACTGGGCGACGAACCGCCGCAGGCAGCCACGAGTGCTGTGGCCAGGACTGCGGTCGTGCCAATAGCCAGATACCGGGTGCGATGCTTTAACGACCTCATTCCCGGTGCTCCTTCCAGTCGGGAAAGGCCCGATCCTTGCGGGTTAGCACGCCGGGCGAACCCGGCTGCTGGGTGGTGAGATTTGCGGCTCACCGCGTGGTGTCGTGCTCGCCGGCGGGTTCGAGTCCGTCGGACACTTCTGCGTTCTCGCTGCTGAGCTCAAGGCCGGAGGCCTTTGCCTGCAGCTCGATCACGGTCGCGAAATCCTGGTCCCCGTAGCCATTGCCGACCAGGCTCTGGACAATCTGGTGGACCAGCGCTGCCACTGGCATCGGGACCTCGTGCTCGCGCGCTGCGGCGAGCCCCAGGTCGAAGTCCTTGCGCAGCAGCGTCGAGGTGAAGGTGGCATGGAAGTCGAGGTTCACCAGCGCGGGGGACTTGTACCTGGTGAAGGTCGAGCCCATCACGCTGTCGTTGATGCAAGCGAGGAAAGCCTGGCGGCTCACCCCCGCCTTCTCCGCGAGTACGGTCACCTCGGCCAGCGACTGGATCACCGTCCCGAGGTGAAGGTTGTGGCACAGCTTGACGATCCTGGCGATGTCACCGGGTCCCACATAGCTGGCTCCGGCCCCGAGGATGTCCAGGTAGGCCCTTGCCTCGGCGGCCGCGTCCGGATCTCCGGACACTGCAAAGGTCAGCCGTCCGGCAGCTGCCACCCGCGGATTGCCCATCACCGGGGCGGCAAGGAACCGGGCGCCGCGCGCTGCCAGCTCCTCCCGGGCCTGCCGGGAAGCCTCGACCGACACGGTGGACAGGTCGATCACGACGGCCGGCGCCTGGCCGCCGCTCATCAGCCCGGCTGGCCCTAAGAGGGCATCGAGCAGGTCCTGCGACGTGCCGACCATGACGAAAACCACTCGCGCGCCGGCCAGGTCGCGGGCGCTGTCGACGACCTTCGCGCCGTCGGCGGCCAGCGGCTCCGCCTTTGCCTTGGTCCGGTTGTAGACCCAGACATCCTCGCCCGCGGCGAGCAGCCGGCGGACGAGCATCGAGCCCATCCGGCCAGTGCCCAGCCAGCCCACCGGGCTATCCGGCTGATCGGTCATTCGTGCCCCAGCGGTGCTCGAAGACGACGGCTACAATCGTTTGCCACAATCGTTTGCAGATGATGTGTGCATAAGATTGGCGCAACGCCCATAAGTTGTCAATGGCAAATATTGGCCTCATCCGGACGGCGCCGCCGTCGAGCCCCTGACGATGAGCTCAGGCGCCAGGTATAGGACCTTCACGAGGTCGGCGCCGCCGTTCAGGCGCTCCAGCAGCAACTGCGCGGCCTCGGTACCGACCTGGTAGTGCGAGAACGCGACGGTGGTGAGCGGCGGGCGGAGCATGTCGATGAACGGCATGTCGTTGAAGCCGACGACGGACATGTCCGCCGGGCAGCGCAGGCCCGCCTCGTCCAGCGCGAGGTAGCAGCCGACCGCCAGCATGTCGTTGCCCGCGGCAACCGCCGAGCAGCCGCCGTCCGCTGCCAGGATCTGCTTGGCGCAACGGTAGCCCTCTTCGATGGAGAACGCCCGGGCGAACGCGACCCGGCTGGGAGGCACTTCCAGGCGCGCGCCGGCCATCGCCGCCTGGAAGCCGCGGTACCTGGCCAGCCCGGTGGAGACGTCCTGCGGGCCGGCAATGCACGCGATGGCGCGGTGGCCGAGAGAGACCAGATGGCTGACAGCCATCTTCATCCCGCGCTCGTTGTCGACCGTGACCGACGGGAGGCTGTAATCCTCGGCGATCCGGTTCATGAGCACGACCGGGACGCCGGCCCGGACTGCGTCGGCTAGTAGCGGATTGCGCAGATGCGCGGTTGCGAGCACGTAGCCGTCTACGTGCCGTGCGCGCATCTGCTCGAACACCCGGCGCTCGCGGGTATCGTCGCCGTCCGTGTTCCCGATCAGCGCGACGTACCCGTCCGCCTCCAGCCGGTCCTCAAGGCCCCGGACGATCGGCGGGAAGAGCGGGTTGTTCAGGTCGGGGATCAGGACGCCGACGGTGTGGGAGCGGCGGGTGCGCAGGCTCCGGGCGACCGCGTTGGGCCGGTAGCCCAGCTGGGCGGCCGCGGCCAGCACCCGGCCGGCGGTGTTCTCGCTGACGAGCAGCCGGGTCTCCGGATTCAGCGCCCGCGAGGCCGTGGCCGGATGCACGCCAGCCACACGCGCCACGTCCTTCAGCGTCACGGCCAGCTCAGGCATCAGCACTCCAAACGGGCAAGCCCGGAATCGCCAGCTTTTCCTGGCTTGGCGGCATGGTATCGCCAAGCGGGCCGCGGCTCAGTCGCTCATCTCGTCACAGTCAGGGACCGCGTGCCCGAATAGCCGTACAGGAAGATGCCGGGAATGTTGGAGGTCACAGCCCGGTAAGGGAAGATTCCGGTGCGGGCCCCTTTGATCTTGAAGCTGAATGCCCCGCTGGCGCTTTCGTGCGTCGTGGCGACGGTGTACCAGCGGCCAGACCGCTCAACCTGGAGCACCACCGTCAGACCGCGCTCAGCCGGGCGGACGCGACCTGAGGCCACAGTGGAGCGGCCCTTCCTGATTGACGATGACTTCAGCGCGAAGGACACAGTCTGCGGGATGAGCACCGGGTAGCCCCATGCTGTGGACGGGCTGGAGCCGAGCACCAGCCCGGCGCCCCGGCTATCGAGCGCCGCAGCGAAGCTCGTGCTGTTGATCCCGTTCCCTGCGTTAAGGCTGCTCCAGTGCGTTCCCGCTGAGGTAGCCAGGTCGATCAGGTCATACAGCGGCTTTTCCTGAACGCCGCTGCTGAAGACGTGCGTCACGCCTGCCGGATCCTGGTCGATGCCGAAAGCGTTCGGGCCGTGCCGGTGCAATGCCGGCACCTCATGCGCGGCACCGCAGCCTTTGCTCGTGCAGAACCTCAGCAATGCGCGCGGCTTGCCGGTGGTCGGCTCGGTCAGCACCGCGTCGCCGGACACCCCGAGGAGCTGCTCATGCGCGAATGTGGCGACCTCCTTGTAGGAGCTACTGAGGTCGAAGTTCGCCCCGGACGGGGCGTAGTAGATGTGGGTCGTGTAGTCGGAGGTGAGAATGTCGAAGCCGGCCAAGACCGCGCCGTGATCGTCGCCTATGCCGACGTCAACGGCCTGGCTTGAGGTCAGGGTGGCGATCAGCGAGGGCGGGCCGCTAGCGGCGACCGGAATGCTCTCGACGTGGGTTCCGGATACGTCACCGGCCGTGAAGACGATGTCATTCCCGATCAGCACGGATGCGCCTACCCCGAGATTTCCTACCCGGACCGGGGCGCCGAACGTATGGCCATTGTCGGTCGATGTGTAGAGCAGGGTGTCGCCGTCTGTGGCGGTGTCGCAACAGGTGTTTTGCAGCACGGCAATGCGATCGGCTGACGGGACGAACACGCCGGTGACACCGTACGGCGTGAGCGCGCCGCTGTCAGGCGTGGTGAGGGCCACCCGCAGCGAGCACTTTCGTCCGCCGGGATTGATCGTGCACACCACGATCTGGCTGGTCTTGCCTGCAACGCCGTACGCCACGACCGCGCCGGCCCCGTCGAGCGTGACGCCGCCCGCGGTCGACGCGCCGCCGATCTTGAATGGCTTGTGGTCCGGCTGCGGTTCACCCTTGACACCGCCCGCCGGGCTGGCCAATGCCGATCCGCTCAGCGCGGTGCAAAGACACACCAGGCCAGCGGCGCTGATAGCAAGAACGGATCGTCGGACCATCGCGCGACTTCTTTCGCTACCGGATGAGAATCGCTGACCTGGCGCTACCGATGAGGTTAGGGCTCAGCGTGCAGCTTCGTGGCCGGGTTTCAGGAGTCAAGGAAGGATCTGAGCCCGGCGACAAACTCGGCTGGCCTCGTAGCGTGGACGAGATGCCCGGCGTCGATGGTTACGAGGGCGCCGTCGGCCAGGGCAGCTGCGAGTTCCGCGACGTGCTGCTGGGGAAGGAAGCTGCTCGCTCCGCCGCCGATCACCAGGGCCGGTGCGCGGATCGTGGCGATCACGTCGGGCCAGCCGGAGTCCGGCTCGTCGATCTCAGGACGGATCTGTTCCACCATGGCCCAGTCGAAGGACACCGGACCGGCAGGCCGATCCGGGGCCGCGGGCGGGCGCGAGTGAGGGACTCCGACGTCTTCGAGGACCAGCCGTCGCACCCGCGCGGGCTCGCAGGCGGCCACCCGGCAGGCGACGAGCCCGCCGAGTGAGTGGCCGACCAGGTCAACCTGCGGAGCCGGCAGCATCGGGAGCAAGCCGGTGACGTCTTCTGCCATCAGCGAGATGGAGTACGTCCCTGGCCAGTCGCTGTGGCCGTGCCCGCGCAGGTCGATGGCGAACACCGGCCGGTCGGCAGACAGCTGCGCCGCGATCGGATCCCAGTCGTCAGCCGTCGCGCCGGTGCCTGGCAGCAAGACCACCGGGGGCCAGGCTGCCTTGTCGCACCACCACGACCGGACCGCTAGCGTGACACCGTTCACGTCATAGGTCTCGAGGCGGGCCACACGCCGATCGTGCAGACAAGCGCGCTGGTAAGACAACCCCGTTTCCTGAGAGCGATCAGACGCCGGAAGCGGTCAGCGGCCGGTAAATCGTGGCTCGCGTCGCTCCACAAACGCCGTTGCGGCCTCGCGGTGATCCTCGGTCAGCCCGGTATGCACGTGGTGGGTTGCCTCGATGTCCATGCACTCACCGAGCTCGCCGCTGACGGCGCGGTTCAGGTTCTCTTTCATGTACCGGTACGCGAGCCTCGGTCCGTCGGCGAGCCGCCGCGCCCGGTGTCGCACCTCGGCGTCGAAGTCGGCTGCCGGGAACACGGCGTTGACGATGCCAAGACGCTCGGCATCAGTTGCGGACACGCGGTCGGAGAAGTAATACAGCTCTCTGGCCTTCGCGCTGCCGATCAGCCGGCTGAGGAACCAGGTCCCGCCGTAGTCGCCGGAGAAGGCGACTCTGGCGAACGCGGTGGTGAGTACCGCGCCATCGACGGCGTACCGCAGGTCGCAGGCGAGCGCGAGTGATAGCCCGGCGCCCGCAGCCGGGCCGCCGATAGCCGCGATGGTGGGCTTCGGCATCTGCCACAGCCGGCCGCTAGTGGCACGCTGGCGGAGTCGCTGCAGGTGGATGGTCTCGTCGACGGCACGTTCCCGGCTCGAGGCAGGCCGCTCCGCCATGGCCTTGACATCGCCGCCGGCGCAGAAGGCGCCGCCGGCTCCGGTCAGCACGACACAGCCAACCGCGTCGTCGGTCTCTAGCTCGCCGAGGATCCGGTCCATCGCGGCCATCATCGCTTCGGACATGGCGTTTCGCCGGTCCGGGCGGTTCATGGTCAGGACTGCGACGCCGTCGGCTATCTCGGCCAGCAGGTCGTCGGTTCCGGTGTCGAGATGCGTCACGCCGGTTCGCCTCCCGCGATGCTCGCAGCCGTCACGAACTGCACGCCGGCTATCTGCACTGGCGGGGTCTCGCGATCGCCGGTGAGCCTGACTTCGGTGATGCCTTCGCCACCCGACGCAGCGGGCACGAAGCGCAGGTCCTGCCGGGCGTCCTCAAGCCGGATGGTTGCCACGCCGCTCTCGGCGGTGACGGTCAGGCCGAGTACCTCGGCCCAGCGGGCCGCGGCGCCGGCCACGTCGCTGACCTCGATCGTGAGGCCCGAGACTCCGCCGTGATCATGGGGCGGGGCGTGCCCGGTCCAGTCAGGGCCGGCCCAGCGCCACGACTCGGGCGGGTTTGCCCAGTCCAGCGACACGATTGCGCCTGGCACGTCCTTGGGGTGCAGGTGGGTCCCGGCGATGTCGTCGTGGTCTGCTGCCCAGACCACCCGGATGCCCGCGGCGGCTACCCGTCCGCGCGCTTGCGCCAGATCCGGCATCTGGAAGATCGCCATGTAGCCGCTGTCGCCCCCGCGACGCTCGAGGTACCGGCCTGCGGTAGTACCTGGCTGGGTCGGCGCGACAACTTCGACGAACGTGTCGCCTGCCGCGAACACGGCGTTGACCAGGCCGAAGTGTCCGACGCCCGGATCGTGGAACGGGTCGGGCCAGCCGAATGCTTGCTGGAGATGCCTGGCTGTCTTCTCACAGTCGGCGGCGACGAGCGCCACCTGACGCAAACGCGGCCCACCGAGCATGCCCGCACAGTACCGCGACAGGCGCGCCTGATCTATCGCCTCGAGTACCGGCGCCGGTCGATCGCCGCCACGATGATCGCCGCGAAGATCACGGAGAGAATGAATCCGGCCAGCAGCGAGTACCGGTAATGCCACCCGACGGCGTGGGCGACCAGGCCGCCCAGGAACGACCCGGCGATGCCGACGAGCGCAGTCCGGATCAGTCCGATCGGGTTCGGCCCGGGGACGAGAAGACGCCCCAACCCGCCGATGATCAGTCCGCCGATCGCCAGCCAGATGAGCAAGAGGAGCATTCTTTAATGCTACGGCCCGTGCGAGAGTAGACAGTTTCACCGCTCAGGCGGTAGCTAAGCAGCTATGACAGCCAACCCTGCGCTTGCTCCGTTGCAGTTCCTGCCCGGCCGGTGGGACATGGAACTGTCCGATGCTTCGTTCCTGCCAGACCCGGACGCCAAACTGACCGGATCGGTCACCTTCGACTGGATCGAACAGGGTGCGGCCTTGGTGATGCGAATGGGTGAAGCGCCGACCCCCGCCGCGACATGGATCATCGGCCGGGATGAGGCGGAGCACGACTTCAAAGTTCGTTACCGCCGCACTGACGAGTCGTGAGCCGCCGCTGCAGCGGCGATGCTGTGCGGCCCCTGTCTATAAGGCGCACAGAACCTTAGTATGCGCACAGGCAGCGGGGTTCATGCCGGACGGAGACGGCTTCGGTCGAGGGGGTCTTGCCGTGAGCGCCAAGTCAATCGAGGACATGCTCGATACCTCGCTCGCTGCTCGCTGGAAGCGCAGACGACGGTTGATCATCCCGGTATTCGCAGTCTTCGCCGCTGCGGGTGCGTTCGCCATCTGGGGCCCGATCGGCATCGGCTCTGGTCCGATCGGGAACACGCACTATACCGGGAGCATGACAGGTTCCGTCTCGCGCACCCAGCCGTCTATGTTCGAGGAACCCATCTATGCAGGCAACTCGGGTGCGGTCATCGACAGCATCGCGCTGGTCAGCGACGGCAGCTACCCCCCGCCGCACGTCCTCAGCATCAGGGGAGATGGCGACCAGGTTTGCGGCGGCGATGCGTGGCCACTGACTGGCCGACAGAACTTCTACGCAGTCTGTACAGCGGGCAGCCTGGTCCCCCTCATTGGCCGGCCTGTGCCCGAGAACTCGCACCTCCCCAAGCCGGGCCTTGCCGGCTCCGACTACCCGGGTATCGGCGCTGCGATCGAGACCGCGCCGCCTCGCTCAGCAGGCTGCTGGACGGTCACCGCAGTCATCATCCACTACCATGTCGGGATCAGGCACTACACGGCGACACATGTGATCGACTTGACGGAGTGCTGGAGTAAGTCTCAGCTCGCCGCGTTGCGGCAGCAACAGCACTAGCCACCCGCGGCTGTCCGGCTCCCGCGACTTGGAGCCGCCGCCGTCAGCCGGCCAGCCTGATCGAGTCGAAGACTGTTCGCGCGTCTGCCCCGGATCCGGACAGGCCGAGCAGGAAGAACGTCGCCGCGTGCCGGTGCGGCCGGGACACCGAGAAAATCAGTACGCCGCTGAAGAAACCGCCCTGCCCGGTGACGGACGACAGGCAGACCCGGACGCCGTGCGGCACCCGGCAGCCGGGGTATTCCTCGCCGACCGACTTAGCCGCGTACTTTCCGGTGACCACGGTCAGACCGGGTTCGGCCCGCTCCGCAGCGGCAGCGGGGATCGAGTACGGGCAAGGCAGGTAGAGCGGAGGCCGGGTCGCGTCCAGCAACAGCAGAGTCTGCTGATCGAGGCCGGTTCCGCAGGTAGCCCACTGGTGTGAGCGCTGCAGGGTCCAGGAGCCTGGCGTAGCGAACCGGACGCCGCCGAATACCCGCGAGTTCCAGGTGGCCGGTACCTTGCCTGCCGGGCCGCGCCTGAGCACCACCGACAATGGCGACCTCGTGAGCGTCGCCAGCACGCGCCGGGCCTTCGGTCCGCTAGCCCCGACACGGACTCCCAGTTCCGGGACGAGGTAGAGCACCGACCCCTTGGCGCCGCGCAGCCGGTAGACCGGAATGCCATGGATGACGGCAGCGGGCTTGCGATGCCGGATCCCCGGCGAGAAGTGCCCGGCTGGCAGAATCCAGCCCACGCTGGCGCTCAGCCGGCAGCCTTGGCCCGCCGGGATCCGCGGCCGGATACCGACGAAGATCATGCCGCGAGGTTGCGACAACCCGCACGAAAGCTGCTGAGGTCCTTCGACCAGCCACGATCCGGGCACTGAAAGCTGCGCGTTCCGGTACGGCACCGGCGCCCAGCCAGTCCGCGCGCCAGACCCGCTGGTGAATGGACCGGCGGCCCGCCTGTTGCTGCTGGCCGCGTGTGACACCGCCGTGGCAGCGGGCTTCGCGCGCGGCGACGCGAGTGCGCTGCTGACCGTACCGACCACCGCTATTGTGACCGCCGCCGCGATCACCACCGCCAGCTTGCCGCGTTTCACTGACAGCACGCCCTGCGCTCGCCCGCTCTTCATCATGGTGTTCCCTTGTTCACCTGGTCCGCCGGTTGCTTGGACGGCGCGGCGGGCTGACCGGTTGCATCGATAAAAACGCGCTGTGGCGTTCAGTGCGTCGCGAGAGGCGGAGCGCCGGCGCACTCAGCGCACTGGCGGGACAGCGAGGGGCACGGCCGCGGTCAGCACATCAAGTGCCGAGCTTTGCCGGCTGGCGTCGGCATAGTCGAACGGCCCCGCCCAGTGCAGGCCGAACTGGTTGCTGTCGTTCCGGTCATTGGCCCAGACTGACCGCGCGTTGTCGCAGATGAACTCGGCATAGGCCGGGCGCTGGCTCTGCAGGTAAAAGTCGTAGAGGTGACGCACGAAGATGCCCTTGAATTGCGGGCCGTCCCGATCGGTGCGCGCGGCGTTGTGTTCTCCGGGCTCGAGCAGGATTCCGTACGTAGCGTCTGGCGAAGGCGTTGTCAGCGAGCCCAGCGTGGCGTCGGCGATCGCCTCGCCCTGCCTGAGGTAGCTGGCGTCGCCAGTGATTTCGTACAGCGCGGCGAGCCCGCCCAGTACAACGCCCTGATTGTAGGTCCACGTCTGGCCGTGGTTGTTCTGGCAGGCGTCGTCGAGCCCGTCATTGACCAGGCCGGCCGGGCCGATCAGGCCGCGGGCGGAGAACCAGTCCCACTCGCGCCGCGCCCACTCAAGGTAATCGCCCGTGCCCCCGCACCGCTGATGCAGCCGTGCCGCGAGCGTCAGGAACAGCTCATTGGTGATGGCGTTCTTGTATGAGCGCTTGGTGTTCCACCACACGCCGCCGCCGCAGGTGTCGTCCCATCCGGTCAGCAGGTTGGCGAAGATTGTCCGGGCCGCGTCCAGGTACCGGATGTCGCCGGTCAGGTCGTAGGCGGCCACCCAGGCCAGGCCCCACCAGCCGTTGTCGTCGTAAAAGCTGACAAGGAAGTCCGAGTGCCGACGCCGTGCGGCCCTGAATGTGCGCTCGATCACACTCAGGTGGGTCTGATCGCCGGTGCGCCCGGTATAGGCGATCACCGCGGTCAGCGCGTTCGCCGCGTTCCACCAGCCCGTGGTCCGCCAGCTTCCGGTCCAACGGCTGTACCAGCGCTGCAGCGCCTCCATCCCCGCCGCCGCGTAGGCGCGGTAGTCCGGCTGCTCGAGATCCGTCACTACTGCCATGGTTTGCTCCGTTAGATCCCGTCCGCTTCGGCTGCTCTACGTGATCCGTGTCTCAAAGCGAAACCAGCCACCGTAACCGTGCGTCATAGCCCGGTAACACAAACCGATCGATCGCGCACGGGGGAACCTTCAGTGAGCAGCAACGTCCGGCATGTCATTGGCCTTGGCCGCAACGGCGGCAAAGCAGCTGTGATCGCCGGAGCTGCGGCCGCAATGCTGTGCACGGGCACGGCAACTGCCGCCAACATGACGCCGACCTACTCGCCCGCCGGCGTCCACAACAATTCTTTGTTCCACCGTAGCGACACCAAGCCGCGCACCGGCAGCGGCCGTGACCCGGTCCAGCACGGCCCGGCCCGCAAGAACGCCCCTAGCCTGCTCATTCCCAGCAGGCCGCATCCCGGCGAGGTCGCCACCGCCGTGTGATGCGCCGCACGTCGCCGCCGCGGTCCGCCGGGCGTACCGGCCGAACCGGATCGCCTTCATAAATCCGGATCATGTCATGACCGCTCGCGGCCGAAGGCGCTTTACCAGCGCTCAGACCGGGTCAGCTGAGCACCTATCCCTGGCCACCACGAACCACACTGGCACCGGCTCACTTAGCACGGATTTTGGCCGCGCAAACCAGTGCAAACTAACCCGTGCGGCGGACAAAATCGATGAAGAGTCGTCGCAGGAGGCGACTGCTAACGTGCCAGGGGTCGTGGCGCTCGGGGTCCGCGGCGTCACTGTTCCGGCGTCGCTGTCCCCGAGGTCACTGTTCCGGGGTCACTGTTCCGGGGTCACTGTTCCCGGCTAGCCGCATCCGCCAGGCGCTCGCGCTGCGGGCGGACGGTGTACTTCGGGTCACGAGCGGACGCGCGCCCTGCCTCGAAGACACCGAACCGGGTGAGTGCCGAGGCCGCCATCAGGGCCAGGCCGGCGACGGGCGCGCCGACGCGGGTCCGTCCGGCCAGCACGGCAACTGCGAGCCCCGCCGCCGTCAGCACTTCGGAGATGTCCATCAGCTGGCCGCCCCGGCCGGTCTGATAAGGCTCAGCGGTCGCGCCTAGCCGCTGCAGCAGCAGGCTCTTGGCAGCGATCTCGCCAGCCGCGCCGATAACCGCGAACCTGACGGCCTGTCCGGCCCGTCCGGGCCCGACGGTGAGCATTCCGAGGCCGCCGGCTGCGGTCGCCGCTGACCCGGCAAACACGAACGGCAGTTCACGATGGGCTTCGTGCCAGGCCGGTGCTGCGGTGTCGGCCAGCAGTACCGCGGTGTACGACGCCACCGCCGGACCGAGCAGCGCAGCCCCGGCCGTCGCAGCAAATCCGGCGCGCGGCAGCTTGCGCGTCACCGCGGCCGCCGCGGCTGCGAGAGCGAGCGGGGTGTAACCCGAAAGTATCCAGGTGCCGACGCTCATCGGCGAGGTGACCTTCAGCACCCGGAGCATGTTGACGAACCGCATCCGCCGTCCGAGGTCGTGAACCAGCGCGACCATCGAAAGGCTGATGGCTCCGGCGGCCCCGCATTTGAGCGCGCGGGCAAGCTCCGCGTGTCTCGTGACCTGAGCGCCGGCGGCAAGCGCGGACGAGGCGCCGGCCAGTCCGCCCAGGAACAGGTAGGCCGGGATGTCCGGTCCCCAGACCGTCTCCTTGACCACCGGACGGCCGTAGTACGAGCCGAAGTCCGCGTCCGGAACCATCGCCTTCTCGCCGCCCCGCTTCACCGCCGGCCTCCCGCGCAGGCCACGACGACAGCCGCGATGATGCTGCCCGCCGCAGTGGCAGCGTGCCGCCACATGCGGGGCAGATCGCGAGTCGTGACCACCGGGTCCGGTGGCAAGCCGTAGACCTCAGGCTCGTCGAGCAGCAAGAACATGGCGCCGGCGCCGCCAATGCCGTCGGCCGGGTCGGCGCCGTAGAGCCGGGCGTCCGGCTGGCCCGCTGTGTGCAGGTCGGCGACGCGCTGATGCGCCCGCTCGCGAAGCTCGTCGAGCGGCCCGAACTGGATCGACTCCGTCGGGCAGGCCTTTGCGCAGGCAGGCATGAGGCCGTCGCCGATCCGGTCGTAACACAGTGTGCACTTGTGCGCGCCGCCGTCGGTCTCGCTCCGGCCGATCACGCCGAACGGGCATGCGGACACGCAGTAGCCGCACCCGTTGCAGATGTCGTCCTGGACGACCACCGTGCCGAACTCGGTGCGCATCAGCGCGCCGGTCGGGCAGACGTCCAGGCAGGCGGCCTGGGAGCAGTGTTTGCACACGTTGCTGGCCATGAGCCAGCGCAAGTCGCCGTCGCCGTCGGCGGCCGGCTGCTCGATGAAGGCCACGTGCCGCCAGGTCGATGCGCTCAGGTCGGCAGTGTTGTCGTAGGACATGCCGGTCAGCACCAGCCCGTCCTCGGGCACGTTGTTCCATTCCTTGCAGGCGACCTCGCAGGCTTTGCAGCCAATGCATACCGAGGTGTCGGTGAAGAATCCCACCCGCGGCGGATGGTCCGGGTACCCGGCTACCGCGGACGGGTCAAGTCCGGGGCCGGACGTTAGCCCCGTTTCTTGCTCAAACAGATTCCTTGTAGTTGCGGGCGATGTGGTACCCATCTCACATCTCCGTTCCCGTCGTGTCAGTGATGCCGGCGCGGTCCTGGTATGCGCGGACGAGGGTGCGAAGTGCAGGCCCGCGCGGCCGCCGGCCGGGCTGGATGTCGCAGGCCATGGCCTTGTCCTCCTGGATGTGCACGTTGGGATCCAGCGCGAGGTGGGCTAGCTCGTTGGCGGCATCTCCGGTGGTGTAGCCGTTCGGGCCCCAGTGCCAGGGGAGCCCGACCTGGTGCAGGATGCGGCCCTGGATCTCTAGCGGTCTGATGCGCTCGGTGACCAGCACGCGTGCCTCGATCGCGGCGCGGGCCGTGATGATCGTCGCCCAGCCCAGGTGCTCCAGGCCGCGCTCGGCGGCGAGCTGCGGGGAGACTTCGCAGAACATCTCCGGCTGCAGCTCGGACAGGTACGGCAGGAAACGGGACATGCCGCCGGCGGTGTGATGCTCGGTAAGGCGGTAGGTCGTCGTCACGTACGGGAAGACGTCGGATCCCGGCTGGCTCCCGCTCGGCTGGAACCGGTCCTCCGGGTGCCGGATGAGCTGCCGCACCGGGTTGTGCTGCTGGCCGTAGACGATGTTGCGGAACGGCGACTCCTGCGGCTCGTAGTGCGCCGGAAGCGGACCGTCGACCAGGCCGGCCGGGGCGAATAGCCAGGCCTTGCCGTCGGCCTGCATGATGAACGGGTGGCTGCCGGATATCGCGGCCACGCCCGTCGCTCCGTCCGGCGGCCGGTACTCCGGCGGCCGGTCGGCGACGAAGTCGGGCACGTCCGGCCCGGTCCACGTGCCGAGGTCCGCGTCCCACCAGACCAGCGCTTTGCGCTCGCTCCACGGCTTGCCTTGCGGATCTGCCGATGCGCGGTTGTACAGCACCCGGCGGTTGGCCGGCCAGGCCCAGCCCCAGTCCGGCGCGACCCAGGATTGCTCCTGCCAGGGTCTGCGCCGAGCGGCCTGATTGATCCCCTCGGCTCGCACGCCGCAGTAGATCCAGCAGCCGCAGGCCGTCGACCCGTCGGCGGCGAGCTGGGTATAGGAAGTCAGCGGCTGCCCGTCCGGGCCGTGCCCGTTGATCTCAGCGAGTACCGCGTCGGCGTCCGGCTCTGCCAGCTCTCCGGTGGTCGGGTAATCCCAGGTCAGGTCCAGAATCGGCTGGTCGGCACCGGCCTGGCTGGCGGCTAGTTTCGCCCGGATGCGGCGGCCGAGCTCGTAGGTGAACTGCAGGTCGCTGCGGGCATCGCCGGCCGGCTCGACCGCCTGGTGATGCCACTGGAGGAGTCGCTGGGTGTTGGTGAAGCTGCCGGATTTCTCCGTGTGCGCGGCAACTGGCAGGAAGAACACCTCGGTGCCGATGTCCTCCGTGCGCATCTCACCCGTCTGGATCTCCGGGCCGTCCTTCCACCAGGTCGCGCTCTCGATCATGACCAGGTCCCGCACGACCAGCCAGTCCAGGTTTGCCATGCCGAGCCGCTGCATCCGGGCGTTAGCCGACCCGACGGCAGGGTTCTGGCCGTACAGGAAATAGCCCTTGCAGGTGCCGTCGAGTTGTGCCAGGACCGTCTCGTAGGTGCTGTGGCTGCCGGTCAGCCGGGGCAGGTAGTCGTAGCAGAAGTCGTTGCCGGCGGTCGCGGCGTCGCCCCACCATGCCTTAAGAAGACTCACCAGGTATTCCCTGGTGTTCGCCCAGAATCCGCTCTGCACGGACTCGGCGCGGACGTAGTCGGCCAGGCTATCGTTGCCGTCGGCGTAGGGCATCGGCAGGTAGCCCGGCAGCAGGTCGAACAGCGTCGGGATGTCCGTGGAGCCCTGGATCGAAGCGTGCCCGCGCAGCGCCAGGATGCCGCCGCCGGGACGGCCCATGTTGCCCAGCAGCGCCTGGAGGATCGCGGCCGTGCGGATGTACTGCACGCCGACGGTGTGCTGCGTCCAGCCCAGGCTGTAGACGAACGCCGTGGTCCGGTCCCGCCCGGAGTTCTCGGTAATCAGCCGGCAGACCCTGGCGAACTGATCCTGCGGTACCCCGGCGACCTTCTCTACGAGTTCCGGCGTGTACCGGGCGAAATGCCGCTTCAGGACCTGGAACACGCAACGCGGATGCTGCAGCGTCTCGTCGGTGTCGGGCTTCGGGTGGGCGGCCGCGCCGCCGGAGCCGTGCGCCTCGCCGCGTCCGGCGCGCCGCAGGTTCCCGCGGATCGCCTGGCGCCGGCGATCGCCGTTGCTTTGCCCGGCGCCCGCGTGGCTTTGCCGGGCGTCGGGGTCGGTGTGCTCGCCGCTGGCCGGCTTGACCTCGGCGCCCTGGTACCGCCAGGTGTCGAAGTCGTAGTAGCGCTCTTCCGTATTCAGGCCGGAGAACACTCCGTCGAGATCTTCAGTGTCGGCGAACTCTTCGGTGAGGATCGTGGCCGCATTGGTGTAGGCCACCACGTAGTCGCGGAAATACCTCTCGTTCTGCAGCACGTAGTTGATCAGCCCGCCGACGAACGCGATGTCAGCGCCGGCCCTGATCGGAACATAGACGTCGGACACCGCGCTGGTGCGGGTGAACCGAGGGTCGACATGGATCACCGTGGCGCCACGGGCTTTGGCCTCCATCACCCACTGGAAGCCGACCGGGTGGCACTCGGCCATGTTGGAGCCTTCGATGAGGATGCAGTCAGAGTTGACCAGGTCTCGCGGGAAGTTCGTCGCCCCGCCGCGCCCGAAGCTAGTCCCCAGACCGGGGACGGTAGCGGAGTGTCATATCCGGGCCTGGTTCTCGATCTGGATGGCGCCGAGCGCCGTGAACAGCTTCTTGATCAGGTAGTTTTCCTCGTTGTCCAGGGTGGCGCCGCCCAGGCTGGCAAAGCCGAGCGTGCGGCGCGTCTTCGCCCCGTCTACCTGTTCCTGCCAGCCTGCCTGCCGCGCCGCGATGACCCGGTCGGCGATCATGTCCATGGCCGTGTCGAGATCCAGGTCTTCCCAGTCGGTGCCGTGCGGACGCCGGTAGCGGACCTTGTACTCGCGGGCTGCGCCGGTGGTCAGCTGCAAGCTCGCGGAGCCCTTGGGACACAGGCGCCCGCGGCTGACCGGCGAGTCCGGGTCACCTTCGATCTGCGTGACCTTGCCCTCGCTCACATAGACCTGCTGACCGCAGCCAACCGCGCAGAACGGGCAGACAGACTTCACGACCTTGTCGGCAGTCGCGACGCGGGGCGCGAGGTGCGCCGTGCGCTTGCTCTTGACGGCGGCGCCGAGGCCGAGCAGCTTGTCCTCCTGCGCGAACTGGCGCCAGACCGGCCACGATCCGATCCAGCGGCGAGCGTCCATCGCGATTACCCCCGGTCGGCGGGCCCGATCTGCCCGCTGCCTCCCCGATGCGCTCTGCCATACCCTCCCGCCGGGACCAGAACACCGCGCCTGCGCCAGCGCCGTGCTGTCCTGGCTGAACACTGGCAGTTCAGCCGGAAACTACCCGATCATGCGGCTTGACTCCGCTGTGCCCGCCCGGCAGCGTGGATTGTGGTAGCGGCTCGGCTCAGGGGGCAGTCGTGTTGCACATGAGGTTCAATCTGATCACCGCGGATCCGGTGAAGCTCGGCGATTCGATCAAGTTCATCGAGTCCGAGGTTCGCCCGCAGGTCGAAGGTCAGCCCGGCAGCCTCGGGACGGCGTTGTACACCAATCCCGAGCCGGGGCTGGCGATCCTCGAGTCGTTCTGGGCGTCTGAGGAGGCGCTGCGAGCTAGCGAGCACCAGGTCGCGACCGGCCGCCGCGAGGCAGTGCAGCGGGCTGCCGGAACCGTGTCGGTTGAGCGCTTCGAGGTTCCGGTGTTCGAGCTCGAGGCGCCGGTGCGCAGCGGAGCGGGGCTGCGACTGACGCGAATGGATTTCGAGCCAGGTTCGGTCGAGGACGCCGTCGAGGCTTACGGGGACACGGCAGTCCCGTGGCTCGCTGACACCGACGGCTTCTGCAGCACGTTGCTGCTAGTCGACGAAACCACAGGCCACGCGATCAGCGAAACCCTGTGGCGGGACAAGGAAGTACTGGCGGCGACCCGCAGCGTCGCCGCCGCGGTCCGGGTCGAGACCGTGGCATCGACCGGATGCGTGATCCGTGCAGTCGAAGAATACGGTCTGGTCGCCACCTCGGCCCGGAAGGCGTGAGCAGATGCTGACAGCGGAGACAGTTGATCGGATTGTCCGGTTCGACGGGCATGGCCTGCCTATCAGCTGCCTTTATGCGCATGTCGACGCCGATCCGGGTCTGCGCGAAGATCTGCATGCGCGGGTCACGAGCCTGCTGGACGGGATCAACCCGCTTGCCAAGGACGAGTCGGTCGACCATGAGGCGCGGTTGTCGATACGAGGCGATATCGACCGCATCAAGGAATCACTCGCCCAGGAGCGGTGGAAGCCGGGGGCGATCGCCATCTTCGCCTGCAGCGGGCGCGCTCTGTACGAGGAGGTCCCGCTGCCGCGCCGGGTTCGCGACGAGGTGATAACCGACACTTTGCCGCACGTCCGGCCGATGCTGACGGTCCTTGACGAGTACCACCGAACCTGCGTCGCTGTCGTGGACAAGGCATCCGCGCAGGTCTGGGAGATCTACCAGGATGAGCTGCGCGAAATCGGCAAGGTGCGGGACCGGGCGCTGCGAAAGCCTAACTACGCCGCCGGGCGGATCGAGGAGCGAGTGCGCAACAAGGCGGACGAGCTGAGCAAACGGCACTACCGGAACGTGGTGCAGTTTCTCGAGCAGCAGTTCCGCGCCGAGGACTTCGACCTGCTGGTCATCGGTGGTCATGACTACGAGGTCCCGGCCTTTGTCGACTTCCTGCCGAATGACATGCGGTCGCTGGTCGCAGGCACGTTCAGCGTCGACCCCGCCGAGCCGGTGCTCGCCCAGGTCCGCGCGAACGCTGACGCGATCCTGCAAGGCTATGAACACGCTGAGGAGGAGCAGTACGTCAGCGACATCTTCGACAAGGTGGGGTCCGGCGGACTGGCTATAGCCGGCCTGGATAGCTGCCTGTGGGCTGGCTCGATCGCCGCTATCCAGACTCTGCTGGTGATGGAGGGTGCCGTCGTGCCCGGTGTCGTCTGCGACGAGTCCGGCTGGCTGGCACGTGCTGGCGATACTTGCCCGCTCTGCGGCAAACCGACCAGGTCAACCCCTGATGTCCTGGATGAGCTAGCGCAGGAGGTCATTGCCGAAGGTGGCTCGGTTAAGCACATTGCCGACGATGACCGCCTGGCAGAGCCGGTGGCCGCCGCATCGATCAGGTTCCCGTTGCCGCCGCGGCCTGCGACCAGTCCTGGCCCAGCGCACAGGCTCCCCTGAAGTCAGAAGTTAGAAGTCAGAAGTTAGAAGTCAGAAGTTAACGGCCAGGCGAACGCTCACGACGTCGCCGATGTCGATCTTTTCCGCCCTCCGGACGTCGGCCTTCACGGGCACGATGTACCGGCCGTCCTTGGGGAACAGCGACGTGACCCATTCCGTAGACCCGATCTGCGCAGTGACCGGAATCATCCCCCAGCCGTAGGTCACCATAGGGGACGCCGCCTCCAGTTCTCCGCACTCGTCGTCCGGAACGGTCACGAAGTGCCACGGCGCAGGACCTCGCCAGAACCACATTTCGCCGCTGAAAGTGAGAATCACCTGGACATAATAGAGGCGGCGTCAGCTCGAACTGCGGTGTCTCAGTTCTGGCGCTGGCCGCCAGCAGAAGAGGTTCCCGCTCCTGGTCACAGTGGCCCAGGTGCCGTCGCTGTTGGCAGCTATCGAGGTGATGTCGGCCAGGGCATCGAAGCTCGTGAGCAGGCGACGGTCGCGGCCGAGGTGACGGACCAGGATCGTTCCCTTGTCGTCTCCGCTGACTACCACGGGAAGGCCTGCCACCGCACCAACGGCGAGGGCAGTCACGCAGCCAGCGTGCCCGCGCAGCGGGTATCCGCGGGCAGCGCCGGTTTTGAGGTCCCAGACCCGTACAGTGCCGTCGCGGCCGCCGCTGACCGCTAGCGGGACTGTGGCCACCGTTCCGGCGGCGACGGCAAAGACTTCGCCGGCATGGCCGTGCATCGGATTGCCGCGGGCAGCGCCGGTTTTGAGGTCCCAGACTCGTACGGTGCCGTCGCGGCCGCCGCTGACCGCCACCGGGACCGTGCCTACCGTTCCGGTGGTCAGGGCAAAGACTTCACCGGCATGGCCGCGCAACGGACTCCTCCGCGCTGCGGCTGACCGCATGTCCCATATCTGCAGGGTGCCGTCACCGCGGCCGGTGATCGCAAGGGGAACGCCCGCTACATCGGCGATTGCTATCGCATGGACCTCGGCACCGTGAGCGCGCAGCGCCTCACCGCGCGCAGTGCCATCGTGGATGTTCCATATGAACACGTTCCCGTCAGAACTGGCTGTAACGGCCACGAGAACGTCGTCGAGCATCCCGGTGGCCACAGCATTAATCGGCGCACTGTGACCGTGGGGCGGCATCCTGCGGCGAGTTCCTGTCCGGGCGTCCCAGATGCAGATCGTGCCGTCTCGGCTACCAGTGACCGCCACCGGACGGTCGTTGAGGTTCGCGGTCGCGACAACGCAGATCCGCCGGTCGGAGCCAGCTAGCGACCGTCCTGGCGTCCCCGGCGTCATCCGTCCTCGCAGATTCCAGGCGCGAACCGTGCCGTCCGAGCTGCCAGTGACGGCGACCGGGCTGCCGTTCACCTCTGTGGCAGCAGCCGCGAAGACCCCTGCAGTGTGGCCACGGAGCGGCTCGCCGCGAGGGGCGGCGGCTTTGAGGTCCCAGGCGCGCACCGTGCCGTCGCGGCCGCCGGTGATTGCTATCGGGACGCGGCCGGCCTTGGTAACAGCCACTGCGTAAACCCCGCCGATGTGGCCGGTCAGCGGTTCGCCGCGGGCCGCGCCTGCCCTGAGGTCCCAGACCCGTACGGTTCCGTCGCGGCCGCCGGTAACCGCTACTGGTGTGCCATCCACGATCCCGGTGGCGACAGCGAAGACTCCGCCGTCATGCCCGCGGAGCGGGTAACAGCGGGAGGTCCCGGTGCTCAGGTCCCAGACGCGTACGGTTCCGTCGCGGCCGCCGGTGACCGCCACCGTGACGCCGTCGAAGACCGCGGTGGCTATCGCGTCGACGCCGCCACGGTGGCCGTGCAGCGGCTCGCCGCGGGCGGTGCCGGCTTTGAGGTCCCAGACTCGTACAGTTCCGTCGCGGCCGCCGGTCACCGCAACGGCTGCGCCGCCAACGATGGCTGTAGCCACCGCCTGGACTTCTCCGATGTGACCGCGCAGCGGGAAGCTATACACCCTCCCTGTCCGCAGGATCCAGGCTCGTACCGTGCCGTCGCGGCCGCCGGTAACAACTACCCGGATCCCATCCACGTCCGCCGTGCTCAGAGCGTTGACACCGCCGTGATGCCTGGGCTGCGGGTTCTCGCACGGGATCCCGGCGAGCAGGTCCCAGGTCCGCACAAAGCCGTCACTGGCCCCGGTCACGGCTACCGGAAGGGCGTCAAGCGTGGTTGCGGTAACCGCACGGACGCCGTCACCGGGCTTGCCCAGCACGATATGCCTGCCGGAGCTAGCCCAGCTGCCCCAGCTGATTGACCAGGGACGCGCGTAAGGAAGGTGACTGATGCCGTCCGCAAGGCCGATGGCCCCGCAGGCACGTGCGGCCAGTTCGAGCTGTGCCGCCGCCTGGCCGGCCGGCTGATCCGCGAGGACATGCTGAGCGCTCTCAAAAGCGCTCGCTGCCTTGCGGGCGCGCCGGTCAGTGACCGTGCCTAGGACGGGCAGCAGGCGTGCCGGGTCAGCGGCAAGCAGGAAGCCTGGATCGTTGACCAGCGAGTCGAGCATTCGCCCTCTGGCCGCATGGGTTGCGAGGTGGCTGCTGATATACGGCGTCGCGGCCATCCACTCGCGCCTGCCGCCTGCCGCCTCCGGGACGTGTCGCAGAAGGGCGGTCGTGATCCGAGCGTGGATCGATCGCATACTGCGGCCAGCGCGCAAGTGCTCGGCGAACTGCTCGTGGTAGAGGCGATATACCGACCTGTCCTGATCGAGTGACTCGACGAGGTAGAACCCTGCCTGCTCGAGCAGCCATGTGGTGTCGTCAAGCCCGTATTCCTCATCGCCGCCGTCGTCCAGCGCGGTGGCCAGCGATGCCCACAGCTCACGTGGCAGGCCGACGCCTTCCGCCCACGCCAGAGGCAGCAGCAAGGCCCGGACCCGGCGGGCGTTCTCGCCGTAGCGGTTGAGGTCGCGGTCGAATGCCGCGCCGACATCTCGCCATCGCTCCCGGTTCGCTGCCAGCTCAGCCGGGTCGAACACGCGCGGGGAGCGTGCGAGGGTCCTGGTAGCGATTTGCGCGATCAGGAAACTCCGTCCGGCGATCGCGGCCACCTGCCCCGCGACCAGGCGAGCGAGTTCCGGCTCGTGCCGGTATGGCGTCGGAGACTCAGGATCGTCGGCTGCGAGCAGTACCTTCTCGACATAGTCCGCGGTGTCGGTGTCACTTCGCCAAGACTCCTGGTCGAGGTCGATAGTGACCAGGTTGTCCGGGAGCAGGTCGAGCAGTTGCCGGTACCTGCGGCTCGCCACCAGCACGCGCGGTCCCTGGCCGGGCGAAGCCAGGCCGTTCAGCGGAAGGATGACCTTCTCGACGATCGCGGCCGGTTCCTTCGCTTCGTCGAGGGCATCGATGACTACGGTGAAAGCCAGCCGGGCCGGGAGCGTTCCGGCGAGGTCAGCTCGATCTGCCAGGCCAAGGGCTGACTTGAGTTCGGCAAGCAGTTCGTCGGCCGTCTTGCCTCTCGCCAGCAGCGCTGCCGCGATGCTGCCGACGGGCGGCACCGAACTCAGGTCAGATTGGTCTGCGGGCGGTTTCGTTGCCGAGCTGGCGTCGGCCAGAGTCACCAGCCTGCCCAGTACCGCGGACTTCCCCGAGCCAGGGTCGCCGGTAACTACCCGCATCCGCGCATCAGCGTCAGGGGTAGCGATCCATCGGGTCAGTTCAGCCAGCACCGCTCGGCGGCCGGTGAAGTACCAGCCGGCCTGAGCCGCAACCTCGACCCCGCGGGCCTTGGGATCCCAGTGCTCGGCGAGTTCTGCTGCCTGCCGATGACGCAGCCATTCCCGCGTCTCGAGGTCCAGGCTGGCCGGAGCATCAGGGTCATATCGTGTATTGGGAATGAACGGAGCAAGGCCTCTGGCCTGCGTCACCGGTATCCAGCTAACTCGCTGCCGCTTGCCTCTGCGCCGCAGGATGGTGTTGATCTGCCAGATCAGCGCTTCAAGCCCGATGTAAGGCTGCAACGTTCCGGTAGCCTGCTGTAGCTGCTCAGCGGCCTCCAGGAATGCCTCGACGAATACCCGCTCCTCGGCCTCCTGCTTCGGGCTGGCAGCTGCCACAATCCAGACGCCCTCGTCGTCGGCAGAAAGAGCCTGCCAGGGCGACATCCGGCCTGCGATTTCAGCAGCATTGAATGCTCCCAGTCCCGCGTAGCACGTGTCGAGGATCAGCAGCAGCCGCCGCACTTTGGGGTTTTCGCCGAGCGCCTCGAGGACGAAGTCGGTACGCACTGCGGTGTCGGCGTACCGGTTAGCAGTGCTGTCGGCGGTGAGCAGGTAGAAGAAGCTCGCCTGGCTGTCGCCGTGGCCAGAGTAGTAGATCACGGCCGTGTCGGAGTTCCGCCGGTCAGTGTCGTTCAGCCAGTGAGACAGCGCCTTTCTCAGCACCCCGCTGCTTGGGTTATGGCGAACCTCTGGCAGTTGCGCTCGATATCCGAGCCGTCCGAAGAAGTCGGTGATCCGGCCGAGATCTTCGGAGACCGAGGGAAGCCGGCCGCCGTCGTCATAACGGTCTGTTCCTGCGGCTATCAGAAACCGCCGGCCCGCCTCACCGGTCACGACGAGCGAGGCCAGCAGCCACGGCTTGGCCGGTCTGCACGGCGGTGAGATACGGCGAGACGTCGTGAGCCTTGCTGCCGTTGTGTATCTGCAGGTCCTGCACTCGGCTGCCGAAAAGCGGCGCAAGCTGCTTCACGAGTGCCACGACGTCGCCGGCGTCAGCGACGTTCGTCCAGGTAGCCGCTGCTGCCGGAAAGTGCCCGGTGTCATTCTGAGGACGCGGGCGCAGCCGGTCGAAAACCAGATTGCGGATTCCCAGCGGGCTGCCTAGCGTCACCAGAGCCAGATCCCATTCCGGATGTGCAGCTGCGGCCTCATAGGCGACAACCGAACCGAGTGAATGCCCGACTAACACCGCAGTATCCGGGCCGACCACAGCCTCGACGCGCGCCTGGATCTCTGAGCGAACCCGTTCGTCGGTCAGATACGCGTGTACCTGCTTGATAAAACTGATAATGACCCTCTCCGTCAGCGCGCTGAAGAAGGACGACTGGCTGATTGCATTCAAGGCCCGCTGCGCCATCCTCGGAGTACGGGCCTTAGTGAGATCGGCAGGCCCCGGAACCGCGGCATCGCAGGCGGCGGCCGCTGTCCACCAGCCAGCCAGCAAGTCCTGCTCGAACCCTGGCGTTATGTCGGCGGCTGTATAGCCGGGCATGCCGACGGCCTTCGTGCCTGGCGGACGAAAGACATCTCCGTAAAAGGCGATGTCAAACTCGCCGGGTGGCGGCGAGGCGGCGCCCGACAACGCGACCCCGTCCCGAAGCGCTGGCGCCCACGCCGTCCGCAACATCTCAGGGCCGCGTACTTCCTGCCCGATTCCGTGGACCCCAACGATCTTCGCCATTCCGACTTACCTTAGGCGCAAGATCCGTTACCGCGCAGTCAGCCGCGCATGTTGACCGCGTTCACCCGCACCGGGCGGACCGTGACGACGATGCGTTCCTCACCGGGCTGATCGTGGTCGCGGAGGTTCGCGCCGTACTTGGCCCCGACCCGGTCGGCAAACGAGTAGTCAGCATCTGGAGTGATCTCAGCGTCACCGCGGATTTCCAGATAGCGATACGGGTTAGCCAGGTCGAGGAGCAGCACGTCCACAACCGGGTTTGCGATGAGGTTCTTGGTCTTCTGCCGCGCGCTGTTGAGCGAGATCCCGATCCTCTCGCCGTCCGCCAGGAACCAGACTTCCGACAGCTGCGGTCGGCCGTCAGGGCCGACTGTGCCGAGGGTGGCGAACTGGCCGTCGAGCATGTCCTGGTGCGAGGACGGGATACGCGGCGCGTCTGTGCTGGTCATCGGATCAGCCTACGGCTGGCTCCCGGAGCGCTGTGCGCCGAGGTCGGCCGGCCCTGAGCCTGCAAGAATCGACGCAGTAACCAGCCAGCAGGCATAACCAGACCTCACAACGGAGGAGATCATCCGATGTCCGGTGAGTTCGCCACCGCACTGCAGCAAACGAACGAGATCGAGCTAACTGTCACCGGCAGGGTGAGCGGGCGGCAGATTTCGCTTCCGGTGTGGTTCGTTTCCGAGGACGGAAAGTTCTACCTGCTCCCCGTCCACGGGTCGGATACCGACTGGTACAAGAACGTGCTCAAGACGCCGAGGCTTCGGCTGACCGCCAGTGGCGAGAGCGTCACCGGTACGGCCACGCCGATCACCGACCCCGGCAGCGTGCGCGACGTCGTCGACAGGTTCCGCGCAAGCTACGGCTCCGACCAGGTCGCTCAGTACTATCCGAAGACTGACGTAGCCGTCGACGTCGACTTGCCGCGATCTGCCAGCTAGAAGGGACACCATGCCAGGTCCGACGAGCGGCGTAACCGCCCGCACTGCCCGGCTTACCTTCCGCGTCGCCGAGCCGATTCACGGGATGATCTACTTCACCCCGCATGGTCCTGACGCTTATGCCGAGGTCGGCATTACTCATCAGCGCACGTCGTACTTCGCCTCACGATCAGCCGCGCTCGGGCCTGTACCGGCCGAAACCGTCATTGCGACCTTCTTCAACTTCAGCCCGGCGATCGTCCGCCGGGCCATCGGATCAGCATGGGACAGTGCCACTCCGGCTCAGGTACTGGCAGCGCGGCTGCAGGCGGTGGACCGGTCGCTACGTCAGGCGTGGGCGCACGAAACTGGCAGTCCGCAGGTACGTGAGGCGGCTGACCTCGCCCGCCGCGCGGCCGAACGAGCGACCACCCGGCCGCAAGGCCGGCCGCTGTTCGCTGCGCACGCCGCCCTGCCCTGGCCCGATGCACCGCACCTGGTCCTGTGGCACGCGCAGACACTGCTTCGCGAGTATCGCGGCGACGGGCACGTCGCGCTCCTGCTGACCGAAGGACTCGACGGGCTTGGCGCGCTCATCACGCATGCCGCGACTGGCGCTATCCCGGCCGAGGCGCTACGGACGAGCCGCGCCTGGACACCGGAGGAGTGGGCGGCCGGAGCGGATGGCCTCCGGGAGCAGGGCTGGCTCGCCGACGGCCCGGAGCTCGCGCTCAGTGAAGCAGGACGACGGCGGCGCAAGTCCGTCGAAGACCGCACAGACGAGCTGTCCCGCTACCCGTACGAGGCCATCGGCGAGGACGGCTGCGCCAGGCTGAGAGAGCTCGCGGCCCCGCTGTCTGCTGCGGTGGTGGCTGCGGACCTCCGGTTCCCCGCCGCTCTTGCCACGCGGTACGCACAAAGCAGCTGACGCCCTGCCGGGCAGCGAGCAAGCTCTATCTACGTGAGATTCCGGAACATGACGGGGCATTCCCTCCGTGCAGCGGCCCGCCTGGAGCTCTGGCCTGCGCGACTCCTGCCCCGGTCGATGACGGGCAGCCGCCCTGGCGGCCTCCTGAGAACAGCGCGAGCGCCGTGCCAGCAAGCACCATGCCGACCAGGAAGATGATCGCGAGCCGCATTGCAAAGGAAAGCTTCTTTGGCTCCGGGACTTCCTCGGGTGGCCTGACCGTGGCCTTCCATGACCCGCTCAGCTGCTCGGACGCGGGCAGGGCAGCATGTGCCGTAACAGTCGCAAAGGACTCGAACGCGATAGTGAGTTCCGGATCCGCGGTGCGCAGATTGTGCTCGATTGCGTCCAGGGCAATCTGCTCGCTGGCTTTCAAGCTCATCGCTCTCCCCGGCTTCCTTATCGGTACCTCGGCGATTGGTCGATGGCCACGACGCGCGGCGGCCGCCCGAACGTATAGCGACAGTCCTACCTGGAGATCAGCTGAGTCCTCATCCCTGCGATCAAGCATCTTCGCCCCGCGGGCGAGGCTGGCCGGTAAGCCTGGCCGGTAAGCCTGGCCGGTAAGCAAGGACCTAGCGCGTCGCTCGTGAGCAGCGCTTTGCCGAGAGCAGACCATGCGCCCCCGTAATAGGTCGGGAAGTGCCGCTGCTGCGCTGCGGCCTCGTCCAGCAGTTGCCGGGATTCGGTGCTGTGGCCAGCAGCTCTCGCCGCGGCCGCCGCTGCGACCAGCGGCAGCGGCGCGTGCGTGGCGGTGAGCACAGCGCCGCCCAGGCTCAGTGCCAGGGCATGCGCGCTGGTCCTGGGTCGCAGCAGCCGCCACCAGCGCGCCGCCAGTGCCCGGGCATGCGGGTTGCAGCTTGCGGCGAACCAGACAACGGTCCGCTGGGCATCCAGTCCGTATTGCGCCACGGCCGCGTCGCCGTTCGGGGACGGCTCCGGCTGCGGCGCGTCGCCGACATGGAGCAGTGCCCAGTCCGGCGGTAGTTCCTTGCCGTTCTTGGTGATTTCGCGCGCTAGATCCACAGCGCCCGCTTCGAGCCGGAGCCACGTATGGTTGCGGGTCCACTTGGCGAGCCCCTGATACGCGGCCAGCGACCAGTAGCTGGGGTCGATCGTCGCGGGCTGTCCGACGGCCCATGGCCCGGCAACCAGAACCGGCATCTCGTTCGGCCCTGTGGTCACCTCGCGGGCCAGGACGGCGTCAGCAACCTGCTGGCCGTCGCGGTGCCATTCCGCCGCGTGCGGCCCCTGATACCGCAGCAAGGCCCAGGCAATCAGGAGGTCTGCGTCGCTGGCCGGTTCCGTGCTGATGACCTGGCCCTTCGCGTTCGCGTGGAATGCGAACAGGTGATCGCGAAGCTGCAAGTGATTCCGCGTCCAGGTCCATATCCTGCCGAACGCGCTGCTATCGCCGGAAACTTCAGCGAGCAGCATGCCGTAGGCCTGACCCTCGCTGACCGTGTCACCGCCCTGGTCGAGCCTGACCACCCGGCCGTCGGGTCGCGCGTAAGTTTCGAGGAATCTGGCCGCGTCTTGCTGTGGTCCGCTGCTGCCGCAACCCGCGATGACGACGGCGAGTCCGGCCGAAGCCATGACAACCAGCAGGCGAAATGCTGTGCTGAGGGACTTTGTCGTCCTGTTGACCCTTAGCGGTACGTCCGGCACCCGGCAACTCTCTGATCGGATCACGCGAAGCCCCCTCGGCGGCCGGCGGCGCTCATGACGAAGATCGCCAGCTGACGGCGGACGGTGCCGGCATTCGAAAATCGAACTCCGGCGCCTCCCAGCGTTCTACCGGGAAACGGGCTGGATGCTCATCGCGGAGATCGACCATGTTCGCGGCCGGGGGGCGCAAGCCGGGTGGCGTGCTAGCGGGCTCGTTCGCTGGAAGAGAATTGGCCGCTGTGGCCTCGGGCCGGGCGGGCGATCGAGCATGCGGGCAGTTCCGCGCGGATCACAGCTGAGTTATCCTGCCACTATGGGCATCGCCTACCCCAGGCGTAACGAGACCTTGGCGATTTTCAGGTGACCACCCAGGGTCTTCATACCCTCAAGCGGACTTCGGCTGCCCAGCTGACGGGCGGGGCGAGGACAGTACCCGGCGCGTCCGGGCGGCCGCACATTTTTTCGAGCAAGCTGCATCCTCCGGCAGCGCGGCCCGGCACAGCGGTGGTTCGCCAGGCGTTGCTGGATCGTCTCGACGAGGGCATTTCAGCCAGGCTCGTGCTGCTCGTCGCGCCGGCCGGATGGGGCAAGACGTCGCTGCTCTGCGATTGGTACTCCGCGAGGGAAACCGAGCACA
>DATJNX010000036.1:0-31015 GCA_035507615.1 Streptosporangiaceae bacterium
CACGCCGGCGGAGCGGCGCAAAACGTCACCGCCCACCGTGTCGACCACCACGTCAGTGCCGTCGGCCTGGTCCTCGAATCGCCCGGCGGTGTAGTCGATGACCTCAGTGGCGCCGAGGCTGGCAACGTACTCCGCGTCCGCAGGCGAGCAGACGGCCGTGACGTCGCCGCCCAGCGCAACTGCCAGCTGAACGGTCATCGAGCCCACGCCACCTGCCGCGCCCTGCACAAGGACGCGCTGGCCGCGGGCCAGGTGCGCGGTACTCACCAGGGCCTGCCAGGCGGTCAGGCCGGTCAGAACCATGGCTGCTGCCTGCTGGTGGGTAAGGCTGGCCGGCTTGGGCGCCAGCAGGGCGGCTGGCATCGCGGCGTACTCCGCCGCTGCGCCGTCCCGGTGGAACGGGATGAGGCCGTAGACCGCGTCCCCGGTTGTCACGCCCGACGCCGCCGGAGCGCTGACGATGACGCCTGACATCTCGTGGCTCGGGGTAATCGGGGTCCGGTCGCGGCCTGCCTGGTCAGTCCAGCTGGCGTCCCAGTCCAGCTCGCCGCGGGTGATGGCCGCTGCGTGCACCGCGACGAGTGCGTCTCCGAGCGCTGGCTGCGGCCGTGGCGTCGACTCGACGGCTAGCTGGCTCGGGCCGCCGCGGGCGTGGGCGCGGATAGCGAGCATGGCGGTCACTGGCTAGTTCCTTCCCGCCGGCCCCGGCGGGTATTCGGGTTCAGCCGGTCGGGGACGGGCTGGTCAGGGATGGGGAGCGGATGTGTCCGGGAAGCGCGTCGGGATATCTGACTAATTAATGTGCTTACGGGCGCTGTCGCCGCCGCGGTCCGGTGCCGGGCCGCGCACCGGCTGGTAGCCGGCGAACGAGGGTTCCACGACACCCTCGCCGCCGGTCAGACCCGGCAGCTGCTCCTGGAGCAGGTGCAGCGACGCAGCCGGCAGGACCGCGTTGAGGACCGAGAGATCGCCGCGCGGCTGCGGCGCGTCCACCGCAGCGCCGATGCGGGCCAGCGCAGCCAGCACGGCGCCTAGCCGCCCGGCCGGAACTTCCAGGCGCGCTAGCGCCATCGGCTCGCAGACCACGGTCCCGGCGCGAGAGAGCGCTTGCGTCAGCACCACGGGCGTGAGCTTGCGGAAGTCGGCGACCGACGTGCGCGGCGTACTGAGAACCTGCTTGGTCGGTCCGTCACCGATGTAATAGCCGCATCGGGTCATCGTGACCAGGCAGTCGGTGACCTCCCAGCCGTGCGGCCCGGCGCGGAGCGCGTCGCGGACATACGACGTCATCGCGGCGGCGAAGCTGTCGGCGTTCTTGTATATGAACAGCGGCAGGGTCCGTGGGTCTACCGCCACGCGGAAGTGGAGGCCGCAGCCGGGATCGGCGGGCTCGATGGTCAGCCCGATCGTCGCTGAGTAAGGATGGTCGTCGGACTGGAGCACCTCGAGTGCGCGGCCTGCGCTTGCTGGCCGCTCGACGAAGATCGTGGTCGTCTCGCGGAAGGACGCGTGAACTCCGTAATCGGCCGCGAGCGTCGCCTGGATTACCTCCTTCTGCACCTCGCCGTACAGCGAGACGGAGATTTCGCCGCGCTCGTCGTCCTGGCGGAGGTTGATGAGCGGGTCCTGCTCGGCCAGCTGGCCCAGCGCGACGCGAAGACGGCCGCGGTCGGCGGGATCGCGGGCGACGACAACGGCCTCGAGGGTCGGCGGCGGGAACTGCCGGGCGATCTCGGTGGCGTCCGGGTCGCCGATCCGGTCGCCGATCTGTATCTCCGCCAGTCCCCAGAGCTTGGCGATCTGTCCGGCGCCGACTGACGGGCGCGCTGTGGCTGGCCCGCGGTCGACAACTGCCAGTGCGGTGACCCTGCCCGCCCGGTCAGCGCCGCGCTGCCGGCCAGCACTGTCTTGAGGGCCAGCACTGTCTTGAGGGCCAGCGCCGAACCGGAGCCGGTCGCGCACGCGTACCGTGCCGGAGAACATCCGCAAGTACGCGACCTTCTCGCCGCTGGCCCCGCGCTCAATCTTGAAGATCTGGCCGGCCGGCGGGCCGTCCGGGTCGCCGGCGGCCGATGGCAGCAACTCCGCAACCCCGGAGGTTAGCGCTGCCACGCCCGCGCCGGTCATCGCCGAGCCGAAAAACACCGGGTGCACGAGCGCACTGGCGGTCTGAGCGGCCAGCGCCGCACGCAGCCGCTGGTATGCGGGTCCCTGGTCATCCGTGAGGTACGCGGCCAGCAAGGCTTCGTCATGGTCGGCCAGCATTTCGGTCAGCCTCAGCAGGAAAGCCTGATCGTCACGCCCGTACGGCGCCACACTGGCTTCGCGTTTCCCGGCAGAGTCCACCGAGCCCATCGGAACGACCGCGAGTTCCAGCCGGCTGCCGATCTCCTGCAGAACTCGCTCGGCGTCTGCGCCGGCCCGGTCCACCTTGTTGACGAATAGCAGGGTCGGGATCCGCAGCCGTTGCAGCGAGCGCATCAGGATCCGTGTCTGTGGCTGCACGCCTTCGACAGCGGAGATCACCAGGACGGCGCCGTCGAGCACGCTGAGTACCCGTTCCACCTCGGCAATGAAGTCCGGGTGACCAGGCGTGTCGATCAGGTTGACCGTGACATCGCCGATCCCGAACGATGCGACGGCGGACTTGATCGTAATGCCGCGCTGTCGCTCTAGCGCCAGCGAATCGGTTTGCGTCGTCCCGGCGTCGACGCTGCCGAGGCTGTCGATGACACCAGCGGCGTAGAGGAGCCGCTCGGTGAGCGTTGTCTTACCGGCGTCTACATGCGCCAGGATTCCCAGGTTGAGTGTCGTGCGCAGCACGCGCCATACCCTTCGGCGAGGTCTTCGAGGACATCACGGTGGATATGGACGCCTGGCGCATCTACCCTCCCTGGTTAACTGCCTGATCGCTGTGCGGTAGTCAATCACATCGCTCGCGGGCCGCGCCTGTGAGTTTTCCGGGCGAGCAGCCCGCTAGGCGAGCAGGTCTTGGGCGTACCAGTCGTTGACGTTCCGCACGCCGGGCAGAGCGAAGAAGTAGCCGCCGCCAAACGGCTGGACGTAGTCCACCAGAGGCTCGTTGATCAGCCGTTTCTGGACCGTCTCGAACTGACGCTGGATGTCCTGCTGGTAGGCGATAAAGATGTGCCCTGCCTGCAGGTTCCCGTTCTCGTCTACGCCGAGGTCGTAGTTGTAGGAGCGACGGATGATCCGCTGGCCGGCGGTCGCTTTGGTACGGGGGTTCGCGAGCCTGATATGGGAGTCCAGCGGGATAACGTACCCGTGCGGGTCTGCGGCGTAGTTGGGGATGTCGAATTCGCTGGTGCCGTCCAGCGGCGCGCCGCTGTCGCGGCGCCTGCCGAACATGTTCTGCTGCTCGTTGATCGATACCCGGTCCCAGAACTCGACGAGCATGCGGATCAGCCGGACGACCTGGTAGGCGCCACCCTGCGCCCATGCTGGCTCAGCGGGGTCGTTGACCCAGACCAGGTCACCGGCCAGCGTTCCGGTCGGGTTGGCGGTGCCGTCTTTGAAACCCATCAGATTGCGCGCGGTCCCCGACGGCCGCGGCGGCGACCCGTAGCCGTCAATCTTCCAGCGCAACTGCATGCCGCTGCGGGTGTGCTTGGTGATGTCGCGAATGGCATGGTGAACCGTGTCGGGATGGTTGGCGCAGAGCTGGAGCAGCAGGTCACCGTGCAGCCAGGCGGGCTCGAGGAAGTCGTTAGGAAACGGCGGCATCTGGGTGAGCTTGAGCGGCATGCGGTTCGCGAGGCCATAACGGTCGTCGAACAGGCTCGATCCGACGGACAGCGTGACGGTCAGCCCGTCGGCCGGCACTGTCGGCCCGAGGACGTCGCTGTCGGAGGGCGGCTGACCGACGCCGAGGTCCGGCGGCGTCCCTCCGGTGGTGAGGAACCAGGCGCGGTTGGTTAGTTCGTACATGAGGAGAGCCAGTTCCGCCTTGTTGGCGGCGGTGCAATCAAAGGCCGCGACGCATGCGTAGTGCTGCTTCTCCGCGGGCGGCGGCGTGAGTACGCCGGACTGATACGTGCCATGGAACGGGTACGAATAGTGCGTGACCGGGCCCGTGCTCTTGGCCGTCTCGCCGTCCGCCCGCGCACCGCCGATCAGCACACCGCCGGCCAGCGCGGTCGCGGCTGCGCCGGAAGCGGTGCCCTTGATGAAGTTGCGTCGGCTGACGGTCACGGAGTTCGCTCCTTAGCGGGACTATGCGGGTCGCCTTAGCGGCCAGCGCGGCTTGCGAGGCTTCAGTGCGTCGGCGGAACCTCAAGAAGATCGGGAACTGCGGAGAGCGTTTCCAGGGCTGCGCCGATTGCCGAATCGACCTGCTCGCGAGCGGAGATGGAAGCGGTGGTGAGCGACTCCCACTGGCCGTTGACCTGGGTCGCAAGCAGAGCCTGCTTCAGAATGGCAAGCTGACCGCCGGCGATCGCTGGCATACCTGGCTGGCGCGCATTGAGCAGCGGTGTCAGGTAGCCAAGCACGGCCTCGGTGACTTGCAGATCGGCGTAGGTCTCCGCGTACGCTGCGCCGCCGCCCTGATCATCGATTCCGGACAGGTGGTCGCGCAGCGCGTCCTCGAGGATCTCGTGTGCGCGGATCGGCAGGTTCGTAGGGTCGCCGGCCAGGTCGTCGGAGGTCAGCTTCCGCTGCACGATTGCGACGTCGCTCGCCAGCGTCGCTGCGACTGGGAGCAGGCTGGCTGCGCTCTGGCCATGCCAGAGGCCGTATTCCAGCCGGTGCAGCCCGGTGAAGTCGTTACTGTTCACTCCGCCGGGAATGCCGTCAGGGAGGCCGTCGACGGCCAGGCCCAGGTTGCCGAAGCTGTCGTAGGAGGCGCCGACGCGCTCCCAGTCCAGCTGGGCGGTCAGCCAGTCAGCCTTCGCGGCCGCAACGTCACTGCCGCGCAGGTCGGCCTGGATCCGGGTGACCGCTTGCGCCAGTTGGGTGAGCTGCCCGGCTGCGTATGCCTCGTACTCCTTGTCCGGGCCGGACAGCTCGGCGACGGTCACCGGCTTGACGGCGATCGGGCCGGAGGAGACCGGGCTGCTGGCCGAGCGGCTGGTCGCCGCGGAGCTCGAGCCACCGGTCACCTGGACCGGCTGTGACGCTGTTGCCGGGAGTGCGCCCATGAAGCACTTGAAGACGTAGGTTCCGTTGCTAAGCGTGGCAGTGAGTTGTGCGCTTGTCGCCGGACCGATGGTCTCGATCTCAGCCACGATGTCGCCGGAGGTGTCGTCGAGGTTGATCTCGCCCGGCAGGCCGGATGAGTTGTCGACCGTGAACGTCTGAGTTCCCGCGGCGGCAGAGGTCCAGTCCGGCGCGCACGCCGTGCGGGTCACGGTCACCGTGGTGACCGATGCCGAACTCGCGGCCGGGAGAGCGGCGATCGTCGCGCAGGCGGCGAGCGCCGGGATCACGACGAGTACGCCGGCTACCGCCCATGGCCGGCGCCCGGCCAGCCGATCCCACCGGCGCGCGATGCCAGTGGCGGCTCTACTGCCTGGTGCTGCGGGGCCGCCTGCCGCGAGGCCGCCTGCCGTGAGGCTGCCGGCTGAGATGGGGGCGGCATCCGGCGCTATCGAGCGGCCGGCCTTCACGAACGCCGGGATAACCACGCCGGCGTAGGCGATCCAGGCAACCACCTGAAGCACGGTCATCTTCGGCGAGAGGTCAGTAATGCCGGTGATGAGCGAGACCCACCACGATCCTGGCTGGGCGTGCGCGGTCAGGTCGAACGCTATCCAGCGCTGCCCGGACAGAAAGCTGGCATCCTGCAGCTCGCCGAGGCCGTACGCCAGCACCCCGGCCGCGATCACGATCAGCGCGAGCGCAGTGCGGTTGAAAAATGCCCCGACGTTCAGCTTGACCGCCCGGCGGTACAGCAGCCAGCAGAGCACAACCGCGGCCGCCAGCCCGGCAGCGGCGCCTACCAGCGGCCCGGCCGTCTGTCCCGAGGCACGAGCAGTGGTCCACAAGAAGAGAGTCGTCTCCAGGCCCTCGCGGCCGACCGCCAGGAAAGCCGTGATGGTCAGCGCCCCGGCGCCAATAGCCGTCGCGCGTGCCACCTCGCCGCGAAGGTGCGCCGTCATGCCTGCCGCAGCGCGGCGCATCCAGAAGATCATGGCTGTGACCAGGGCCACTGCAAACACGCTGAGCAGCCCGCCGACCGCTTCCTGCGCCCGGCTGGACAGCGCATCGGTGGAGAAGGTGAGGACAGCAGCGAAACTGCCAGACAGCATGACCGCGGCGAGCACGCCCAGCCAGATCGGCGCCGCCGAGATCCTGCTGGCCCGGCCTCCGGGCGCGCCATCCTGTAGGCCTCCCGCCGCCTTGCGGACAGCGGCCAGCAGGATGCTGACTACCAGGCCAGCTTCGAGCCCCTCGCGGAGGCCGATGAGCAGATTAGGAAAAATGTCTGGCCATGTCACGCATACTAAGGTAAGCCTAACCTAAACTACAGTCCATCGGTTTGAGTGTGGAAGTTGTCACAGCGAGCAACCGGCTGGACCTGAGCCATTAAACCAGCCGTAACGCAGTGCCCCGACCATGATCGTCGCGGAGCCGCTGAGACGCGGGCCGCCCGGGCGTCACCTCGGCGGCGCCGGAGCGAGCACGCAATGGGTGCCCCGGTAGATGGTCGGCATGCACTTGTTGCAGTGAACGCAGAGGGATGAAGTCCGCGGATCTTCGTGCATCCTGGCGACCAGATCGGGCTCGCGCAGCAGCGCCCTGGCCATCGCTACGAACCCGAAGCCCTCGGTCATCGCCAGGTCGATTGTCTCCTTGCAGGTGATCCCGCCGAGCAGGATCAGGGGCAGGCCGAGAGCGGCGCGGAATCGCCTGGCCCGGTCCAGGAGGTAGGCCTCCTGGTAGGGGTAAGTGCGCAGGAAGCGGCCGCCGGCAAGCCGGATGCCGGTCCGCAGAGGCTGACGGAACTGGCCCGCGAACTCGCGGATCGGCGCGTCCCCGGTGAACAAGTACATCGGGTTCAGCAGCGAACTGCCAGCTGTGAGCTCAATTGCGTCTACGGTGGCGTCAGCTTCAAGCCACCGGGCGACCTGGATGCTTTCGTCCAGCCAGAACCCGCCGGGCACGCCGTCATCCATGTTCAGCTTGGCGATGATGGCGAGCTGGCCGCCGACCGCGTCCCGGACGGCCCGCGCGATGTCGCGAGCAAGACGTGCCCGGCCAGCCAGGCCGCCACCGAACTCGTCGGCCCGCTTGTTGAGCCGCGGGCTCAGGAACGAACTGACCAGGTAGTTGTGGCCGAAGTGAATCTCCACGGCGTCGAAGCCGGCGTCACGCGCGGTGAGCGCGGCGTCTGCATGGGCACGAGTGATCCGCTGGAGGTCGGTGACCGATGCGGCCTGTGTCGTCCGCATGGTCAGCGGACTGATCCGCCGGCTCGCTGACAGCGCAGGCAGCTTGTTAGATGCCGCGTTCGCGACCGGGCCCGCGTGACCTATCTGGGCACAGACAGCCGCTCCCGCCGCGTGCACCGCGTCTGTGAGCCTGCGAAGCCCGGGCACCGCCTCAGGACGCATCCAGATCTGGTGCCGGTCGGTACGACCCTCGGGCGACACAGCGCAGTACGCCACCGTGGTCATGCCCACGCCGCCCTGAGCAACTCTGAGGTGGAAGGCAATCAGGTCGTCGGTGACCAGCGCGTGCGGGGTCATGCCTTCGAAAGTCGCCGCCTTGACGATGCGGTTACGCAGCTCAACCGGGCCTAGCCGGGCCGGCCCGAAAGCATCTGGGACAGGAGCGTTCGGCACTCATCTAGCCTGGCCGGAGCCGCACTAGATGGCAACGGCCAGCTCGCCGTCGCATCTCAGCCACCGCAGTGGCCCGGCGGTGACACGCCCGGTTACGCCGGTCAGCATGCCGTGAAACCGTGACGTAGGCCCGGTGAAACCGCGCCCTCCTACGGTTGCCGCAGACCCCAACCAGGCCTCGCGAGGTGACCATGACGATGACAGATACAGCCAGTGTGTACGCCACCGGGCTGGTGAAGAACTTCGGTGAGCTCCGCGCCGTCGACGGTATCGACCTAGAGGTCCGGCAGGGCGAGATCTTCGGCGTGCTCGGCCCGAACGGGGCCGGCAAGACGACCATGCTGAGCATGCTGGCGACGCTGTTGCCGATCGATGCGGGGCAAGCCCGGGTGTTCGGGGTGGACGTTGCCCGCGAACCCCATCGAGTTCGGCAGCTCGTCGGGGTGACCGGGCAATACGCGTCCGTCGACGAGGACCTAACCGCCACCGAGAACCTGTGGCTGTTCGGCCGGCTGCAGGGACTGCGATCGGCCGACGCCCGCGCCACCGCGAGCCGCCTGCTCGAGCAGTTCGGGCTGGCGGATGCGGCAGGCAAGCCGATCTCCCAGTTCTCCGGCGGCATGCGACGCCGCCTGGACCTAGCGGCCAGCCTGATCACGAGGCCGCCACTGATCTTCCTGGACGAGCCCACCACGGGCCTGGATCCCCGGACTCGCGGCCAGATGTGGGACACCATTCGTGACCTGGTCGCCGACGGCTGCACGATCATGCTGACCACGCAGTACCTCGATGAGGCCGATCAGCTCGCCGACCGGATCGCGGTCATCGACCACGGCCGCAAGGTCGCCGAGGGCACCTCGGACGAGCTGAAGTCCTCGGTAGGCGACTCGACGCTTCAGCTCCAGCTCGCCGAGGGTGCCGACCAGGATGCCGCCCGTCAGACGGTGTGGCGCGTCGTCGGCAGGGAGCCCGTGCTGACCCCAGAGTCAGGACGGATGAACGTGCCGCTGGACACCGCTGACCGCGCCGCGGACGTGCTCATCGGCCTTCGGCAGTCCGGCGTGCAGATCACCTCGGTGAGCGTGGCCAAGCCGACGCTGGACGAGGTGTTCCTAGCCCTGACCGGTCACGACACCGAAAACGCAGACCAGCCGGACGAGACCGTCCGCGACGAGCCCCTAGTGGAGGCGCGATGAGCAGCATGACCGTCAACCAGACGCCGCCGGGTGTCCAGTCCCGGCTCCCGGTCGTCGACCCTGCCGTTGCGGTGGCACGGGCACGCCCGCGCACCAGCGCCGCCGAGACCATCAGCCAGACCTTCTCCATGGCGTGGCGCGCACTGAAGAAGATGCGGCGCAATCCGGAGCAGTTCTTCGACGTCACCCTTCAGCCGCTGCTGTTCACGGCGATGTTCGCCTACATTTTCGGCGGCGCCATCGCCGGCAGCGTCCATGGCTACCTGCCGCTGATGATCCCCGGCATCGTGGCACAGACCGTGCTGACCACGTGCATGTCCACCGGAGTTCAGCTACGCGAGGACATGGAGAAGGGTGTCTTCGACCGCTTCAAGTCGCTGCCGATCGCGCGCATCGCTCCACTGGCCGGACCGATGGTGGCGGACCTGGTCCGGTACCTCATCGCCGCGTCGCTGACGTTCGCGATGGGCATGGCTATCGGGTACCGCCCTGGCGGCGGGGTTCTCGGCGTACTTGGCGCGATCCTTCTGGCCATCTTCACCGGGTGGTCGATTGCCTGGATCTTCACTTTCATCGGCACGATCGCGCGCAGCGCACGCAGCGTGCAAGGGTTCTCAATGATGGTCCTCTTCCCGGCGACGTTCTTGTCCAACGCGTTCGTCCCCGTCAGCACACTACCGGGGCCCCTCGCCGCGTTCGTGAAGATCAACCCGGTTTCCCACCTGGTGTCCGCCACCCGCGACCTGGCCAACCACGCCATGATCACCAGTGAGGTGGGCTGGACACTGCTGGCCGGACTCGCGGTGATCATGATCTTCGCGCCGCTGTCGGTGCGCAGTTACAAGCGGCACATCTAACCGCGCGGTCATGCTCTGTGAGCACCGTCAGGCGGGATCCGCTCGACCGCCCGGCAGGCCTCTGAAAGCAGGTCTGCCGGGCGGCGGCTTGCGTACTGGGCCTCGAAGCTGGCGATGCTGCCGGGCGACGCTTCCTCGGCGGCCGGGGCGATTCGCTCCCATGCCAGCGTCGGGATTGCCTGGCTGTAGGCGAATCGGCCCGCGAGGACGAGCAGTCGTATCGCCTCGTCGGGGGGCATCATCCGCCGCAGCAGGCCCCAGGCTCCGAGGGCGAACAACAGCTGCCCCGCCACCGGGTAGTCCAGCTCCCGCTCCGAAGCGGCCAGCACTCTCAGTGCGTCAGCGCGGCAGGAGAGGAATAGCGCATCCCCGTATGCCTGGTCGGCCTGGGTCGCGTAGCGAGCGTGCGCAGCTAGCGCCAGCGAAGCGCCGAACAGCGCCCATGGCTCAAGGCCGGTCTTGGGAACTCCAGGAAAGGCCAGCTCCCGCATCGTGACCATGGCTTCGCGGTAGCGGGCCAGCCCGACCGCGTGGCGGCCCTGTGCCAGCCACAGCTCGGCATGGCAGACATCCTGGAAAACCCGCCCGCCGAAGCCGGTCCAGCTCTCGCCAACGCTGTCCATCCGGTCAAGCTCGGCTTCCGCGGCCACGAGCTGCCCATCGGCGATGGCACAGGCGGTCAGCAAGGCGCGCAGCTGGATCTCGTCGTCGCCAGCCCCGAGCCGTTGCATCACCGGCAGCGCAGCCTGGGCGTGCTCCCGTGCCGCAACGCGATCGCCGACGTGCATCATGAGCTGCGCCAGGACGCCCCGCGGCATCGCGATCGACCATGGCGAGTCGCCGTCGCCGACGAGCGCGAGCGCACGCTGGGCGGCCTCGATAGCCCCGGCCGGGTCACCGGCGTTCTCACGCATGTTGCTGAGGAAGTGGCAGGCCGCCACCGCGGTGTCGCGGTCAGGGTCGTCGGCGAGCCGCTCAAGCCGGCGCAGCGAAGTTTCAGGGTCCGCCGGGTCACACGCCAGCATGACCGTAGCCAGTCCGGGCATCGGCCCGCCGCGATCTGCGGTGGTGCGCAGCCGCCTGAGCAACGCCTGAGTCTGGCGGAACCGGTCGGCGTCGCCGATCATGGTGTTCGTCAGCATGATCGCGAGCGCGGCGGAGGCCGCATCGCGCAGCTCTCGCGGCGGGTGCCAGTCACGCAGGGCGTCAGCGACGGCGTCGGCCAGTGCCAGCATGCGAACGTGCTCGCCGCGCAGGGTCCAGAACATGCCGAGTGCTGAGAGCAACTCCACGAGCGTGCCGGCATCATTGTCGGTGATCGAGCGGCGCAGCTCGTCAGCCAGATTGGTCTCCTCGGCGAACACGGCGTCGATTGCGGCGAACTGGTCAGGACCCGTCAGCCGGCCGCCGTGCTCGCGCGCATAGCCCAGCGCCCAGGACCGCAGCGCCGCTCGCGCCTCGCGATCCTCGCCCGCGTCGACCAGTTGCATGCGGCCGAACTCTCGGACAGTCTCCAGCATCCGGTAGCGGACGCTGGCCCCGGATTCGCTCACGCTGAGGAGCGATTGGCCGACGAGGCCCTGGAGCTCTTGCAAGGCGTCGTGGCCGAGCACACTGTGTGCTGCATCGAGCGTGAAGCCGTCATCGAACAGCGCGAGCCAGCGCAGTGCACGCCGCTCGCTGGCGGTCAGGAGGTTCCACGACCAGTCGATGACCGCCAGCAGCGTCTGATGCCGGTCGGGCGCCGTACGGTCGCCGCCTCGCAGCAGCGCGAACCGGTTCTCCAGCCGGCGGTCGATCTCCTCCACCGCCATGATGCGTACCTGAACCGCGGCGAGCTCGATTGCGAGCGGCAGGCCGTCCAGCCGGGTGACGATGCTTGTCACGGCCTGCTCAGGAAGCTGGACGCTAGGCCGCGCGGCAACCGCGCGCTCAGCGAACAGCTCGGCTGCATCGCCGGTACTCAGCTGGTCGAGCAAGTACACGCGCTCGGCGGCGATGCCGAGCGGCGCGCGGCTCGTCGTCAGCACGTGCACGTCGGATGTCACCGAGACAAGGAACGCCACCAGGTCTGCGCACGCCTCGATCAGGTGCTCGCAGTTGTCCAGTACGAGCAGGCCGGGAGACTGCGCGAGCTGTCCCGCGATACGCCCGCGGACATCGCTCCGTTGCTCTGCGGTCAGGATGCGGCGACCCTGGAACGAGTCGCGGACGCCGAGCACAGACCCGACTTCGCCGACGACATCCTCGGCGGCGCTGACGCCGGCAAGCTCGACGACGTGCACGACAGGCGCGGCCGCGTCGCGCGCGATGGCATGAGCCAGCCGGGTTTTTCCTAGCCCGCCCGGGCCGACGATCGACACCACCCGCGAGCTGGCGGTCAGCGCACGCAGCCGGTCCAGGTCGCGGTCGCGGCCGACCAGCGCGGTCGCGTCGTAACGCAGGCCCTTGCGTACCGGCCGGTCCAGCGCCAGCAGATCCCGGTGGGCACGCCGGAGTTGCTCGCCAGGGTCGGTACCGAGACGGTCGCGCAGGCCGCGGCGGTACCGCTCATAACGCTCCAGGGCAGCCGCCGGCCCACGGACCGCGGCCTCGCTCCGCAGCAAGTCGGCAAGCAGGGACTCGTCGTCCGGCTGGTTGCGACTTACGGCTTCAAGGACCGGAAACGCGGCGGCATGTCTTCCCATCCGGCTAGCTGCGCGCGCCCGGATCAGCCTGGCCGTGTCGACGTCCGCTGCGGCTGCACGGCGCAGCTCCGTAAGCGGTCCGGTGCCGTCGTCCCCGACGACAGACAAGTCCTCCGCGAGCGTCTCAGCAGAGTGCGCAAGCTCGGCGGCGAGCGCCGCATCGCGGTCGAGAGCCGCCGTGGCGTCGCGCACGAGCTCCGAAAGCCGGACGCTGTCGACCTCGTGGGGAGAGGCGCCGAGCCGGTATCCGGCGCCGTCGCGGGCTATCGCGTCGGCGCCGCACGCGCTGCGAGTGCGCGATATCAGCACCTGCAAACTCTTCAGGCCGTTGACCGGCGGCTCCGAGCCCCAGACCAGCTCGATCAGCTCATCGGCGGGTACTGGCCGGCCGGCCCGAGCCGCCAGGGATGCCAGCAACGCCTGCGGCCGATCGCCTACCACCGGCTGCTCCCGCCAGCGCACCTCTCCCAGCAGGTTCAGCGCGATGCTCACCCGGTCAGTCTATGAACCGCGGACGGGAAGTAGCCGTGTCAGCGGCCGGCGGGCAGCATGAACCACTGGTTGACCGGTCGCTATCTCGCAAACTAGCGTCGGGAAAGTGCCCGTTTCCAACGAGAAGATCGCCGTTATCGGGGGCGGGGCGGTGGGGACCTACGTTGCCTGGAGCCTGCTGCGGGCCGGGCGCGACGTTATCGTCTGCACGCGAAGGGCTGTCGCGAGCCTTAGCGTTCGGAGCGGCGACGGCGCTGCCGACAGCGTTCCGCTCCGGTCAGTTACCGAGCCGTCGGCCCTGCCTCCGCTGGACTGGGTGCTCGTGGCGACGAAGGCGCAGGATACCGGGTCGGTCGGGCCATGGCTTGAGGCCGGGGCCGGGCCGGGCACGGTTATCGTGCTGCTGCAGAACGGCATCGACCACGCCGGCCGGCTCGGTGCTCTCGCTGCGGGTCGCATCGTGCTGCCCGCCCTTGTCCATATCAACCTGCAGCCGCTCCGCCCTGGTCAGGTCTGGCACCGGACCGGCCACGAGATCTCGGTACCGGCCGGGCCCGAGGGCGAGCGCATGGCCGAGCTTTTTGCCGGCAGCGCAATCGCTATCCGGCCCGAAACCGACTTCGCTGCTGCCGCCTGGCGGAAACTGCTGCACAACTCCGCCCACAATCCGATACTCACGCTGACCGGCAGGCGCGCGGACGTGTTCGCTGAGCCAGACGTGCGCGAACTTGCCCGCCGGCTGATCCTCGAAGCTGCCGCCGTGGCGGCTGCGCGCGGCGTCATGCTGACCGGGCAGGACACGGAGAAGATCGTGGCCGCACTCGGTGACCTGCCGCCCGACGCGGGTAACTCGATGCTGTTTGACCGGTTGCGCGGCAGAGCGCTCGAGCGGGAGTTCATTACCGGCGCGATCGTTCGCGCCGGCCGGGAGGCGGGCGTGCCGACGCCGCTGCATGATGCCGTGCTGGCGCTGCTCCGCGCGATCAGTAACGCGCCGCCGGGCCCGCTGCCTGATCCGGGTCTGCCTGATTCGGCGGTGCCTGAGCCCGGGGCAGGGAGTCCGTCTCAGGCGGGGACTTCGCGGGTGGCGGCGGGGCCGGCGTAATGCGTCGGCGACGTTGCGACACCGCCCTGGCAGCCTGGATTCCCTCGGCTCGCAGCCTGGCCAGGTCTGCCAGGTCGTCCGCTGTCCAGTCGTAGAACGTAGTTCCGTTCTCGCTGTGGCCCTGCAGGATCGCCGTGAGCGCAGGATCGGAAGCCAGGTGGGGGAACACCTCGGATGCGACGAGCGACCATGTCTCGCCCCCGCCGAGGTCGACGGTTGCGAATGGGCCTGCTGCCAGCCACCGCGGGGCCAGCCCGTCGCTGACCGCCGCATCGACCGTGGCAATATCAGCCACGCCCTGGTCGACAAGCCAGAGCGCCTCACGCAGCAGCGCTAGCTGGAGCCGGTTCCACACGAACCCGGGGACGTCGCGATGAGCGACGATCGGCGACTTGCCCATCCGGTCTGCCAGTTCGCGCAGACTACGGATGGTCGTCTCAGCGGTAGCCTCGCCCGCGATGATCTCGACGATCGGCGTGACATCGGCCGGGTACAGGAAGTGCAGCCCGGCGAATGACTCCGGCCGCCGCAACCCGCGGGCCAGCCGGGTGATCGACAGACCCGAAGTATTCGTCGTCAGCAGCGCGCCGTCAGCCAGCCAGGGCTCCACCATGGCGTAGAGCCCGGCCTTCACGTCCGGCTCTTCGATGACGGTCTCTACTACCAGCCGGGCTGCCGCGAACGTCGCTGCCTGCAGCGGCCGTGCCTCAACTCCCGAGCCGGCCAGGGCGGCAGCATGCTCGGCTCGCTCCTGCGACCGTCCGGTGACGGCGGTCTGCTCGCCGGAGGAGGCGAGGGCCGCCGCAATGCCGGGCGCCATCCGGCCGGTTCCCACAACTACAGCCGAGAACTGGGTAGTCATGTCACGCGTCTGTCGCCGCGGCGGCGGGCTGTGCGCCCGATCTGCGCCCGGACGTCTGGCGCTCCGCCTCGAGCGTCCTGGTGAGCTTGGCCCCGGCGGAGTCCAGGTGCGCTGCCATCGCTGCAGCGGCCGCCGCGGCGTCTTGTGCCTCGATGGCCGCCATGATCGGGACGTGTTCGGAGTAGGAGGCGTCCGTCGACTCGGCCGCACGGGTGACGCGTTCGATCCATACGTGCATGAGCGACCGGATGTTCGTCAGGATCCCGGCTAGCACGCTGTTGCGCGCAGCCTCGGCAAGCCGCAGGTGGAACTCCATGTCGGCGACGATGAAATCCTCGCTGCTTCCGGCCTCCTCCATCTGCCGGAGCAAGCGGCGCAGGTCGGCCAGATCCTGATCGTCCCGCCGCTGCGCGGCCATCGAAGCGAGCGCCACCTCGATGTGGCGGCGCGCCTCGACGAGGTCGATAGCCCGCCGCTCACCAAGCAGCAGGCCCCATTCGATGACCTTGGGTAGGAACTCCGACTCGGTGGCGCGCAGGTAAGTGCCGTCGCCCTGGCGGACGTCGATGATGCCGAGCAGCGTTAGCGGCTTCAGCGCATCCCGGATTGCCGACCTGCCGACGCCGAATGCTTTTGACAGCTCGCGCTCGGATGGCAGGCGATCGCCGGGAAGCAACACCCCGGAGAGCAAATAGTCCAGCAGTTTCTTGGCTATCTCAGCCGAAATTGGCTCGCGCGCCTGCAAGGTAAGGAACTCGTGTGCCGTCTCGGCTCTACCGATCATTGTTGCATTTCCACTATTCGCATCCGCGTCGCGCTATGTTGGCATGATCCCGCGCGCCCGCCGCATCCGGTTTCATCAAGCGATCCTACAATCGGCCCGTTCCTCCTGGCTGGCGCCTGACGGCGACCCCGGTTCGGCCCGCAGGTACCGACGGGTCACAGTTTCGCGCACTGCGACCGCGAGACCGGCCGGCGGAAGGCCATCCAGTCGCCGCGCGGTCACCTCTGCCTGAGTAATCTCGGCTGATCCCTGACGACCGATGAATACGACCTCGTCGCCTGGCCCGACGTCGCTGATCTCGGTGACGTCGAGGCAGATGTGCTCCAGCGAGAGATTGCCGATTATCGGTACGCGGCGGCCTCGTACCAGGGCTTCACCACAGTTAAGCAACGCCATGCCATCGGCGAATCCGATCGGGACAACCGCGACGACCATGCCCGTGCGCATTGAGAACGGAGCCAGATCGAGGTACGCGGTCCGGTCCGGCCGCTTGCAAAAGCCGATCCTGGACCGCAGCGCGACGAAGGCAGACCGAAGTCCGAGTTCGGCAAGACTCGGCTCGCCCTGCGGCCGGACTATTCCGTACACATAACGTCCGACGTCCACTGCGGCCAAACTCATGGCCGATGTGAGAAACATAACCGGGGAACTGGCAGCCATTGCGATGCCGAGCGGGATCCCGTCACGGCTGACCTCGTCCAGGACTTCCTGGAAACGGTTAAATTGCCACTCGAGGTAGGGCGACAGGGTGGTTCCGGCGGGAACGTGCATATGCGTGTAGACACCGTTGAGCGCGACGCGGTCCGAGCGGGCCGCCGCCTTGATCAGGCTGGCGGCTTGGCTGCACGGAACGCCTAGCCGCTCGAGGCCGACGTCCACCTCGACGAACACCCCGACGGGTCGCTGACTGCCTGCCCGCTCCACCTCAGCAAGCGACTCGGCGTCGCCTATCGTGCAGGTCAGCTCGTACTCGCTGACCTGGGCTAGTGCGGTGGCGTCGAGGACAGTGCCGCCATAGAGCAAGATCGGGCAGCTGATTCCGTCAGCCCGCAGGAGCGCGGCATCGCGGAGATCGACCAGGCCGAGCACGTCGACGCCAGCGCCGGCAAGAGTATGAGCTACTGGCAGGAGCCCGAAGCCGTAGGCGTTCGCTTTCACTGCGGCACAGATTCTCGTCCCGGCCGGCAGTACCGTGCGCAGTGCGCCAACGTTCTGAGCAATGGCTGCCAGGTCGATGTCGAAGGTGTTCGGCCGGCCTGCTACACGGTCATCCGCAGCCATCCTCACCGGCCTCCGGACGCTCCGCCATCGATGATGATGCCGCTGCCGAGTACGAAAGACGATTCGTCGGAGGCGAGGAATACCGCCGCGTTCGCCACATCCGCCGGCTGGCCTAGCGCGTCGGTGAACTGCCTGCCGCGGATGACGGTCAGTGCCTCGTCGCGGCTGCCCGGAGACTCGCTGAGCACTTTCTCAAGCAATGGCGTGAAGATCGTTCCTGGCATCAGGGCGTTAACCCGGATCCCCATCCGGCCGTAGTCGACCTGCATGGCCCGAGTCATCGCCAGCAGCGCGCCCTTCGACGCGGCATACGCGGCCCGGTTAGGCAGCCCCATCGCGGCGATGACCGAGGACATGATGATGATCGTCCCGCGTCCCTGGCCGATCATCCGGGGCACGATCGCCTTGCAGGTCAGGTACGTACCTCGGACATTGATGTCGAACACGCGGTCCCACAGGTCGACCGGCGTCTCGTGCAGCATCCCGGCTGCGCTAACGCCGGCGTTAGCTACCAGCACGTCAATCCGGCCGAACCGATCCGCGGCCTGCGCAGCCAGGCGCTCCATGTCCTCAGCGCTCGTCACGTCGGCTCGCACGGCGAAACTTCCGGTGCCGCCGCTGGTCCCGATCTGGCTCGCAGTCTCCTCCGCTGCGTCGCCGTTCAAGTCCGCGACTGCAACCCCGGCGCCTTCGCCGGCGAACCTGATGGCTATCGCCCGGCCAATGCCGGACCCGGCCCCGGTGACCACGCAAGCCTTCCCGTCAAGACGCATTCTGCTCGTCCCCGCCTGCGTCCGGTCTTGCTTCCAGCCCTGCCTGCCGCATCTGCCAGCCTTCGGAGTAGAGGTCGAAGAACAGCGGCCGGCGCGGGTGGCTGGCGATCACGTCGCGATCCAGCGTGACGCCGAGCCCCGGCCCGGCAGGCAGCGCGAAATAGCCGTCCGCGACCAGCGGATTGCCTGGCGCCGCAGCCATGACGTAGTCCTCGGCGAAGTCGTTGAAGTTCTCCTGGATATAGAAGTTCGGGGTGCAAGCTGCCAGGTGCAGCGCAGCGGCGGTGGACACCGGGCCGCCCACGTTGTGCGGGGCCACCAGGATCGAGTAGCTCTCCGCCCACGAAGCGATCTTCTTCGTTTCCGACAGGCCGCCGCACATCGTGATGTCGGGCTGCACGATATCGGCACCACGCCGCTCAAACAGCTCGCGGAACTCCGAGCGCACGTGGATGCGCTCGCCGGTCGCGACCGGTACGCTGACCCGTCCGGCGACCCAGGCCAGGGCCTTCAGATCGTCCGGCGGAATGGGTTCTTCGATCCACGAGGGGCTGAACCGGGCCAGGTCGGCTGCCAGCGACAGCGCGGTTCGCGGAGTGAAGCGGCCGTGCATCTCGATCATCAGTTCGGCGTCGGCACCGATCGCGTCGCGGACCGCCTCGATCAAGCTGATCGAAAGGCCTCGCTCAGCCGCGCTGAGGGTGCCGTTGGCGTCGCCGAACGGGTCGACCTTGACAGCCTGGTAGCCCCGGTCGATGGCGCGCCGGGCCGCGGCGTGGAATTCGGCTGCCGTCCGGTCCACCTGGTACCAGCCATTCGCGTACGCCTTGATGCGGTCGCGCACGGCGCCGCCCAGCAAGCGGTAGACCGGCTGTCCCAGTGCCTTGCCCATGATGTCCCAGCAGGCAATCTCGATGACCGAAGCCGCCGACATCGCGACCTCGCCCGGCCGGGCGTAGTCGGCAGTCGTCATCCGGCGCACCAGTGACTCGATCTCGAACGGATCTGAGCCGAGCACATGCCGGGGCACGGCCTCGCGCAGGAATCCCAGCAGCGCGTCGGTATGGTTCACCATCCGCACTTCGCCGAGGCCCTCGATGCCTGCATCGGTCTGAACGACGACGAAGGTGAGGTTGCGCCACGCTGTGCCCAGCACCAGCGGCTCGACGTTCGTAATCTTCACGACCGCACCGCCGCACGCGAGGTCGCTGTCATCTGGTCGTGTAGCCCCCGTCCACCATCAGCGCTGAGCCGGTGACAAAACTTGAGTCGTCGCAGGACAGGAAGAGAGCGGCCGTGGCGACTTCCGTCGGAGTCGCGTACCGGCCCACCGGGATCGCTGCGTGCTCCCGGCTGACCAGCTCCTCATAGCTGACAGCCTGCGGGACGGCGCGCAGCGATGCCTCTTGCAGCGGCGTATCTGTCGATCCAGGGCACAGGCAATTGACCCGGATGTTGCGGTCAGCGTAGTCGAGCGCGATCGACCGGCAGAGCATCAGCGCTCCGCCCTTGCTGGCACAGTAGGCCGGCGCACCGGGGTCGCCGACTACTGAGTTGACCGAGCCGGTAAACACGATCGTCCCTCCGCCTGCGCGAAGTAGTTCGGGAATCGAGTACTTCGCGGCCAGGAAGAAGCCTTTGAGGTTGACGTTGATGAGTCTGTCCCACTCAGCCTCAGTCGTGTCCACAACGCTGCGGAACACGCCGATGCCGGCGTTTGCCCAGACCAAGTCCAGGTGACCGAACTGCTCGACGGCAACTGCCACCGCCGCGCTGACATCCGCGGACTGTGACACGTCGCCGTGCTGGAAGACGGCGCGGCCGCCCTGCCCGTTGATATCCGCCACGGTCTTCTGACCGCCGGCCTCGTCAAGGTCCATCGCGACGACTGCCGCACCCTCGCGGGCGAACAGCACTGCTCCTGCTCGCCCGATGCCGCTGGCAATTCCCGTTATCAAGGCGACCCGCCCGCTGAGCCGTCCGCTGCCGCTGCCTGCTGGCCCGCTGCCTGCTGGCCCGCTCCCGCTCTCTGCTGGCCCGCTCCCGCTCTCTGGACTTAGCTGGGTCACGCCGCTCTAACCTCCGATTGTCGGATGTGCGGTCTCCTCGGTCCGTCCTTCACCGACTGGCTCGCCTAGTGACTCGCCGGCATTCGCGAGCCAGGTCTCGTTCCCTCGGGCCCGCATGAACACAAGGACGGCGATACCGACGAGCAGCCAGCCTCCGGCGATGTACGGCGCGAGATTCAGCGGATAGGCAGGCATCGGGTTGAACGTCTCGATGCCAACGTAGATCAGCGCTCCCGTCGTGAACAGCGGGATGATCGCGTGCAGGAACACATTGAACTCCGCGCGCCGCTGCTGCCAGTAGTAGGCGGCGACTGCGGCGTTGCCCATGATGTAGATGAACACCACGGCCAGCACGACGACGAGGCCGACGATAAGGAAGAACGACGGCTCAGCACCGAGTGCGAGGCCAGCGCCGACCCCGATGGCGATCGACAGCAGCCATTGCAGGAAGATGGCATTCGTCGGAGTCCGGTAAGTCGGGTGCACCTTGGTCAGCCACTGCGGTGCCGCGCCGCTGGCAGCCATCCGGTACCAGATTCTCGTCGACACGTTGTTGAGCGACTGACTGACCGCGAACGTCGAGGTCAGGAACGCGATCATCACCGCGATCCAGCCGTAGCCCCAGTAGCGGTGAGCTAGCACAAGACCAGGGACCTGTGCCGAGTGCGGCAGCGCTGCGAGATTGCTGGTGCCCCAGCCGACGACCTGACCCCAGTAGGTGACGACTAGGAACCCGCCCAGCCCCAGGATCGCGATCATGGTGGCCCGCGGCACGTTCTTGCGCGGCTCGCGTGTCTCCTCCGCGAGCGGCGCGGCGAACTCCCAGCCGTCCATGCCCTGGAACGAGAACGCGATCGCGAGCGCGAACGCGCTAGCGGTGCCGATGTGCGCCGGGTTGAAGCTCGCGAAGTTGAAGCCGCCGCGGCCAGGCGACGCGAGTCCCCAGATCCCGAGGATCCAGACGAGCAGGAGCTCGCACAGGCCCATCACGATCATTACCTTGACCGAGATCGCGATGCCGTACCTGGCCAGGCCGGCGATCAGGGTAGCCCCGACCAGGACGCAGACCCACCAGAGCCAGGGCAGGTGATAGCCGTAGTTCGCCTGCAGTTCGCTGGCGACCACGGCCCCGAAGTAGCCCATGATCGGGCCCTGGACAACGGGCATGTACACGAAGTTCATCCACCCGGTGAGGAAGCCGAAGTGCCCGTTCAGGCTTCGGCTCACGAAGGTGTAGTAGCTTCCGGCCGACGGCATGTGCTTGCTCAGCTGCACCAGCGTGCTGCCGAGCATGACGACGATGATGACGCCTAAGAGGTAGGCAAGCGGAGCCGTGACTCCGGCAATCCCGACGACCTCCTGGGTAAAGAAAAGCGCTGCGAAGATCGGGCCCATGCCGGTGATGGCCTGCATGAGCGCGCCCGGCAGACCTATCGCGTTTTCCTTCAGGTCGGTCGTCACGACGCCCGGACCCTTGCCGCCCTGGCCGGCTACTGCATCGAATGTCTCTGCCACGACCGGTCTCCTCCCGGTTGATCGCGTACGCGGCGACAGCTAGCACGGGGCCGGCTGCAACGGCAGCCCCGCAGGCAGTTATCCCGAGGCTAGAGGAGACTTGTCGACCGGTCAACCACTTGTGTCGAGGACGACTCATCGATCGCGACCCGCGCCGACGGGCGCGAGGCGTGAGGACCGCTTACGGTTATGTCAGTTGACAGTCGCCACCGTCATATGTAAGTTTTGACTGACAGGTGAAACCGAGCACTTTGGAGCCTGCGCTGACCAGCGAGAGCGAGCTGCTAGCCGTACTGACGGCGGTCGCCAATCCGCAGCGAATGCGGGTCGTGGCCGAGCTGGCGGACGGCCGAGTACACGTGAGTGAGCTAGCCCGCAGGCTCGGGATGTCACGGCCACTGCTGTACATGCACCTGGATCGGCTCGAGAAGGCCGGACTGGTGACCGGGCACCTAGAACTGTCTAAGGATGGGAAGGCCATGAAGTACTTCGAGCTGGCGCCCTTCGAGCTCACCCTGACCGCGGCGACAATCACCGAGGCGGTCCGGGCCGGGCAGGCGTCAGGCCAGCCGCCGGCCGATGCGGCCGGGGAGCTAGACGCCCACGAGAAGGAGAACGACAGATGACCGGCACCCTGGCAGGAACGACCACTGCTGCGCATGCCGTGCAAGTGATCTTGATCTCGGTAGGCATTCCGCTGGTCGTCTGCGGATCCATTGCGGTGATCGTCTGGGCCTACTTCCGGCTCCAGTCGCACCGCGCTGACGCGGTCGCGATGGCGCACTATCGCAAGCTCGCCGAGGAAGCAGTGGCCAACCAGGAGCAGCTGCGGAGCGAGCTGTCGAAGCTGACCGAGAAGGTTGCCGCGGTCGAGCAGCTGATGCGGGACGTCGGATGAGCACTTACGGCGACGGCACTGGCTACTCTGCCGGCACAGGGGAGCGCCAGCCGTCGCGCGGCGACAGCTGGCTCACCCTCAGGCACAATCCGGTCGGGCTGATCTTCTCGGCGAGCCTGTGGCTATCGGCCTTGTACCTGCTCGGCTACTTGCTGGTCAGTGGCGTGCTGTTCGTGATCGCATTGACCAGCATCTCGGTGGCCCTGTCCCTGAGCGTCACGGTCGTGGCTATTCCGCTGCTGATCGGTGCCGCATTCGTGGTCCGGGGCTGCGCCGAGCTGGAGCGAGCCCGCCTCGGCCAGGTGTTCGCCCAGCCGGTGCGTGGCTACTACCGGCCCGCGGGTGGCAGTGGCCTGCGGCGGCAGGCCCGGGCACGGTGGGGCGAGAGCACTACCTGGCGTGATCTCGCTTACCTGCTCGGCTTGTGGCCATTGCTGTTCACCCTGGACGCGCTCGCGCTCGCGGCATGGCTGTGCTGCCTCGCCGGGATGGCCTTGCCGCTGTGGTACTCGCGCGTCACCAACTTGTGCGTCGGCGACTGCACGCAATACGGTCCGCGCGGCGTGCTCATCGGGCACTTCCCGCACGGCGTCACAGGTCCTGGCAGTCAGGGCTTGTATGTCGGCTCGCTGCCTAACGCGCTGCTCGCCGCGGCCGGGTTCGCCGCGGCGTTCCTGCTGCTGAACTACGCGGTCGTTGCTACCGCGCGGCTGCATGCGCAGCTCGCCAGGGCACTGCTTCAGCGGCCGGCCGACCCGCTGGCGCCGGCGAAGGCTGTGCTCGCCGACTCGAGCCCGCTCGGACCGCTGGTCCGATAGCACGATGCCCCCGCCCGCGAGTGCCAGCTCGCGGGCGAGGGCCACACCGCGACAAACCGCACGAAACCCAGGAGAGGTCACCATGCGTCAATCGCAGGGTTCAGTATTGCCCGAAACGGGCTCTGATCGCGAAAGCACCCGCCCCCCACGCGGGAGATCGGCCAAACGCCCGCTCGTTGAGCGGATCGCCGGCTGGAGCGCCCGGCATCGCAAGACCGCGGTGTTTGGCTGGCTGGCCCTGGTCGCGATCGTGTTCGTGGCCGGCCAGAGCATCGCCGCCAGGAACGTACCGCAGTATGACCCCGGCCAGTCAGGTGTCGCCGAGCGAGTCCTGACGCGGCTGCACGACAACGGACCGCCGCCTGCCGAGGATGTGCTGATCCAGGCTCGCGGCAGCGGCACGTTCGGAAACGATCCGCAGCTGCGGCAGGCCACCAGGCAGGTGGTCAGTGCCCTCCGCAGGCTGCCCAAGCCGACGGCATCGGACATCCGGTCTCCATTCAGCCCGGGCGGCCGTTCGCTGGTGTCTGCTGATGGCAGGTCAGTCCTCGTTTCTTTCAATGTGACGGGTGTCAACGAGGACGAGGCCGTGGTGCCGGCTATGCGCGCCGTCGCGGCCGCTGCGGCTCGGTACCCGGGCCTGCGGATCGCGGAGACCGGCGATGCCAGTGCCGACCGGGTTATCAACGCCCTGGTGAGCCGCGACTTCAGGAAGGCCGAGTCGACCTCGCTGCCGATCACCCTGATCTTGCTGGTCGCGGTCTTCGGCGCGCTCATTGCCGCCGGGATTCCGCTGCTGCTGGCTGGCACCGCCGTAATCTCGGCGATATCCCTGACCTCGGTCATCGGGCAGTGGCTGCCGACTGGCTCGAGCACCTCGGAGGTCGTGCTGCTCATCGGGATGGCCGTGGGCATCGACTACTCGCTGTTCTACCTCCGCCGGGAGCGGGAGGAGCGCAGCAAGGGCCGCAGCACCGCTGAGGCGCTGCGAATCGCCGCGGGGACTTCCGGGCGGGCCATCGTCGTATCCGGGCTCACCGTCATGGTCGCGCTGGCCGGGTTGTTCCTCACCGGATATTCGGTCTTTACCGGGATCGGGCTCGGAACGATCGCCGTCGTCGGAGTCTCCGTTATCGGATCGCTTACCTTCCTGCCCGCGCTGCTGTCCTGGCTCGGCCCGTGGGCTGACCGGGCCCGGATCCCGTTCCTCGGCAAGCGCCGCACTGCGTCCAGGCCGTCGCGTCTGTGGACTGCCGTCGTCCGGCGGGTGGTGCGGCGGCCGGCCGCGTGGGGTGCGGTGGCCGCCATCGCGTTGCTCGCCCTGGCAGCGCCCGCGCTGGGCATGCGGCTCGGCAGCCCGGTGAACGGCGGGTTCTCGAGCCGGATTCCGGTCGTGCAGGCTGCCGACCGGATTCAGGCGGCATTCCCTCAGGCGCCGTCACCGGCTCAGGTGGTAGTGACTGGCCAGGACCTGGGTGACCACGCGGTTCGCTCGGCCGTGACTGAAATGCAGCGATCCGCGACGGCAACGGGGCCAATCCGTCCGCCCGTCACAGCGTCCTTCATCGCCGGCGGCCGCGCGCTGATCGTGAACGTTCCGCTGCAGGGCAACGGGACGAACGCTAGCTCGGACGCTGCCCTGCTCGACCTGCGTGACCGCGTGCTGCCGGCCACCCTCGGCAAGGTTGGCGGGATCTCCTACGCGGTCAGCGGTGAGACTGCCAACAACTACGACGACATCGCCGACCTGCACTCTCGCACGCCGCTGGTGTTCGCAGTCGTTGCCGTGCTGGCATTCGTCCTGCTGCTGGTCGCGTTCAGGTCGATCGCCATACCGCTGGTGTCGATCGGGCTCAACCTGCTGTCGGTCGGCGCGGCATACGGGCTTATCACGCTGGTCTTCCAGGACGGCAGGCTGCAGAACGCGCTTGGTTACACCGGGTTCGGCGCGGTCGTGTCCTGGGTGCCGCTGTTCATGTTCGTGTTCCTGTTCGGGATGAGCATGGACTACCACGTGTTCATCCTGAGCCGCATCCGGGAGTTGCGGTCCCGGGGCGCAGCGGCGAAGGATGCCGTGATCGGCGGGATAGCGAGCAGCGCCGGAGTGGTCACCAGCGCCGCAGTGATCATGGTGGCGGTGTTCTCGATCCTCGCCACACTGTCGATCGTCCAGCTCAAGATGCTGGGCGTCGGGCTCGCCGCTGCCGTGCTGATCGACGCGACCGTCGTTCGGGGCGTCCTCGTCCCGGCTGCGCTGGCCATGCTCGGCGAGCGTGCCTGGTACCTGCCGCGGTGGTTGTCATGGCTGCCGGAACGCCCCAGCTGAGCCCTGGCCCCTGAACAGCCGGAATCCGGCGCGTCCCGGTTAACGCGCCGGATTTCGGCGTGTCCCGGTTCCCGCCGACCTACCTCGCCGGGCCGGCACCGAGCAGTTCGTGCTACGCGTAAGTCCGAACGACACCGAGCGCCCTGGCGCCGTCAGGGCCCGCGGTCTGCAGATCCGACGCTGCCGGGTCGAGGCGCTGAGCGGCCACCCGGCAGAAGGCTCCCGCTGACCCCGTTATCTCGGACTCGGCCTCGGCCGGCCCGAACGTCCACAAAGTCACACCGTCCGGTGCTGTCAGCGTGCACCGCACCGCGGCCGCGGGCTCGCCGGCGCGCGCGAACGCGTACGGCAGCGTCCGGTGCGCGAGCCACGCGATGTGCCGGAGCCGGCTGGTGTCGGGCAAATCGATGCCGAGCGGCCCGGTGATATCCATTGCGTGCGCCCAGTACTCGGCAAGCCGTGTCGTCGCAAGCGTGGCGGGCTTTACCGGCCCGGTCACCCATTGCAGCGGAGCGTCCGGATCTGCAGCCCGCAGGGCGCCCACCGCGGCGGAGCGTGCCTGCCGCCACCGCGCGAAGACCCGGGCCGGGGCAGCCCGGTCCGCATGCACCATGCGGGCCGCCCAGTCATCGACCGTGTCGCCTGAGGCGCGTGCCATCCGGTCCGCGCCGCCCGCGCTCGCAACGACACCCTCGTCGGACTGCGCCAGGTGCAGCACGACGTCGGCGACAGACCAGCCGGCGGCGTCCGACTCAGTCAGCCATTGCGCTTCTGACAGCACGTCGAGGATGCCGTCGAGTCGCGTCCCCTCTGCAACAAGGTCGTCAATGACCGTAACCGTCACCGCTGTCCTCCCTTACAGATCGATTCGGGCCCGGTTACGCAGCCAGGTAATCGCTGAGGTGGCCGACCACCTCACGGGCATCGTCCTCGATCCCGTAGATGAACGTGGACTTGCGGCGCCGCAGCACAGGCAGCCCTAGCGCGTAGAGTCCGGGGCTACTGAGTACTCCTCCGTCGTGATTCAGCTGGCCCTTCGCGTTGACCACGGGCACGTCGAGCCACCGGTAGTCGGGCCGGAAGCCGGTTGCCCACACGATCGTCCGGATCTCGCCGCTCCGCAGGTCGAGCTGCAGCCGCGTCGCGTCGGGCGCGCGTGTCGGAGCGAACCGCTCGGGAGGTCCGGCCTCCGCGTCGCTGCCGTCAGCGAGAGCCCACTCGTCGAAGGTATCGAGCAGGCGGTCCATCTTCAGGTCGGCGAGCGAGAAGACATTGCGCAGGCCACCGGAAAACAGCGCGTGGCCGTCACGTACCGCCGCCCAGCGGCCGACAAACTCAACGCCCATCGCTGCGAGCTCGTTGAGATTGAGCGTGGTGCGTTCCGTCGTCCCGACCAGCTGGGGGGAGGGCAGGCGCCGGGCGCGGGTGAGATCGTCAATTTCGTCGTAGCGCTGCTCCCAGACGCCCGAGGCGGCCATCCACCACAGCACATCGCGCTCGCGGTAGACGCGCGGCAGCCGCACGTGCTCGCCAACCGAGAGCATCACTGGCCGGCCCGACTGCCGCAGTTCCGCCGCCAGCTGGGCGCCGGTGGCCGACGCTCCCACGACGAGCACGCCGCCGTCCGGAAGCCCGGCGGGGTCGCGGTAATCGAACGGGGTCAGCTGCTCGACGTGGGCCGGCACCGCCTCGCTGAAGCCCGGCACCACTGGCAGATTGCAGGCGCCGCTAGCGATGACTACTGCCTGGCAGCGAATCTCGCCGAGGCTTGTCGTCACCTGGTATCCGCTGTCGGTGCGTCGTACCGACGTGACGTTCGTGCCGGTTCGGACGGGCGCGCCGGAAGCCTTTGCGTAGCGCTCGATGAACTCTGTGACCTCCGCGGTCGTCATGTAGCCGTCAGGGTCCGGTCCTTCGTAGCGCAGGCCCGGCAGCCGGCTTTGCCAGTTAGGCGTGAGCAGCCGCAGAGAATCCCAGCGTTCGCGGCGCCAGGAATTCGCTACCTCGCCGCGCTCGAGCACGACGTGATCGACAGACCGGTCGCTGAGAAAATGGCTCGCCGCAAGGCCCGCGTGCCCTGCGCCGATGACGACCGCGGTAATGCGCTCGATGGCTTGACCCCTCAGACGACCTCGACGACCACGTTCGTCGGGTTGGTGAGAGCGTCGTAGACGGCCGAGCGCTTCTGCGACTGGGCGACCAGCGCCTCGATCTCCTGCTTCGACGCGTCCGCGTCGATGGTGAACGTGACCTTGATGTCGTTGTAGCCATTGCGGACGTCGCTGTCGGCGCCGAGGATGCCGCGGATGTCGTGCGCGCCCTCGACAGTCGCCTCGACAGAGCGCAACTGGATGCCGCGATTTTCCGCTACGGACGCCACGCCCGCCGTCAGGCAACTCGCCAGGCCGACGATAAGGTACTCGATCGGCGTGATGCCGTTGTCCTCGGCCGCGAAGACGGCAGGATGGTCAGCGTCGAATACCGACTCCTGCTTGTGGCTCTGCTCCTGCCCCAGGCCGAAGAAGCTTTGCACCTTGATCGTGCTGTGGACGCCGTTGTTCCACTTAGCGGATGCCCGCCAGGTGAACTGGGCGGCCTCAGGCGCGCCCTTCAGCACTTCACGCGCGTCGAGCAGCGCCTGGACGTTGACGCCGTTGGTCACGGTGGTCATGTGTCGTGATTCCCCTCTCGGCCCACCCTAGAATCCCTATTGGGATGCTTGCCAATATACTATTCAAGGCAAGCTAACATAGCCACCATGGCGGAGCCAGCCTCGACGCTAGCGGCCGGTTCGGTCGGCACAGTCGAAACCCAGTATCTCGATCTTCCGGGCCCTGTGCTGCTTGATTGCGGCCGGAGCCTGTATCCGGTGCGGGTGGCGTACGAGACCTACGGCACCCTCTCGTCCCGTCGTGACAACGTCATCCTGGTGTGCCATGCCCTCAGCGGCGACGCTCACGCGGCGGGTTTCGCCAAGACGCCGCCAGACGAGAGCACGCGCGACGGGTTCGGGGCCACCGATCGTGACGGCGTCGCGGGCAAGGGCCTCGGCTGGTGGGACGGGATGATCGGCCCCGGCAAGGCGTTCGACACCGGCCGCTTCTTCGTCGTCTCGACTAACCTGCTGGGCGGCTGCCGCGGGACGACCGGGCCGTCGTCGGTCAACCCGGCGACAGGCGTGCCCTACGGGCCGGATTTCCCCGTTATCACTGTGGCGGACATGGTCCGGGTCGAGCGCGCCTTCCTGAACTCACTCGGTATCGAGCGGCTCGCGGCGGTAGCCGGGGGCTCGCTCGGCGGGATGCAGGCTCTCGAGTGGGCGATCTTGTATCCCGACCAGGTCGATGCCATCGTGGCGATCGCCAGCACGCATGCCCTGCATCCCCAGGGGGTGGCCTGGAACTCCATCGCGCGGGACTCGATCATGCGCGACCAGGCCTGGCAAGGCGGCCGTTATTACGGCACGGGTATCACGCCGGATGCGGGCATGGGCGTGGCGCGGATGGTCGGCCACGTCACGTACCTGTCTGCTGAGGCGCTGAACGACAAGTTCGCCCGGCGGCTCCAGTTCGCCGAGGACATCCGCTACACGATCACCGAGCCGGAATTCGAAGTCGAGAGCTACCTGCGCCACCAGGCCGACTCGTTCGTCCGGCGGTTTGACGCGAACACGTACTTGTACACATCGCGAGCGCTGACCTATTTCGATCTTGCCCGCCAGCACGGGAACGGATCGCTGGCGCGGGCGCTGGCCGGCGTTTCGGCGCGGACGCTGCTGATAGCGTTCAGCTCTGACTGGCTGTACCCCCCGGCTGCGTCGGGCGACATCGAGGAGGCGCTGAGCGCTCTCGGAAAGCCGGTCGAATTCCGGGTGATCGAGGCGCCGTACGGACACGATTGCTTCCTGCTCGAGGAGGCACGGCAGACGCCGATTATCCGCCGTTTCCTCTCTGAAGGGGAGACGGCCCGGTGACGTCGAGGAAGGGGCGCTCGTGACGGACAAGCTCTCCCGTGCCGAGCCAGCGCACGCGTTTGGCTTCGAGACGCGGCAACTGCACGCCGGGCAGCGGCCCGACCCGAACACCGGCGCGCGCGCGGTTCCGATCTTCCAGACGACGAGCTACGTGTTCGAGGACCCGGAGTCAGCGGCGGCGTACTTCAACTTGCAGGAGTACGGGAACACCTACTCACGGATCATGAACCCGACGGTGGCAGTGTTCGAGGAGCGAGTGGCGAACCTCGAGGGCGGCTGCGGCGCCGTGGCATTCGCCAGCGGGATCGCCGCGCAGGCAGGCGCCCTGTTCACGCTGCTGGAGCCGGGCGACCACGTCGTCTCGTCCTCAGCGCTCTACGGCGGGACGGTGAACCAGCTCAAGCACCTGCTGCGCAAGATGAAGGTGGAGCTGACGTGGGTCGACCCGGACGATCCCGACGCTTGGCGCGAGGCGGTCCGTCCCAACACGAAGGCGTTCTTCGCCGAAACGATCGGCAACCCGGCCGGGAACGTGCTGGACATCGAGGCAGTGGCCAGCATCGCGCACGAGCATGAGCTGCCGCTGATCGTCGACAACACGTTCGCGACACCGTACCTGTGCCGCCCGATCGAGTGGGGCGCCGACATCGTCATCCACTCGGCGACCAAGTTCATCGGCGGCCACGGCACGAGCATCGGCGGCGTCGTCGTCGAGGCCGGCACATTCAACTGGTCCAACGGGCGGTTTCCGGTGGTGGCGGATCCGTCGCCGGCCTATCACGGCTTGCAGTTCCACGAGACGTTCGGCACCTACGGCTATCTCATGAAGCTTCGCGCCGAGACCCTGCGCGATCTGGGCGCCGCGATGTCCCCGTTCAACGCCTTCTTGTTCCTGCAGGGGCTTGAGACGCTGTCGCTGCGGATGGAGCGCCACGTCGAGAACGCGCTGGCGGTCGCGGCCTTCCTGGAGAGGCACGAGCTGGCGTCGAATGTGGCTTACGCCGGCCTGCCGGGGAGCAAGTACCGGCCGCTGGTGGCGAAGTACCTGCCGCTCGGCGCCGGGGCGGTGTTCTCGTTCGACTGCGCGGGCGGCCGGGCCGGCGGGCAGGGCCTCATCCGCGGCGTGAGTCTGTGGTCCCATCTCGCCAACGTCGGCGACGCCAAGAGCCTGATCATTCACCCGGCCAGCACTACGCACCGCCAGCTGAGCGATGACGAACTGCGAGCGGCCGGGGTCGGGCCAGGTACGGTGCGGCTCTCGGTCGGGACGGAGTCGGTAGCCGACCTCATCTGGGATCTAGAGCAAGGTTTCGCGTACGTAGCGGCGTCGGCGACGGCGCCAGCGCAAGAGAAAGTAACGACGGCATGATCGATCTCGAGCGCTACCAGGACCCGCTGACGATCCAGCGCGTGCTGCACACAGCCAGGACGATCGCCATCGTGGGCTTGTCCGGCAACGAACTGAGGGCCAGCAACTTCGTTGGCTACTACGTCAAGCGGCACGGCTATCAGGTGATCCCGGTGAATCCGCGGGAGACCGAGATCCTGGGCGAGACGTCCTACCCGAGCTTGCT
>DATJNX010000037.1:0-85646 GCA_035507615.1 Streptosporangiaceae bacterium
GCCAGCACGACGGTGTCCGCTTCGAGCTCAGTGAACTCGCCGGTTGGCTGCGGGAACCCGGTCTCGTCGAGCTTCATCTTCTCGATCGTGAGCTTGCCGGAGTCGGCACGGGCGATGGTGGACAGCCACATCATCCGGACACCCTCGTCGGCGGCCTCCTCGACCTCGATGTCGTGCGCAGGCATCCGGTCCCTGGTCCGCCGGTAGACGACGACGGCGTCGGTGGCGCCGAGGCGGCGCGCGGTCCGTGCCGCGTCCATGGCAGTGTTGCCGCCACCGTAGACAGCGACCCGCCGGCCGAGTTGCGGGGGTTCCGCGCCTTCCATCGAGTGCAGCAACGTGACCGCGTCCAGGATCCGTGCCGAGTCGCCGGCCGGGATGTAGGCACGCTTGCCCCGCTGCGCGCCGACCGCGAGGAAGGCGGCGTCGAACCCGCCGTCCGCCATCGCCGCCTCCAGGTCGGTGACCTGCTGGCCGCCTTCCCAGGTCACGCCCATCGCGAGGATGCGGCCGACCTCGGCGTCCAGGACGTCACGCGGCAGGCGGTATGCGGGGATGCCGAACCGCATCATCCCGCCGGCCCACACCGCGCTATCGCGCAGCGTCACCTGATGGCCGAGCAGCCGCAGGTGGTAGGCCGCGGACAGGCCGGACGGCCCGGCACCAACGATCAGCACTCGCTTGCCGCTATCCGGTGCGGTGACCGGCACCGTCCAGCCTTGCCGGATAGCCTCGTCGCCGAGGAACCGCTCGACCGAGTTGATGCCCACGGCGGCATCTACCTGGGCCCTGTTGCAGGCGGTCTCGCAAGGCCGGTAGCACACCCGGCCCATGATCGCCGGCAGCGGGTTGTCCTGCATGATCTGCCGCCACGCCGCTTCGTACCCGCTGCGGCGGCCCTGTCCGGCGCCCTCTTCTGCGTGGTAGAGCCACTGCTGGATGTTCTCCCCGGCGGGGCAGGCGTGGTTGCACGGCGGCAGCAGATCGACGTAGACCGGCCGCTCAGTGCGCCAGGACCCGGTCTTGTTGGCCAGGCTGGAGCCTGGATCCAGGGTGATCGCGAACGGCTTGTCCATCACGAGACCTCCTTGGCGGGCTCGAGCAGGCCGAACCTGGCGATGTTGGCATCAGCCTGCTCCTGCAGGCGGGCGATCGTGGCAGCGCCTCCTGGCGTGCTGAACAGGTGCGCATATCTGGACTGCAACCTGAGATACTCCTCGACCGGCGCCTTCCGGCGGATCGGCGAGACGCTGATGACTTCACCGTCGGCCGCTTCGAAGACGGGGAACAGGCCGGTCTGCTCGGCCAGCCTGGCGATCCTGATCGTGTCGCCGGGCGCGGCGCCCCAGCCGAGCGGGCAGGGCACCAGGATGTGCAGGTACCTGGCGCCACGGAACTCCATGGCCCGCTGCACCTTGTACTCCAGGTCGCGGAGGCCGGCCACGGTGGCCGTGGCGACGTACGGGATCTGATGTGCCATCGCGATGAGCGGGGCGTTCTTGCCCTGGCCGAATTGATTGCCGGGCTCAGGGCCCACGGCCGGCGTCGTGGCGGTGCGGGCGGCCGGGGGAGTGGCGCCGGACCGCTGAACGCCGGTGTTCATGTAGGCCTCGTTGTCGTAGCAGATGAACAGCACGTCGTCGTTTCGCTCGAACATGCCCGACAGGCAGGCGAAGCCGATGTCGACGGTGCCGCCGTCGCCGCCTTGCCCGACGACGCGGACGTCGTGGCGACCCTTGGCGCGCATCGCCGCCGCCACGCCGGTCGCCACGGCGGGCGCGTTGCCGAACAGCGAGTGGATCCACGCGATCTGCCAGGACGTCTCCGGGTAAGGCGTGGAGAACACCTCCAGGCAGCCCGTCGAGTTGACGGCGATCAGCTGCCTGTTGGCGGCGCGCATAGCCGCGTCCAGCGCGTACCTGGCGCCGAGTGCCTCGCCGCAGCCCTGGCAGGCGCGGTGCCCGCAGTTGAGCGAGTTCGTCCGGCCGGGCTCGGCCTGGACCGACTGCTGATCGTCTGCGAGCAGCCGGTTGCCGGCCGCGAAGCTGCCGACCTGGTAGAACTTGACGCGCTGGACTGGCATGGGTCGCTCCTATCCGATCCTCGATGCGACAGCGCCGAGGTCTCGCAGGATGTTTTCGGCGGCAGGCCCGGACCGGCGGGTGGCCGCGGCGCGGCTCAGCTCACGGTCGATCAGGCCGGTGTTGAGGTCGAGGAAGGTCAGCGGCTCAAGGTCGTCCGCGGCAGCCTTGGTGAACAGGTCACGCAGCGACGCCTTGGTGATGGCGCGGCCGCCGAGGCCGGCGATCACCGTGTAGCTGTGCGGGTGCCGTCCGGCCGGGACCGGCGCATGCCCTTGCGGCGACTCGGCGAGAGCCATCCGGACGTTCGCCGAGACGATGCCGCCGATGCCGACGGCCAGAGCTCGCTCGAGCACGACGACCCGGCGGCAAGCGGCAAGCGCGTCGCGAACGGCGGCCAGCGGGAACGGCCGGAAGGAGGTGATGCCCAGCACGCCGATTCTCATCCCGCCGGCGCGGAGCTCGTCGATCGTGTCCTTGATCGTGCCGAGGACAGAACCGAGCGCGATCACGATGGTGTCCGCGTCCTGGGTGCGGTAGTGGCGCACCAGGCCGCCGGAGTCGCGGCCGAACTCGCCTGCGAACGCAGCCGCTACGTCGGGGATGAGCTCGAGTGCCTGGCTTTGCCTTGCATGCGCGAGGTAACGCACCTCGGTGAAGGCCTCAGGGCCGACCATCGCGCCGATGGAGACCGGATCGTCAGGGTCGAGAACCTGCCGCGGCTCATACGCCGGCAGGAACCTGTCAACCTGTTCCTGACCGGGGATCTCCAGTCGCTCATGCGCATGCGTCAGGACGAACCCGTCCATGCACACCATGACCGGCAGCGACACTTCCTCAGCGATCCGGAAGGCCTGTATATGCAAGTCGAGCGCTTCCTGGTTGGTCTCCGCATAGAGCTGAATCCAGCCGCAGTCCCGCTGCGACATGGCGTCACTGTGGTCGTTCCAAATATTGATCGGCGCGCCGATTGCGCGGTTGGCGACGGTCATCACGATCGGCAATCCGAGACCGGAGGCGTTGTACAGCGCCTCCGCCATGTACAGCAAGCCCTGGCTGGCGGTCGCGGTATAAGCGCGGGCGCCTGCCGCTGACGCGCCGATGGCAACTGACATGGCCGCGAACTCCGACTCGACGTTGACGAACTCGCACGGCGAAAGCTCGCCCGACTTCACCTTCGTGGCGAGCGCCTCGACGATGTGGGTCTGGGGCGAGATCGGGTAAGCGCAGATCACCTCGGGCCGGCCTAGCGCGACCGCGTCGGCCACGCCACGTGATCCTTCGATCTGGCCGATGCGCCCGCCTGTTGAGCTGGGCCGGCCCGCGGGACCGTGCTGGCCCGCCGAGCCGTCCTGGCGTCCCGATCCGGCCCGGCCCAAGGCAACTGACGGGAGCCTGCTGCCGTGACCGAGCTGGGCAAGCGCGCTGTCATACGCGGCGCGGGCTGCGGCCACATTTCCCTCGCCGACCTGGCCTGCGAACCGGTCGCGGATGGCCGCCTCAACGGATTCGATGGACACTGCTCCGGTCAGCGCGGCGAACCCGCCGAGGAGCGCGGCATTCGGGACCGGCCGGCCGACATGCAGCTGAGCGAGCTCGGTAGCGGGCACGGACAGCACCGCATCCGCGGCGAGCTGGCCGGTGAACTCGCCGATGCCAAGCTCCGCGGGCGGGCGGCCCGAGTTGATGAGAAGCAGGGCGGCCGGACCGGTTCCCTCGAAGAGGTTGACCTGGTGCAGCAGCGTAGGGTCTTGAATGATCAGCACATCCGGGTGCATGACCGGCTCGCGGACCCGTATCGGCCTGTCGTCGAACCGGCAAAAAGACACGACCGGAGCCCCGGTGCGCTCTGACCCGAAGCTCGGGAACGCCTGGGCGTACTTGCCTTCAGTGAACGCTGCGGCTGACAGCAACTCGGCCGCGGTCACGACGCCTTGCCCGCCGCGCCCGTGGATCCGGATCTCGAACATTGACTGAGTCCTCTCCTGAAGCCGCTGCGCAGCACCCCCCACATCTGGTGCCGCCGACAGCACCGCTGCGCAGCGGCCAATTCGAGCCTGCCAGTCTGGCAACCTCCGCAGCGGAGGCATCTGACCTGCGATCTGGGGACTAATGGCCCTCCTGCCGCGGGTCGCTCGCTACTACGGCGCAGCGGCGGCCCCGGCCGGGTGCCGCCGCTGGTTATATCCCGGCTGGCGTTTCGCTGCCTGGCCGGATGGGGAGCGTCAGGTTGGCTTGATGTGCTGGTCCTGGCGGACGGCGATCTTTCGGGCGCCGGCGTCGGTGTCCTTCGCGGCTAGCTTGACTGTCACTTCGAGGACGCCGTGGCTGCACGTCGCATCGATGTGGTCCTCGTCGGCGCCCGCCGGAAGGGCCACGCTCCGGCTGAACGTGCCGTAGCGGAACTCGGAGTGGTGCTTGCCGATTGCCTCCTCATGACGCTCGGCCTTGATGGTGAGGATCCCGTTCGCGACCGTAACCGTCACGTCCTTCTCCGGATCGATGCCGGGAAGTTCGGCGCGGATCACGTAACTGCCGTCCTGGACGAACTCCTCGACCCGCATCGGGTGCCCGGTCATCGGCCGTAGCACCGCCCACGGCGCCTCCAGCCAGTCGACCATCTCGCCGAGCGGCCCCCGGTACTCCCTGCGTGTCAGCGTGCTCATCAGTCACGCCCCCTCTCGCTCCTGTCGTACCGTATTGATTCGACCGCGTCCGCTGCCCTGCGGCCAGGGCCGGAGGTGCCAGTCTGGCGGGACTTTAGGGCCTTCTTTCCGGCAGACGTCCCATGGCACTGTGTGCCTATGGGGTCGGAGGTGTGCGATGTCCAGACAACACGGCAACGACAAGGGCCAGGCCGGCGATGGTTCCGGTGAGCCGCTGCCGGGCAAGCTGTACCGGGCTGAGTTGCTCCGGCTGCAGGCCGAACTGGTGAAGCTGCAGGAATGGGTGCGAGCCGAGTCAGCGCGCGTGGTCGTAGTGTTCGAAGGACGTGACGCAGCCGGCAAGGGCAGCGCGATCAAGCGGGTCACCGAGTACCTCAACCCCCGGGTCGCCAGGATCGCGGCGCTGCCTGCGCCGAGCGAGCGCGAGCGCAGCTGCTGGTACTTCCAGCGGTATGTCGGCCATCTGCCCGCTGCCGGGGAAATAGTTTTCTTTGACCGCAGCTGGTACAACCGCGCCGGGGTTGAGCGGGTCATGGGTTTCTGCACGAAGGAGGAGTACGGCAGGTTCCTGCATCAGTGCCCGATCTTCGAGCGGCTGCTCGTAGAGGATGGCATCTTGCTGCGCAAGTACTGGTTCTCGGTAAGCGACGATGAGCAGGAACGGCGTTTCCGGGCCCGCCTCGATGACCCCATGCGGCGGTGGAAGCTGTCGACGATGGACCTGAACTCCATCACGCGGTGGGAGGACTACTCACGAGCCAAGGACGAGATGTTCGTTCATACCGACATTCCGGAGGCTCCGTGGTACGTGGTCGACGGCAGCGAGAAGCGGCGGGCGCGGATCAACATGATGGCGCACCTGCTCAGCTCGATTCCCAGCTACGAAGTGGAGCGGCCGCCGTTGGAGTTGCCGCCGAGGCCGAAGTCAACTGGTTACGTCCGGGCGCCGCGCGAATCGCAGACTTTCGTGCCCGATTACGCGGCAACTCTGCTCGAGCAGAAGTCGAGGCCCGAGTACAAGTCAAGAGCCCGCCGGTAGGGGCTGGTCGGCCCGGACCGGCGGATCGGCCGGCACGATGCGGGCGAAGTCGCCAGGCCAGACCATGGCGATGTGGCCGTCTGACAGCCACTTGATGATGTAGGGCGGCGAGCCGTCCTCGTGCGGCACGCCGATGATGAGGCCGCTCCTGGCCGAATCGCCCTCGGCTATGAGCCGGTCGCCCACATGTGCGTACATGACGGCTCTCCTTGCCACTGGCCTTGTCTGCCTCACCAGACTGCCCGGCGGGCTGAGTTGCCGGCAGCGGGCATTCGGCCTCGGGGGCCGGGACGTTCGACACCTCGCGGCCGGGAGGCTAGCCGGGCGGGTAAGGACGGGACCAAAGTCCTGACCGCGCGGGGCCAGTGGCACTGCGCTGCTCAATCGCGCCTGCATGAACTGACCCGGTACCCCAGGCGGAGGAGCAACTGGTGACCGATGAGCGCTCGCTGAGCGAGCTGTCCCGCGCCGAAGCGCTGCAGCTACTGGCAAGCGTGCCGATCGGCCGCCTGGTTTTCACTCATCAGGCGCTGCCCGCGATCAGGCCGGTGAATCACCTGGTCGACGAAGGCACTATCGTGATCGGGCTAACGGCCGGCTCTGTGATCGCCTCGTTGTCCCGCCCCGGCGGTACGGTCGTCGCCTACGAGGCCGACTCCCTCGATCTCGCGCAGCGATCCGGATGGACCGTGATAGTGGTCGGGGTCGCCCGGCTTGAGGCCGACGCGGACGCGGTGCTGCGCTACCGCGCCCGGTTGCAGCCATGGCTGAGCGGCGCGATGGCTGAGGTCCTGACGATCAGCTCGGAGATAGTCACCGGCTACCGGCTTATCCCGGCCGTGCCAGCAGACGAGGCCGTCCGGGCCACTACATAGGGGCCCGGACGGCCTCGTCGCTGGTTCCTGACCGGGAGTCGGCCATCTCACCAGCCGGCGGTCATGACGTGGCCCGCTGCTCCTTTTCCGGGTCGGGCTGCGCCGCAGCAGGAACCGGGCCGCCAGCCGGCTGGTCCCAGTTGCCCCGCCAGATGTAGCGGTGCACCGGGATCAGCCGCGGGATATCGCGCAGGCCCGGGATGAACGGGACGAGCAGCAGGAGCAGGGTGGCCAGGCCGGTCAGGTAAACGGCGATCATGTCCACGTTCGCCGAGTTGCCAAACCGCGGTATCTGGTACCACAGCGTGTACAGCCACAGCCACGGCTGGCCGGGGTAGCTCCCGGTCTCGTTCATCACGCCCCACTGGCCGCCGCCGAGGTTCATCGAGTTGCCCTGGTTGATGAAGTAGCTACCGTCCTCGATGAACAGAAGCGGCTTGGTGAAGTTGGTGCCGTAGAACGTCCGCCCGGCCAGCAGATCGGTGTCCAGGGCGCCGCTGCGAGCCATGGTCAGCTCCGCGGTCAGCAATACCGGCACCGGTCCGTCGTTCGCTGCAGGTATGACGGGTATCGCGCTGGTACTGGTCACCTTGGCCGCCGACACCTTGGCGTAGGCGTTGGCCCAGGCGAGTTGCTGCGCCGGCGTTGCGCTGTCGTACGTGCCCAGCGCGTGTGCGACCGCCGGGTCGGTGGACGCCAGCGACGCCAGTGGCTGAAGCACGAACGCCTGCGCGGCGTTGATCGGCTGCGTCACTCCGAGCCAGGTCTGCGGGGAGAACGCCAGCCGCTGCACGCTGCCGGTCTGGTTGTTATACGGCGGTCCGTAGGTAGCCGTCTCGCTGGTTCCGTTCAGTTCGGTTGCTGCGGTAGCGAGGAAGTCCGACGGATCCAGATGAGACCAGGTCTGAATCGTGACGGCAGGAACGTCGGGCGAGGACAGCAGCCCGGCCAGGCCGAGCGTCAGGGCGAGGGTAATCAGGAACGCGATTGTCCCCTCTTTGATGATGTCGTATCGCCGGGTCGGGCCGCGCCACGGAGCCGTGTCGGCGGCTGCTGCCGCCTTCCGGGTGGCACGGTCACGCCAGCTGACCCGCTTGGCGGGGAGTGGGTGGCTGACCCCGCGGACCCGGACCAGCAGCACGTGCGCCCCGACGATGGCGATCAGGACGATCGGGATCAGTACCACGTGCCAGAGCAGCATCTGCCCGGTGTTCATCAGGTTGAAGAAGGCTCCAACACCAACGGAGTTGAATGCGTCCTTACCACTGGTGGAGATCCACTGGGAGTCGAAGTTCTGCTGCGACAGGTAGCCGGTGAAGCACTCGACAATGGAGGCAAGGAAAGCCACTACGCCAGTGATCCAGGTGGCTGTCCGCCGGCCTCGCCAGGCGGCCATCCAGAACTTGCCCCACAAGTGGATGACGATCAGCGCCATGAACAACTCGACACTCCACAAGTGCATGCTGTTGAAGAAATGGCCGACTGGGTTGGTGTGCCACCAGTCCACCCCGCCGATGGCAATGACGAATCCGGACACGATTGCCATGGCGAGCGCAGCCAGCGACGCGACGCCGAACACGTAGATCCAGGAGGCTACGTACGCGGGCTGCCGGTCCGGCAGCAGCTTGCCTGGCGGGAGCAGGCGCAACGCCTGGTTCCTGACCCGTGCGGTCCACATGCCGGGCTCGCCTTGGTCGATCGCGGGCGCCGGCGGCTCGGTGCCGGTGTCCGTGCCGGCCTGACCTGCGGCATCGGCGCGGTGTCCCCTGGGGAATGGCAGCAGCAGGGCCACGCCGAAGATGACGACCATCACCGCGATGAGCACGAGATTGGCCAGCGAAACGTAGAAGATATTCCAGTGCAGGTAAGTGCCCGGGCTGTCGAGGTTAACGACCGAACCGGGTAGCGCCAAAATGTGCCTGGCCATCGATAGCTCCTCGGATTTGAGTCGGAACGGCGAATCTCAGCGTCGCAATTAATCTGTGCCGAAAAACCGCAAACCCACCTTGGCAGCGGTTGCGAGTTTCGATGCAGGGATATCGGTCACGCCGGACTGGGACTTTGGTCCTCCCTCCGCGCCGCGGCCGTCAGGGGCCGGCCAGCAGGCACAGACGGAACTTCCCGCCCGCGGGATCCGCGAGCGGGAAGCTGGCCGGGTTACTCGGTACTGCAGTCGGGTTGGTCAGGAGGCCATCGGCTGGACGCGAGTGGCCATCCTCGGCATGATCTCCGCCTCCGGGGCGGTGCGCCGCAGGTGGACGAACCCGAAGATGGACAGGACCAGCATCAGCCCGGCCGCGATGTAGGACGCGACGGCCGCGATCAGCGCGATCTGACCGAACTGCCAGAACCCGTATGCCTCCAGGAGCATGCTGCGCAGCGTGGTGCCGCGGAACACGGTCTGGACCTGGGCTGCCAGCGCGGCATTCTTCGGCTGCGCCAGCGACGCCGCCGACAGCTGCGAGTAGGTCTTCCCGCCGCCGATCAGGAACAGGTGGCGGGCGATGAAGTAGTTGGCGTAAACCTCGGCCTGTGCGCCTGTCGTCATTGTCTCGCCCGCGTACTTCGCCATCTGGGCCCGGTTCGCGGCCGGGAGGATCTTGAACTCAGGGCTGTTCGTCGTCGGGAAAACGATCTTCTGAGCGGACAGCTGGCTGGCCACTTGGTTGTTGGCGTATGAGTGCCCCCAGGTCAGCAGCACGCCCGCGACCACGAGAACGGCCGCCAGGAGCAGGCCTGCGGCCGAGACCAGTGCGTCGAATGTCCTCCTGCGCATTGTGAATTCCTCCTTGTTGTTCCCCGGGTTTGCTCGCCCGGCCAGTGGACCTTGGTTTGGCTGAGCTGAGCATCTCGTTGCCCGGTGGCCTGGCGGCAGGGCCGTGGGACCTCAGCTGAGCGGGACCTCGGACACCGATTCGCGGCGGACTTTCGCCCCTACTGGCTTGGGATGCGGCTCGCTAGCTTCCGCATAGCCAGCCAGCCTGAGGAGGAAGAAATGAGCAAGACGATTGTGCTTGCCGTCGATACAGCCCGGCACGAGCTGTCCGAGCACGTCGCGGCGGCCGTCGAGATGATCAAGGACGTGGCGCACCCTGACGACAAGGTGATCGTGCTGCACGTGCACGAGTTCGCTGTCGGCAGGTTCGGCCGGATGCAGGTAGATTGCGCGGACGGCCAGGGCGAGTCGCTGGTCGCCAGCATCGTCGGGAACCTCGGCGGGTCAGGCCTTTCTGCCGAAGGGGCTATCAGGGAAGCGGACTACGGCCATGTGGCTCGCGCGATCCTGGCCGCGGCCGGCCAGTACCAGGCCAGATTGCTGGTGCTCGGGTCGAGCAGCCGCACCGACTTGCCCTGGGTTCCGTTCGGCAGCGTCGCCAACCGGTTGCTGCACATCGCGTCGCTACCTGTGCTCATCGTGCCGATGCGCAGTGAGGCGGTCACCGCGCAAGCTTCGTAGTCGGTACCGCGCAAGCGGGTAATCGCTTCGTGACAGGATGTGACGGCATGACGCACAGGCGCGAGCGGACGCTGACCACGGCCGGGATTGCCAGGGTGGAAGGCGAAGGCTCCCTCTATCTCCGGCTGAGCGACGGCCACCTCGACGAGGTAAGGCTCAATATCTATGAGCCGCCGCGGTTCTTTGAAGCGTTCTTGCGCGGGCGCTCCTACACCGAGCCGCCCGATATCACCGCGCGTATCTGCGGCATCTGCCCTGTTGCTTACCAGACCAGCTCCGCGCTCGCCATCGAGGCGGCCTGCGGCGCCCGGGTTGACGGTCCGCTCGCCAGCTTGCGCAGGCTGCTGTACTGCGGGGAATGGATCGCCAGCCACTCCTTGCACATCTACCTGCTGCACGCGCCGGATTTTCTCGGCTATCCGGGCGGTATCGAGCTAGCCCGCGATCAGCGGGCTGTCATCGAGCGCGGCCTGGCGCTGCGGCGGGCCGGTAACGCGATCATGGAAGCGATCGGCGGCCGGGCGATTCATCCGGTGAACTTCCGGATCGGCGGGTTTTACTCAGTGCCAGCGAAGGAAGACCTGGATCGCCTTGCCGGCCAGTTGCAGGCGGCGCTGGACGACGCAGTGGAGACCGTGCGCTGGGTCGCCGGATTCGACTTCCCTGACCTGACCGTGGACCACGAACTGCTCGCGCTCAGCCAGCCGGGCAGCTATCCGATCGAGAGCGGCAGCCTGGTGAGTTCCGGCGGCCGTGCGTTCAGCGCCGCTGACTTTGAGGAGCACGTCATCGAGGAGCAGGTGCCGCATTCCACCGCGCTGCACGCCCGGCTGGCCGGGAGCGAGGGCACCTACCTGACCGGGCCGCTTGCGCGTTACACGCTCAACTCTCGCTGGCTGCCGCCGCTGGCTGCCGCTGCTGCTGCCGACGCAGGTCTGGGCGACTCCTGCCGCAATCCGTTCCGGAGCATCATCGTCCGCGCCGTTGAGGTTGTCTGCGCGGTCGAGGAAGCGATCCGCCTGATCGAGGGCTACCAGCGGCCGCCGCTGCCGAGCGTCGCCGTCGCGCCCCGTGCCGCTACCGGTCATGGGGTGTCGGAGGCGCCTCGCGGGGTGCTTTACCAGCGCTATGACCTTGACGCGGAGGGGATCATCGTCGGTGCGCGAATCATTCCTCCCACGTCGCAGAACCAGGCCGCGATCGAGCGCGATCTGCGCCAGTTCGTGCAGGCTCGCCTGGAGCTGCCGGACGAGCAGCTTGCCGCTGACTGCGAGCATGCGATCCGCAGCTATGACCCGTGCATTTCCTGCGCCACGCATTTCCTGGACCTTCAGGTAGAGCGCACGTGACCGCGGCGGTCATGGTGATCGGCGTCGGTACCGAGTTCCGCTGCGACGACGGTGCCGGGCCGGCCGTCATCCAGCGGCTTCGCGGAACGGTTCCGGCAAGCGTTGAGCTGCTGTACAGCGACGGTGAGCCAACCCGGCTGATGGAAACGTGGATGGATGCCGGCGCTGCGGTGGTGGTCGACGCGGCGAGCGGCGGCGACGCACCACCAGGGACACTGCACCGGGTCGTAGTGGGTCCAGGCCAGCCAGGATCGGCGGCAGCGCCGGCCAGCTCGCATGGCCTGGGTCTGAGCACGGCCATTGAGCTGAGCCGGGTCCTTTCCCGGCTACCCGGCCTGCTGATCCTGCATGGCGTGCAGGGCGAGGTATTTGGCTATGGCCGGACGTTCAGCCCTGCGGTCGCGGCTGCCATTGACGAGCTGACCGCGAGGGTGCGGGCGGACGTGCTCAGCTTGTCAGCCAGCTGAGCCGCCGCCTGGCTGCGCCGGCGCTGCCTCCTCGGCTGCCGCGGCGAACCCGGCGGTGGCGACATGGAAGGTGCGGAAGACCCGCTGGATGTCAGAGTCCGGCATGCCCAGGCGGCGCAGCCAGCCGATGAGCGAGCTGGCGTTTGGTGAGCTCATCGGACCGAAGCAGCCGTAGCAGCCCCGGCCGAATGCCGGGCAAATCGCCCCGCACCCTGCTTGCGTGACCGGGCCCAGGCACGGTGTGCCGCGAGCCACCATGACGCAGGCAGTGCCGCGGAGCTTGCATTGCTCGCACACACTGTGGCCCGGTATGCGAGGCTGGCGGCCAGCGAGAAGCGCCGTCAGCAAGCCGGTCAGCTGGCGCTTGTCGATAGGGCAGCCGGGCAGCTCGAAATCGACCGGGACATGGCTGGAGACCGGAGTGGACGTCGCCAGCGTGGCTATGTAATCCGGCCGGGCGTATACCGTCGCGGCGAACTCCGCGACGTCGCCGAAGTTCCGCAGCGCCTGGATTCCGCCTGCGGTGGCGCAGGCTCCGATCGTTACCAGTGTCCGGGAATCCGCCCGGATCTGCCTGATCCGCACGGCGTCCTCGGGCGTGCTCACCGACCCTTCTACCAGTGACACGTCGTATGGCCCGGGTCCCGGCAGCTCGGCGCTGGTCGCTTCGGTGAAGTGGGCGATATCCACTTCGCCTGCCAGCGCTAGCAGCTCATCGGAGAGGTCGAGCACAGTGAGCTGGCAGCCGTCGCACGAGGCGAACTTCCATACCGCCAGCCTGGGTCGCCTGAGTTCCGGTGGCATTCAGAGCTCCTTCACCGCGAGCAGCGGCTCGGCTATCTTGAAGTTCACGACCGGACCGTCCCGGCATAGCAGCAGCGGACCGAGCTGGCAGTGGCCGCATTCGGCGGTGCCGCACTGCATATTTCGCTCCAGCGAGATCCAGATGCTCGCGGCGGGCAGGCCCGCGGCGGTCAGCGAGCGAGCGGTGATGCGCATCATCACCTCGGGGCCGCAGATCAGCGCGGCTGTCAGTAGCGGGTCAAGGTGCGCCTGGCCGATCAGCTGCGTAACCACGCCGACCTGCCCCGGCCAGCTGGCGTCGGCTCGGTCCACGGTGATGCCGACCTCCGCGCCGCTGTCGCGCCACCGGCCGTATTCGGCAGCGAACACAAGCTCGGCCGGAGACCGTGCGCCGGCCAGCAGGATGATCCGCCGGTAACGGCCAGGTTGCGCGAGTGCTGACAGCAGCGCCGGCCGCAGCGGTGCCAGCCCGATCCCGCCGGCCACGAGGAGCAGGTCGCCTCCTGGCGAATCCGCATCGTCCCAGCTCGTGCCGAACGGGCCGCGCACGCCGACGACCTGGCCCGGCTGTGCTGCGCACAATGACGCGCTCACTGCGCCGACAGAGCGGATCGTGTGCGTGAGCGACGGCTGGCCAGGCGGGCCGCTGACCGAGATCGGGATCTCCCCGACGCCGAACGAATAGAGCATCATGAACTGGCCGGGACGGAATGCCGCGATCGGGTCATCGGCAGGCTCAAGGGTGATAGTCACGGTGTCGTGCGTCTCCTCGACGCGCGAGCTCACCCGGTACCTGACCGGGAGCCGGCAGTCGGTCATCACAGCCCGGCTCATCACAGGCCGCCCACCGCAGCCGACGGGGAGGCATACAGGTCGAGGATCCTGATCCTGGCCGCCTGCAGCCGGTCGATGGCAGTGCCAAGCAGCCGCCTGGTCAGCTGGTAGCCGAGTTCGTGGTCGCTGTCGCACAGGCCGGTCAGTTTGGCGGAACTCAGCTCGAAAGCGGACGCCGTAACCTGCGCGATGGCACCGAACTGCCACCGTGCAGCCGGCCGCAGCCAGGACAGCCCGAGTTCGTCGCCTGGACCGAGGGTTTCGACGATCAGCCTGTCGCGTCCTGGCACGTGCAGGTCGAGTGCAATCCGGCCGGTCCTGATCAGCCACACCGATGCCGCGTGGCCGCCCTCCTCGAACAGCCGCGTTCCGGCCGGCACCTCGATGCTGGTCGCGATCGCGGCCAGCCGGTCAAGCTGACCTGCCGCAAGGCCAGCCGCGAACCGGTGGCTGGCCAGTTCCGCGCTGATGACGCTCATCCCGTCTCCGGGCTGCCGGCGTCCGGTCCGGCTATCGCAGCCGGGATTGAAGCGTCCCGCTCTGCTCGCAGGGCAGCGATTTCCTCGGTCAGGTCAATGCCGACCGGGCACCACACAATGCACCGGCCGCAGCCGACGCAGCCGGACGAGCCGAACTGATCGTGCCAGGTGCCTAGCTTGTGCGTCAGCCACTGGCGGTACCGGCTGACTCCTGATGACCGCACCGGCCCGCCGTGCAGATAAGAAAAGTCCAGCTCGAAGCAGGACGACCAGCTCTGCCATCGCTCGGCGTGCTCGCCGCTGAAATCGGTCACGTCTTCGGCCGTGGTGCAGAAGCACGTCGGGCACGCCATCGTGCAGTTGCCGCAGGTCAGGCACCGGGAAGCGACATCCTCCCAGCGCTGCGCGTGGTGACTTGCGGCTAGCAGCTCACGGATGTCGCCGGTGTCCATGAACCGGCCCATCCGGTCTGCGGCGCCGGCGACTGCCGCGTCCGCGTGCTCGGCCAAGCCCGGGTCGGCCGGGTGAACCGGCAGCTGTTCCAGGATCTGACATCCGTCCTCGGAGCCGGCCTCGATAATGAAGCTGTGTCCAGCGCCGTCCGCGAGTTCGGTCAGCAGGAGGTCAAAACCCGGTCCGGATTCCGGTCCGGTGCCCATCGAAGTGCAGAAGCACAATTCGCCCGGTTCAGTGCAGTTGACCACGACAATGAATACTGCGGCTCGTCGCCGGGCGTACGCCGAGCGGTGACCGCCGCCAGCGCCGAGCACCCGATCCTGGATCTGAATGGCCCTTAGGTCGCACGGGCGCACGCCAAGAAAGGCCATCTTGTCAGGCCGCTCGGGTGTTGCGTCGTGGTCGAGGACAAACCCGTTCGCGGTCCGGCTGGCTGACCACAGCTGTTCACGTGGCGGGTGCAGGAACTGCTTCCACGAGCCGGGACCGGCAGAATGACCGAAGGCGGCAGAGTCGTGGCGCTTTCGGAGGCGGTAACCGCCCGGCGACAGCGAGACGCCCCAGCCGAACGGCAACTCGCTGGCCGACTTCAGCTCGCCGAGGACGATGGCATCGGCAGTCACGCGAGGACCGATAACGCGGTAACCGGCTGACGTCAGGGCCTGATGCAAGTCCTCCAGGCCCGCAGCCGTGAGCTGGTACCGGCCGCGGTGATCAGCTGGCGTGGCCATGAATCACTCCATCCTCTGGCCCAGCAGCATTACTGCTAAGACGGCGACCCGGTAGGGTCCAAGGTCAGTTAACGCGACGCCACCGGGTCAGGCGAAAGGTCCTGGCCAGGACCGGACCTAAGGCCCTATGTACCCAGCGGCTGAGACGGTGTTATCGAGGTGGCGGGAGGGACCAGCGTTCCGAAGCCGCGGAGTTGCCGGCGTCGCTGCCAGCGTTACCGACACCGGTTGCCAGTACACCGCGGAATCTGGATCCGCGAGAAGCGGGTATGGTCCCTCCCGCTGGCCCGAGTATCGTGAGTCCTCGGCGAAGCGGGTCTTTTGCCCCTATGCAGCGGCAGGCCGCGCTGGCAGCGTTATGCCTCATTGGGGGGGATAAGAGAGGAGAGCGTTGTGCCGGACGCGAAGCTTGAGATTCTCGACGAGGCGGAGTGCCTTCGGCTGATCTCCCCCGGCGGCATCGGCAGGATTGTCTTCCCGGGACGATTTGACCTGACGGTGCTGCCGGTCAACTACGTCCTGCACGACGGTGCGATCTTGTTCCGGACGGTCGAAGCGGGTTCGACCGATGAGGACTTGCGGACCGGCATCGAGCACGCCGAGTACCGGGTGGCGTTCGAGGTCGATGACATCAATGCCGAGACGCGCGAAGGCTGGAGCGTCCTGATTCAGGGTCCCGCGCACCATCTCGACGATCCGGCCGAGCGGGCAGACGCTATTGCCGCAGGCGTTGAGCCGTGGGCCGGCGGGGAGCGCGAGCACTTCATCAGGATTACCCCGGCAAGAATTACCGGCCGCAGAATCCGGCGCCGAGGAGAGGACGGATAGTCATGCGAGCCATGGTCTACCACGGACCGGGTCAGCGGGCCTTCACTGAAGTGCCGGACCCGGAGATCACCGACGACGGCGACATCGTCGTCAGGGTTGACATGACGACGATCTGCGGAACCGATCTGCACATCCTCCGCGGTGACGTACCCACGGTACGCGATGGCCGGATACTCGGGCATGAGGCGGTCGGAACAGTCGAAGACGCCGGGAGTGCCGTGCACACGATCGGGGAGGGCGACCGGGTCCTGGTGTCCTGCATCTCTGCCTGCGGCGCATGCCGGTTCTGCCGGGAGAGCCGGTACGGGCAATGCCTCGGCGGCGGGGGCTGGGTTCTCGGCAACACCTACGACGGCACGCACGCGGAGTACGTCCGCGTGCCGTTCGCGGAGACGTCAACCTACCGGTTGCCGGCGGGTGTTCCCGACGAGCAGGCACTCATGCTCGCAGACATCCTCCCGACCGGTTACGAGGTCGGCGTGCTGAAAGCGGGCGTGCGTCCAGGCGACGTGGTGGCAGTAGTCGGCACCGGACCGGTCGGGCTCGCCGCTGTCATGACTGCCAGGCTGTTCAGCCCGAGTCACATTGTTGCGATCGACATAGCGGACAGGCGCCTGGAAGCCGCCAAGGAATTCGGCGCGGACGTGACGGTGAACAACGAAATCAGCGATCCGCTGCACGTTGTCCGGTCGCTGACCGAAGGCCTGGGGGCGGACGTCACGATTGAGGCGGTCGGCCAGCCGGAGACCTTCGAGCTGGCGGTCAAGCTGACCCGGCCGGGAGCCAGGATCGCGAACATCGGCGTGCACGGCAAGTCGGCCGCGCTGCACCTGGAAGATCAATGGCTGCGCGACATTACGATCAGCACCGGACTCGTGGACACCTACTCGACGCCGGCGCTGCTGAAACTGCTTGCCAGCGGTCAGCTTGACGCGGCGCGGCTTGTCACGCACCGGTTCGGGTTCGACGACTTCGACGAGGCCTACGACGTCTTCGATCGCCCGGCTGACACCGGCGCGCTCAAGGTAGTGCTCGCGCAATAAGCGTCCCGGAACACCTTGCCGGCCGCTAGGGGAACAGCCCGCGCAACGGGAACACCGCGTTCCTGGTTGCGATGATGGCCTGGTCTACCGGGTCGGCCGGGTCGTAGCCGGTCTCGAAGTCCGGGTAGGACGCATCGGCTCCCTCGGTCATGAGTTCTGGCGCCGACTCGGAGGTCACCCACCCGACAAAGTCGCGCCATTCCGGCGGCGTCGGGGTGCCCGGCTGGATCGGGTGGCCGCAGGCTTCGGCTAGCAGGTGCGTCCAGGACCTCGGCACGACCTGAACTAGCTGGTAACCGCCGCCGCCGGTCAGCAGCCATCTGCCGTCCGCCACCTCATGCGCGAGCTGGTGCAAGGTTGCGTGCGCGGCTCGCTGAGCATCGACGGTGATGGCGAGGTTAGCGAGCGGGTCACTCCAGTGCGTATCACAGCCGTGCTGGCTGACCAGGATCTGCGGGCGGAACTCGCGCAGCAGCGGCGGCACGACAGCGTGCAGGGCGCGAAGCCATCCCGCGTCCCTGGTGCCGGCCGGGAGCGCCACGTTGACCGCAGAACCCTCGGCACCTGCTCCGCCCGTGTCGGCGGGCCGCCCGGTGCCGGGGAAGAGCGTAGCCGGATGCTGGTGCAAGCTGATGGTCAGCACTCGGGGGTCGTCCCAGAACGCTGCCTGAACGCCGTCCCCGTGATGGACGTCGATGTCGACATAGGCAATCCGCTCAGCGCCCTGCTCGAGCAGCCAGGCAATAGCGATCGCCGGGTCGTTGTAGATGCAGAAGCCGCTGGCGTTCGCGCGCATGGCGTGATGCAGGCCGCCAGCGATGCTGGCGCCATGCCGCGCGGGACCAGACCAGGCTGCCCGCGCGGCGGCCAGGGTTGCGCCGGCGATGAGCGACGACGCCTCGTGCATGAGGCCGAACACCGGATCGTCCTCGGTGCCAAGCCCGTGCCTGAGTAGTGTCGCCGCGTCGACCGCGCGGGCACCGGGTTCGGCGGCCATGGCCCCCGCTGCCTTGACTACGGCGATATATCCGGAATCGTGGACAAGCTGCAGCTCGGCATCGGTAGCCGGAGCCGCGCTGACTACGGTGACGTCGTCCTGGCCGAGTATCCCGAATGCACGGGCCAGCTCGATCGTTAGCTTCACCCGGATCGGGGCCAGCGGGTGCTGCGGCCCGAAGTCGTACTCCGTCAGCCGTTCGTCCCAGGACACGTGCAAGGTGCAGGTCACCTCAGGACTCCTTCCGCTGCGTCAGGCCAGCCTGCCACATGGCGGCATACAGACCCGCGATCTCGGTCAGCTGCTCGTGCGTCCCCCGCTCCACGACCCGCCCGTTCCGCAGCATGACTATCTCGTCCATCCTGTCCAGGTCAGTCAGGTCGTGCGTGATCAGCAGCACGGTGCGACCGGATGCTGCCGCGAGCAGGTCAGTCATCAGGGAGCGCCTGGTATCGACGTCGACATGCGCGGTCGGCTCGTCCAGTATCAGCATCGCAGGATCCGCCAGCAGGGCCCTCGCGAGTGCGAGACGCTGGCGCTGCCCGCCGGACATCCGGGCGCCGTGTGCGCCAACATGCGTCCCGAACCCGTCTGGCAGCGACTCGATCCAGGGCAGCAACCGGACCGCTGCCGCGACGCGGGCGAGCTCATCGCTCGTAGCTTCGGGCTTGGCGAGCCGCAGGTTCGCGCCGATCGTAGTGTCGAAGATGTGCGGGTCCTGCGGGCAGCCTCCGATGCGCGTGCGGATATCGTCGCTGGCGTAGCGGGCCAGGTCATGCCCGTTGACCGTGACCGTCCCGCCGCACGGATCACAGAACCGCAGGAGCAGCGAGGCGATGGTGGACTTGCCCGCGCCGGTCGGCCCGACGACGGCTACTCGCTTGCCGGGCGGCAGATCCAGGTCTATTCCGTCAAGGGCCAGCGGCCCGCCAGGCTCGTAGCGCACCTGCGCCCCGGTCAGCTGCACGTCGAGCGGGCCGGCTGGCACCGGCAGCGGGTCAGGCGGCTCAGTCACTGGATCGGGAGCAGTCAGCACGCTCATGATCCGGCCCGCGGCCGTGCGCGCCTGCGCTATCTGCATCGCGGCTGCAGGCAAGCCGGTCACGGCCTCGAAGGCGGCCAGCGCGGCCAGGGTGATGACGGCCAGCGGCACGCGGCCGAGGGCTCCGGCACCGGTGGCGGCGACGCCGAGCAGCAAGACGCCCCACAGCGTGGCGCCGGCCGAGGCAGCAGTCAGTCCGGTGCCGAGCCCGGCCGCCAGTGCCGACTGCGTGCCGAGCCGGGTGAGCTCACCGTCAGCCGCGAAACTGCGAGCCAGCAGTTCGTCCTGCGCGCCGAAGGCGTGCACCTCGGCCGCGCCAGTGAGCAGATCGGTGAGCAGCGCGCTGAGCTCGCCGCGGGCCGGGCCGGAGCGCTGTGCCGAAACGCGGGCGGCACGCACCGCGATCAGTGGTACGGCCAGTCCGGCTGCCATCAGCCCGGCGCAGAGCAGGAGCCCGGCCGGCGCGAGTAGCGCGACACAGGCAAGGACGGCGCCGCCCCCGGCCAGCGCTGCCGCAAGAGGCGGGGTAAGGCCGCGGATGAAAAAGTCCTGGGTGGCGTCGACGTCGCTGATGAGCCTTGCCAGCAGGTCGCCCGAGCGGAAGGCCGCTACGCCGGCGGGTGCCAGCCGCTCTAGGCGGCGGTAAATGGTCACTCGCACGTCCGCCAGCACCCGGAACGCGACGTCGTGCGAGCCGAGGCGCTCAGCGTAGCGGAATGCTCCGCGGCTGACGCCGAGTGCACGGACGGCCACCACCGCGATGGAGATCGCAACGATGTTGGGGTGCTGCGAGGCACGCGCGAGCAGGAAGCCGGAGACGGCGAGCAGCGCGATTCCGCTGCTGGTCGCAGCCGCGCCGGCTAGCGCCGCTATGACGAGCCTTGCCCGCAACGGGCGAGCGATGGCCAGCAACTGCCTTGTCGCGCTACGCGGTCGAGGCGTGGCCGGCGTCATGAGGTCACCGCCGCGATAGCGAGAGCGCCTGCCGAGGCCGCCGGTACCGGAGTGATCGGCTGCCGGAGCTTGCCGTCGGCCAGTACCAGGACGCGGTCAGCTGCCGTAGCCGCGAGCTCATCGTGAGTTGCCTGCACAACCGTTCGTCCCGCCATCAAGGTTGCCAGCCGTGCATGTAGCTCGGTGGCGCTGAACGGGTCGAGGTGCGCGGTCGGTTCATCGAGTAGCAGGACGGGCGCGTCCCGCAGGAACGCCCGGGCCAGCGCGATGCGCTGCCGCTGGCCAGCCGATAGTTGCCGGCCGCCGTCACCGATGAGTGTGTCGTAGCCGTCTGGCAAGCGGTCGATGAACTCGTCGGCGCCGGCCAGCCGGGCAGCCGCGCGGATCTCGCTGTCCGTGCTCGCGGGCCTGCCGAGCGCGATGTTGCCGGCAATGGTGGCTGCGAACAAGTGCGGCTGTTGCGGGAGCCAGGAGACATGATCGCGCCACCGGGCGATCGGAATGGCAGCGAGGTCGGCGCCGCCAACCTCGATTGCGCCCGACGTGGGCTGGGCGAGCCGCAACAGCAAAGCCAGCAGCGAACTCTTGCCTGCGCCACTGCGGCCGGTGATCGCGACGTGCTCGCCGGGATGAATCGTCAGGCTGACGCCGTCAAGGGCCGGGCGTGAACGGCCCGGGTAACACAAGGTCACCTCGCGCAGCCGGAGCGGCCCGCCGAGTCCGGACTCAGCGGCTAGCGGCGTTAGGTGCTGAGAACGCCGGCCGGCCGGCCCTAGCGCTGCGGGAGGCGGTGCCTGCAGGATGCCGAAGACGCGCTCCGCCGCGGTGGCACCCTCCATGCTCGCATGGAACTGCGCGCCGACGTTCCGCAGCGGCAGGTACGCCTCCGGGGTGAGGATCAGGACCAGCAATGCCGTCTCGTAGCTGAGGTGGCCGCCAAGCAGGCGGAGCCCTACCTCGACGGCGACCAGCGCGGTAGCAAGCGTCGCAGCGAGCTCGAGTACGAAGGCTGAGAGGAACGCGACGCGCAGAGTCGCCATCGTCGCGGTCCGGTGCTCGTCGGTGACCTTCCTGATCTCCGCGGCTTGCGCCTTGGCGCGGCCGAAGACCTTGAGGGTCGGCAGTCCCTCCACCACGTCGAGGAAATGACCGCCGAGCAGGCTGAGCAGCTGCCACTGCCGTCTAGTCTGAGCCTGCGTATGCCGGCCGATCAGCACGGCGAATACCGGGATGAGCGGCAAGGTGGCGATGATGACCACGCCGGACAGCCAGTCGGCGACCATAACCCGCACCAGAACGGCTAGCGGGACAATGCAGGCGAGTACGAGCTGCGGTAGGTACCGGGCGAAGTACGGATCGAGCGCGTCGAGGCCTTTACCTGAGAGTGTGGTGATCTCACCGGCCTGCTGACCGCCGAGCCAGGCCGGCCCGAGCCGCACTGCCGCGGCCATAACCTTACGCCGGAGCTGCGACTTGACCTTGGCGGCCGCTCGCAGCGCCGTCACCTCGCTGCCGTAGCTTGTCACGGCACGCAACGCCAGTACGGCCGCGAGCCCGATCAGCGAACTTGCCATCGAGCCGACCGCGGCGCCGCGGATCGCTCCCGCCAGCAGCCTGGCCAGCAGACCCGCTTGCAGCAGGATGAGGGTCGCGGCTGCTAGACCGAGAAGCACCGCCGCAACGAAATAGCTGCGCGCCGCGCTCGCGAACCGAAGCAGCCGCGGATCAACCGGCCTCATGCCCTACCGCCGACCTCTGCCGGCGGTAGGTCAGTCGCGGTCGGCTTGCCGAAGTCGGAGCGAGTCAGGCGCTTGGCGAACACCCAGTATGTCCAGCCCTGGTAGGCCAGCACGACGGGAGTGAAAATGAGCGCAACCCACGTCATGACGGCCAGCGTGTAGTGCGACGACGACGCGTTGGTGACAGTGAGGCTGAAGGCAGCTGAGGTGCTGGACGGGAAGACGTCTGGCCACAGGTCGCCGAACAACGTGGCTACCGCCAGCGCGAGTGTCACCGCGGTGCCGGTGAATGCCCAGCCTTCGCGGCCGCGGGAAGCCGCCCAGACCGCGCCGAGCAACGCCACCGCGGCGAGCCCGGCTGTCACGTCGGTGGCCGTCTTACCGTGGCTGACCTGGCTGGCGATCAGGAACGCGGCAGCGAGCGGCACGGACACGGCTGCGATCCGGACCGCTAGCGCGCGGGCGCGGTGCCGCATTTCGCCGTCTGTCTTCAGTGCCAGGAAGATCGCGCCGTGCAGGGCGAACAGGCTCAGCGTGGTCAGTCCGCCGAGCAGGCCGTACCAGTTGAGCAGGGTCAGCAGGTTGCCGGTGTAGACGTGGCTGGCGTTGAGCGGTACGCCCCTGACGATGTTCGCGAACGCCACGCCCCACAGCAGCGCTGGTACAGCCGACCCGGCGACGATAGCAACGTCCCAGCGTGCCCGCCAGCGTTCGCTGTCGACCTTGCCGCGGAACTCGAAGCAGACTCCGCGAACGATGAGCGCGACCAGGATGAGCAGCAGCGCCAGGTAGAACCCGCTGAACATGGAGGCGTACCAGAGCGGGAAAGCGGCGAAAGTCGCACCACCCGCGGTCAGTAGCCAGACCTCGTTGCCGTCCCATACCGGCCCGATCGCGTTGATCATCAGTCGCCGGTCGGTGTTGTCGCGGCCTAGGACGGGTAGCAGGATGCCAACTCCGAAGTCGAAGCCTTCCAGGACGAAGTAGCCCGTCCACAGCACTGCGATCAAGATGAACCAGAAGACTGGCAGGCTCATGGCGCTTTCTCCGATGCGGTGAGGTTGGCGGGCGTCAGTACGAGAAGACCGGAAGCTGCGGATCGGGCTGGCCGGCCGGCACCTCTTCTGGTGCGCCTGCCTTGATATGGCGGACGGCGAGGCGGCCGGCAATGGCTGCGAGCGTGGCGTACAGCAAGGTGAACACGGTCATCGAGATGATCACTGACGACGGCGTCACGCCTGGCGAGACACTCTGCTGCGTCGTCAGCACGCCGAACACTGTCCATGGCTGGCGGCCCATCTCGGTGAAGATCCACCCGCTCGTGGTGCCCAGGTAAGGCAGCACGACGCCCCAGATCGCAACCCGGTAGAACAAGCTGCTGCGCGGCAGTTCCCTGCGCCTTCGGGTCAGCCACAAGCCGATCAGGGCCAGCAGCCCGGCGAGCATGCCGAAGCCGATCATCAACCTGAACGTCCAGTAGGTCACCGGGATCACCGGCTTGTAGTCACCAGGACCGTACTTCTTGGCGTAGGCACGCTCGACGTTGTTGATGCCCTGGACCGTTCCGTCCGGGTCAAGCGTGGCGATCAGCGACAGCAGGTACGGCACCCGGATGCTCCACAGTTCTTTGCTGCCGTTCAGCGAGCCGACCGTGAACAGCGAGAACGACGCGGGTGACTCGGTGTTGTACAGGGCCTCGGCGGCAGCCATCTTCATCGGCTGCTGGCTGTCCATCAGGCGGGCCTGGACGTCGCCGGTGACAGCGGTCGCTACCGCCGCCGCAAGCGTGATACCCAGGCCAATCCGCAGCACTTTCCGGAAGAGCGCGACCTCATTGCCGGCGCGCAAGTGCCAGGCGGCGGCGGCGATCACCACGGCGCCGGTAATCAGGAAGCTGGCGAAGAACACATGCGGCCACGAGGCTAGAGCGGCCGAGTTGGTTAGCAGCGCGACGATGCTGGTCAGCTCGGCTCGGTGAGTTACCGGGTTAACGGCGTAGCCGACTGGGTGCTGCATCCATGCGTTCGCGGCCAGGATGAAGTACGCCGACAGGCTAGTTCCGATGGCGGCCAGCCAGATAGTGGCCAGATGCAAGCGCGGAGACAGCTTGTCCCAGCCGAAAATCCACAAGCCGAGGAAGGTCGATTCCATGAAGAACGCCAGCAGCGCCTCCATGGCCAGCGGAGCACCGAAAACGTCGCCGACGAACTTGGAGTAAGCCGACCAGTTCATTCCGAACTGGAACTCTTGCACGATGCCCGTCACTACGCCCACTGCGAAGTTGATCAGGAACAGCTTGCCGAAGAACTTCGTCAGGCGCAGGTAGGCCGGGTCCTTCTTCACCAGCCACATCGTCTGCAAAACCGCGACCAGCAGGGACAGCCCGATCGTCAGCGGAACGAAGATGAAGTGGTACACGGTGGTGATGCCGAACTGCCACCTGGACAGGTCAAGCGTGCTCATCTGAGCGCCTTCCGTTCGCGCGGCTCCTGGCCGTGGCAGGCCAGCTGGCAATGGTCAAGTTGGCACAGTTGATCACCGAGGGCGCCGCGCACATGAGGGCCGACCGGCTCAGCGGCTGAGGACGTTGGTCACTTTCGGGCTGCACTGGTCACTTTCAGGCTGGGCAGCGCGGCCGGATGGAGCAAGACTTGAGCATGGAACGTGACACGTCGGCGACAGATCTCGCGGCCGCAGCGGTAGCGCCGGAAGCGGGCGAGTTCGGCGCCATCGACATGGCCGGATTCGGTGAGGCGCTCGCGCTGGTGGCGGCGCGCGCCGCATCGCGGCCAGCCAGGCTAGCGTCCGCGCTGGGCCGGTTCTATCTCAGCCTGGCTGCCACCGGCCCGGCGGCCGTAGCCAGCTGGCTCGGTGTAAGCGCGGGCCAGACACCGCCTCCAGACCGTCGGTTCGCCGACCCGGCCTGGGCGGGCAACCCCTTCTTCGTGGCGCTGAGACAGTCCTACCTTGCGGCCGGCCAGTTCGTCAGCGACCTGCTCGCGGCCGGCGAGGGCGATGCCGCCGCCGACGCCAAGGCGCGCCTGGCATTCGGTTTCCTTACCGACGCCCTGGCTCCGACGAACTTCCTGCTGACGAACCCGGCTGCGCTGAAGCTGGCGTTTGACACCGGCGGAGCCAGCGTCGTGGCCGGGGCCCGGAATCTTGTTACGGACCTGGTCACCAACGGCGGGATGCCGCGGCAAGTGGACAAACGGCCGTTCAAGCTCGGCGTGAACCTGGCGGCGACACCCGGAAAGGTAGTGTTCGCCAACGATCTGATGGAACTGATCCAGTACGCGCCGCAGACTCGGTCGGTGCACGCGGTGCCCCTGCTTGCCAGCCCGCCGTGGATCAACAAGTACTACGTGATGGACCTGGCACCTGGCCGGAGCTTCGTTGAATGGGCGATCGCGCACAAGCGGACTGTCTTCGCGATTTCCTACCGCAACCCGGACGCGTCGATGCGGGACGTCACTCTCGACGACTACCTGATCCACGGCCCGCGCCAGGCGCTGGACGTGATCGGCGACATCACCGGCTCGCCGAAGGCCGACATCGTCGGCTTGTGCCTCGGCGGCGCTCTCACCGGGATGCTGGCTGCTTACCTAGCCGGGACTGGCGACGACCGGCTGGGCTCGATCACGCTGCTCAACACAATGCTGGACTACTCTGCGCCGGGCGTGCTCGGCGCGTTCCTCGATACGCGCACCATCGCCCGGCTGGAGCGCCGGATGGCCTCGGCTGGCTATCTCGAAGGGCGTCAGATGGCCGCTACCTTCGACGTCATCAGGGCGAACGACCTGATCTTCAGCTATGTGGTGTCTGGCTGGCTGATGGGCCAGGATCCGCCCGCGTTCGACATTCTCGCCTGGAACGCCGACAGTACCCGGATGCCGGCCGCGATGCACTCGTTCTACCTGCGCTGCCTCTACCTCGGGAACGAACTAGCCAAGGGCGAGATGGAGCTGGCCGGCCGGCGGCTCTCGCTGGCTGACGTTAAGAGCGACGCATACGTGGTGGGTGCGGTGAACGACCACATCGTGCCGTGGCATGCGTCGTACCAGGCAACCCGGCTGCTCCGCGGCGAGGTGCGGTACGTGTTGTCCAGCGGCGGTCATATCGCCGGCATCGTCAACCCGCCCGGCCCGAAGGCGTGGCACGAGACGGCCGATTCCTGTCCGCCCGATGCGGAGGCCTGGCGGGCCGCGGCAGTGCGGCAGGACGGATCGTGGTGGCAGGACTGGGCTCTGTGGGCCGGGCGGCGGGCTGGGCGCCTGGTGCCGCCGCCCCCGTTGGGCAGCGAGTGCTTCCCGCCGCTGCGCGACGCTCCGGGTAGCTACGTGCTCGGCTAGCTCGGTCCGGCCTGCCGGGCCCCGCTTGACACAGCGAAGTTTTGCTAGTTATACTGAGCAAGACTAAGCCCAAGGAGGAAGAAATGGCCCAGTCGAACGGTGCACAGTCGAACGTTGCACAGCAGCTCACCAGCGAAGTCCTGAACACCATCAGCAAGAGCCAGGCGGCGGTCGTCGACGCGATCGAGACCTGGGCATCCGCGCTCCAGTCCATCAAGCCCGACCTGCCCCAGGTGAACGTGCCGTTCGCCGACAAGCTGCCGACGCCGCACGACGTCGTCGCGAGCGCCTACGACTTCGCCGAGCAGCTGCTGGCGAGCCAGCGGAGGTTCGCCGAGGACCTGCTGAAGGCGACCGCGCCACTGCTGCCCGCACCTGCTGACGGGACGGCAAAGGAGAAGGCGGCCAAGTAAGAAAGGCCGGCACAGTGAGCGGCAGCCCTGCACGGCGCGCGACGAGCCCTTGCCCGTCGCGCGCTGACGGCTGCCCGGCATACTGACCCTGCATGTGAGCGGCGGACAAAGGAGCGACGTGACAAGCCAGTGGGACGCACGGATGGAGGCTTTCGGCGCCTTCATCCGCAGTCAGCGCAAGCTGGCGAATCTCACCCTCCGCCAGCTAGCGGAGCTCACCAGCCTGTCCAACCCCTACCTCAGCGAACTTGAGCGGGGCATGCACCAGCCGTCCGTCCGGGTGCTCAGGCAGTTGTCCGATGCGCTGAATCTCTCGGCGGACGTCCTGCTCGCGCAGGCCGGATTGCTCGATCCAGAGGGCGCGCGCGGCCAGGCGGCCAGCGAGCAACCGGGCGTGGAGCACGCCATCAGGACAGACGCGACGCTCGATGACACCCAGAAGGCCGCGTTGCTGGCCGTCTACCACAGCATGACCAGGCAGCAGCCCGCTCCGTAACTCTCCGGACCGGCTCGCCATGGCCGAAGGTCCCGGCAGTCGGGCCCGTTTGGCAGGTGGCGTCCTGCGAGCCGGCTGCGATGCTGACGGGGATCACTTTCCCGGAGGTTGCTGCATCATGGAGACGATCGGGCACGACGAGGCTGGCATTCACGACGAGCCTGGCATATCCCAGGACGCTGCCATCTCCTACGAGGCTGACCCTGCGCCGATGACGACTCCAGCAGCAAGTTACGCACTGCTCTCCGACGGCAGCACGGTCGAGATTCGTGCGGCCCGGCCGGAGGACGCCGACGACATCAGGCGCATGCATCTGGAGATGTCGCCGGACAACGCCTATTTCCGGTTCTTCAGCTTCAGTCCGCAAGCACCCGAACGCGAGGCCCTTCGCCTGACCCGGCCCGAAGGGCCAGATCACGCTGCCTTGCTGGCGCGCCTCGACGGCGAGCTCATCGGCGTCGCCAGCTACGAACCGACGGCGCGGCCAGGCGTGGCCGAGATCGCGTTCGCAGTGTCTGACGAGATGCACGGACGCGGAGTGGCGACGCTATTGCTTGAGCATCTGGTGTCGCTGGCCAGAGGGCGGCGGCTGACGGCGTTCGCGGCGGAAACTCTGCCGGAGAACGTCGCCATGCAGAGAGTCTTCGCCGATGCGGGCCTGCCGGTGGAGCGGCAGTTCGCTGACGGCGTCATCGAGCTGACGATGCCGTTGCCGGGCCACGACGGGGGGCGGCTCGACCATTACCTGGATGCAGTGGCGGGGCGGGCAAGCGCGGCAGACGTGGCGAGCCTGCGTCGTCTGCTGCAGCCGGCGTCGGTAGCGGTGATCGGTGCGGGCCGCCGGCGTGGGTCGGTCGGCAGGGAGATCCTGCACAACATCGTCGCCGCCGGGTTCGCCGGGCCGGTCTATCCAGTGAACCCGCGCGGGCGGTCGATGGAAGGGCTTTCCTGCCTTGCCTCGGCCGCCGACCTGCCGCTTGGCCTGGACCTTGCCGTCATCGCCGTCCCGCCGGCGGCCGTTCCGGCCGTGGCCGCCGAGTGCGGGCGCCGGGGCGTGCACGCTCTGATCGTGATCACCGCGAGCCTGGGCGGCGGTGGCGCCGACCTGCTGGCCATCTGCCGCCGCTACGGGATGCGCCTGGTCGGGCCGAACTGCTTCGGCGTCGCATCTGCCGCCGCCCGGCTGAACGCGACATTCGCCACCGGGATGCCAGCCGCAGGGACCGCAGGCCTCGTGGTGCAGTCCGGCGGCGTCGGAATCGCGTTGCTCGAGCAACTCGGCAGGCTCGGCATCGGGATCTCCTCGTTCGCCTCGGTGGGGGACAAATACGACGTGTCCAGCAACGACCTGCTGACCTGGTGGGAGCAGGACGAGCAGACGAGGCTGGCGGTGCTGTACGTCGAGTCATTCGGGAGCCCGCGCGGGTTCGCCCGGACCGCGCGCCGGGTCGGCCAGAAGATGCCGGTGCTCACTGTGATCGGCGGCCGGTCGGCCGCCGGGCAGCGGGCGGCTGCATCACACACGGCCGCGTCCGCCACCCCGCTGGTTACGCAGGAGGCGCTGTTCGGCCAGGCCGGCATCATCGCCGCGCACAGCCTGGGGGAGCTAGTCGACGCCGCCGCGCTGGTGGCCAGTCAGCCGCTGCCGGCCGGCCGCCGGGTGGCGATCGTCTCCAATGCTGGCGGGGCTGGCGTGCTCGCGGCCGACGCCTGCGGCGACAGCGGCCTGACGGTCGCTGTCCTGGGCGCGCGCACCCAGCGTCGGCTGGCGGGGCTGCTTCCGGCTGGCGCCGCCGTCTCCGGCCCGGTCGACACAAGCGCCACCGTCAGCACGGAGAGCTTCCGGAATTGCCTCGAGGCGGTAGCCGCGGATGACTCGGTTGACGCGGTGATGGCGCTCGGCGTACCAACGGCGATCGCGGACCTCAGTGCGCCGATTCTGGCCGCACAGGTCAGCAAGCCGATGGTTGCCGTGCTGCTGGACCGGTCCGAGTCGGTCAGCCTGCTCAGCAGGGCGCCGGGGGACAGCGCCGCGTTCGAGCCCGGAACTGGCCAGCGACTGCCGGTCTACAGCTACCCGGAGAATGCCGCCCGTGCGCTGAGCCATGCCGCCAGCTACCGGGAGTGGCGCGATTCCCAGCACGGGCGCGTGCCTGAGCTGCCTGATGTCGACACGGCTGGCGCTCACGCGCTCGTCTCGGCATTCCTGACTGACCAGCCCGACGGGGGATGGCTCGCGACCGCTGACGCGGTTTCGCTGCTTGACTGCTACCGGATCCCGATGGTGCCGACCCGGCCGGTGCGTGACCAGGCAGCAGCGGTTGCGGTTGCCGCGGAGCTCGGCGGTCATGTCGTGCTCAAGGCGGACGTAGCGGGCCTGGTGCACAAATCTGACGCTGGCGCTGTCAAGCTGGACCTGCGCACCGGCGACGAGGTCGCTACCGCCTATGCGGAGCTGGAAGCGACCTTCGGCGCAAGACTGCAGCGAGTCCTGGTGCAGCCGATGCTGGCTGACGGCGTGGAGACGCTGATCGGCGTCGTGCAAGAGCCGGTTTTCGGCCCGCTGGTGGTGTTCGGCCTCGGCGGCGTCGCGACTGACGTCCTCGGCGACCGGGCGGCACGGCTCGCCCCGCTGACCGATGACGACGCCGGGCAGATGATCCGGGGCCTGCGCGCGGCTCCGCTGCTGTTCGGCCACCGCGGCGCGCCAGCCGTCGACACCGCCGCGCTGGCAGACCAGCTGCTGCGGGTGTCCAGGCTGGCCGACGATCTGCCGGAGGTCGCCGAACTCGACCTGAACCCGGTCATCGCTAGGTCAGACGGCGCGCACGCGGTCGACATAAGGATCAGGCTCGCTCCGGCCGCGCCGAAGGACCCGTTCTTGCGTCAGCTCAGGTGAGCTTCCGGCAGTCCGGCCGGGGACTTACGTCCCCCGTTCCCCGGGTATGAGGGCTCTGCTCTTGGCTGAGCGTTTCTTGCGACGCTGGCGTCAGGACCGCACGGAGGAGACAGAACCGCGATGGGCACCGACCAGAGAGCTCCGAGCCAGCGCATCGTTGTCGGCGTGGACGGCTCGCCGTCGTCGAAGGCAGCACTGGCCTGGGCCGTGCGGCAAGCCGAGCGCACCGGTGCCGCGATTGAGGCAGTGACCGCATGGCACTATCCGGTCGTGCTCGGGACACCGTTCGGGCCGGGGAATGTGCTGCCAGAGACTGACTTCGCTGAGGTCGCTGCGCGCGTACTCAGTCAGTCGGTCAGCGAGACCGTAGATCCGGCCGGGCCAGGCACCGCGGGCACCGTTAAAGTCAGCAGCATGGTCCGCGAGGGCAACGCGGCCCAGGTTTTGCTCGAGGCCGCGCAAGGAGCGGATCTGCTGGTCGTTGGCAGCCGCGGCCACGGCGGCTTCACCGAGGCTCTGCTCGGTTCAGTGAGCCAGCATTGCGTGCATCACGCGCAGTGCCCGATCGTGATCGTCCGGGCAGGCCCCTGACGGCTGCCTGGACCGGGGAGGAAGTCCGATGAACGCTACCGTCAAGGACGTTATGACCACCAGCGTTGTGGCGGTCAAGCGGAACGCCGGCTTCAAGCAGATCGTCTCGGTGCTCCGCCGGTACCGGGTTAGTGCCTGTCCGGTCATCAACGACGCCGGCCGGGTGGTCGGCGTGGTATCCGAGGCTGACTTGCTCTACAACGAAGCTCACAGCCGGATGCCGGCCGGGTTGATCAGGCTCCGGTGGAAGCTGGGTGAGGAGTCGAAGGTCAACGCAGTGACGGCTGGCAGGCTGATGACTTCACCGGCGATCACCATCCATCCGGACGCGTCAGTAGCGGTGGCTGCCCGGGTGATGCAGGATCGCTGGATCAAGCGGCTGCCGGTCGTCAGTGATGACGGCCTGCTCATCGGCATCGTCACCCGCTCCGATGTGCTGAGCGTGTATGAGCGCCCGGACGATGACATCCTGGCTGAAATACGGACAGATGTCATCGCGGGCGAGTTTGGCCTCGACGCCAGTGCCTTCGACGTGACTGTGGCGTCCGACATCGTGACAATCGCCGGGCAGGTTGACCAGCCAGGCACTGCACTGGAGCTCATCGCGCGGGTTCGCCACGTCGAGGGTGTCGTGGCGGTCCGCGACCGGCTTACCGTCGCGGACCAGGCTGGCTCGCTAGCCAGCGATTCTGATGCGACGGCCGGTAACCTGGCTGGCCGTTAGCCGGACATAGACCGGCTTCTCCCCGCCCGCCCAGGGCTCGATGTGCAGCGCTTCCGCGCGGGCGAGTCCGGCCGGATCAGTAACTGCTTGCGCCTTGCCGGTGACCAGGACGCTCCAGCCTTCGCCGAGGGCATCGTCGAGATGATCGACATCGAACGAGACGCGGCGCTCATGCAGGCCAGCCGACATAAAGCCGCCGGTGGCGGTACGGAAAACCACGTCGTCCCCATCCATCCGGAAGTTGACCGGGATGGCGACCGGCCCGCGTCCTGGCTCGACGAACAGGAAACGGCCGATGCCTCCGCCGGCCAGGTGCTCCCGGCACTCGGCCACCGTCATATTGTCCAGCACTGCACCCTTCGCCGCTCCGCGCTGGCCGGGCGGGATGTTCAGCCCGGCACCGGACAACGAGGCGGGTGTCGTGTCGAGCGCCGCCGCGAGCCGGGTCAAGGCCGCCTGGGTCGGGTTCGGCGCCATGCTCGTTTCGAGGTAAGCCAGGTACTCGGGGGACATCCCGGCTCGCTCAGCGGCCTGCTCGACCGTCAGGCCAGCACGGATGCGGTGCTCGGCGACGCGCCTGCCGATATCGGTTCCGGCAGAGTCGGCATCATTGCCCATGTTCCCCTCCAGGAGGCGCCCGCGGCCCGTTGCCAACTCTACGGACATGGGTCTTTCCGGGAAGGGCCGTTAGACCCTGTCGCATCGTGGCGTCGCACTTGCACTGTGCACTCGGTGATGCGACATGACTTCGACAACCCACACCGATTCCGGCAAATCCGCGTCTGTGCGGCGCGGTATATGGCCGGCCACCGTCACTGACCGGGGCGGCCTGCTGGTGCGCAGCACGGTTGTGCCGCTTGCTGAATCACAGACGCGCTGCCCGGAGGCCGGGCTCGGCAGTCTGGAGCTCACGCCGGCCCAGAGCGCGGCGGTGGTTGCGATGGCGGCTCGGGCTCCCTCGCTGCACAACACGCAGCCGTGGCAGTTCCGGGTCCGCGGCAACGTCATCGAACTGCTGGTGGACCCTGACCGGTGGCTCCGGCACATCGACCCAGACGGCCGCGAACTGATGATCAGCTGCGGGGCCGCATTGTTCGGGCTGCGGCTCGGGCTGCGCAGTCTTGGCTTGCTGCCGGTCACCGAGCTGCTGCCAGACCTGGAGAAGCCATGGCTGGCTGCTCGAGTCCGGCCAGCCGGGCACGCGGCGATGAATAAGGTCGAGGCTGAGATGGCCGCGGCTGTGCCGCACCGGCACACCCACCGCGGGCCGTTCACGCCGGGAGAGGTCGCTGCCCGGCTGCTGACCGCGCTTGTCGCGGACGCAGCGGCCGAAGGCGCGGAACTGCTGCTGGCTTCGGCCGGCCTGACCGGCCAGCTGGTGAGGCTGGCCGAAGTGGCCGCGGCTGAGCAGAGCGTGACTACGGATACCGCGGCCGAGACGCGGGGCTGGGTGCGGCCTCCGGGCAGCCTGGCCCGGGATGGCGTCCCTGCCTGGGCCATCGCCAGCCGCGCGGCGCTGACCGGTTCGCGTGACGAGGCGCTGCCCAGGTTGCCGCAACGTGACTTCGGCCCTGAGCAATCGGGCAGCGAGCGACGCGGCAGCGACCGGCGAGATGGCGTGCCTCCGTCGGCGACCGCGGCGCTGAGCACGGCCGGCGACACTCCGGCGGACTGGCTGCGGGCCGGGCAGGCACTGCACCGGCTGCTGCTGCGAGCCGCGACGCGCTGGGTGTTCGCGAGCCTGCAGTCGCAGCCGCTGGAGTCGCCGCGCCACCGGCAGGAGGTACGGGAGCTGCTGGGCCTGACCGGGTACCCGCAGCTGCTGCTGCAGTTCGGCCGCTCGAACACGGCTCCGGCCACGCCTCGTCGCCCGCAGGTTGAAGTGAGGGCTGACTAATGCGGGTCTTAGGCCCTTAGTCTGCATTCATGCGGGCTTATCGGCCCTTCCGCGCCAGCCAGCCGTCGCGCAGAGTCGATGCAAAGCCCGGACGGAGGTGCCCGCGATGCTGCGACAGCTATGGCAGCGACTGGTCCGGATTGTCGCGGGCAACGACAACCCGCTGCAGCGCCACGTCGACCGGGTCGAATCGACGATCGTTACCGGACTGATCGTTGCGTTTTTCCTCGCTGCGCCGCTGCTGAGCGTTTTCACCGTGCGGGCGACCGCCGCCGCAGCACGGCAGGAACTGCGGGCTGAGGCTGGGTGGCGGCAGCGGACCGCTATCTTGCAGGAGAGCGGCGCCGCGGGATTGATAGCCGAGGACGGAATATTCGAGACATCCTGGGTGACTGCCCGCTGGCAGGCACCTGACGGTACGGAGCGTAAAGGTCTCGTCGCCGTCGACCTCAACGCTCCCGCCGGCCAGCGGGTAACCGTCTGGGTTACGCAGACGGGCCTGCTTGAGCATCAGCCGCTCAGCCGTGGCGAAGTTCTCGAGTGGGAGACCACGAGCGCCATGCTGACCCTGATCAGCCTGGCCCTGCTGCTCGTGGTTGCCGGCTGTACGGTCCGGGTAGTGGCTAACCGCCGCCGCATGGCCGGCTGGGCGCAGGCGTGGGCAGTGACCGGTCCGCGCTGGTCGTCGCTGCGATAGGTCCGGGAGGACTGGGTGCATTCCTGGGTAGTGGAGCGGCCAGGGCCGATCGATGATCAGCCACTACGCCGGGTGGAGCGGGCCGAGCCGGTACCCGGCCCAGGCCAGGTGCGGGTGCGGATCACCTGCTGCGGCGTCTGCCGCACGGATTTGCACCTGGCCGAAGGCGACCTTGCGCCCAAGCGGCCGGAAGTGACGGTGGGCCACGAGATCGTCGGACTCGTCGATGCTGTGGGGCCAGGCGCCACCCGGTTCGCGGTCGGTGACCGGATCGGGGTGCCGTGGCTGGGCAATACCGACGGGACATGCACATTCTGCCGCCGCGGCGCAGAGAATCTCTGCCTGCAGCCGACGTTCACGGGCTGGGATGTCGACGGCGGCTACGCCGAGGCATGCCTGGCTGACGAGGCCTACGCCTATCTGCTACCCGGACAACTCGACGACGAGAAAGCTGCGCCGTTGCTATGCGCCGGCATCATCGGATACCGGGCGCTGAAGCGAGCAGCGGTGCCGCCCGCGGGCCGGCTGGGAATCTACGGCTTCGGCGGAAGTGCGCACATCACCGCCCAGATCGCACTTCACCAGGGCCTGCGCGTGCACGTGCTAACCCGCGGCGAAGGGAACCGGAAGCTGGCCACGGCACTGGGCGCCGATTCAGTCGGCGAGGCGGCAGACGCCCCGCCTGAGCCGCTCGACGGCGCGATCTTGTTCGCGCCGGCTGGCGACCTGGTCCCGGTGGCGCTGCGCGCCCTCGACCGTGGTGGCACGCTGGCCATCGCAGGGATCTGGCTATCCGGCATCCCGCCGCTGAACTATGACAGCGAGCTCTTCGAAGAGCGTCAGGTCCGCAGCGTCACTGCCAACACCCGCGGTGATGGTGAGGAGTTCCTGGCACTGGCGGCGCGGCTGCACATCGAGCCGACAACCGTGCCCTATCCGATGGCGAGCGCCCCGCAGGCCCTGTCTGACCTGAAGCACGGCCGGTTCAGCGGAGCGGCGGTGCTGCACAACTAGGCCTGCACCAGCTAAGGCCGGCACCAGCTAGGCCGGCTGCGGGCTGACCACATGGTCGATGATGTCGACGACGCCGTCGATATCCCAGGCCAGGTCTATTGCTGCTGCCACCTGACTGCGCCGCTCCGCCTCGGGCTGGCCGGTCAGCGTCACGATCCCGCACTGTACGTCGACCTGGATTGCTCCCGGCTCGCCAGGCGCCAGCTCGCCGAGGAGTTCCCGCACCTGCCGGGCTATCTCGGAGTCTGCTACCAGGAACACGTTCAGCAGGTCACGCCGGCTGATGACGCCGACGATCTTGCCGTCGTCATCGACCACCGGCAGCAGCTTGATGTGATGGTCGCCCATCAGCCGGGCGGCGCCCGCTATGGCGGTGTCCGGGTGGATGGTGATGGCCGGGGCGGTCATCAGCTGCTCGGCGGTCAGCCGGTCGTAGCGGCTGCGGTCAGTACCGTAGCGGGGCGACCCCGTCCAGCGCTTCCGCTGGCCCGCATGCTTGTCCCTGGCGGCGATCAGATCGCCCTCGGTCACGACACCCGCGACGTGCCGGCCGAGGCTCAGCACCGGGACGCCGTTGATCTGATGGTGGACCAGCTGCCAGGCAATCTGCTTGAACGGGGTGATCCGGTCGACGGCGACCACCTGTGTCGTCATGATGTCCCGGACCCGGCTGTGCCACCGGCCGTGGTGCGTGATCGGCCCGTGGTGCGGTTCGCGCGGTTCGCCGGCCCTGGGATGCGGAGTGGCGTGGCGGATGTCAGCCTGCTCACCTAGTTCCATGGCGACCTGGTTGACCGCCCTGGCCACGTCCGGCGGGGTAGCCCTGCCGTGCAGCGAGTCGTAGTAAGCGGCACCAAGGTGCCGCAGCATCGCGTCGAGATGAACATCCTTACGGGTCATTTCGGCCTCCACTCCCGCTAGTCGCCCACTCGCGGGGCGGGCACTGCCCCGGCCACCGCCAGTTTCCAGTCATCGCCGAGGTCGACAGCCAGACTCGCCAGGTCGCCGGATTCCCCGCCAGACAGGTCCTGGCCCTCCGGGCCGACGACTACGACAGGGCAGTGGGCCCGGCTCAGGCAGGTCCTGACCACCGGGCCAATCGAGCGCCCGGCGAGCTGGCCCGACGCTGTGCCGAGAACCAGCAGATCGGCACCCGCCGACGAATCGACCAGCGCGCGCTCGGGATTGCCCTCGGTGACTTCGGTGGCTGCCTCCGCCGCCAGTTCCGGGCCGAGCACGGCCCGCACGGTCGCTGCCAGTCCGTCCCTCGCGCGCTGCTGACGCACTGCCAGGTCTTCCGGAGCTGATGGTGGCGCATAGAACGCCCGGGTCTGGGCTCGCCAGGCCAGCACCACCTTGAGCCGGCCATGACGCCGTTGTGCCTCGTCGGCGGCCCAGCGCAGGGCGCGCGCCGAAGCAGGCGATCCGCTCACCCCTGCGACGATTACCGGGCTGCTGGCCGGGTTATCCATGATGGGCCCTCCCGTCCCTGACTGTCGGCCTTGCGGCTGTCGGCCTTGCGGCTGTCGGCCCCGTGACGCGTCGGCCATGCGGCCTTACTGCTGAATCTCGACGTCGACGACATCTGCCGCCTGCTGGTGCCCCGGCGTGATATCAATACGAACAGTCAGGATCCCGCTACGGTAAGTCGCCGAAACATCGCGAGCATCTGCTCCCGGCGGGAGCACGACACTCCGCGCGAACCGGCCATACCGGAACTCGCTCTGATGCCCCTGCGGCGCGGAATCCGTGCGCTGAGCCTGCACGACCAGGGTACCGGCCTGCACTGAAACGGCCAGGTCACTGACCGGGTCAACGCCAGGAACCTCAAAGCGGACCAGGTAACCCGAACCGTCGGCATACTGCTCGACCGGGATTGGCCGCGGCCGCTGCGCCAGGTGGTGGATGGTGGATAGCGGCGAGCCCGCCCAGTCTGCGATAGCGCGGTCGCTGATGGTTGATTGCGGTACTTGCGGCACTGTCATCACGCTCATCGGTCGGCCCTCCTTCTCCCCTTACTCCCACTGTGCTGGGGAGCCTGCCCGGCCGCGTAGGGCCAAAGGCAGGAACTGCGGGTGACCTCGGTCCCGGCGGGCAGGCAGCTACGACACTGCGAGTACCCGGCGGGCTTGCCGGGCCATCTCGACGTCTTCCCGTGCGGTGACCACGAGCGCCGCTGCCGCCGAATCGTCCGTGCTGATGATCGCGTCGGCCGTGGCCTTGTTCTGGTCAGGGTCGAGGCTTACGCCGAGGAACCCAAGGCCGGCCGCCGCGGCGGCGCGGATCTGGCTGCTGTGCTCACCGACACCGCCGGTAAAGACCAGCGCGTCAAGGCCGTGCATGGCAGCCGCCATGGCCGCTATCTCCCGGCGGAGCCGGTGCAGGTAGACCTCCACCGCCAGCAGCGCGGCGGCCGTTCCGGAGCCGGCCGCGCGCAGGACCTCTTGCATGTCGCCGGACGGCACGCCAGCCAGGCCGGCCAGGCCCGACTCCTGCTCCAGGCCGGCCGACAGCTCGGCTACGCTGAGCCGTCCGTGCTGCAACAGCCAGACCAGCAGCCCCGGATCGACGCTCCCGCTCCTGGTCGCCATGACGAGCCCTTCCAGCGGCGTGAAGCCCATCGTGGTGTCGACGCTGCGGCCTCCGCGCACGGCTGCGAGTGAGGCGCCAGCGCCGAGGTGACAAGTGACCAGTCGCAACTCGCCGAGCTCGCGGCCGAGCAGCTGCGCGGCGCGCCTGGACGCGTACGCATGGGACAGGCCGTGAAAGCCGTACCGCCGGAGCCCGAACCGCGTCGTCCAGTCAGCGGGCAGCGCATAGCGGGCAGCGGCATCGGGCATCCCGGCATGGAACGCGGTGTCGAAGCAGGCGACAGCGGGCAGCCCGGGCACCAGCCGCCTGGCCGCCTCGATGCCGGCCAGCGCCCGCGGCTGATGCAGCGGAGCCAGGTCGGTCAGCCCGGCGATCGCGTTGGTTACCCCGTCGTCGATCAGCACGGCGTGGCTGAACACGCTGCCGCCGTGCACCACCCGGTGGGCCACGACGAAGGCCCGCGGCTCGGCGGTCGTCAGGAAGCTGGTTAGCTCGGGGTGGTCCGGGCTCCCGTCCCACGCTTCCAGCTCCAGCGCGCTGTCCACCGCATCGCCGGACCCGAGCAGGCTGACTTTGAGGCTGCTCGAGCCCGCGTTCACGATGAGGACGTTCGCGCGCGTTCCGGCTGATGCCGGTGTCATCGGGCTGACCAGGTCCAGTTCCTCACTTCTGGCAGATCCTCGCCGTACTGCCTGGTCCAGGCCCGCGCTCTTGCCCGCGAGTCGGTCATCTGCTGCCGCAGCCGGGCGGCTCGCGGCGCGAGGCCGGGGACCCGGTCGATGACATCGGTGACCAGGTGAAACCTGTCCATGTCGTTCATCAGCACCATGTCGAACGGCGTCGTGGTAGTGCCCTCTTCCTTGTACCCGCGGACGTGAAAATCGTTGTGCGCGTCCCGCCGGTAGGTGAGCCGGTGGATCAGCCAGGGGTAGCCGTGGTAGGCGAAGATCACCGGCCGGCCCGGCGGGAACAGCGCGTTGAACTCCGCGTCGCTCATCCCGTGCGGATGCTCGGTGTCTGGCTGCAGCCGCATCAGGTCGACCACGTTCACAACTCGCACCCGCAGGTCCGGCAGTTCGCGGCGGAGTATGTCGGCGGCGGCCAGCACTTCCAGCGTCGGCACGTCGCCGGCGCAGCCAAGCACGACGTCCGGCTCGGCGCCGTCGCCGTCGTTGCTCGCCCACTCCCAGATACCCGCGCCGCGAGTGCAGTGCAGGATCGCCGAGTCCATGTCGAGCCAGTCGGGGTTCGGCTGCTTCCCGGCCACGATGACGTTCACGTAGTCGCGGCTGCGCAGGCAATGGTCAGCGACCGACAGCAGCGTGTTCGTGTCTGGTGGCAGGTAGACGCGGATGACCTCGGCCTTCTTGTTCATGACGTGGTCGATGAAGCCAGGGTCCTGATGGCTGAAGCCGTTGTGGTCCTGGCGCCACACATGGGAGGTCAGCAGGATGTTCATCGATGCGATCGGCCGTCGCCAGGCCAGCTGGCGGGACACCTTCAGCCACTTGGCGTGCTGGTTGAACATCGAGTCGACGATGTGGATGAACGCCTCGTAGCAGGAGAACCAGCCGTGCCTGCCGGAGAGCAGGTAACCCTCGAGCCAGCCCTGGCAGGTGTGCTCGGACAGGATCTCCATCACCCGGCCGTCGGGCGCGAGGTTCCGGTCGACTGGCAGCGTCTGCTCCTGCCAGGTCTTCCCGGTAACCTCGAGCACCGCGGTCAGCCGGTTGGACTCGGTTTCGTCCGGGCCGAAGACGCGGAAATCCTGCTGCTCGTCGTTCGCCCGCATCACGTCGCGCAGCAGCGTGCCGAGCACCCTGGTCGGCTCGGACTCCCGCCCGCCGGGCGACTGCACCAGCACCGCGTAGTCGCGGAAGTCCGGCAGGACAAGATCGCGCAGCAGCATGCCGCCGTTGGCGTGCGGGCTCGAGCCCAGCCGCCGGATCCCGGCCGGGACGTAGCCGAGCAAGTCGGGCTGCGGACTGCCATCGGGCGCGAACAGCTCCTCTGCCCGGTACGAGCGCATCCAGTCACCGAGCTGCTGCAGGTGCGCCGGGTTGGTCCGTACCTCGGCCAGCGGCACCTGGTGCGCGCGCCAGGTCCCTTCGACCGGGAGCCCGTCTACTTCGGCCGGCCCGGTCCAGCCCTTCGGGGTCCGCATCACGATCATCGGCCAGCGTGCGTCGGTCGGTTGCCGGCCGGCCCTGGCCTCCGCCTGGATGGCGCGAATCCGTCCGATCGCGGCATCCAGCGTCGCTGCCATTTCCAGATGGGGAACGTAGCCGTGGCTGCCGGTCACATAGGACGGCTCGTAGCCGTAGCCGCGAAGCAGAGCGTCGAGCTCGTCGGAGGGCAACCGGGCCAGCACGGTCGGATTGGCGATCTTCCACCCGTTCAGGTGCAGAACCGGCAGCACAGCACCGTCGCCGGCCGGATTGAGGAAACGGTGGCAGTGCCAGCTCGTCGCCAGCGGGCCGGTCTCCGCCTCGCCGTCGCCAACGACGCAGGCAACGATGAGGTCCGGGTTGTCGAATGCCGCGCCGTGTGCGTGCGAGAGCGAGTAGCCGAGCTCGCCGCCCTCGTGGATGGAGCCGGGAACCTGCGGCGCCACATGGCTCGGCACCCCGCCAGGGAACGAGAACTGGCGGAACAGCTGATGCATGCCCGCGGCGTCGCGGCGCACACTCGGGTAGGTGTCGGTGTAGCTGCCCTCCAGCCAGGTGTTGGCTAGTGCTGCCGGGCCGCCGTGACCGGGACCGATCACGATCATCATCTCCGCGTCGTGCTCCTTGATCGCGCGGTTCAGATGCGCCCAGATGAAGTTGAGACCCGGCGTGGTGCCCCAGTGGCCGAGCAGCCGGGGCTTGATGTGCTCAGGTTGCAGCGGCTCGGTCAGCAACGGGTTAGCCATCAGGTAAATCTGGCCGACCGCCAGATAGTTGGCGGCGCGCCAGTACCTGTCCAGAATCTGGGTGTCGACGTCGGAAACGGCGGCGGTCACGGCCGTCATGCGCGGCCGCGAACTACGACGACCGGGCACGCGGCGTTGGTCACGCAGTGCATGCTGACCGACCCGACCAGCATGCCGGTGAAGGCCCCGTGTCCGCGATGACCCACCACCAGCAGGTCTGCCTCCCGCGACTCGTCGACCAGGACCGCGGCAGGATGGCCGTAGTCGAGTTTGGTTTGCACGTGTTCCGGCGCTGACGTGCCGAAGACCTCGGTCAGCGCCTTGTCCAGCGCCTCCTGCATCTGCGTGCGTACCTGGTCAGAGACGGGCTTAGGGGCGACGCCGACCGGAGCGATCCCGGCAGCGGCCGGGAAGTGCCAGGACAGCACCGCGGTGATGGTGGCCCCGGTCGCAGCGGCATAACTAGCAGCCCACTTCAACGCGCCGACTGACTCGGCAGAGCCGTCCACGCCGACGACAACATGTGGTGCCGAACCGCCTTCAGTGGCCATCGAGACTGCCTCGCATTCCTGGTGGCCCGGTCTTGGTCGCGGGCGCCTTTCACCATCCAACCGGTTGGCACTGCGCCCGGCCAAGGGCCGATGGTCCCGGTCCTTACAGTCCATCATCCGCGGACTTTCGGCCCTGCACCGACTGGCCGCCAGAAGGCAGCCTGGCAGTCAGGAAGCGCTGCTACTCCGGCGATTGGAGGCTGGACGATGAAGCGAGTACTGCTGGTGACGCTCATCGCCACGATCTGCCTTGCGTTGCTGGCGGGCCGGGATGACATTCGCCGGCTCCGCGAGATGTACGGCATGTAGATACCCGACGAGACCGGCGGCCGCCAGAACGTGACGTTCCGGCGGCCGCCGTGTTCCGTCAGAGCGCTGAGCCGACCAGCGCGGCCAGGTCGGCAAGCCTGCAGGTGTAACCCCACTCGTTGTCGTACCAGCCAAACGCCTTCACCAGGTTGCCTGCTGCCTGAGTGAGCCCGGAGTCGAACACGCAGGACGCTGGGTCACCGATGATGTCGCGCGACACCAGCGGGAATGTGCTGTACCGCAGGATCGCGCCCAGCGGTCCGTCAGCAGCCTGCCGGAACGCGTCATTGACTTGCTCTGCTGTCACATCGCGGCGAACGACAGCCGTGAGGTCAGTGAGGGAGCCATCCTCGACCGGCACGCGTACCGCGACACCGTCCAGCCTCCCGGCAAGCTCCGGAATGACCAGGCCGGTGGTCCGCGCCGCTCCGGTTGTGGTCGGCACGATGCTGACCGCGGCACTGCGTGCCCGGCGCAGATCCTTGTGGGGTCCGTCCAGCAGCATCTGGTCGCCGGTGTACGCGTGCACCGTAGTCATCAGGGCCCTGTCAAGGCCGAACGCATCATTGAGCACTTTCGCCATCGGCGCGACGCAGTTCGTCGTGCACGAGGCGCAGGAGATCACATCGTGCTGCCCGGCGTCGTAGTCGGAGTCATTCACCCCGATGACGACGGTGAGGTCGGCGTTCTTGCCCGGCGCCGAGATGAGCACCTTGCGGGCGCCGCCCTTCAGGTGCAGCGCGGCATCCTCGCGACTACGGAACTTGCCGGTCGACTCGATGACGATGTCCGCGCCCAGGTCGCCCCAGCTGATCGCGGCTGGCTCACGAATGCTGAGGGCGGCGATCGGCTTGCCGTCGATGACGATCGAGTCGGCTGTGTGCTCGACCGCTGCCAGGAGCCTGCCGTAAGTGGAATCGAATTCCAGCAGATGGGCGAGCGTGGCTGGGTCGGTGATGTCGTTGACGGCGACGACCTCGAGGTCGCTCATCTGCAGGCAGCGCCGGACGAGCGCGCGGCCGATGCGGCCGAAACCGTTGATGCCAATCCGGGTGGTCATTTGTTCGCTCTCTTTTCCGGCCCGGGCTCGGGCCGGCCAGGCCGGCCCGAGCCCGAGCGAGTCGCTACGAGATCGGTTACTTGCTGGGGGGCACGACCACCACTGGGCAGCTGGCGTGATGCACGACCTGGTTACTGACGGAGCCGAGGACCAGCGAGCCGAATCCGCCGCCCCCGCGGGCGCCGACGACCAGCAGGTCGCTGTCCTTGGCCGCATCAACAAGAGCCTGCGCCGGGTATCCGCTCAGCGCGGTGACGGTCACCGATTCGGGCCGGCCGGACCCGAGCTTCGCCGCGGCCGCCTCGACCGCAGCTTCCGCCGACTTGCGGATCTCCGCCACCCGCTCATCATCGCCGGGGAGCGGCGCCGGCCGGCCGCTCCAGTAGCTAGCCGGCAGCGCGAGAACCGTCAGCACGGTCAGTTGCGCCTTGCGTATGGCCGCTTCGGCCATCGCCCAGTCAAGGGCGTTGCTGGCATTGTGCGATCCGTCAATGCCTACGACTATGCCTGGCATTTCAATCCCTCTTTCCGGGCGGTCACGATGGCAGCCCTATCCGTTTTCAGCGTGCCTGGACCGGCCGGGGCAACGGCAGGGTCGTTAGCTATCGGGCGGTCGGGCCAAAGGTCCCGAACCGCGTTCCTCAGCAGGACTTACGCGGTTACTATCGGTGCACGCTCTCCGGGGCGCGGGCCACCACGAACGTGGCGGGTCGGCGGAGCCGGAAGCCGAGTGACTCATACAGCCGGATTGCGGTGACGTTCTCCGCCGCGGCGTGCAGGAACGGCTTCTCGCCGCGCCCGGTAATCGCGTCAGCCACGGCAAGCGTGAGCCGGGTGGCCAGGCCCTTGCCACGGAATGCCGGGTCCGTGCAGACGGCACTGATCTCCGACCAGCCGGGCGGCCGCAGTCGCTCGCCTGCCATCGCCACCAGCGCGCCGTTCCTGCGGATCCCGAGGTAGCCGCCGAAGTCGAGGGTTCGCGCAAGGAACGGCCCTGGCCTGGTCAACGCCACCAGGTCCATCATCTCCGGCACATCCGCGGCAGCGAGCGGGATCGCCTCAGCGTCCGGGCGGACGGCGACCTGCTCGCCGGTCAGCTGCACGCCATCCAGGTTCATCAGGATCTGCCAGCCAGGCGGCGGCACCGCGGGCACGCCGGCGGTCGCCGCGACGCCGCCAGGGCCGACCAGTTCGGCCAGGTCCGCCCAGTCGGCCGGGGCCGGCTCATCAGGTAGCCCGACGAACGGTGAGACGTCGGCCGCAAAGCGCGCCACCGAGCCGCGCCGCTCCGCCAGGTGCGCCTGCGGGCCGAGCAGCGCGGCCAGCGCCGGATTGTCGAGCGGATGGGCAGCCACCGGCCGAGCTTATCCGGGGCGGTTCCGCAGACTGTCCGCTGCCGGCGCCGCCGCGGTGACCGGCTAGGCGGAAGCGCGCAGCGCTGCGGTGACTGCCGTCACCAGCTCGACGTCCGCCGCATACGGCGTATAGAGCGAGGCACGAGTGGCAATGTCGCCGAACCGCGCCTGAAGCCCGGCGGCTACCTGATCCGGGTCGCCAGCTATTGCGAACGCGCTGAGCACGTCGTCGGTGATGAGCTCGCCCATCGCCGTCCACTCCTGGCGCCGGGACAGCAGATTGAGCTTCTCGTGCAGGTCACCCCAGCCGTGCATGTCGAGCACTGCCCGGTACGCCGGTGTCGACCCGTAGAAGGCGATCTGCTCGCGCACCCCGGTCTCGGCCGCGGCCCGGGCTTTGGCGTCGCGACCGAGAACAACGAATACCGACAGGCAGATCCCGAATCCGTCCAGCGAGCCGCGAGCCGCGCGCAGTGCCGGGACCGTGCACTCACGCAGGTACGCCTCGGTGGTGAAGCCGTGGCAGAGCATGCCGTCAGCGACCCGGCCGGCCACCCGGGTCATGCGGTCGCCGACCGCCGCGAGCAGTACTGGCGGGTTGCCGAAGGAGTTCGGGCCGGGGTTGAAGAAGTCGGTCATCAGGGTGTGCTGGTAATAGGTGCCGCGGAAGGCCAGGCGCTCGCCGGTCTGCCAGCTATGCCAGATAGCGCGGACTGCGGCGATGAACTCTTCCATCCGGTCGGCCGGATGACTCCATGGCATCGAGTACCTGCGCTCGATGTGCTGCCGTACCTGCGACCCGAGACCCAGCTGGAACCGGCCTTCGGAGACGAGCTGCACGTCGTTACCGAGCATGGCCACGTTCATCGGGTTCCGCGCGAACGCGACCGCGATCGAAGACCGCAGACCGATGCGATCGGTTCCGCGGGCAGCAAGAGCGGCACAGACGAACGGATCGTGCTTGGTCTCCGGAACGTTGAACCCGTCGTAGCCGTCCGCTTCCGCGGCGGCAGCCGCCGTCTCGATCTGGACCGGACCTGCAGCGATTCCTGCGCCCGTGTCGATCAGCATTCTCATCCGGCCTTCCGGTGTGGGGGAACGTCAGCCCGCTGTGAGGGCATCAGGCTGCGCTAACCGGCGATGAGCGCATCGGTCAGGGGCCCGATGCCCGCCAGCCTCCCGACCAGGCCGGGGGCAAGACCATAGCGGCTGCCTAGTTCATCAGGCGCGACGTAAGAAACCTTCACTTGCCCGTCGTCCGCCCAGATCAGCACCTTGAGCGGCAGGTCGAGAGCGGACAGCGGCGCGGCTGCCATGACCGGCGTCCCGGCGGCCGGACTGCCGAAGACCACCAGGGTGGTGTCGCGCAAGTCGAGTCCGGCGGACAGCGCCTCGGCGCGCTGGTCGATGATGGAGAAGACCTTCATGCCCTTGGCCTCGACCAGTTCTGTGAGCCGGGAGACTGTCTCGGCAAATGGCCGCGGGCTGAGTTTGGTAATCACTCCCGGCTCGGTGCCGGCTGCGTCAGTGGTCATCGCACTCCCTGGTAGACAGATTCGCCGGTGCCATTCTTACCCGGTGCCATTCTTACCCTGCGGAGCTCTCCTCGAGCTGCGGGGCGATCAGGTATTTCGAACCCGTCCCCATCCGGCCGTATCTGGCAATCGCATCGGGCCGCAACGCGCCAGCAAGCGATATCCGGCCGGCGTAGCTGCTGGCGAACGTCGTCCCCAGGCCGGCTGCCACCCGCTCGCGCAGCCGGGCGATTTCGGCCGGGCCGATCTTCTGCAGGAACGGGGTGAGCAGCCAGCCGCCAATACCCCACGCCATGCCGTAGTTACGGGTCAGCCCGGTCGGCCCGCGGTCCAGCGAGCCGTAGATGTAGACCTGCTTGTGTACCGCTGATCCGTACCGGCTGTAGCTTTCGGCCGTCGCGCTGGCCGCGGCCTCCATGCAGGTCAGGATCTGGCTGGCCAGCGTGCCGCCGCCGATCGCGTCGAAAGCCAGCGTGGCGCCTGTCTCGCGGAGCGCGGCAGTCAGGTCACTGGAGAAGTCGGGAGCGGACGAGTCACACACGTGTGCCGCGCCCAGGGAACGCAACAGTTCTACGTCGGCCTGCTTGCGGACGATGTTCACGAGCGGGACCTGCTCCGCCGCGCAGAGCCGCACCAGCATCTGGCCCAGGTTGGACGCAGCCGCGGTGTGCACCAGGCCGGAATGACCTTCCAGTCGCATGGTCTCGACCATGCCGAGAGCCGTCATCGGGTTGACGAACGACGACGCGCCATCGGCAGCCGGCGTACCGTCCGGCAGCGGCAGGCAGATCGCGGCGCGGACCTCGCGGTACTGCGCGTACATGGCGCCGCCGGCTACCGCCACGGTCTTGCCCAGCAGGGCCCGGGCTTCGGCTGACGATCCGGCCGCGACCACCGTCCCGGCACCCTCGTTGCCAACCGGCATCGGCGTGCCCACGCGGCCGGCCAGGGCGCGCATCGCGGCATCCGGGATCGGGGCGGTCAGCACCGGCCGCTGCGGGGAACCGGTCACCACCGCGGCGCTCAGGTCCGCGCCGGCGAACAACAGGCCGAGGTCGGACGGGTTGACCGGGGCCGCTTCGACAGCCACGATCACCTCGCCCGGGCCAGGCTCGGGCACCGGGACGGAGTCAAGGAAGACCTCAAGTACCTGATCGGCCCGCACGAGGGAGCGCAGCTGCAGCCCCTCGGCCGGGATAGTTGCCGTCATCGGCTGCCCCTTAGTGCCCGTTTCCTTAGACGATGGATGTTTGATGACCGGCCCAGTAAGCATCACGCAGGAAACGTTTGTACAGCTTGCCCGTCGCGGAGCGGGGGAGCTCGGGCACGAAGTCAACGGTTCGCGGGCACTTGAAATGGGTGAGCCGGTCCCGGCAGTAGGCGATCAGCTCGGCCGCGAGTTCCGGGCTCGCGGCGGCCGGGTCGGCCAGCTGCACCACGGCCTTGACTTCCTCGCCGAGGTCTTCGTTGGGGACGCCGATCACGGCGACATCGAGAACGGCCGGATGACCGGACAGCAGGTTCTCGGTCTCCTGCGGGTAGATATTGACGCCGCCGGAGATGATCATGTAGCTCTTCCGGTCGGTGAGGTACAAGAAGCCGTCCGCGTCGACGTGGCCGACGTCGCCGACCGTGCTGGTAACCCCCTCATCCCGGCGGCTAGCCGCCGTCTTGGCCGCATCGCCGAAGTACTGGAACGCAGTCGCCCCGCGGAACCAGATCGTCCCGTCCTCGCCGGCCGGGCACGGGTTGCCGTCGTCGTCGAGAATCAGCAGCTCGCCGAGTATCGGCTGACCCACGGTGCCGGGATGGGTCAGCCACGTCGCGCTGTCGCAGAAGGTGAAGCCGTTGGCCTCGGTCGCGCCGTAGTACTCGGTGACGATCGGGCCGAGCCAGTCGATGATCTCCTTCTTGACGTGCACCGGGCAGGGCGCGGCCGCATGCACGATGCACTCCACCGACGAGGTGTCGTACTTTGCCCGCATCTCAGGCGGGAGCCGGAGCAGCCGGTTGAACATAACCGGGACCATCTGGCAGTTCGTCACCTTGTGCCGCTCGACCAGCGCGAGCCATTGCTCGGCGTCGAAGTGCTCCATCACCACGACGGTGGCACCCAGCCGGAGCGCTGCCGACACGCTCGCGGCTGGCGCCGAGTGGTAGAGCGGGGCCGGGTTGAGGTAGGTCATGCCGGGCCGGAAGCCGAACATCGCGCTGACGAAGAGCATCACCGGCAGTGGCTCACCCGGTGCGGCGTCCGGCAGGTCTCGCAGCACGCCCTTGGGCTGGCCAGTAGTACCCGAGGAATAGAGCATCGCGGCGCCAAGTGACTCGTCGGCCACCGGACTAGTGGGGTAGGCCGCGACGACGTCCTCGTAAGACTCCCATCCGTCCGGTGTCTCGCCGGTCCCGGTGCCGGCCATCAGGCGCCGCTCGAGCTGCGGGCATTGCGCGGCCGCCGCTTGCGCGACGTCGCTCTTGGCCGCCGAGCTGAACAGCAGCCTGGACTTGGAGTTGGTGATGATGTACGCAACCTCGTCGGGCGCGAGGTAGCTGTTGATCATTGTGTAATACAGCCCGGTTCGCTCCGCGCCGCCTTCGATCTCGAGCATGCGCGCGCTGTTCTCCATGAAGATCGCGATATGGTCGCCGCGCCGCAACCCGGCCGCCCGGAGCAGGTGCGCCACCTGGTTGGCGTGCGCCTCGAACTCGGCATAGGTCACCGTCTCGCCGGACGCGGCCATCACGATGGCGGGCTTGTCGGGGTCATCCACAGCATGCTGACGTGCGAACATGCGTCTCCTCCGGGCGAGATGGGCACTGCTGCCGACGTTACAGCCGGGCAGTCCGGATTGGCAGGTCCGCGAATCCGGTCCGCCCGGCGCGCCGGCACAGGCCCGCGCCGCTCAGCGCGGAACCTGCGGAAGGTCAGCCGGCGTATTTCACCACCAGATCGCCGACGCGCGGAAGCGCAGCCTCGATCTGCTTGCCGGCGCCGCCGCGGACAGTCCGGTACGCCTTGACGATCGCTGGCCGGTCCGAGGCCTCCGCCCTGGCGTCGGTCACCGACAGCAGCGCCTCTGCCACCTCGTCGGATCGCTTGACCAGGTAGTCGCCGAACTCGGAACTGCCGGACGCGGTGAAGTCAGCCCAGAACGGGTCGAGCTTCTCGGCCAGCTGCGGCAGCAGCGATTCGACCATGTAGCGGATGTGGCCGGGCGCGAAAGCCGTCACTGTCTTGTAGGCGAGCTTCACCGCGGTTCCCATGATCCCGGATTTATCGGACACTTCCTGCTGGATCAGGCCGTAGCAGTCAGCGACTACCTGAGGCTGGGTGTCAGGCGCGAGCAGGATCTCCTGAAGCGTGGCTGCCATCGTTGACGTCGTCTCCTTGTAGCTGGGGCGGATGCCCGCTGAGTCGGTGCGCGCAGAAACCGGCTCTCGCCGCGCCCGCTGCGTTCCCGGCGCTGCTGCGCCACGTGGCACCGAAAGCACGGGGCACCGAAGCGCGGTGCTTGAGGTGCCGGCTAATACAGGAACTTTGGCGGGTGACGGTGATACGACGCCTAACGGGGTAATGCGGGCGGCGCTACCCGGGTCGGCTTACGGCTCGTGGTGCCCGGGGCCGCAGGCTACGAGCTCGAGGTCCAGCCTGGCCCGGTGCGGCGTGATGATCCGCCCGTCGGGCAGCAGGTCGCCGGTGTCCTCGAAGAGGACGACGCCGTTGCACAGCAGGCTCCAGCCTTGCTCCGGGTGCGAGGCCACGACGTGCGCGGCCTCGCAGTCCGGCGCGTCGGCCGGAGGGCAAGCAGGCTGGTGCGGACAGTTCATGATCGCTCCCCTGGGGTGGGTGACCCAGGTCGTCATACCCACCAGCCTGACTCGCGGTGCAAGGTAGCGGAAAGCCTCTGCCAGCAATCCATGCGCGATTCATCCGGGACGCTTACGTTGTGCCTGCGTGCGCGCTGGCCGGCTGCCCCGTCAGCGGTTCTGCTGCTCGCGAATCTGCCGCTTGATCCGCGCGAGCATCGCGGCCATGCCGCGTAGCCGCAGCGGGCTTACCAGATCCTGCAGCCCGAGCCGGGCCGAAAACTCGCCGGGCGTCTCAAGGATCTGTCCGGCGTCCAGCCCGTCCAGCCCGGCGTACAGGATGCCGGCGAACCCGCGGGTGGTCGGCGCCTCCTGCGGCGCATCGAAGAACAGGTGCACGGTGCCGTCGTCATCGGTCTCGACGGCCAGGAACAGTGGCGACTGGCATTCCGGCACCGGCTCCAGCAGGTCGCGGTGACCGGCATACCGCGCGGGCAGCGGCGGCAGGTCCTGGGCGAACTCCAGCAGCAGCTGCAGCCGTTCACCGTCGCTCAGCGCGGTGAAGTCGTCGGCAATCTCCTGCAGCCGGGGGCTGAGCGTACCGGGAACGGTGGTCATGGCTCCTCCCCGCGGCGTATCGGCGCTCCGACCGAGTTACCCCACTCCGTCCAGGAGCCGTCGTAGTTGCGGACCTTCGGGTAGCCCAGCAGGTGGTGCAGTACAAACCAGGTGTGGCTGGACCGCTCGCCGATCCGGCAGTAGACGACAACATCGTCATCCGCGCCGAGTCCGGCCTCGCCGGCGTAGATCGCGTCCAGGTCGCCGCGGGCCCGGAAGGTGGCATCCTCGGCAGCTGCGCGCGCCCAGGGGATGCTTCTGGCGCCCGGAATGTGGCCGCCTCGCAGCGCGCCTTCCTGCGGGTAGTCCGGCATGTGCAAGAGCTCGCCGGTGTACTCGCCCGGGGAGCGGACGTCGATCAGCGGCTTGCCCAGGTGGGCCCGGACCTGATCACGGAAGGCGCGGAACGTCGCGTCGTCGCGCTCGACCACCGGGTAGCCGGAGCGCGGGCGCTGCGGCACCTGGGTCGTCATCTCCCGGCCCTCAGCGATCCATTTCGCCCGGCCCCCGTCCAGCAGCCGCACGTCGGGATGGCCGAACAGCGTGCAGACCCACAGCGCGTACGCCGCCCACCAGTTGTTGCGGTCCCCGTAGAGGACGAGCGTGGTGTCCCTGCTGATGCCTTTGTCCGACATCAGCCGCGCGAACCCCGTTCCGTCCACGTAGTCGCGGGTGACCGGGTCGTTGAGCTCGGTGTGCCAGTCAAGCTTCACCGCGCCAGGGATGTGGCCGGTCTCATACAGCAGCACGTCCTCGTCGGACTCGGCCACCACGAGGCCGGGGTCCTGCAGGTGCTCGGCGAGCCACTCCGTGCTGACAAGCATCTCCGGATGGGCATAGTCCTGGAACTTCGCCGCAGTGTCTTCAGGCAGCGCCACGGTCAGCTCACCTCCGGTCACTATCCGCCTGACCAGCTTCACAGCGTAACGCGCAGAACCGGGGTCAGCCTTCCCGCCCGTCAGCGGTTGCCGTCCGGATAGTCCGGGTCTCGGTCAGATACGCCCGGATAATGGACTCGAAGTCGGGGTCGGGGCGCAGGCCCAGGCGACCCGCCCGCTCCGCCCGGAACCGGGCGGGCCAGCTTGTCACGATTGCCGCCACAGCCGGGTCAGGGATCCAGTCGATCAGTGTGCTGGCCTGCGGCCCGGCGACCTGCTCCAGCGCGGCGACCATCTGTCCCACCGTTACGGTGAGCGCCGGCAGGTTGACCGGGGTGCGGCCGCCCCAGGCCGCGTCGGCTGAGGAGGCGGCGCAGAGCAGGCCGTCGACGGCCCGGTCCGGGGAGGTAAGCGCGACCTCAGCCTGCGGGCCGACAGGGCAGACGGCACGCTGGCCGGAAAGCGGCTCACGAATGATGCCGGACAGAAAACCGGACGCTGCCGCATTGGGCCGACCCGGTCGCACGCTCACGGTCATCAGCCGAATGGCGCGGCCCCGCAGGTAACCCTTGCGCGTGTAATCGGCCAGCAGTTGCTCACCGATGACCTTCTGCGCGCCGTAGCTGGACTGCGGATTCGGCATTGTCTGGTCATCGACGACGCTGGGGAGCGGATGGTCGGCCGACCCCCCGAATACCGCCAGAGAGCTTGCGAACACCACGACCGGGTTGGTCTCCAGGTCCCGGCACCGCGCGAGCAGCGCCTGCGTCGCGCCCAGATTCACCCGCATGCCGAGGTCGAAGTCCGCTTCGCATTCGGCGCTCACCGCTGCAGCCAGATGGAAGATCACGCCTATGTCGGCGAGCACTGTGTTGGCGAGCACTGTGTTGGCGAGCACGGGGTCGGCCCGGCCCGGGTCCAGCAGCTCGCCGAGATCGCCGCTGATGGCGGTGACACGCGGATCGGCCGTCAGGTCCGCCGGCGCGGGCGCGCGGTCGACGAGGACCAGCCGCGCGATCGGCTCCGGCTCGCCGCCCGCGACCGCGAGCGGGCCGGCCGTCAGCAACTGCCGGGCAAGGCGTGCGCCCAGGAAGCCTGCGCCGCCAGTGACCAGCACGTTCGGCACGTCACGTTACCTTTCTGCGGCAATCGGCACGGCCATAGGGTGATCGTATGTCCTGCCGTCTGCCGCTGATTTAACCGGGAACGCGCAGTTGCCCGCCGGCCACTTGCCAGCCGCACCGGAGGTCTTCGCGGACTTGCCGCCAGCGCGGTCTGACGGCGCACGGCTGCGGGAGTCGATCCGCGCGCTGCGCACCGCGGACAGCGTGCTGCTCGGCGTGCTCGACGATGACCCCACTGGCTCGCAGGCCGTGCACGGCGTCGAAGTGGTGACAGCAGGCGGCGAGGAGGTCTACGCGGCAGCGCTCGCTGGCCCGGCCGCGACGTGCTTTGTGCTGACCAACACGCGAAGCCTCGCCGAGCCGGCTGCGAGTGAGCTCGCCGCGCGCGTGGCCCGCGGCCTGATGGGCGTTGCTGACCGGCTGGACGGGTCGCGGATTCAGATCGTCAGCCGCAGCGACTCGACTCTGCGCGGCCATCTGGTGGCGGAAGTCCGCGCGCTGCAGGCAGCTCGCCGGCACGTGGCCGGAGCGGGATTCGACGGCGTGCTTCTCGTCCCGGCGTTCATCGAGGCGGGCCGGCTGACAGCGGCCGACATCCACTGGGCCCGTACAAGTTCCGGCCTCGTGCCGGTTGGCCAGACCGAGTTCGCCCGCGACGCGGCGTTCGGTTATGCCTCATCCGACCTGAAGGACTTCATCGCCGAGAAGTCCGGCGGCGCGGTCTCCTCCGCGCAGGTGCGCAGCCTCAGCCTTGCCGACATCAGGGCCGGCGGGCCCGGCAAGATCCGTGACGTGCTGGCCGGCCTGGCCGCGGGAGCCTGGCTGATCGCGAACGCGACTGAATACTCCGACCTGGAGGCGGTCGCGTACGGCGCGTTGCTGGCCGAGCGTGACGGCAAGGCCCTGCTCTACCGCACCGGGCCCTCGTTCGTGCGGGCCCTGGCAGGCCTGGAGCCGAGGGAGCCGCTTCGCGGCGCGGACCTCCGATGGTCGCGGCCGGGACCAGGCGGTCATGGCCTGATCGTGGCCGGATCGCACGTCGCGCAGACCGGCCGTCAGCTAGCCGTACTCCGCGCGCGGCATCGCGTCGCTGACGTCGAACTGGATGTTCCCGCTCTGATGGCCGGCCGGCGCGCCGGCGAGGTAGCGGCTCTCGCGGCGCGGCAGGCCACGGCTGCGCTGAGCCGGTCAGACGTGCTGCTGTACACCAGTCGCACGGTCGCATCCGGCCGCGGCGCCGAGGACAGCCTGGCAGTAGGCCGCGCAGTCTCGGCGGCACTGGCTAGCGCAGCCGGGCAGGTCGTCAGCGCCGGGCGCGGTCCGGCCTGGATTGTCGCCAAGGGCGGCATCACCGCGCACGACGTCGCCGTGCACGGCCTGCGCATCCGCCGCGCCGAAGTGGCCGGCCAGCTGTTCCCCGGCATGATCTCGGTGTTCCGGCCGATCGACGCGGCACCCGCCGCCATGGGCGTGCCCTACGTCGTCTTTCCCGGCAACGTCGGCGGCGACGAAGCTCTGGCGGACGTCGTGCACATCATGAACGGCGGGGTGGTAAACGGTTCGCTCGTCACATGAGACAGGGGCACCGGTCGCCCGGTGCCCCTGCCCGTGGTTTAGATCAGTACTTCGACAGGGTGCGGATGAACTTCGGCCCGACAGATCCGAGTCCGGTCATGCTGTCGAATCCCGGGACGGCGGTCAGCGTCACCAGACGCGTCGCGCAGTTGCCGGTACCGTCGCAGTAGACCTCAGTTCCGGCGTAGTTGAGCGTCCGGAGGCTGATGACATACCCGGCGGACGAGTCGACTGAGTTCGCGTAGTCGACCCGGATCACCGCCGCGGCGTCCGGGTTAGACGGCGCATTGACGTCGTTGAACGCGGCCGGCGTGGTGAGGTAGGCCTTGTACAGCACCGGGTTGAGGAAACCGAGGGGCAGGACCGCTGCCTGATCCGCGTCAGCGATGACGCCGGCTAGCAGCGGCGAGGCGAGGCTCGTACCGCCCTCCTTGAACTGGCTGTAATACGTTCCGTCCGGGAACGTCTGAGTCAGGCCGATCAGGAATCCGGTCTGGGGGTCGGCGTCCATCGAGATATCCGGGACCACCCGCAACGGAACCGGGCCGAACAGCGCCTCGTTCCGTAGCGCGAGCGCGGAGGGGACGACGGGGGCCTGGTAATAGGGCTGGGTGTAGTAGTAGCTGGTACCGCCGCCGCCGCCATAGTCGTATCCGAGAGTTCCGGCAGGCGTCGTGGCAGAGCCGCAGGTCGGCAGCTTGGCCGGGGTGCACAGCGTCTGGTGGGCCGTGGACCAGCCGTATTCGGCCTGCCGCGTGTTCCGTGCGCTGACCTCCAGGGCGGTTCCGCCGACGGCCGTCACGAACGGGCTCGACGGCGGATAGTTCGGGACTGCCAGGCCGAAGTCGGCGAAGTTGTCGCCCGAGTCGCCGCTGGAGAACAGCACGCTGACGCCGGTCGAGGCCGCCAGCATGAACGTGTCGTCGAACGCGGCCTTGGTCGCTGCATCCGTGAACAGGTCACCGAGCGTGTCTCCCCACGAGTCGCTGACCACCGACGCGCCGCTGGTGACGGCCGTCTGCAAGGCAGCTAGCAAGCTGCTGTCCAGGCAGTCCTGGGCTCCGACGAACAGGATGTTCGCTCCCGGCGCCATGGAATGCGAGGACTCCACGTCCAGTGCCTGCTCGGGGTACCAGCCGCTGCCGCCGCACTCTGCTTCGTCGTCTACTGTCGGCGGCGGGATGCTGGCGAACTGGCTTGACTTCAGCGGGTGCGACGGGTCGTTCAGCCTGAAGTACAGCTGCGCGTCCGAAAGCAGCGTCGGCGAGTCGTAGGCGTCGACGATCGCGATTGTCACACCGGTGCCGTCGTTACCCTTGGCCACCGATCCCGCCAGCCCGTAGGCACCGCGCAGCTGGGCGGGCTTGTAACCGCAGATGTCGTAGGGCAGCGGCGCGGTGTAGGGGGCATACAGCGAGCCGGAGTCCGCTGTGTCGGTCTTCTGCCCCCAGTACGCGGAGCACGGCGGAGCATTGCGGAACCCCGCCGGAGGGGCCGGTTCCTGGTCAGGCTTGGCCTTCGCATTCGTTGACGGCACGGTAGCGAGGCCGGTCGTGGCCACGTACTGGTTGACGCCGACGACGCCGGTCACCGTGCCGGCCATCGAGGCCGGGATGCTCAGCGTTCCGCTAGCGAGCCGTACCTTATGGCCGGTCACCATGTAGTAGCCGAGGCTCACGCCGAAGGTCTTCTCGATCCGGCTCGCCGTCCCGGTCGCAGTGACGTACAGCCGGTCCTTGGCTACGGACTTCACCTCGAAGTGGTTGCGGCCCAGCCACGACTTGGCCTTGGCGACGGCAGTTCTCGTCGGCGCGTATCGCGACTCCCACTGTGCGTCCGTCAGGTAATGGCGGAACTCACGCGAGCCCGGGCTGGAAACCGCGCGGACGAACGCCGCTGCTCCGGACGCGTTCCGCATGCGGAGCAGCAGATCAAACGTCACCTTGCTGTCCGCGGCGACCTTGCCGACCTGATGTGAGCGCTCGATCGCGGGCGTCGCGGAGTTCCGGAGGGTTATCCTCGCCGGCCGCGGCGCCGCGCTGGCGGATACGGCGGCAGTGCTGGCCGCCAGGAAGGAAACGGCCAGGCCGGCCGAAGCCGTTAAAGCCAGAAAACGCGTTGTTTTCATAAGTTTGACTCTCCTTAGTGCAGCGCTGCGCGATGAGTCTTTCCCGGTAATCGGGCCTGCACCGGAACGTAGCCACAGCTGGCCCTAAAGGCAATGACCAATCTCGGTTCCTGGACACATTCCCGCTCTTCCCGCGGCGGAGATCGCAGCGGGAAGCCGGCGCCGCGGAGCCGCCTGGCCGGGACCGCTGCCCAGGTCCGGCGATCTCGCTCAAGAGCCTATTTGAAGTCTAGATTCCGATTTATCGGATTTAGTTTGCTCCTTTTGTTAACGATCGGGGCTTGAAGGTATGGTGCATCGTTCCCCGCTATGCGACGAAGCGCCAGGAAGCAGGTGAGGATGTGGGAAAGATGCTCGGCTGCGTTGTTAAATTCGCCCGCCGGCCGGCTTTACTCACCCTCGCTTGCGTGCTCATGGCTGCCGGTCCGATAGCCGGCGCGACCTCGGCGAGTCAAGGCGCCGCCACGGCATCAGTTGCCGGCCTGAGTCCGCAAAGAGCAGGCATGGCAGAGCTGATGAAGTCATATAACCGGTCTACCGGTCTAATCGGAAATTCCTGGTGGCAAGCCGCAGTCGCGCTGTCCACCGTGGAGACCTTCCAGCAGACCACCGGTGACGCTGGCTACAGCCATGTGATCTCGGCGGCGTTCGCCGACCATGCCTCCGGTCACTTCGAGGATGCCTTCAACGACGACACCGGCTGGTGGGGACTGGCCTGGCTGCAGGCCTACACGATGACCGGCGCCAGGCGGTACCTGGCGATGGCAGAGACCGACGCCGACTACATTCACCGGTCCTGGACGCCCACCTGTGGCGGCGGGGTCTGGTGGTCGACGGCGCGGACTTACAAGAACGCCATTGCCAACGAGCTCTTCCTGGAGCTGACTGCCTGGCTGCACAACGCCATCCGAGCCGACTCCAAGTACCTGAACTGGGCTAACGCCGAGTGGCACTGGTTCTCCCGCAGCGGGATGATCAATTCCAGCGACGTGGTCAACGACGGCCTGAACGCGCGATGCGCCAACAATCACGAGAAAACCTGGAGCTATAACCAGGGAGTGCTCCTGGCCGGCCTGGCTCAGCTGTACAAGGCCACCGGGAACGCTGAGCTGCTCCGCACCGCGGAGGGCATCGGCGAAGCGGCGATCGGTCATCTCACGATTGACGGAGTCCTGCACGAGCCGTGCACGGGAGCCCAGTGCGGCAACAACCTCGGCGGCGACGGCCAGTCGTTCAAGGGAATCTTCGTCCAAGACCTCAGGGTGCTGGCGGTGACCGCTAAGACGAACGAGTTCGCTGGCTTCTTCGCCCGGCAGGCGCAGTCCATTGAGACGCACGACACCAACGGTCATCACCAGCTCGGCATGTTCTGGTCAGGCCCGGTCACTGGCCGGACCTCGTACAGCCAGGCAAGCGCGGAGGCTGCCCTGGTGGCGGCTGTCAACCCGGCGTCATTGTCAGTTGAGGACCGGCTCGGCCGCGCGCGGAGCCGGGGCGCCGACGCCGGCGGTCACTAGCCAGCGAAGAGGCTCGCCGTCGCCCAGCGAGCCGAGGCTGCGCAGAACTTCAGGCAGTGCCTCAGACTGGCTGGCGTGCGCCCTCGCGGCTGACCGCTGGACCGCTCGTGCGGCCCCGGTGTCCGCCCCGAGCCGGACCAGCCAGCCGCTCTGGGCGTCTGGCACCGTGCGGGCAGCGACCGGCACGCCGGCAAACCCGGCTGCCACCTGCGCAGCGTGGGCGACACGGGCGTCGTCGGGATCTCCGGCGGCCGGGTCCAGCACCAGTATCAGGTCCGGGTCGTGCTCGGCGATAGCGCGCTGGACCCGCTCGGCCAGTTCTGGCATCGGGCTGTAGCCGAGGCCGCCGTCGGGGAAGTCCGCGACTGCGACTGAGGAGATGCCGAGCAGCCACGAGGCCAGCTGCAGCTCCCACGGGCGGACGGCTTCGAGCCGAGCGGACGTCGAGTTGTACGGGGATGCCTCGCCTCTGGTCAGGCTCAGTAGCGCGAGGCTGGCTCCGGCTGCGCCGAACGCGTACAGCAGCCCGCCGAGGCCTGTCGATTCCACTCCCGGCCGGGCGGTGATGGCGAGGACGGTACGAGCCTTAGGCAGTCCGCTGGGGGAGAGTGCGGCCGGCATGCTGCCCCGCGGCTGGACGTTCGTCCTCACTGGGCGGGCGGGCAGGCAGCCGGTTGTGCCAGCGGTCGGCGTGATCGGAGCGAGTGCTGAGCTCATCGTCTAATCCCCTCTCTCGGGCAAGTCGGGCGCCGGCCGCCCCAGGGGGGTTGGGGGCGACCAGCTCGGGATCATTTCAGCCGGTCATCGTGAAACCACAGCGCAACGGCCATGGAGACGGTGTGAACACTGCTCTCAGCCCGCGGTGTGGCGCTGCCGGTCGTTCCCGGTGGAATCCGCGGACGGCATTGGTTCCGCGGAGCTGCTTGCTTCGTCCTTGCCGGGCTCGCGGGTTGTCAGCTCGCGGGTCTTCAGATTGCGGCGCCGGCCAGGGAGGCGGCGGAATCCGCGCAGCCGGAAACCGATTCCGGCGAGAAACAGGCCGAACAGGATCCACGGGATCTCCACGATCAGGTCACTACCGGTCATCTGTCCTCCCTGGCCGGCCGGCATCGGATCACAGTTGACCCGCTCGTGCTGCGGGGCGGGTGTAGCCGCCATGGCGGTGGTGTGGAGGCTGGCGACGCAAGCGCGCGACCTCCATCGGGGCTCCATCGCCGGCACAGCCGGCTTTCTCGGCACGCCGGTACAACCGAATACACCGCCCGGACTCCAGGGCCGCGGCACCGATGAGAACGCGGGAGAGACCATGACCGTCGTGTCACCGGCAGCGATGCCACCGGAAATGCGGACACGGGTCGTCTGCAGGATCTTCATCAAGGCCACGCCTGAGGACGTCCGGGATGCGATCTGCCTCGCGCTCAAGCAGGACGAAAGGGCTGGATCTGACCGGCACTCCGTCGAGCTCCGGGACACGCAGACCGGATATACCTCGCTGACCGTTAGTTGCGGGCTCGCCAGCTGCCCGGCCGATCGAGCGCCAGGACCTCCGGCGCACGCTGGCGCAGGCGCCTACGCATGGGAGCGGTTGCTCGGCGACCTCAAAACCGTCCTCGAGGCTGCCGGGCGCGATCGCTCGGCTCGGCGTCCGCTCGCGCCAGCCCCCGCGGCAGCCAGTCCCGCGCGTTCGCTGGTCCCAGCCGGTCGCTAGTCCCAGTCCGGCCAGCGCGAGTTGCGCCTGGCGGCGTGGCGACCGCGGCTTGGCGCGGGCCTCGGACGGCGCCGCGCGAACACAAACGAGCAACCGGCCAGAGCACCGAGTGCACTGACGGCGACGGCTATGGCGGCAACCGGGGGACCTGAGCCGGCGGTAGTCAGCAGATCGCTGGCAGCGTCCCGATCGGGAGGCTGAGCTACCGCGGAGGCGCTCGTCGCTGGCTCGGCGGCTGACGAGCTTGCCCTGGCGTGCTTACGGCTCGGGCCAGTTGCCCTGCTCGACCGGGCTGCCCGCGCCGCAGTTCCGGGCAAGATAGCCGCGCCGGGCGGGCTCCCGGCCGGCGGCCCGGCGCCCTCGGCCGGCGACGGCGCGGAGCTCGGCCGCGGCGATGATGACGGCGAGGGCGTCTTGCTCGGTTTCGGCGATGGCGTCTTGCTGGGCTTCGGCGACGGAGTCGGCGATGGCCCCGTCGCGGTGGCGGTCGGGGACGCGCTTGGCGACGGCGTGCCGGTCGCGGTCGGGGACGGGCTCGGCGAGGGTGTCGGGTTGACTGTCGTCGACGGAGAGGGCGACGGGGCCGTGGTTGGGGTCGCTGTGGCTGAGGGCGCGATGCTGGGCGTGGCTGCAACCGCGGACACGGCGGCCCCCGCCCAGGGCGAGCACACCAAGGCTGCCGCACACCAGGCCGTTATCGCGCCGACGACGGCGAGAGCCAGCCGGCCTACCGACATACGTCCTCCACGCCTCGACTACCAGACACACGATGTGATCTAGTCACAAACTGCTACATAGTATCTGGATGATCTGGCTATGGTGACATTTCCCACGCGGGTCTAGCGCGAGGACTGTGCGACCCGTGGCCGTTCGACAGCGCTCCGGCGGGACGTGCCCGGCTGATCAGCAGCAGAGGGGTTCAGTTCATGGCTACGACGGAGCTGGCGGCCGCCGCGGACCGGTCCGGCTCAGGCAGGACAAGCCCGAGCGTGGCCAGGTCAGCAGTGCTCGCCCAGTAGCGCCAGTGCGCCGGGTTCCTGGTGATAGCAGCGCTGACCTCGGCGGCGCAGCGCCCGAACGCCGACGCCGGCTCGTCTCCGGCGGGCAACGGCGGAGAGATCTCCAGCACCTGGTGGCAGTAGTCGGCCGAGCGGTACAGGAAACCCACAAGTACCGGCGCCCCGGTGAGCTGGGCCAGGGTCACGATCCCTGGCAGCAGCCTGGCCCGCCGTCCGAGGAAGGGAACCTCGACGGTCCTGGCCAGGTCGCTGTCCAGCGGCGGCGCGTCTATGGAGACGGTCACTACCTCGTTGGCGCGAAGCGCGGCAGCCGCCCGCGTCGCTACGTCGAACCGGCCTGGCCATGGCTCGATGTTCGGCCGGTGCCGCAGGCGCTGCAGCGGCTTGGCGTAGACCAGCGCCCAGAACCGCCGCTCCGCGGTCGAGAGGCTGGCCGTGTACTTGTGCTGCCAGCGCCCGATCGTGGTGACGGGGAAACCGCACGCGTTCAGCATGGAGAAGGCGCTGTCAAAGGAGCCGAAGTGGGCGGAACACAGGATCGCTCCCTTGCCCGCGGCCAGTGCCGCCTCGAGGTGCTCCCGCCCTCTGATTTCGACCAGCCGCTGAAGCGGACGGGCGCCGCGGCGCAGCCGCTTAACGTCGACTGCCTCGCACGAGGACAGCCGGAACCACTCCTGAGTCACGTCCTGGACCGACTCCGGGCTGAGCTCGGCCCCGAAAACCTGCCGCAGGTTACGTGCCAGCTCGGTGCGTTCTGCCACGTGCCGCCGGCATAGCCAGTCGCCCCGCCAGCACGCGATCCGATAACCGGCGATGGCTGGCAGCCGCGCCAGCGCAGGCGCGACGACCGCCCAGTACGCCGCTCCCTCCGCAGTTCGGAACAGCCTGGAGGCGTGGCTATCACCCATGAGCGGCCTGCTTCTGCGGCTCTCGGGTGCGGAGGTAGGCGCAAATGGTGGTCACGCTGGCGAAGTTCTCCGGGAGCAGGTCCTGGTCGCCTACGGTGATGCCGAAGCGCTCTTCCAGGAAGACCACCAGCTGCAGGAGGCTCAGCGAATCGAGAATGCCGCTCTCCAGCAGTGAGGTGTCGTCGGCCAGGGGCAGCAGTCCCGGGTCGCGGACGAGTTCCTGGCTGATGTACTCGTTGATGACGGTCTCCACGTGGGGCGCCTTTCTTGCGTGTTATCGATAACGGGGTTTCGAGTCGGATGTCGCGGCCGTGCTATTCGCTGGCAAGACCCGCCCGGTCGACCTTTCCGGTCGAGGTTCTCGGCAGCGCCTCGCGAATCTCAACGACGTCCGGCACCATGTAGCTCGGCAGCCACTGACGGCAGTGGTCCAGCACGCTCTGCCGGGCAAGGCTGGCCGCGTCGTCAGCGGTAACGACCGCGCGCAGCCGGCTGCCGAGCAGCTCATCGGGTACCGGCAGCACCGCCGCCTCGCGGATCGCCGGGTGCCGGTACAGCGCGGCTTCCACTTCGCCGAGCTCCACCCGGTAGCCACGGATCTTCACCATGCTGTCCCTGCGGCCGACGTAGAGGTAGTTGCCCGACGGATCCAGGGTCACCAGGTCGCCCGTCCGGTACACGAGCTCCTCGCACTCCGGACGGAACGGGCTCGGGATGAGCGCCTCACGGGTCTTCGCGGGCTGCCCCCAGTACCCGCGCATCAGGGAGGGACCCCGCACGTACAGCTCGCCGATCTCGCCGGGCCGGGAAACCCGGTGGCCTTCGCTGGTCACCGCGAAGACCTCGGTGTTGGCACAGGCCTTGCCGATAGGAGCTGGCCCCGCCTCGGCGCTGCCGGGCGGTACCTCAAACGCCGTGCAGACGTTGGTCTCGGTAGGCCCGTACCAGTTGAGGTAGCGCGGGTGCGGCAACTCTGCCATGAGCTGGGCCAGGTGCTTGGGCGGGAACACTTCCCCGGCGAAGATGACTGTCCGCAGCTGCGACAGGTCGCATTGTCCCAGGCTGCCGTAGGAGGCAAGCAGCGTGAGGACGGAGGGCACTGAATACCAGACTGAGATGCGTTCTGACGTCAGCCACTTAGCGATCGACACCGGGAAGGTGGCGGCTCCCTCCGGCAGAATCGCCAGGCAGCCGGCGGCCCGGCAGGTGGCGAAGACGTCGAAGACCGACAGGTCGAAGTGAAGCGGCGCCGGACTGCAGATGCGGTCCGTCTCGCTGAGCCCGGCAGCGGCCGCTGCCCAGTCGACAAACGTCAGCGAGTTGCGGTGCGAGATCATCACGCCCTTCGGGAGGCCGGTCGAACCCGAGGTGTAGAGGATGTACGCCAGGTCAGTCTCGATCGCCCGGTCCCCGGTCAGCGGCTCTGGCGACTCCTCCGCCACCGGGCTGCTGCCGGTGAAGCTCACCACCAGCACGCTGCCGGGGCCCGGAAGGCTGCCGGCCAGAGCCGCGGCTTGCGCTGCGCGCGTCTCGTCCGTGACGATGACGGTCGCACCGCAGTCTTGCACGACATAGCCGAGCCGCTGGGCAGGTGCCTTCGGGTCGAGCGGCACGTAGCAAGCCCCGGCCTTCAGGACTCCGTAGAGCCCGGCCACTGCGGCGGCCGACTTGGGTGCGAGCACTGCCACCCGGTCACCGGGCGCGACGCCGAGGTGCAGCAATGATCGTGCTATCTGGTTGCTGATCCGGTCCAGTTCGGAGTAGCTGACCAGGCAGTTGCTGGCCGATATCGCCGGCCGCTGCGGGTGCTGCGCCGCGGCCTCAGTCAGCAGCTGCTGAAGCAGGTATGTCATCACCGTTCCTTTCTGGCTGCCCGCTGAGGACGTCCGGGCTGTTCATCAGGCTCATAGCCCGAGCATCCGAGCGAGGATGACCCGCTGGATCTCCGAGGTTCCCGAGTAGAGGGTGCCGGCGATTGCGTCGCGGAGATCACGTTCAATGCCCGCTTCCTTCAGGTAGCCCCACGCCCCGTGGGTCTGGATCGCGTCCCGGCTGGAGCGCACCCATGCTTCGCTGGTGAAAAGCTTCGCGGCGGCTGCCTCGGCGGGGGCGGACTTGCCTTGCTGCTTGAGCCAGGCGACCCGGTAGATCAGCAGCTTCGCGGCCTCGAGCCGCACGTACATGTCGGCCAGCTTCGCTGCGACGCTCTGGAACTTGCCGATGGGCTGGCCGAACTGCTCGCGTGAGCGCGCGTAAGCCACACATTCATCGAGTTGCCTGCGCATCGCGCCGACGGCGCTAGCGAACAGGCAACTCCGTTCCCACTCCATGGACGAGTTGAAGATGGCCATTCCGGCCCCTTCCGGTCCGAGGCGGTTCTCGGCCGGGATGAGGCAGTCGGTGAGCGCTATCTCGCCCATCGGTGAGGTTCGCAGGCCCATCTTCTCGAAGCTGCTGGTGATCGTCAGGCCGGGCGTGCCGGCGTCAACGAGGAAGGCAGACAGTCCGGCTAGCCCGGGGCGGTCCGCAGCCGAGGCGTAAACCAGCAGCACGTCGGCGACGGGAGCGTTGGTGATGTACTGCTTGGTCCCGTTCAGCACGTAGTGATCGCCTTGGCGCTGCGCGCGAGCGCGCATGTGCAGCGCGTCGGAGCCAGAGCCCGGCTCGGTCATCGCGTGCCCGCCGATGATGTCCCCGGATACCAGTCCCGGCAGGTGCGCCTGTTGCTGGGCCGGGGTGCCGAAGATAACGAGTGGTAGCTCGACACTCCACATCTGGGCGTTGAGCGAGAACAGCAGACCGTTGTCCTGGCAGCCGTAGCCCAGGGCCTCCATGACGAGGGTCGTGGTGAGCACGTCGCTGCCGGCGCCGCCGAGTTCGACGGGGACAGGCAGCCCCTGGATCCCGAACTTGGCACATGCCTGCCAGGCATCGCGAGGGAATTCGCTGGCGTCGTCGCGTTTAGCCAGGTCCTGGTTGAGTTCTTTGCGGGCGAATGTGGTCGCCGCGTCCATCAGCTCGCGCTGCTCGGCGCTCAGCGAGAAGTCCACTCTGTCACCTTGTCCGTTGTCGTGGCTTCCATCGGGCGCGCGGCGGGTATCACAGTCGGCCGCCCCATCCGGGACATGACGGCCGCGGCCGACCGCCACCGCGCAGCCGGACGCTGAGCGAGCCGGAGTGCTGCGGCGTGCGCCTGTGCCTCGGTCTTGTCGGCAAGCGGGGTCAGCGGGTCGACGTCCTGGTAACGATGCGCCAGCGCCCTGGACAGCAGATGGTCGGCCAGCCACGGGTTCTTTGGCAGCACCGGCCCGTGCAGGTAGGTGGCGTACACCTCCCGGTAGCGGGCGCCCTCAGTGCCATCCTCGCCGTTGTTGCCCGCGCCGGCGACCACGCGCCCGAGAGGCTTCGCGCCATGGCCCAGGTAGGTCCGTCCGCTGTGATTCTCGAACCCCACTACCCGGTGCTGGACGCCGGCGGTCAGTTCGCACTCCACGGCCGCGTGCCCGATGAAGCGCGTCTGACCGCCTTCGGTCACAGCGTCGAGGGCCCCGATGCCCTGGATCGGCGGCCCGGATGGCGGGGTGTAGTACTTGCCCAGCAGCTGGTATCCCGCGCAGACGGCAAGGACGACGGCGTCAGACTCGATCGCTTCCAGCAGGGGGCCAGCCTTCGCTGCCAGGTCGGTTGCCGCCGCGGTCATCTCGCGGTCCTGGCCGCCGTGCAGCAGGATCAGGTCGGCCTGCGAGAAGTCAGGGACGACTGCCACGTCGGCCTCGGTCACCGTGTAGCGGATTCCCCGCCAGCCGCAGCGCTGCATCAGGGCGAACAGGTTGCCCCTGTCGCCCGCCACGCTAAGCAGTCTCGGGTAGAGGTAGCAGATGCGGACCGTCATCGGAGCGGGTGTCATGAGCTCACTCCTCCCAGAAAGGCGGCACCCAGGAATGCCGCTGCATGATCGTGCGAAGCTCGCGCATGGGTGTGTAGCCAGCGAAGATGTACAACGACTCGCCTGGTGGCGTGACGGCTAGCGCCCTGTGCAGTGCTGCCGCGCGATCCGGAATGACCTGGGTAAGCGCCTGGTCGGCGTCCGCGTACTTGAATCGCAGCGACACTTCCTCAGCCCGGGTCCCGCTGACCGTCAGGCTCGCTAGCTGCGGCACAAGCTGCTCGAGGTCTACGTCCCACAGCCAGGCGAAGTCCTCGCCGTCCACCACGGTGTTGCTGTGAGCGGCCAGGACGTGCTTGCGGCCCGGCCGCTGCAGTACCTCACGCATCGTGGTGTTGTACGACGTCGGGTTCTTGACGAAGGCAAGCATCACCCGCCGCTCGCCGGCCTGGATCTCCTCCAGCCGGCCGAACGCCGGCCGCAAGCCGGCCATGGCGCGCTGTGCGTCGGCAGGCTCGAGCGGGCGCGGAAGTGACATCGCAGTCGCGCAGGCGAGCGCGGCGGCCGCGTTGTACACGTTGTGCATGCCGGGTAGCGGCACCTGCACAGCGAAAGTTCCCTGCGGGGTCCGCGCGATGATCTCCGACCCCGCCGCGGGCGCAGGGCGCACGGCCGTCACCGCGACGTCCAGGTCCGGACGGGCGTTGTCGCACTCCGGGCAGTGGTAATCGCCGAGGTGGGAAAGGTAGACCGTGCGGTAGCTGAGCGGGTGCTGGCACCGCACGCAGCGGATGGTGTCGGCGGCGTGTTCGGGCACCCGAGCGCCGACGCTGTCAGCCTCGATGCCGTAGTAGAGCCGGGTGGCGCGGGCCGCCGGGGCAAGGCTGGCTACCAGCGGATCGTCCGCATTGAGTAGCACGGTCGCAGATGCCGGAAGGGCCTCGATGACGGCCTCGATGCCCTTAGCCATCGAGTACAGCTCTCCGAACCTGTCCAGCTGATCCCGGAAGATGTTCGTGACCACGAACATGTCCGGCCGGAGATCCGGGGCTACCAGCCGCACCGTTGCTTCGTCGACCTCCAGCAGGAGCAGCCCCGCGTCCATCCGGCCGCGCAGGTCGCTGCCTTGCACCGCCGCGGAGACGACCCCCTGCAGCAGGTTGGAACCTGCACGGTTCTGGGTGACGACGAGGCCGGTGGCGCGTGCCAGCGCAGCGACCATCCGGCAGGTTGTCGTCTTCCCGTTGCTCCCGGTGACGATGACCTTCCCGGCGTCACTGGCCGCCGCGACCTTGCGCAGCACGCCGGGATCGATCCGGTGGGCAACGGCACCAGGGAAGCTTGTCCCGCCACCCATCCGCAGGACCTTCGACGCAGTTCCGGCTGCTTTTCCCGCCGCCAGCGCCAGCGCCAGGCGTGCCTGCTCGGAAGCGGGCATAGGCATCGTGGCCCTCATCTCATCAGCCGTCATGTCAGCACCGGCACGCTCGTGCCCGTTTCCTTCGCATGGATGCTCTTTCCCGAATCGCGGACAGCGTCCACGATGGCTTGCACGTGGTTTTCGTCGAGCTCGTAGTGCAGGGCGCAGGACCGCAGGGCGAAGCGGCCACCGATGTCCGTGCCGGCCAGGAACGCCCGCCCGCCGACCTGAATATCCGCCATGATCGCTTGGTTCAGCCGGTCCAGGCTCGCCTCGTCGCTCATGCCGTCCGGCAGATAGCGAAAGCACACCGCGGTCAGTGGTCCGGTCGCCAGAAGCTCCAGGTCGGGGCTTGCTTCGATGACCTTCTCGAGGTGGCGCGCCAGGTCGATGTGGCGGCTTACGTGCTCGGTCAGGCCAGCCTTCCCGGCTTGCTGGATGTTCCAGAAGGTCTTGAGCGCGCGCCCGGAGTCCCTGGTCTGTTCCGCGCTGCGATGGCTGTACCAGACGTCTCCTGCGAATCCCTGGCCTGGCGGGAGGCTGAGATAGGAGGGGATGAGCTTGAAGGTGTCCTGCAGCAGTGCGCCCTCCCGGACGATGGCGCAACTGCAGCCGATCGCGACTGCCAGCCATTTGTGCGGATCGAGGGCGACCGAGTCTGCGCGCTCCAGGCCTTCGTAAGCCTCGGCGAGGCGAGGGTCCAGCACCCCGAAGCCGCCGTAAGCGCCGTCAACGTGCAGCCAGAGGTCCTCTTCGCGGCAGAAGTCGGCCAGTTCGCTAAGCGGGTCGACGGCGCCGGTCTTCACGCTTCCCGCGTTTGCAGCCACCAGGACGGGGCGGTGACCTGCCTTGCGGTCAGCTGCGATCGCTGCCCGCAGACCGGCTAGGTCCATGCGGAAGTCACCGTTGACCGCGACTTTGCGGGGCGCGCCGAGCCCGAGGGTGAACGCTGCTTTCTCCAGGCACGAATGGCCCTCCGCGGACATGTACATGGTGAGCCGGGGATGCCCGGACAAGCCCTCCTCGCGGATGTCCCACCCGTTGACATGAGCACCCCAGTAGCGCGCGACTTCGAGGCAATGCCGGTTCGCGTCTGACCCTCCGCCGAGGAGGACGCCGTCACTGCGGCCCGCCGGGAATCCGACGATCTCGGCAAGCCAGCGGATGACCGCGCGCTCAACGTATATAGCCGCGTAATTGCCACCAGCCCCGCTCGTGTTGGTCACGGCTGCGGCAAATGCCGCGAGCATGCTCAGCTTGGATGCAGCCGGATCAACAAACGCCGCGAAACAGGGATGATTCTGGCCGCGGCCATATGGCAGCACGAACTGCAGAAAGCCTTCGATGACATCTTCGGGAGCTAGTCCTGCGGCCGGAAATCTCATTTCCTCCAGTTCCCGCCGCACTTCTTCGGGAAAAGGCTGGTACACCGGTTCCTGCGGAAGTTTGTCCAGGTAGGAGGCAAGTGTGTCGACAAGCTGATGTCCCAGGATGCGGAACGTCATGTCATCCATCGAGAACGGCGAGGGGACCGTGCGGTATCCGGTGGTGTGGCGTGTCTCGGCAACTGGGATTGTCAGTCCCATCGATGGGAACTCCTCTCCGGGACGAATGTAAATCTCAGCAACAATGTTTCGGCGGATGGGCCATTCCCGCGCCGTCCACCGGTAAACAGCGCGGGTATTAATGAACTAAGAAAATACCCGTAATGAACCACCCAACCGCGGGCCTGGTGGCTTAGAGATGTGGTTTCATACGTTGTCTCGGTCCGCTGCTATCGCAGCAGAGAGAGGAATGTCCCGGTGAAACTGCACATCGATGTCGGCCTCTGCCAAGGGCACGGGCGCTGCTACGACCTGGCTCCCGGCTTGTTTGGCGATGACGACGAGGGTTTCGGGAAGGTGCTAGGCGACGGCGTCGTGCCGCCGGAGAAGCACGAGGATGCCCGGCGTGCATCACTCAATTGCCCGGAGCAGGCGATCAGGCTCATCGAAGGGATGTGACGTGACCGCCGATAACCGCTTCGCCGAGCACCAGTGGGAGAAGCGCAACGGTGAGTCCCCTGGCATCAGCAGCGAGATCGTCATGGGTCCGGTCACCGACTGGGCGAGCGACTTCTCGCACATGGAACCGGAGTGGGCCGCGGACCCTTACCCGATCCAGGATGATCTGCGGCAGCGCTGCCCGATCGCGCACACCGACCGGTTCGGCGGCGGGTGGCTGGCGACGCGCTACGACGACGTGGCCGCGATCGCCTATGACACTGAGCATTTTTCATCACGGTCGATCATCATGGGCAACTTTCGCCCGCCGAAGGAACTGGCGCCAATCGGCGGTTCGCCGCCGATCACTTCCGACCCGCCGTTTCACCGCACCGCTCGCAAGCTGTTGCTGCCGGCGTTCACGAAGACGGCAGTAAGCAAGCAAGAACCGGCGACCAGGGCGCTCTGCCACTCGCTCATCGACGACCTCGAGGGGCAAGACATCGTGGATGCCGCTGCCGACTATGCGCAGCACATCCCGGTCCGTGTCATCGCTGACATGCTCGGCTTTCCCGCGGAGGACGGGCCGCAGTTCCGTGAGTTCGCGAAGAACACCCTCGAGGGCGTCAACCTGCCGCCGGAGCAGCGTGTCACGCGGAAGTCGGCATTGTTCTATTACTTGCTGGCCCAGGTTCACGACCACCTGGAGAACCCGCGAGACGACCTGACCACATTCCTGATCAATGCGGAGCTGAACGGGCGAAAACTAGACGTGTCTCACGTCGTCGGCACGATGACGCTGCTGCTCATCGCCGGCATTGACACGACATGGAGCGCGATCGGCGCGTCGCTTTGGCACCTTGCTCAGCACCCGGCGGATCGTGACCGGCTGGCTGCAGAGCCGGAGCTCCTGCCGGCCGCGATTGAGGAGTTCCTGCGCGCCTACGCTCCGGTGACCATGGCCCGGCTGGTCAAGCAGGACTTGCACTTCCGCGGCGTGGACATGAGGGCCGATGACTGGGTCCTGCTGTCGTTTCCCGCCGCGAACCGCGACCCCGTTCAGTTCGACCATGCCGGTGAAGTGATCATCGACCGCGAGGTAAACCGGCATGCCGCCTTCGGGCTCGGCGTCCACCATTGCCTCGGGTCGCATCTGGCCCGGATGGAGATGCAGGTGGCACTCGAGGCCTGGCTTCAGCGGATCCCGCGCTTTGAGCTAGCCGATCCGTCGGCGGTGAGCTGGTCGACCGGCCAGGTCCGCGGCCCGCGCGCGCTTCCGCTGCGGATCCGGGGGGTCGGCCGGTAGCACCAGGTCAGACCACGGCATCAGCACACTGGACAACTGGCCGCACATGAAGGATGTCCTCGATCATCTCTCGCGGGACAGTGAAGTCGTCGAACCACCGGCCGCCGAACGGCCGGTGCACCGGGACGATCTGGTCGCTCGAGTAAGCCAGGATCTTGCGGTTGTACGAACGGATCTCGTTCCGCAAGTCGGTAGGGAAGCGTCCGTCGAGCAGCAGCGCTCGCTCCATTTCGCCCAGCAGTTGCTGAGTCTCGGCGATCGTGTCGATAACGGCCTGACAGAACCGGCCGGGCAGCACCCCGTACTCGCCCTTGATCTCGACTAGGCGACGGATGGCCTCGTACGAAACGTCCTGGAGCTGACGCCTGTCGAGCCAGCGTGTCTCGTAGTTCAGCCGCCGGTACCACAGTGGCGTGATCATGGCCTGGCGGTGTTCTTCGAGCGTGCGGTGGTAGATCCGGTAGCCATGCTGGTCCGCTTCTTCGAAGAACCGGCAGCCAGGGTCAAGGAACGGCACCATCGGGCAGATCAGCGGAAGTGCCTGCCAGCCGCCAAATTTACGGATAAGGCGCTCGGAGTAAGCGACGGTATCCATCACTGACTGACGGTCCTGGTACGGCATGCCGATGAAGAACCAGATCATGATGCCCTTCACGCCGGCGTCCAGGGCGCGGGGAATCCAGGCCTCCATCTGATCCATGGTGTAGGTACCGCGACCGGCTGCCTTGCTTATCTTCGGGTCGTGGGACTCCGGTGACAGCATAATGTAGGCGTTTGTCGACTCACCCATCTTTTGCAGTGTGTCAGGCGGAGTCAGCATGAACTGCTCGAAAGAGACGCTGTTGTAGCCTACTTCTTTCACTGCATCGAGATACTGGTGCATCCGCACCTTATTTTCTGAATAACACTGAAGTGCGTAAATCGAGGTGCGCTTCGCTGTCTCCTTCATAGTGCGCAGCTCTTGGATGATGTGCTCGTGATCCTTCTGGACAAGGGTCTTTTGCACTTCCATGATGTTGCGGTAGGCGAACTTCGACCCGCCGCACCACCCGCAGTCGTGCACACACCCGGTGTTCGGCAATGTCATGATCAGCTTGGATACCGATGGCCCGGGGTCGGGCGAGTCGCGGTAATACGACCAGTCGTTAGGCACATCGTTGTAGCGGCTGGCGGGCTTGTGCGTAAAGCCCGTGGTCTCGATCTCGCCGCCGGGCTTGTAGAGCAGGTTCGGGATGGAGCGAAAGTCCCGGCTGCCTCGCCGTACCCGGCCGACCAGCTCGGCGACAGGCTCGAGGGTGTCATATCCCTGGACCACCACGTCGACGCTCGGGTACTCGATGAGCTGCTTGGCGAAATACGTCGCAGAGATGCCGCCGAAGATAGTCAGGGCATCCGGGTGCACCTTCTTCAGGAGGGCCGCGAGTTCAATCGCGCCGTAGCATTGCGTCATCCAGTGCAGGTCGAAACCGAAGATCGGTGCCTCGAGGCGGCCCAGCAGCTTTCTGATGTCTAGCTCGGGATACTGCAGCATCAGCGAAGCGACGTTCACGATTTTCGTGTCGAGTCCGCGGTCGGCCAGGTACTGCTTGATCGAGAACCACCCGATCGGATACATCTCGTAGATTGAGGTGACATTAACGCTGTCGCTGTCGCTGAGGTAAGCGAACAGCATGTCGTCACGCTCGCGGAAGTCGAAGACGCTGGGAGCGTGGAGCAGAAAGAGGTCTGCCTCGAGCCGAGATGCTATCTCCTGATTCATCGCGCAGAAGTCCCTTATCTAATAACTCGACCGGCTGTGACTAGTGACGTCCGCCCGATCCGGGGAGCTCGTATCAGCCCGCGAATACAGCCGCCATGAGGATTTGTTTCGCGGTGCACGGTCATTCCCGCGATAGTGTGACGGTAAACCGGTGGTCCTTTAAGGACTTAAGCGAATGCCGGTAAATGAGCAGGTCGGCTTGGGGGTGCGGCCTTTGCCGCAGCGGTGGCCGGCCAATGCGGTGGCGACGGGGCGCCGCCGTCCGCATAATGGCGGCGGGCCCGCTGGCGGCGGTGCGCACGGATCGCCGGGCGAGCTGTTCGCGCAGTGCGTCTGTCCGGCTAGGTGAGGAGCGATGCGGCATGGAAAGCTTGCAGGGGCAGGTCGCGATCGTGACCGGCGCAGCGCGCGGCATCGGGCTCGGCATCGCCACCGTGCTGCGCGGCGAAGGCGCGGATGTAGTTGTGGCTGACCTGGACGAGCGAGGCGCCCAGACAGCGGCGGCCCAGCTATCCGGGACCGGCGAGCACGCGCTCGGCATCGGGGTCGACGTTACCGCCAGGGCGGAGACGGATCGGATGGCGGCCGAGACGCTGAGTCGCTTCGGGCGGATCGACATCCTGGCGGCGAACGCGGGGATCTTTCCGCACATCCCGCTCGCCGATCTTCAGGTCGCCGACCTTGACCAGATCATGGCGGTGAACGTCCGCGGCGCTTTGCTGGCGATCCAGGCGTGCCTGCCGTCGATGACCAAGCAGGGTTACGGGCGGATCGTGCTCACCTCGTCGATTACCGGCTCGGTCGTCGGACAGCCCGGCTACGCGCATTATGGTGCGACCAAGGCGGCCATGCTCGGCCTGATGCGCTCGGCCGCGCTGGAAGTCGCGAGTGCCGGCATCACCATTAATGCCATCCTCCCCGGCAACGTCCAGACGCCCGGATTCGCCGGGCTTGGCCCCGAGCACACCCGCCGGATGCTCGCCGCCATTCCGCTCGGCCGGTTCGCTGACCCTGAGGACGTTGGCTGGGCGGTGCGCTTCCTCGCCTCAAGGGAGGCGCGGTACATCACCGGGCAGACGCTGATCGTGGACGGCGGCCAGGTACTGCCGGAGAGCGCCGACTAATCTGCTCCGGCGGACTTACACACGTAGCTGCTCGCCGCGGTTGTGCTTCCATGACCGGTGTAGCGAGCGACCAGGGGGTAGCGGCATAGCGGGCGCGATGCGGTCGCTGCGCCTGTGACCGGGTCGGTGACCGCGCCGGGAATAGCGTTCGGCGCTTCGCCTTTCTCCACCCACTTGACCAGCGCGGACATCGGCTGTGCCGGGCCGGCCGGGGCCGACCCGGCGGCACTGGCGCAGTGCTGGGCGCCAGGGGCGAGAAACAGTCTCGCGAAGGAGTCAGTGGCGGCAGCGCCGCCCATCTTCCGCTGCACCTGCTGGTAGTACCTGATCGTGCCTTGCGGGAAGATGAGCTGGTCAGCCAGGCCGTGCCAGATGATGATCTTCCCGCCGTCCTTCTTGAAGGCGGACAGGTCCGCGTCGTTGGCCGCGAAGAGGCCCGAGAACTCCTTGATCGAGCGCTCGAAGAGCTGGTCGAACTGCGCGTAGGTCAGCGTCTGCCAGTTCCACGACGGATTCTGCTGCAACCACGTGCCCAGCCAGCTGACCGTGATCGGGAACGGCTGGCCTGTTGTGACCCCATTGATCGTCGTCGTGGCCGCGAGCCCGTCCAGGCTGGCGCCGCGTTCGAGTCCGTACCAGAGCGGCTTGCCGTCTGAGTTCACCGGCCCCTGCCAGATGGTGTTCATCACGGTGGCGTCCTGCTGCGTGATGACACCGCACGGCGTGACTTCGCCGACCAGGCTGTCTGCGTTCCAGTTGCATGCTGACGGATTTGTGATGATTCCGCCGGCGTCGCCGCAGGCCTTTACAACAGCGTCGGTAAATGCTGCTTCTTTGCAGCTTGGCAGGAAGTCCCCGGTCTCCTTCATCACCAGCTGGGGCCAGATCTCGGCAGGGATGAACTGCGTCCAGTTGATCGCCGGCGCGCCTGCCACGATGCCGTTGTAGTCCGCCGGGTATCGCTGAGCCTCCACCAGCCCCTCGCGCCCGCCTGTCGAACAGCCGTTGAAGTACGAGTAACGCAGCGGCGACGGGTAGTAAGCGCTGGTGACCGCCTTGCCGACCACGGTCATGTCGTGGATGCCCGCGTAGGCGAAGTCGTCGATCAGCGGCTTGTCGAGCCGCCCGTCCTTCAGCGCCCAGGGTGCGGTCTCCCGATCACCGAGGGGGACCCCGCAGTCGGTCGAGGCCGCCGCGTATCCCTCCTGGATGGCGGGCGCCATTTCGTAGTCGTAGGGACCGCAGGAGTAGATCGACCCTCCGACGCCCTGGAAGCGCCCGTTCCAGGTCGCGGGAAGCCAGATGTCAACCTGGATGGGATTCCCTGCCTGGTCGGCGCGGGTAATGGTGACGTCGCAGAAGGCGGGCAGGCCGGTCAGCGGCCCGGTCAGCGGCTGAGGGAGCGTCGGCGTGACGCTGCCAGCGGTGTTCATGACGGCAGAATCGACGGTGACGTCGGCTAGGTGCAGGCTCCTGCGGAGATAGCGGGCTTTGCACCGCGCTGCCGGCGACAGGGCGGCGCCGGGTTGCTTCGCCGCGGATTGCCCGGCAGCCGGCTGCGTTGCGGAACCGTGGCCGGGGCGAACGGAATGCTTAGCGCCCGCCGCGACAGTCGTGCCGGAGCAGCCCGCCAGGAAAAGCGCAGCCAGGCAGGCCAACACGGGCACAATCCGGAGAACAGCGTATTCCCGTGAGATTCGTCTCATTTCCAAAGATTCTGCTCGCGAGTGTTGACCTGCGAGGCTACCAGCGGATCCGCCTGAATCGGCCGCGCCTGGAACGGGCACAGCAAGCTCCGCGATCGGACCTTCGGTGCGGCAGCCGCCCGGTAGCTAACTACCCGCTCGGCGCGAAACCTGTCCGCGTCAGCATCCGGCTCGTCTGCGGCCCGCGACCACTTTGCGACAACGGCAAGCGGGCCGGCGGTCGAACTGACCGCCGGCCCGTACGTGCCCGTTTCCTTACCGTACGGAGCCCTTGCCGGCGACTGTCTCCGCGTGCCACGTCGGCGTTCCGTTGACGGCCCAGTAGAACTTGAGCCGGTTCTGGGCGCCGACCGTGCTGATGTTCACCGAATTGTCGTTGACGATCATCGACGGAGCGGAGAATGTGCTTCCCCCGCCGGCGATGGTTTCCGGATGCCAGGTCGCGGTGCCGTTGACGGCCCAGTAGAAGCGCAGCTTGCTCCGTGGCCCGGCGACGGCGATGTTGACGTCGTTGCCGTCCACGTTCATGGAAGGCGCGGAGTACGCGGAGCCGTTGCCGGCCACGGTCTCTGGATGCCAGGTGGCGGTGCCGTTGACGGCCCAGTAGAAGCGGAGCTTGTGGTCCGGGCCGGCGGCGGTGATGTTGACCGAGTTGCCGTCTACGTCCATGGAGGGCGCGGAGTACGCGGAGCCGTTGCCGGCCACGGTTTCGGCGTGCCAGGTGGCGGTGCCGTTGACGGCCCAGTAGAAGCGGAGCTTGTGGTGCGGGCCGGCGGCGGTGATGTTGACCGAGTTGCCGTCTACGTCCATGGAGGGCGCGGAGTAAGTGGTGTTCCGGCCGGCCACGGTTTCGGCGTGCCAGGTGGCGGTGCCGTTGACGGCCCAGTAGAAGCGGAGCTCGTGGTGGGGGCCGACGGTAGCGATGTTGACGTCGTTGCCGTCCACGTTCATGGAGGGCGCGGAGTAAGTGGTATTCCGGCCTGCGATGGTTTCGGCGTGCCAGGTGGCGGTGCCGTTGACGGCCCAGTAGAACTTCAGGCTGTTGCCAGGACCCTGAACGGCGATGTTGACGTCGCTTCCGTCCACGGTCATGGATGGGGCAGTGCCCGCTAACGCCGGGGCAATCCCGGCAGCAGCGAGCATGGCTCCCGCGGCCAGGCCGAGGGCAGCGATCCGCCGTGCGGTGCGTGCGGTCCGGGCAGCCGGCCGCAACGCACGATCGGCTGCTGGTTGTGTCCTGTTCATTGAGATGTCTCCTGTCAGAGCCGGCCGCCCGGACCCGGGCGGCGGTGAGCACGCGAATCAGGCGGCGGCGGCGGTTACAGCGTCCGCGGCGTCGATGTCCTTGAAGAAGCGGCGGTGCACGCGGAGCGTCTCCCCGCCCGCCGGAATCCGGTGCCAGACACCGCTGCATGGCCCGAGCCGGGTCGCGCGCGGCAGTTCCATAACGACGCCGCGGGCCGTTTTCATGCTCGTCTTGCCCGCATCCAGCACCACGATCCGAGCGGGCGTGACCGCCAGGATCCGGTACCGGTTCAGGCCGAGGAAGACGAACGCGCCAGTGAGCGCAGCGACCCACTGGCTTGCCGTCTGGGCGCCGATCACCGCCTGCACTTCTTCGCCGGGCTGCAGGTACTGGGCGGCTGAGTTGCGCATGCTGTCGCGGAGTGCCATGAACTTCTCCCTTGAGCTCCGGAACGCCGGATAGGCCTACATCCCTGTGGCGGTCCATGACGTGCCGTCCCGTTCCATTACGGCACGAGAAATGCGTTAGCTGCCAGGCAGTGCCCGGCCTAGCATGTGCGAAGAGGGACAGGGACGTTGCCGAAGGCATCGCGCGATCAGCGCTCCGCTACGCCCGCCAGGTCAGCTCAGGTGAGCCGCCGGCAGGCGCTGGACGCGCGCGCCCGACTCGATGCAGGCGGCCTCTCTCACCAGCAGCTGCGGGCGCTTCGGGCGGTGCTGCGGGCCTGGCAGGATGCAGCGGCCCGGCGTCGTCGTCGACTTGCGCACCTAAGCGTCGCGGTGACTGGTGCCATCGCCACGCTGGCGATCACAGCGGTGTCGTTCGGGCTCATACCGGCGATCAACGCTGCCCGCGGAGAGGGCGTGACCGGGAGCTTCACCGTCAGCAACCAGGTCTGCTCGTCGAAGACCGGCTGCCAGTGGGTTGGTACGTTCCGGGCCGGGGGCGGAACCGCGGTCAGCGGGCTGGCATACGGTGGCAGCCTGCCGGCTGGTGATGGCCCGGGGTCGACCATCCCGGTCCGGTACCCGGGCGGATCAGATGTGGTCTTCGCGCTGCACGGGTCCCACACCTGGGCGGCAGATCTGCTCATCACGCTCGCCATCAGTGCAGCCGTGGGCACGGCATTGTGGATCAGCCCGATCGGCGCTGGCCCGCGCAATCCGCAGGGCGTGCACACGTCGGCCTGATGCGCATCCGTGCATCAGCGCGACGGCGCCGCGGTCAGGTCGTCGGACCGCCCGTCGGCGAGCCGCTCCCACTGGGCGCTCGGGCGGCTGCCGGTGCGGAACTGCGCGCCGTTGTTCGGCCAGTACTGCGGCCAGCCCGCCGGAGAGTCTTCATGCGGTTCCTGCCGCCCGTAGACCGTTATGTCGAGCAGGCCATAAGCCGGAGCCATGACTTCGGGCCCGCGCCCGGTAGTCCAGTAGGTCTCGAATACCCGGTCACCGTCGCGCAGGTAGCTCACCAGCATGCCGAACCAGCGTCCGGCCAGCAACGCATCGGCCGACTGCCGGGCCGAGTACCACGGCATCTTGTAGCCCATGAAGCGGCGGTAGGCCGCAGCCTCCTCGTACGATCCCTGACTGAACGTCGCGTAGGTGACGTCCCGCGCGTGCAGGTAGGACAGCTCGCTGACCTGCCCGTTGAAAAACGTGCAGCCCTCGCACTGGTCCGGGGCGGGCTTCCCGTCGTGCCACATGTGGTAGTAGACGACAAGCTGCCGCCGGCCCTCGAACACGTCGATCAGCGGGACCCGGCCATGCTCCCCGGTCACCTGCGTCGATGCGTCCACCTCGACCATCGGCAGCCGCCGCCGGGCCGCGGCGATGGCGTCACCTTCGCGGGTGTGTGCCTTCTCCCTGACCACGATCACGTCGAGCAGACTCTGCCAGGTCGCCCGGTCAGTCACCGCCGGCATCGGCACATCCGCCGTGGCCAGCGGTGCATCAGTGTTCTCCGGCTGGTCGTTCATAGCTGCCTCCTTGGTCGCGCCGCCGCTGCCGCACTCGCCAAAGTAGCGACGGATCTGTGATTACGACGAACGACGGGGCAGCTTCTGGACAGCGCTAGTCCGAACCGCGACGGAAAGCGCCTAGCCGGCGGCCGTCATGCGGTCAGCGAGCCGTCGCAACGCAGCGGTCACGCAGCCGGGTCCCTCGTGCCAGGGGAGATGGCCGGCGCCGGGCACCACGCTGACGCGCGCGTCACTGAACAGCCTGGCGGTGGACGTAGCCGTTTCGATCGGGAACGGGCTCGCCTCGCCTGCCACTATTTCGACCGGCCCGCGGTATCCGGCGAGCTGATTCGCCAGCCGGTCGTCCGCTTGCGCCGCCTGGATCGATTCGAACGTGCCGGTATAGCACTCGGGACTCACTCGCATGTTGGCCGGTGCCGGCGGAGCCGATGGCGGATCGGCGAAGTATCCCGGCCACATGAGGTCAAATGACTTGGCGCCGGCGGCGTCCGCCTCGGGCGTCCCCGGGCTGGCCTCGGCCAGTTCGTCCAGCGCCGCCACTTCAGCGAGGACCTCCGGGCCAACCCGGGCGTCTATCTCCGCGGCGAAAGCGGCGAATCCGCCGTCACCAGTTCCGCCCAGCGAATCCACAAGCACGAGCCCGGCGACCCGTTCCGGGGCCGCGGCGGCCAGGTGCATGGCCAGGTAGCCGCCCCAGCTGTGGCCCAGCACGGCGGCGGAACCGAGATCGTGCTGGTCAAGGACCGCGATGGCATCGGCGACGTGCCGGTCGATGGTGAAGGGACCACTAGCGGTAGATGGTGCGACGCCGCGCTGGGTGTACCGGAACGCGGTCCAGCCCGCCAGCTCGCCGGCAAGCAAGCCGGTGTAGTCGCTCACGCCCGGTCCGCCGTGCAAGACCAGCACCGGGTTACCCAGGCCGGATCGGACGCCGGCGATGACACCGCCTGGCACGCTGACGGTGAACTCGGCTCTCATCACGAGCCGGGATACTAGCGGACCTCAACATCGGTCACGAACTGGTTATCAGCGACCTGAGTCAATCCCCGCTTATTGCATCGGCCGCCCGGAGCCAACTTGCTGGCCGTCGGCGTTATAAGCGCTCCACTGGACCACCGGGTCCCGGGTTGCGGTTGCGTAGGCGAAGAACTTCCGGTCGGCCACGGAGACGACGAATACCTTGGCGGTGCGACCAGTAGTCGTGGTCAAGATCAGGTAGGAGACAGCGCGGCTCGTCTCGCCGAACACGACGCTGAAGCCAAAACCTGAGCCTGAGCTAGAGAGCTGGTCGACGCTGGAAGTCTGGTGCTCTGGCCAGGCGGTCCGCGGCGAGCATTCGACGGCATTCCCGACACCGGCAAAGCAGGTGCCCCACGGGCCTACGTTCACGAGACCGTGCCAGGCGTTGCCGTTCACGCGGCCGGAGCCGACAATGGCTCGTTCAGGCCGGGGCTCTGCCGGCTGGCCTGGCTCTAGCCACCGCACCATCTCGATGCTGCCGCCGCCGGTGAACGGGACCGTATAGGCCAGCACGCGTGATCCGGACCCTAGCCCGCCGGTAAAGACGGTGATCTGGGTAATCGCCGCGCTATACGGCGCCGCGAACGCGAAGTACCGCGCGTACCTGGCGGAGAACACCGCGACCGGGTACACCGGTATCACCTGGCCGTTGTTGTAGCTGACCGTCAGGTAGGTCACATCGCTGCGAACGGTGCCGTAGTCAAGCTGCCAGCGCGATCCGTCGGCGCCGGCAAGGGTCACCGGGTCACCTGACCGGCTCGCGGCGGCAGGCGAGCCGCCCGCGCAGCTGCTGGCGGTGCCGGCACCAGGCGGGAACTGCTCGACCTCGCAAATCTTGCCCGCAGTGTGCCGGACGGACAGCTTCCACCGCTGACCTGCGGCGATGCCCGTCGCGATGAGGCCGCTCTTCGCGTCATGCGCTGGCCGCTGCTGCGAGATGCGGTAGTGCCGGGATGGCGCGCCCGGCGGCGTCGGGCCGAAGTGCACCAGGCCAAGCGGGATCGCGATGGCAGCCAACGCCAGGATCACCACCGCCGCCACGACGCCAGCCAACTGGCGGCGCCGGTGCACGGTCGCCTGGCGGCGTACCGCGGCGTACCGGCTTGGCGGCTCAGGCGGCTGATCTGCCATCAGGTCTGCGAGCATCCTGCGGATCGTCAGCTCTTCGTCGACGTTGGCCATCTCACTCGCCCCCCGCTGCGACGTGACTGCTGGCGGCCGGATTGTCCGTACGGTAGGACGCGAGCGCCGCCTGCGCCCGGAGTGTCGCAAGTGCCCTGGCCGCCTGACTCTTCACGGTGCCCACTGAGACGCCGAGCAGGTCGGCTACCTGCGCCTCAGACAGATCCTGGTGGTAACGGAGCACGACGACAGCCCGCTGCCGCGGCGGCAGTTGCCCAAGCGCCGAACGCAAGGCTTCCCTGCTATCGACCGCCGCGAAGCTGTCCGGGCCTGCCACCTCGGGCACCTGCTCGGTGGGGAGCTCACCGCGCCACCGCCGACGCCACCACGACGACCAGGTATTCAGCATGATCTTGCGAACGTAAGCCTCAGGATCGTCCCGCTGAACTCTTGACCAGCGCGAATACGCCCTGGCCAGCGCGGTCTGCAGCAGATCCTCGGCCAGCGCCCAGTCTCCGGTCAGCGCGTAACCGAAGCGCTGCAGCGCCTGGCCGCGCCCGGCGACGAATTCCTCGAACACATTCGCTCCAGCCCGGACCGGGTGGCCATGAGCCGATCCTGCCCTGAGGACCGGCTGGCCGTCGCGAAAGGTTGCTGCGGCCAGCCAAAAAAATGGCCGCACCAGCTCAGCCAGAGCCTGATCCGGCGACCACAGGGTCAACGGACAGCACGTGATCTCTGGCGTGCACGCAGGTGTACCCGTTGAATGGCAGGCCGACTGAGGTTGTCAGGTTCGGCGGGTATACCAGGATTCCGCTGGCGGTCGTCAGGCCGCACTGGCCGGCCGGATAGTTCTGCGCGTCCACGACGCTGATCTGGGCGCTGGCGACTGCACCCGGCGCGAGCGTCACCAAGCTCGGCTGGATGTCGTGATTCCGCGTCGCTGCCGGGCCGACTTGGACGGCATAGGTCTCGCCGGTGAAGGAAACGCCGGGATACCCGTACAGGGTGCACGTGACACCGGAGTGATTGGTGAACAGGATCTCGTACAACGTCGAGCCCGCCGCGCCATTGCCTGACCCCAGGGTCACCTTGAGATTGCTGGACTGACAGGGACCGGGCCCGGCTGGCGTCGTCGTTGCCGGCGCGCTGGTGGGACTCGCGCTTGCTGACGCGCTCGAAGTCGCGGTGACGGTCACCGTGGGCCCGGCGACCGGCGTGCTGCCGGAGCAGCCTGCCACTAGCGCCGCGGCGGCCACGGTGACCCCGATGAGTAGCTCAGCGGACCGCAAGAATGAGCGCACGAGAACCCCTCAGCAGGCTGATAAGAGGAGAGCAGTACAACAGCCACCATTCGGCCCGTCAACCGATTGCGGCAAACCATTACGGCTAGGCGGCCGAGCGCTACTCCCTGGCCTCGCGCCGCAGAGCTTTCCCCCGGCACTCCTTCTGTCGCACTGTGCGGGCGGCGAGCTTTCCGCCTTCGACGTGCAGGTCACCGGCTGCGGCTAGCGAATACGATGAAGGACATGGACGTCCGGGCCAGTGACAAGCTCCCCGGAGCTAAGGTGCGGCTGAGACGGCGCTCGGCGGCCGGTTTCTCACCAGATGCCCGGCCCAGGGAGTGGCTGGCACGAGCCGACGGCGCTGTTCAGGAAGTCAGAACCGAAGGCCCGGCCCTTACTGTCATCGGGCAGCCCCTGCCGTATCAGCCCGGTCGTGCAGAGCGCCGCAGCGGCGTCCCTGCCGAGGTCATCACTTCCGACCACGTGCCGAACCTCTGCACGTGCTCGTGGGCGTATTCGCACGGGAAGCTGACCCTCAAGCACTACAACGCAGCGTGCTCAGTGCACTGCTGACCGGCCATCCGACGCGACAGTTGGTTGGCTCCGTCGGCGAATGGCGCGCTCGCTGTCCGCTGCCCTGATGAAGTCCGCTGCCCTGAGGAAGCTCCGGGTTTGGGTTCACGCGCGCAAGGGTCTTGACTCTCTCGCAGCGTGAGGGGTGCATGCTCGTGCCATGGTCAGCATCGGCGAGTTCGCCCGGCTCGGTGGAGTGTCGGTTCGCACCTTGCGGCATTACGACGAGATCGGGTTGCTGCCGCCCGCGACGGTCGACCCGGACACGGGGTATCGCGGGTACTCGGCAGCACAGCTGGGGCAGATCAACCGGATCGTGGCGCTGAAGGAACTGGGGCTTTCGCTCGCCCAGGTCCGGCGGCTGCTGGACGGGGTCACGCTCGGCGAGCTTCGGGGCATGCTCCTGCTGCGGCGTGCCCAGCTTGAGCATGAGCTCGACCAGCACAGGAACCAGTTGCTCGGAGTCGAGGCGCGGCTCCGCTCTATCGCCAGGGAGGATGGCATGCCAGCAGATGACATTGTGGCCAAGACGATCCCCGCTACGGGCGTGGTGGTGATCGCCGGGCGGGCACCCGGATTCGGGGCGGGGAATATCGTTCCGGTGGTCAACCAGCTGGTCACGCAGTTCGACCAGCTCGGGATGCAGGACCGGGTCAAGGAAGCCGGGCCGCGCGTCATCTTTTACGAACGCGAGCACGGCGCGGACGTGACTGTATTCCTGGGCCTGCCGGTGACCGAACCGCCGGCCGACCTTCCCGCGCCGGCCGGCTACCGGGTCCTGCCGGAAATCGAGGCCGCTGTCGCCGTGCGCAGCGGCCCGGCAGCGAGCATCTTCCCGATGGTCTACCAGGATCTGGTGCGGTGGATCGAGGAGCACGGCTACCGCCCCGTGGACGGCCCGGGCCGTGAAGTGTGGCTGCACGACAAAGACGACCTCACCGATCCCGGCCCGCAAGTATTGGAGATCCAGCTGCCATTCACCCGTTCCGCAGCCGCCGCCGAAAGCTAACCGCTCCCCGGCTGCGGCGGCTTGACGTCCCTCTGGCAACGTCAATCGTCGCGGACATGAAGACCTCGCGGAGCTGGACCGGCAGCAGGTGTGTCCGGAAGGACTCGTAGCTGGGTATCCGCTCGCAAGAGTTCTCTGCGAGCTGCGGTCTGCGGCCCTTGCCGCTCCCCGCCCGATGTAGCCCGGCCGGCATGAGCGGCGAGCCGTTCGTCGCCCACCGCAGCCTCCTCTTCACCGTCGCCTACGAGATGCGCGGCCCGTGGCTGCCCGAGCCGTTGCTTACCGGGCCCGACGTGGCCGGGGACATCGAGCTGGCAGAGAGTCTGTCGATGGCGATGCTGCTGGTGCTCGAGACGCCGCCCACGTGTCGTCGTCTCCCCGGTTGAGACCCGCGCAGCGCTCGAGGCTTTTGTACGCGCCATCGAGCTGGGTGACCTCCAGCGCCTGCTCGACGTCCTCGCGCCCGACGTCGTCGCTCTCAGCGACGGTGGCAAAGTCGCGAAGGTTCTGCAGCATCCCGTCGTGGGAGCCGAGAAACTGGCACGGATTTTGGTCGCCGGCCTCCGCCAACGTGGGGCGTCCGTGCAGCCGGCGCAGCTAAACGGCTGGCCAGCGCTGCTCTTGCGACTCAACGGGCAGCTTGACTGGGCAACTGTGCCGGCTCAGCGTCGGCGAGAGTTGACCTTGACCCTGGGGGAAGCCGCACAGTTGTGACGGCCGGGCACCCGCCCGGATCGAGGGAGCTGTCCATGGATCTGATGGGCATCGGCGAGTTCGCCCGGCTGTCGCGGCTGTCGCCGAAGGCGCTGCGCCTCTATGACGAGCTGGGGCTGCTGCCGCCCGCCCGTGTCGACCTGGACTCCGGCTACCGCTGGTATGCCTCCGCGCAGCTGGACCAGGCTCGCCTGGTGGCGGCGCTGCGCCAGATAGGCGTCCCGCTCGCGCAGATCAAGGTGATCCTGAGCCTGGATGCGCAGGCAGCCGCCAGGGAGGTCGGCGCCTACTGGACCGGGGCGGAGTCCGGGCACGCTGACCGCCGGGCGCTGGCCGGCTACCTCGTCGACCGCCTGAACGGAAAGAGGCCTGTGATGTACGAGATTGCCGTCCGCGATATCCCCGCCCGCAGCCTGCTCACCCTGCTTCGGTACGTGCAAGCCGATGAGCAGATTCCGGTGGGCAGAAAGTTCTTCATTGAACGGATGCGCGGCGGGTCGGTGCCCAGCCCTGAGGGCATCGCCGGGGCGCCCTTCATGATCTACCACGGAGAAGTAACCGAGGACAGCGATGGCCCGGTCGAGTGGTGCTGGCCCGTGCCCGCCGACCAGGCTGCCGCGATCGCGGCCAGGTTCCCTGACCTGACCCTGCGCACCGAGCCCGCGCACCAGGAAGCATTCATCCACCTGGGGCAGCAGCACCCGTCCGGCGCGGAGTGGCAGGTGATCGGGGAAGCCTTGTACGGCTGGCTCCTCGAGCAGCACCGCAAGCCGAACGGCGGCACCCGGATGATCCTGATCCCCGGGACCGGCGACCCCTCAGCCTCCCTCGGCCCGGACTTCGACCTTGCCGTCGCGCTGCGATGAGGGCATCACGGCCAGCAAAGCTTCGGCGACGTCCGCTATTCGGCCATGACCGAGCGTTCGCGCCTGACTTCGGTAAGGCCAACAGCCTTTAGCCGCCCGGTTCCGGCCAGGGCGTGTGCGGTCAGCGCCGCGGCGAGTCGGCCATTCGGTGCGTAGGTTCGTCCCAGGGGACCGGCCGGCCGTGCCTAACAGCGGGATCGAACTGGACTCAGCGGGAGCTAACCAGGGGAGTAGCCGGATCGACTCATCGCTCCAACGCGCGACTCGGGCATGCTGATGAGTGCGCTCGCTGCCTGTGGCCGGGTGAGACGATAGTAGCTATACTTATGGCTATGTCAGTGTCGGAGCAGATGTCGCTCGCGGACGTCAAGAACCGGCTGTCCGAGGTCGTCGACCGCCTAGAGCGAGAGCATGGCCGGGTAGTGATCACCAAGCACGGACATCCCGCTGCAGTGGTGATGAGTGTTGAGGATCTCGAGTCACTCGAGGAGACGCTCGACGTGATGGACAGCGCCGAGCTGCTGACCGACATCCGGTCGAGCCTGGCCGAGGTGGCCTCGGGCAGCGCGGAAGTTCTCAGTAAGGACGAAGCACAGCGGCTCATTTCCGGCCAGTGACTAACGCAGACTTCGCTGTTGCCTGGACTCCTACATCGCGCCGGACGTTGGCGCGGCTGCCAGAAAAGATAGCGACAGCTGCGGTGGAGTTCATTTACGGCTCACTTAGCGAGAATCCCCTCCGAGCTGGCAAGCCGCTCAAGCTCGGCCTCGCCGGACTGCACAGCGCCCGGCGAGGTGACTACCGGGTGATCTACCGCATCGGTGATCACCAGCGCGCCGTTACGATCATGGCAATCGAGCACCGCTCCGACGTGTACCGGCCACGCCAGCAGTGAACGCAGCGCGGCTACAGATGAGGATGACGTCGCTAAAATCCCAGCCCTTTTTAGTCCTCGTTGGGCTGAGTTATGTTGCGGCAACCGTGCGGCTGGTCGCGGTGCTCCACCGCGGACGGGTCATCGCGTGTGCCATGGGTGGGCTGCCGGAGCTTGTCGTTGGCGCCGCCGCGGCGATAGCGCTGGTGGCGGGGTCGGATGGTGAGGTCAGCTGTGCGGGCTGGCGGTCCTCAGATTCTGGCCGCTGCTGGCCGCATGTGGCTTGGCCGGGCCGGCGGGCCGGGGCCGTTTAGGTTCGGTCGAGGGCCGGTGCCGGCCGAAGCCGGTCAGGACGGTCTCCAGCAGCGGCAGCGCGTGCACCACGCGTCTGGATCTGATTGCGAGGTCCCAGAGCGGCTCGAATTTCTTCCATCCGCCGGCGTAGGCCAGGTGGCGTAGCCGGCCGCGCAGCCCGTCTTGGGTCGCGGCTCCGCCCCAGATGGATCCCCACCGGTAAAAGTCCCGGTAGGCGCGCCAGTAGCCGGCCTCCAGCGTGGCGGCGTCCATGCCGGCAGGCTGGTACACGACGTGCCGGGTGTCGTACAGATCCCAGTCGCTGTGCAGGATCCGGCCTTCGGCTTCCATCCTGGCGTGCAGGGCGGTGTCGGGGTAGGGGGTCAGGATGTGGAAGGTAGCGGTCTCGACGCCCTGGCTGACTGCCCAGTCGACGGTCCGGTCGAATACGTCGGGTCTGTCGTCGTCCATGCCGAACACGAAGCTGGCGTTGACCATGACTCCGAGGCCGTGCAACCGCCGGATTGCGGCGTCATAGTCACGCCCGATGTTCTGGTACTTGCGCTGGTCGTGCAGGTTGGCGGCGTTGACGCTCTCGAATCCGACGAACAGGCTTCGCAGGCCGGATGCCGCTGCCTTCTCCAGCAGCTGGGGTTGTTCCAGAACGGACTTGACGGTCCCCGCTGCCTGCCAGAGCCGGCCCATCCCGGCCATTCCGTCGAACAGTGACGCCGCGAACCGCGGGTTCCCGAACAGGTGGTCATCCAGGAAGTACAGGTGCCGGCCCGGCAGCCGGCCGATCTCCGCCAGCGCGTCGCCGACGGCCTGGGTGTAGAACTGCTTTCCTTCCTTGAAGAAGGCGACCTTGTAGCAGAAGTCGCAGACGTGCGGGCAGCCGCGCGACACGACGATCGAGTTGGGCACGAGGTAGAGGTGGCGCTTGATCAGGTCACGCCGGA